>DHVE01000019.1:0-44238 GCA_002412495.1 Betaproteobacteria bacterium UBA5216
TCATACCACGTTGGACAAGGCTTGCCGTGGCTGGCTGCCGTCAATCACAGTACAATTCATGCCCAACCGAGAGATTGATCTCCGAAAGAAATGCCCATGCGCGTAGCCATTATCGGTGGCGGTACCATTGCCACGTTGTTTATCGAGCACATTCGTCAGGGAGACTTGGGCGATGCGCAGGTCGTGGCAGTGGTGGGACGCAACGAGGCCTCGCGCGGCAAGCCACTGGCCGACGAAAACGGCATTGCCTACGTGACTACGCTGGCGGAACTGCTCGCGCAGCGCCCGGACGTGGTGGTCGAAGCCGCCTCGCATGAAGCCGTGCGTGAATTCGGCGTGGCCTTGCTCGACAAGGACATCGCGCTGATCGTGCTGTCGGGCGGCGCGTTGTGCGATGACGAATTGCGAGCACGTCTGGAAGCCTCGGCCATGCAAACCGGCGCGATGCTGTATGTGCCGTCAGGCGGCATCTGCGGTCTGGATGCACTCAAGACCATGTGCATGGCCGGTGTGGATGAAGTGTCAATCGCGGTGACCAAACCGCCGGTGGCGTGGAAAGGCATCGCGTATGTGGAGAAATTGGGCATTGACCTGAATACACTCGTTGCGCCCACGACATTGTTCGATGGCTCGGCGCGTGAAGGCGTGCCGCTGTTTCCGGCGAATGTGAACATAGCCGCAGTGCTCAGCATGGCCGGCGTGGGCTTCGACCGCACGCGGCTCAAGGTGGTGGCCGATCCCGCGCTGACACTAAACACGCACTACATCACGATGCGCGGCAAGACCGGCAGCGTAAGCATCAAGCTTGAGAACGTGCCTTCGCCGGATAATCCCAAAACCTCATGGCTCGCGTGTTACAGCGCGCTGGCTGCGCTGAAGTATGCGAAGTCGCCGGTGCGGTACGGCACATAGCGCAACTGACCCACTGGAAACCTCTCGTCTCCCGCTAAGCGGAATATTAAAAAGGCTCCCCGCGCCCGCGTGCGGGGCAAGCCTTTTTACTACAGGGATCAATAAAAACTGTTTTTAAACAATATGTTATGGTCAAAAAATGAACGTATTGTTTGTCCACCAAAACTTCCCCGGCCAGTTCAAGCATCTCGCGCCCGCCCTTGCCAAAGCGGGGCACCAGGTCAGGGCGCTGGCGATCGATGGCGCGGGATTGCCGGGCATCGAGATGTTGCGTTATCGCCCGGCTCGGGGTTCCACTGCCAACATGCATCCATGGGCCGCCGATTTCGAGACCAAGGTAATCCGCGGCGAGGCGTGTGCGGCAGCGGCGGTTCGGCTCAAGGACGCCGGGTTTATGCCGGACGTGATCGTAACCAATCCCGGCTGGGGCGAGAGTTTGTTTCTCAAGGACGTATGGCCGCAGGCGCGTTTGTTGGCGTTGATCGAATTTTTTTACGCGGCGCGCGGGCTGGATTGCGATTTTGATCCGGAGTTTGCACAATCCACGTTGGCGAATGACGCGCGGGTGCGCACCAAAAACGCGAACATGCTGCTGGCGCTGGCGTCGATGGATCATGGCGTATGTCCCACGGCGTTTCAGCGCGGCACCGTGCCGGCAGTGTTTCATGATCGTCTTAGCGTGATTTTTGATGGCATCGACACGCACGTGGTGCGGCCGGATGCCAGCGCCGTGCTGAGGGCGGGCAATCACACGCTGCGCGCGGGCGATGAAATCGTGACGTTTGTGAATCGTAATCTGGAGCCGATGCGCGGCTACCACGTGTTCATGCGCGCATTGCCGGAAATTTTGCGCGCGCGTCCCAATGCGGTGGTGATCATTTTGGGCGGCGATGAAGTGTCGTATGGCGCGTCGCCGCCAGCCGGCAAAACTTGGAAGCAGATTTTCCTGGATGAGGTTAAGGAGCGGGTGGATTTGAGCCGGGTAATTTTTCCGGGGCGCATTCCTTATGCCGATTATTTGCGGGTGTTGCAGGTCTCCGCGTGCCATGTGTATCTGACGGTGCCGTTTGTGCTGGGGTGGAGCTGTATCGAGGCGATGAGTGCCGGCTGCGTGGTGGTTGGGAGCGCCACGCCGCCCGTGCAAGAGGTAATCGAACATGGCAAAAACGGCTTGCTGGTGGATTTTTTCGACGTGACAGGGCTGGCGAATGCCGTGGTGGGTGTGCTGGCAAATCCGGCGGCGTATGCCCACCTGCGTACCGCCGCGCGTGCAACCGCCGTGGCGCGTTACGATCTCGCCACGGTTTGCCTACCACAGCAATTGCAGTTGATCGACAGGCTGGCGGCGGGTTCGCTGTAGCGTTGTGCGGGAGGGCGCGAATTCTTGACCCGTGGCGGTTGTGCCTCTACAGTCTGGATGCTTGGCTTTGCAATTTCACGTGGCGGACATTTTCACCCCCATCCCTGCCTTCTACCCTCAAGGGGGAAGGGGTATCACGGTAGAAAGTAAATTTCCTTGAAAACAAAAGACCCGAACAACAGCGGTTACATCGGCGCATCCTTGCCGCGCGCCAACGCCAAGCGTCTGGTGGCGGGGCGAGGGCAGTACGTGGACGATGTGCAGTTGCCGCGCATGTTGCACGCCGCGGTATTGCGCAGCCCGCATGCCCATGCGCGTATCACGCGGCTGGATGTCGGTGGCGCCGCGCGCGCGCCGGGCGTCGTGCGTGTCATTACGGGCGCGGATGTGGCGGCGATCTGCAAACCTTATGTCGGGGTGCTGAAACACATCAAGGGCATGCAGTCGGCGCCGCAATTGCCATTGGCGGTGGACGTGGCGCGCTGGCAGGGCGAGCCGGTGGCGATGGTGGTGGCAAACACGCGCGCGCTGGCCGAGGACGCATTGCAGTTGATCGAGGCGGATTATCAGGAACTGCCCGCTGTCACGAATATCGAAACCGCGCTCGACGCCGCCACGCCGATGATACACCCGTCGCTGGGCAGCAATCTGTGTGTCGAGCGGTTTATAAACAGCGGCAAGGTGGATGAGATTTTCGCAACCGCCGATCACGTGGTCGAGGCCACGTTTACCACTTCGCGTCATACGCCCGTGTGTCTGGAATCGCGCACGATACTCGCGGATTTCAACGTGGCGGACACGCAACTGACGGTATGGCATTCGACGCAGGTGCCGTACATGATGCAGTGGATACTCGCGCATCACTTTGGTCTGGCGGAAAACGATGTGCGTGTGATCGCGCCGGATGTGGGCGGCGCATTTGGCATGAAAATTCACATTTACGGCGACGACATGGCCACGGTGGCGGCGGCGTTGCTCACCGGGCGGCCGGTCAAGTTTGTCGCCGACCGGCTGGAGTCTTTTGTGTCGGATTTTCATGCGCGTGGGCATCGCGCCACCGTTCGCTGCGCGGTGTCGAAGTCCGGCGATATGCTGGCGTTTGACGTGGACGATATCTATGGCATCGGGCCTTATTCCGGTTATCCGCGCGGCGGGGCCAACGAAGGCATACACGTCACCAATCTGACCGGCGCGCCCTATAAGCCCGCAGCGTATCGTGGCCGCGCGCGTGCGGTGTTTCAGAACAAGGGAATGTACGGGCAATACCGCGCAGTGGGACACCCCGTGGTATGCGCGGTTACCGAGGGCATCGTCGATATCGCGGCCAACGCCGTCGGGATGGATCCGGCCGAGTTTCGCCGTCGCAATCTCGCGCCCGATGAGGCGTATCCGCGCACCTATCTCAGCGGCGCCACGTTTGAAAAACTTTCGCAGCAGGCGTCGCTGGAGCTGCTGCTGAAAACCATGAATTACGACGCGCTGCGGCGTGAGCAACACGCGTTGCGCGCCAAAGGTGTGTATCGCGGCATCGGGCTCGCGATGTTTATTGAAAACGCGATGTCGTCCTCGGCGACATACGGACAGGGCGGCGCCTCGATTGCGTCGCAGGATGCTTGCACCATCCGATTGATGCCCACGGGCGGGATCACAGTGGCGACCAGTCTTACCGAATTCGGGCAGGGTGCGCATGCGGTCGCGGCACAGGTCGCGGCCACCACCGTGGGCGTCGCGGTCGAAAACGTGCGCGTCATCATGGGCGACACCGAAACCACGCCGTATGGCGGCGGTAATTGGGGTTCGCGCGGCACGGGCATCGGCGGCGAAGCCGTGTTTCAGACGGGCAAGGCGTTGCGCGCGAACATCCTCAATTTTGTGGCGCGGCTGACGGAATCCGAGGCCTCATTGTTTGATGTGCGCGACGGCAACGTGATTGAAAAGCACAGCGGCAAGGTAAAGATGTCGCTGGAAGAAGTGGCACGCACCGCGTACTTCCGCACCGAGCAGGTGCCCAAGGATTACCAGCCCGAATTGATCGTGACGCGCAGCTTTGCGCAGAAGCACTATTCCGGCATTTTCACCAACGGTGCGCACGCGAGTTATGTCGAGGTGGATCCGGATACCGGGTTTGTTAAAGTGCTCAAGCATTGGGTGATCGACGACGCGGGCACGGTGGTAAATCCGTTGCTGGTGGATGAGCAAATTCGCGGCGGCGTGGTGCAAGGCATCGGTGCGGCGCTGTTCGAGCAATGCCTCTACAGTGACGAAGGCCAGTTGCTCAATGGCACGCTGGCGGATTATCTGGTGCCGATGGCGGGCGAGATGCCGGATATTGAAGTGAGGCACGCGCATACGCCGACGCAGGTGTCCGAACTGGGCGCGCGCGGTGCGGGCGAGGCAGGCGTGGCCGGCGCGCCGGCGGCGATCATGAACGCCATCAACGATGCATTGATGCCCTTCAAGGCGCGCGTGACCGATCAGCCCTTTACGCCGCAGCGGATATTACGCGCGTTGGGCAAAACAGCGTGAGGAAATTTTTCGCGTTGCTGTGTGGGTTTTTGCTGATCGGTCTTGCAACCGGCGCGCGCGCTGAATCGTTTGACGCGCAGGTGATCGTGGTGCTCGACGGCGATACCGTGATGGTGTTGCACGACAACAAGAAAACGACGATTCGCCTGGCGGGCATCGACGCGCCGGAAAAGCTTCAGGCCGCCGGTGCGGCGTCGCGCGATGCGCTGGCCGCACTGGTGCTGCGCAAAGCGGTTCGCATCACGCCCAAGGCGGTGGATGAGTACGGGCGAGTCGTGGGGTTGGTGCAGGCCGGGAATATCAACGTGAATGAAGAGCAGTTGCGGCGCGGGTGGGCGTGGGAATACTCGCAGTACCATGCCGACAAGGCGCTCATTGAATTGCAGGCCGAGGCGCAGCGCGCGCGGCGCGGTTTGTGGGCTGCCGCGAACCCCGTTCCACCCTGGGAGTTTCGCAAGACACATGCGCCGACGCGCGAGCAGGCAGCGCTGGGCACCGCATGCGGCAAGAAGCACTATTGCTCGCAAATGGTTTCGTGTGACGAGGCGAAGTTCTATCTCACGCAATGCCGCGTAAAATCGCTGGACAAGAATAACGATGGCGTGCCGTGCGAAAATCTGTGCAGGCCCAAATAGCGGCACGTTAGTCGTTTCGAGGTCTTCTGAAAATTAACCGTAAGTATATGTTTATAAAGGAATTATTGTGGCAGTAATGACAGCTTGCGAGCCGTGCGCGTGGCCGATCCGCTGATTCCCAGACCAGCCGCGACGGTAACGCTGGTGCGCGACGCGCCGGGCGGATTTGAAGTGCTGATGATGCAGCGCAATTTCAAGTCGGTATTTATGCCGGGCATGCATGTGTTTCCGGGTGGCGCGGTGGATCCGCACGATGGGTCGCCGGATATCGCTGCCTTGTGCGCCGGGCTGGATGATGCCGATGCAAGCCGAAAGCTAGGTGTTTCGCGCGGCGGCCTTGCCTATTGGGTGGCGGCGATACGCGAATCGTTCGAGGAGGCCGGCATCCTGCTCGCGTGCGACGGCAAAGGCGACATGGTCATGCTGGATGATGCAATACGCGCGGAGCGATTTCATTCGTATCGCAGGCGTGTGGAGCATGGCGAACATCCCTTGAGCGAAATGCTGCGCGACGAGGGTTTGCAATTGCCGTTGCAGCAAATTACCTATTTCAGTCACTGGATCACGCCCGTGGGAGCGCCGCGACGATACGACACGCGGTTTTTCGTGGCGGAAGCGCCGCAAGCCCAGCAGCCGCTGCACGACAATCGCGAGACGATTAATCATGTGTGGGTGCGTCCGGCGGAAGCGCTGAGCCTGCATAAGGCAAAAAAATTCGATATGCGCACGCCAACCATTCATACCCTGCGCTTGTTCGCCGAGCATGACAGTGTGGCGTCGCTGGTCAGGCGTTTGCAGGCATTGGGGGATATTCCGGTGATCGAACCGCGCATCGCCAGGAATGGACGGCGGGTGTTGCCGGGTGATCCGGAGTACGATGCCGCGGGCACCGAATCCGGCCGGGGCGCATTTTAATAACGTTGCAGAAAGCCACAGAACATGACGAACACGATCATCCCAGGCGAAGTCGTTCGCATTCACCCGCGTGTGCGGCGTATCACCGCGCCCAATCCCGGCATGATGACCGGGCCGGGCACCAACGCGTACATCATCGGCGACGCAGAGGGGGGGCAGGGCGACCTGGCATTGATCGATCCGGGCCCTGAAATTGCATCGCACGCTGATTTGTTGATCAAGCATACGGGTACGCGGCTGCGGTGGATATTCTGCACGCACACGCATCAGGATCATTCGCCATCGTCACGCGCGGTTGCGCGGGCAACGGGCGCGAAAATTTTTGGATTCGGCAAGGTGCCAACGGATGGGCGTCAGGATACCGAATTCAAGCCTGACCAGGCGCTCGTCAATGATGACGTGGTGGCGTGCGGCGCATTCAGGATACGCGCCATCCATACGCCAGGGCATGCGTCGAATCATCTGTGTTATTTATTGGAGGGCGAAAAGCTCTTGTTTACCGGCGATCACGTGATGCAAGGCTCCACCGTGGTGATTTCACCACCCGACGGCGACATGTTTGAATACTTCGCTTCGTTGAATAAGTTGAGCCAGTATGACATCACCGCATTCGCGCCGGGCCATGGCCACGTGATTGATACGCCGCGCGAGGAAGTCGCCAAAATCATCGCGCACCGTCTGAAACGAGAACAAAAAGTCGTTGATGCGCTGACCAAATCACCGGCCAGGACCGCGACGCTTGATGCCTTGGTGCCGGTGGTGTACGACGATGTGTCGCCCAAGCTGCACGTGCCTGCGCGCCGGTCACTGCACGCGCATCTGCTGAAGTTGGGACGCGACGGGCGCGTGGTTGAACAACACGCGCAATGGCGCTTGCTGTAACGATGACCCTTTGCAGCAATCGGTTTGATTGGCGCGACAGCCATCGGCCAGGGCGCGAGGCGCCGGTCGAACATTGCAATGACATCCGCGGTTCCCAAACGTCACCGCCATGAGAGAGAAAATCCAGGTTGGTGCACTCAAGATCGGCATGTTTGTTTCCGATCTGGATCGCCCATGGCTGGACACGCCGTTTCTGTTGCAGGGTTTTCTGGTCGAGACGGACGAAGAAATCGCAAAGCTCAAATATCACTGCCAGTACGTCATTGTCGACCGGTTGCGCTCGGTCGGTGACGAATTCAAGAGCGATGAAGCGGCAAAGCCGCGGCAATCCGTCAATGCCGGCGGTGCGTCGAGCCTGCGTGGCTACGATGATAATGCGGGCAAACGTGCGCCGCAGCCTTCGTCGATACTCGGCACGCTCAAGACGATTATGCGGGAAACATTTGCGTCGCGTCCCAAGCCGGGGGGGCGGCGTCGAGAACACCCGGGTAGTCACCATTCAGACGGTGAATCCACCGCGGCCGCGCGCGCCCGAGGCGCAGGTGTACGCGCACGGTATTACGCGTGATGAAGCCATCAAGCTTGAAACAGAAGTTGTTGATATGTCGGGCCGTCCGGCGTACCGGCCTAGCGGCCGTTTTCCCGGACTCATGGATCGCATCAAGGAAACCGTTAATCCGCCACCCAAACCCCGGCTGTTGAGCGAAAACGAGTTTCACGACGAAGATGAAGTCGAATACGGAAGGCCGGTGTATCCGGATCGCACCGCGTTCGAGGAAGAGATGGTGTCCGCGGTCAAGACGCACGAGAAGGCCGAGAAAGTAATCAGCGATCTGGTCGCCGACATACGTGCGGATCGGGCCCCAGAACTCGACGTGACCGAAGAAGCGGTCGGTTGGATGGCGGAATCCGTGACGCGCAATCCCGACGCATTGATGTGGCTTACACGGATGAAAAGCCGCGACGTATACACCTACGACCATGGGATGAATGTGTCCATTTATCTGCTGGCGTTTGGCCGGCACCTGGGATTGCCGCAGGATCAGATTCGCTTGTTGGGCATGGCGGGCTTGTTGCAGGACATCGGCAAGATGAAATTGCCGCGCGAACTGCTCGAAAAGCAGGGCAAGATGTCGTCCGCCGAATATGAGCAATCGAAGCTCCATGTGCGGTATGGCATCGAGATGATCGAGGCGTCACAACATACGTCGCCACTGATTCGCGACATCGTGGCGCAGCATCACGAACGGCATAACGGCAGCGGTTACCCCAGGGGCTGCAAAGCCGATGAAATCACCATGTACGGGGCCATGGCGGGCATAACCGACGTGTATGCCGCACTGACCAGCACGCGGCCTTATGGTTTGCCGCTGTCCCCGCAAGAGGCTTTGAGCCAGCTTTTTTCCTGGCGTGGAAGCGTGTTCAGCGAGAAGTTGGTCGAGGAATTCATTCAGGGCATCGGCGTGTTTCCCGTCGGGAGTCTCGTGGAGCTGAACACGGGCGAGGTGGCGGCGGTGGTGGCACAAAATCGTGCGCGCCGGCTCAAGCCGCGCATTTTGCTGGTTCTGGATCCGAACAAGCAGCCTTATTCAACGCCGATCATGCTCGACATGCTGTATGAGCCGCCCACGCTCACGGGGGAACCCTATCGCATCGTCAAGGGCTTGCGCATCGGCGCGCACGATATCGATCCGCGCGAGCAATTCCTGTTTGGTGAATTGCAGTAAGGCGGGGCTTGGACGCGGGCTCGTAAAAAAAGCCGGCACCTTGCGATGCCGGCTTTTCAATGCGTGACCGATGCGGTGCGCTCGCTAAGCGGCCGCGTTTACCAGATCGCGCAGCACATACGGCAGGATACCGCCGTGTTTCAGGTAATCCACTTCGATGCCAGTGTCGATGCGCAACGTGAGGGGCACGCGCTGCGTTGTGCCGTCGGCCCGCGTAATGACCATGGCCACGTCCTGCAACGGTTTGACATTGCCGCCGTTGATGCCTTCGATGGTGAAGGTTTCCGTGCCGTCAATTTTGAGCGATTGCGCGCTGTCGCCGGGTTTGAATTGCAGCGGCAGCACGCCCATGCCGATCAGGTTGGCGCGATGGATGCGCTCGAAGCTTTTCACAATTACGGCCTTGACGCCCAGCAGTTGTACGCCTTTGGCCGCCCAGTCGCGTGACGAACCCATGCCGTAATCGTCACCGCCGAAAATCACCAGCGGTGTGTTTTTCGCGCGATAGATTTCGCTGGCCTCAAAAATCGTCATCTGCTCGCCGGTGGGTTGTACCTTGGTGATCGGCCCCTCGGTGCCAGGCGCCACGGCATTGCGCAAACGCACGTTGGCGAAGGTGCCGCGCACCATCAATTCGTGATTGCAGCGGCGCACGCCGAAGTGGCCCCATTCAGAGGGGGGATGATCCTTGAATGGCTCCAGCCACTTGCCGGCGGGCGTGCCCGGACGGATTTTGGTGGAGGGGCTGATGTGGTCAGTGGTGATTGAATCGCCCAGGATCGCCAGCGCGCGCGCGCCCACGATGTCGGTGACCTTGCCCGGCGTCTTGGTGACGCCGTCGAAGAACGGTGGCTCCTTGATGAAGGTGGACTTCGCATCCCACTTGTAGACCGCGCCTTCGATGGTGGGAATGGCATTCCACAGGGCTTTGTTACCCGACAGGTCGCCGTATTCGCGACGGAAGTGTTCGGCATTGGCGGCGAATTTCAGGAGTGACGCGACTTCCGCGTCGGTCGGCCACAAGTCTTTCAGAAACACCGGTTTGCCGTTTTGGTCCTTGCCCAGCGGTTCCGTGGTGAGATCCGTGCGCACCGTGCCTGCTAGTGCGTAGGCCACCACCAGCGCGGGGCTGGCGAGGTAGTTCGCTCGCAGGTTGGCATGCACGCGGGCTTCGAAATTGCGGTTGCCGGAGAGCACGGCGCAGGTGACGAGGTCTTTCGATACCACGGCATCTTCGATCTTGGCATCCAGCGGCCCGGCGGCGCCCATGCAGGTGGTGCAGCCGTAGGCGACGACACCAAAGCCGAGTTTCTCCAGTGGTTCGAGCAGTCCGGCGTCACGCAGATAGGCGGTAACCACTTTTGAGCCGGGGGCGAGCGACGTCTTGATGCGCGGATGCGGCATCAGGCCTTTTTCCACCGCACGCTTGGCGAACAAGCCGGCGGCAATCAGCAGTGCCGGATTGGACGTGTTGGTGCAGGAGGTGATGGAGGCGATCAGCACGTCGCCGTGGCCCACGTCGAACGCATGGCCCGTGGCTTCGCGGCGATTGAGATCGCCGGCGGGGCGTGCGTAGCCGTTCTTGTCGGTTGGCGCCGAGAACAGCATGTCAAAGTTGCGGCCCAGGTCGGGAAGGCTCACGCGATCCTGCGGCCGTTTCGGGCCGGACAGACAAGGAACGATGGAATTCAAATCGAGTTCGACGATCTGGCTGTAATCGATTTCTCCAGCCTTGGGCATGCCAAACATGCCTTGCGCCTTGAAGTACGCTTCAATGGCGGCAACCTGTTCCGGCTCGCGGCCGGTGGTGCGGAAATATTCAATGGTCTTTTCATCTACCGGAAAGTAGCCCATGGTCGCGCCATATTCGGGCGCCATGTTGGCCACCGTGCAGCGATCGGCAGCCGTTAGCGCCGCCGCGCCTTCGCCAAAAAATTCGACAAACTTGCCGACGACCTTGGTCTTGCGCATGAGTTCGGTAACGGTCAACGCGAGATCGGTGGCGGTGACGCCTTCGCGCAGTTTGCCGGTGACATGGCAGCCCACCACGTCGGGTGTAAGGAATGCATTGGGCTGGCCCAGCATGCCGGCCTCGGCCTCGATGCCGCCCACACCCCAAGCCACCACGCCGATGCCGTTGACCATGGTGGTGTGCGAGTCGGTGCCGAAGACAGTGTCGGGGAACCACACGCCGTCTTTTTCAAACACGCCGCGCGACAGGTGCTCCATGTTGATCTGGTGAATGATGCCATTGCCAGGCGGCACCACGCGCACCGTCTTGAACGCGCCTTGCGCCCATTTGACGAAGAGGTAACGCTCCGCGTTGCGCTTGAATTCGATTTCCTGATTGCGTTGCACCGCATCGGGGCGATTGAAAACGTCGATTTCGACCGAATGATCGACGACGACATCCACAGGTACCAGCGGTTCGATATTACCGGGCGGCACGCCGAGGCGCTCGGCGGCGGCGCGCATGGCGGACAGATCATTCAAAGTGCCGAAGCCGATCAAATCCTGCAGCACGATGCGCACGACGATGAAAGGGATTTCCGCGGTGCGTGTGGCATTGGGTTGCCAGGCAGCAAGCGCCTTGACGTGTTCTTCGCTGACACGCTTGCCGTCGCAGTGACGCACCAGCGCCTCGAGCACCACGCGGATGGAGCGCGGCAGGCGGGAAATTTTGCCAAGGCCCCCTTGTTCCAGTGCGGCGAGCGAATGGTATTTGCCGGACTTGCCGGGGGAAGGGGTGAAATCACGCAGGGTTTTGAAGGTGTCTTGTGCCATCGTTGTGCTCCAGATCTCGTTAAAACCGAACCAATGAACTTCCTTCCTCTTCAGGGCGAAGGCAGGGATGGGGGTGGGGGTTCGGCGGCGTTGTGAGCCCTGTGTGATCCCACCCTACTCTAGCCCTCCCCTAAGAAGGAGAGGGAATTTCCTGGATTGTGCGTTTCCGTTTGCTACGCCGCCATCAATTCGCGCAACACAAACGGCAGAATGCCGCCGTTCTTCAGATATTCCACCTCGATCGGCGAATCCACGCGCAGCGTTACGGTCACGTTTTGCGTGCTGCCGTCCTTGCGATGGATCACCAGTGTTACGTCCTGCAGCGGTTTCAGGTTGCCACCTTCGACGCCGAGCAGATCATAGGACTCGGTGCCGGTGATGTTCAGCGACTGCACGCTGTCATTGCCCTTGAACTGGCAGGGCAGAACCCCCATGCCGACGAGGTTGGAGCGGTGAATCCGCTCGTAGCCACGCGCGACCACCACTTTGATGCCGAGCATTTGCGTGCCCTTAGCCGCCCAATCGCGTGAAGAACCCGTGCCGTATTCCTCGCCACCGAAAACAAACAGCGGCACCTTATCGACGTTCTGATAACGCATCGATGCTTCGTAAATCGTCATCTTGTCGCCGCTGGGCTGGTGTATCGTGACGCCGCCCTCGGTGCCCGCGGCCATCAGATTCTTGATGCGCGGGTTCGCGAACGCACCGCGTACCATCACTTCGTGGTTGGTGCGGCGCGAACCGAAGCTCGACAAATCGGTGCTGCCCGCAGCCACCAGCCAGTCGCCGGCGAGCGTGCCTTTGCGAATGGGTGCCACGGGGCTGATGTGGTCGGTGGTGAGCTTGTTGCCAAAAATGCCCAGCGCGCGGCCGCCTTTGACATCGGTGACTTTCGGTTTCTCGGGTTTGAAGCCCTCGAACAGCGGCGGCTCGAGCATATATGTGGATTTCGGGTCCCACTGGAACAGCGCGCCCTTGGCCTCGGGAATCGCATCCCACAGGTCTTTTGCGCCATCGAGATTGCCGTATTCGCGCTTGAAGTTATTGCTGTCGGTGGCGAAGCCCATTACCGCGTCCACTTCTTCGGGCGTGGGCCACAGGTCTTTCAGGAACACGGGCTTGCCGTTCTTGTCGTTGCCCAGCGGATCGGTGTCCACGTTTTTCAGCACCGTGCCAGCGAGCGCAAACGCCACCACCAGCGGCGGGCTCATCAGGAAGTTGGCTTTGAGTGACTGATGCACGCGCGCTTCGAAGTTGCGGTTGCCGGAGAGCACTGCGGCGGCGATCACGTCGTTCTTTACGATCACGTCTTCGAGGTCTTTATCCAGCGGACCAGCGAGGCCCATGCAGGTGGTGCAGCCGTAGGCCACCACGTGAAAGCCCAGTTGCTCCAGATACGGCAACAGGCCGGCGTTCTTGAGGTAGGCCGTGACCACCTTGGAGCCGGGTGCCATGGAAGTTTTCACGCGCGGATGCGGCTTCATGCCTTTTTCCACGGCCTTCTTGGCGAGCAGGCCGGCGGCCAGTAACACCCACGGGTTGGAGGTGTTGGTGCACGAGGTAATCGCGGCTATGCCGATATCGCCATGACCAACATCGCCGATGCCTGGCGTGGCGACGGGGAAGCGCTTGCCAAGATCAGCAGCGGGTTTGTTGTAGCCGCTTTCCGCCACAGGTTTGGCGAACAGTTCGGTGAAGCGCGCCTTGATGCCCTCGAGATTAATGCGGTCTTCCGGCTGTTTCGGGCCCGACACACTGGGGCGTACGCTAGACAAGTCAAGTTCGACCACTTGCGAGTAATCGATTTCGCCTTTTTTCGGGATGCCGAACATGCCTTGTGCTTTAAGATAAGACTCGATGGCGTCGCAATGTTCTTCGCGGCCTGACATGCGGTAGTACTCGAGCGCCTTGTCGTCAATCGCAAAAAAGCCGCAGGTCGCGCCATAGTCGGGCGACATGTTGGCTACCGTGGCGCGGTCGGTCGGCGACAAAGATGCCGCGCCTTCGCCGAAGTATTCGACGAACTTGTTGACCACCTTGGTTTTGCGCAGCAACTCGGTGACGGTCAGCACGAGGTCGGTGGCGGTGACGCCGGGGTTGAGTTTGCCTGACATATGCACGCCCACCACATCGGGCGTGAGGAAGTAATACGGCTGGCCCAGCATGCCGGCTTCGGCTTCGATGCCGCCCACGCCCCACGCCAGCACGCCGATGGCGTTGACCATGGTGGTGTGCGAGTCGGTGCCGACTGCGGAGTCGGGGTAGTACACGCCGTTCTTTTCCCATACGCCGCGCGACAGGTATTCGAGATTGACCTGATGGCAGATGCCGTTGCCCGGCGGTACCACGCGTATTCCCGAGAAGGCTTGCTTGGCCCACTTGAGGAAGGTGTAGCGCTCGCCATTGCGCTCGAATTCGATTTCCATGTTCTTGCGCAGTGCGTCAGTGGAGTTATGGACATCAATAACCACCGAGTGATCAACCACGAGATCGACCGGAACCAGCGGCTCGATGCGCTTGGGATCAAAATTTTGACGCTTGGCTTCCGCGCGCATGGCCGCGAAATCGTTCAGTGCGGGAAAGCCCGCCATGTCCTGCAACATGATGCGTGCCAGCACGAAGGGCAGTTCCTGCGTGCGTTCGCCATTGGGCTGCCAGCCCGCGAGTTCACGTACGGCATTTTCCGTGATCCGCTGTCCATCGCAATTGCGCAGTATGGATTCGAGTACCACGCGCAAGCTGACCGGCAGGCGCGAGACCTTGCCGAGACCCGCTTCTTCGAGCGCTGCGAGCGAATACATTTTGCCGGTTTTGCCGGATTTGAGTTTGAAATCACGAATGGCTTTGAACGGATCGTATGTCATATTTAACTCTTTAAAATCAAATAGTTATAGGGGGTAACCGTGAGGCGATAACGAGCAACGTGGTAAAGGACTGCGGCAAACTTGCGGAATGGCATGGCGCAGAAGCCGATATTTTAGTCTTTTCCGATGCGGTCGTGGTACGAAAAGGGCGCGAAACGTCACCGGCGCGCCGCGGCAAGTTCAGATGTCGAACCCGCCCCCGATGCCTGCCAATGCCACAACGCTACTGCGTTACAAGGGTGCTAAACGGGGTAACCAAGACCTGCGTGGGGTACACCATCCATCGAATCCTAACAAGGTGCGATGAAACTCGCGCGGATATACGGAAGCAATGCGCCATCGTTCCGCAACACGGCGCAGGGATTCTTCGGTAAACTGCTGACGCGTTTGGCGGGGAGGAGATGGCCCATGCAAAGCGCGCACATCAGGCTGTGTCGGCGTGTCCAAACCTATCGTCTAAGAGAGAGAAAATCAGATGGCGGACCGAGTTATTTTCGTTGGTATTCTGGTGCTGGCGGGCGTGTATTTCTGGGCTACGTCACAAATTCCCACGCTTGAGATTGGCGACCCACTGGGGCCGAAGGCGTTTCCCCGGTTACTGGGGATAGGCCTGTTGATTTCTGCCGCGATGCTGCTGGCGGAAATGCTCAAGGAGCGCAAGGCCGCCCCGAGCACCCAGGAACCTGAAGAAAAAGAAGATACAAGCACCGTCAAGGTGGTCGCGGGCGTGGTGGTGGCCACGGGGATTTACTTTGCGTTGTTTGAATTACTGGGCTACGCGGTATCCACCATGCTGTTCCTGCTGGCGATGACAGCCTATTTTAATAAAGGCAAGTGGTGGACTAATGTGCTGACTGCGGTGCTCTACAGCTTCATCAGCTATTACGTCTTTAGCTCTCTGCTGGGCGTGAACCTGCCGCGCGGCGTCGCGCCGTTTTAAGGAGCAGACATGGATACCTTAACCCACATTCTCAACGGTTTTGCAGTCAGTACGACGCCGATCAATCTGTGGTACACGTTTATCGGCGTGTTTCTCGGCACCATCATCGGCGTACTGCCGGGCATTGGGCCATCGGCCGGCATTGCACTGCTGATCCCGGTGACCTTCGGCATGAACCCGACCTCCGCACTGATCATGATGTGCGGCATTTATTACGGCACCAAGTACGGCGGTTCGACGACGGCGATTTTGATCCGCACGCCGGGCGAAGCGGCTTCGGTGATGACGTCCATCGACGGTTACGAGATGGCCAAGAAGGGCAGGGCCGGGGCGGCGCTCGCGGTATCGGCCATCGGGTCGTTCATCGCGGGCACGCTCGGGGTGATCGGGTTGACGATATTTGCGGTGCCGCTGTCGTCGATGGCACTCAAGTTCGGCCCGGCGGAATATTTCACGCTGATGCTGTTTGCGATGACGGCCGTTTCGACGCTCACCGGCAAATCAGCGGCGAAAGGATTGCTGGCGACGATTTTAGGTTTGATGATCGCCACTATCGGCATCGATCTGCAAAGCGGACAGGCGCGTTACACCATGGGCATCGCCGAGTTTCAGGACGGCGTGGGCTTCGTGGTGGTGGTGGTGGGCCTCTTTGCGGTGGCGGAAGTGTTCCGCGGGTTGGAAGATATCTATAAAGGCACCAGCGCGAACGCGATGAAGATCACTGGCAAGCTGTGGCTTACCAAGGAGGAATGGGTGCGGTCGATAGGCCCTATCTGGCGAGGCGGCATTATTGGTTTCATCATTGGTGTATTGCCGGGCGCGGGCGGCACCATTGCTTCGATCATGTCGTACACCACGGAAAAGCGTCTTTCGAAACATCCAGAAGAATTTGGCCATGGCGCCATTGAAGGCGTTGCCGGCCCCGAGGCGGCAAACAACTCGGATACCGCTGGTGCCATGGTGCCGCTGTTGACACTCGGTATCCCGGGCGGCGGCGCGACGGCGGTACTGATGGGCGCGTTCATCATGTATGGCATACAACCCGGCCCGCTGCTGTTTCAGAACCGGCCTGATCTTGTTTGGGGGCTGATCAACAGTATGTATATCGGTAACGTGATGCTGCTGATCTTGAATCTGCCACTGATCGGCATTTTCGTGCAGCTGCTGAAAATACCGTCCGGCATTCTCTATCCGCTGATTATTGCGATTTCGGTGATAGGTGCCTATGCCATCAACGGCAGCATGACCGATCTGTATCTGATTCTGATCTTCGGGGTGGTCGGCTACGTGTTCGACAAGGTGGATATACCCGTTGCGCCGCTGGTGCTGTCGCTGGTGCTGGGGGGAATGATGGAACAATCGTTCCGTCAGGCCATGACCATTTCCGGCGGGCATCCGAAAATTTTCTTCAGCAGCGCGATCACCATCACGCTGATCGTGATGTCGGTGATTTCGATACTCATGCCGTTTATCCTGCCGATAATGAAGAAGTACAAGGAAGACGGTAAAGACGAATAGCCACGCGGGGAGGCGCTGCCGTGCAAAAAGTAACATTGATACCGGGCGACGGTATCGGGCCGGAGGTCACGGCGTCCGCGCGTGACATCGTGTTGGCAAGCGGCGCCGCGGTGGAATTCGAGACCGTGGCGGCGGGCATGGCGGAGGGCGAGCGCAATGGCACGCCGCTTCCCGCCGCCGTATTCGACTCGATTGCACGTAACAAGGTTGTCATCAAGGGGCCGACGCAAACGCCTTTCGGCGGTGATTACCGTGTGCGCATCGAACGCAAAAACGACCAGGGCGTAATCGAAACGCGCTCGCATCCCAGCGTGGCGATCGCACTGCGCAAGGAACTAGGCCTGTATGTGAATGTGCGGCCGGTGCGTAATTATCCGTCGGTACAATCGCGTTACGACAATGTTGATATCGTGATTTTTCGCGAGAACAGCGAAGACCTCTATACCGGCATGGAGCGCATGATCGACGAAGGCACCGCCGAGGCGATCAAGGTCATTACCTTTCGTGCCACCGAGCGCGTGACCACCTTCGCGCTCGATTATATGCGCCGCCTCAAGCGCAAGAAGCTCACCGTGGGCCATAAAGCCAACGTGATGAAAATGACTGACGGCCTGTTCCTAAAGACCGCGCAAGAGACTGCCAAGGCCTACCCGGAAATTACCCTCGATCAGCGCGTCGTGGACGCGCTGTGCATGGAACTGGTGATGAAGCCGGAGACCTTCGACGGACTGCTGCTGCCCAATTTGTATGGCGACATCATCTCCGATCTCGCCGCGGGACTGGTGGGCGGACTGGGCGTGGCGCCGGGCGCGAACATCGGGCCCGACTGCGCCATGTTTGAAGCCGTGCATGGCTCCGCCCCCGACATCGCTGGCAAGGACATCGCCAATCCGATGGCGACGATACTGTCTGCGGTGATGATGCTGCGCTATATCGGCGAGAGGCAAGCGGCGGATCGCATCGACAAAGCGTTGTCGCAAGTGCTCGCGGAAAAACGGGATGTCACGGTGGATCTCGGTGGCGATGCCGGCACACGGCGCATGACCGACGCTATCGTCGCTCGGCTCAAAACCAACTGATAAGCGAAGTCTGTTTAACCGGAACCGAAGGGATGCGCAGGACAAGAATCTTGTCCATCCTGGCTATTCCGGCTTAAGGGCTGTTGTTGTAATGTTATGTTTTTAAAGGATATTCTGTGGCCGGACGTATCGCGGTCGTAGGTGCGGGCGCCATCGGCGGCTATGCGGGCGGCCACATGGCGCGCGCGGGCCACGACGTCACGCTGATCGATGCGTGGCCGGAGCATGTCGAGGCCATGCGTGGTGATGGCCTGCATATTTCCGGCATGACGCCCGCTGAAAATGTCAACGTGAAAGTCAATGCGCTGCATATCAGCGACGTGCAGCAGGTGGTCAAACAGCAGCCGTTCGATATCGTGTTCATGTGCGTGAAATCGTACGACACGGTGTGGGCGACGCATCTCATGAAAGACTATCTGGCGCCCGGCGGCTTTGTGGTGTCACTGCAAAACTGTATCAATGAAGAACGCATTGCAGGCGTCGTCGGCTGGGGTAAGGTGATGGGTTGCATCGCGAGCTTGATCGCGGCGGAATTGGTGGCACCGGGGCGGGTGAAGCGCACCATTCATTTGGGCGGCGCAGCGCATATTGTGTATCGCGTGGGGGAGGTGCATGGGCGGCACACCGAGCGTGCGCAACGCGTCGCGGATTTGTTGTCCGCTGCCGACAGCAGCAAGGTGACGACGAATCTGTGGGGCGAGCGCTGGTCAAAACTGGTGATCAATTCGATGCGCAATGGCTTGAGCGCGGCAACGGGTTTGAGCGGCAATGAACGCGATGGGCGTATGGACACCCGGGGTTTGTCGATACGTCTGGGTTCCGAAGCGGTGCGCGTGGGGCAGGCACTGGGTTTTCAGCTCGAGGACATGCTGGGCATGGCGCCGGAAACGCTGGCGCGCGCGGGCGAAGGCAGCGGCGACGCACTGGCGGAGATCGAGAGCGTGTTGATCGAGGGTGCAAAAGGCCGCGACGACTATCAGCGTCCGTCGATGGGGCAGGACATGTTCAAGGGGCGTCGCACGGAAACGGATTTTATCAATGGATTTGTCGCGCAAAGGGGCGCCGAGATTGGCGTGCCGGCGTCGACGCATGCGAAAATGAACGAGGCGGTGAAGCGTGTGGAACGCGGTGAAGTAGCCGCGGGCGTGGAGGTTGTGAAGGACTTTCTTTGACATTCTTTGACTTATGGGAGGATATGAAGATGAAGGCAATCATTATTTCCGGGATGGTTAGTGCCGCAATATTTATGTTTTCAGCGTTGGCTTCGGCGCAATCCACGATGAATTGCACCTGCGGTGGTAAATCCTACAAGGGCAGTTGTTCGAGCGGGCAGACGGCCAAGAGCTGCGATTGCGGAAAAATGTCCGTGATTTGCGAAAAACCCGGCAACAATAAAACCACCAGTACGGCAGCGTCCGGCGACAAGGATGCGGCCAAGTCCAAAGCCTCGTCGTCTTCATCAACCTCATCGACATCCTCCACAAAATCCGCTGCGACGACCAGCAGTTCTTCATCGACGCGGACCAAGACAACCCGCACCACAACAACGCGACGGCGATAGCCGGCGCGGGTGGAACCATCATGCCGCTGACGCTGTTCGAAAAAATCTGGAATCGCCACGTTGTCGTGGAAGAGGAGGGCGAGCTCCTGTTGCATGTGGACCGCGCGTTTTTTCACGAAGGCTCGTCGCACGCGTTTGCCAAGCTCGAACAGCAGGGGCGCACCATCGCGCGGCCCAAACAGGTATTTGCGTTCAACGATCATTACGTGCCGACCACCGGGCGAGACAAAGGCGTTAACGGCATTGTCAATGGCGAGATACGCAACATGGTAATTCAGTTGCAGACCAACGCCGAGCGGCACGGCATCACGCTGTTCGGCATTGACGATCCGCGTCAGGGCATTTTGCATATCGTGCCGCCGGAGCAGGGCATCACGCAGCCGGGCCTGCTGATCTGCGGCGCGGATTCGCATACCTCTACCCACGGCGCGTTCGGTACGCTCGCGTTCGGTATTGGCGCCTCCGACATGATGCATGTGATGGCGACGCAAACCATCTGGCAGCGCGCGCAAAAGACCCTGCGCATACGCGTGGACGGAACGCTGGGGTTCGGTGTGTCTCCGAAGGATGTAATTCTTGCGATCATCGCGAAAATTGGTGTGGCCGGCGGCACCGGGCATGTAATCGAATATGCTGGAAGTACCTTTCGCAACATGAGCATGGAAGGTCGCATGACCGTGTGCAATATGTCGATTGAAGCCGGCGCGCGCGCGGGCATGATCGCGCCGGATGAAACCACTTATGCCTATATGCACGGCCGCCCGTATGCCCCCAAGGGCGCGCAGTGGGATGCCGCCATGGCGCTGTGGAAACGATTGCCCAGCGATGACGGTGCGCGCTTTGACCGTGAAGTGACGATGAATGCCGCGGACATCGCGCCGATGGTGACCTGGGGCACGAATCCAGAGCAAGGCGGACCGATCACCGGGGTTGTGCCGAACCCGCGCGACCTGCGTGATGAAATTACCGCACAGGAGACTGCGTCTGCCATTGAGTACCAGGGGTTGACGCCGGGCATGGCGCTGGCGGATATCCAGGTGGATAAGGTATTTATCGGCTCATGTACCAATGCGCGCATCGAAGATGTGCGTGCGGTCGCGGAAGTTGCGAAACTGGGCCGTGCGGTGATTCCCGCGTGGGTGGTGCCCGGTTCACAGCTGGTCAAGCGTCAGGCCGAGCAGGAGGGATTGGACAAAATTTTAATCGCGGCGAATTTTGAATGGCGCGAGCCGGGCTGCTCGTTGTGCACCGCAATCAACGGTGACCAGCTGCAACCAGGCGAACGCTGCGCGTCGACCTCCAACCGCAATTTCAAGGGCCGGCAAGGCACGGGCGGACGCACGCATCTGGTGAGTCCCGCGATGGCGGCGGCGGCAGCACTTAAGGGGCGATTGACGGATGTGCGGGAATTGATGAGAGGCTCTTGAGATGACACCTTTCACCACTCTTACCGCCATAGCCGCACCCATCGACGAGCCCAACGTCGATACCAATCAATTGTGTCCGACGCGCTTTAACAAAGTGCCGCGCGGCCCGGCCTATGCACGGGTATTGTTTCACGACCGGCGCTTCAATGCCGACGGCAGTGAAAAAGAACATCTGCTGAATGTGGCGCCGTTTAACCGCGCGCAAATCATCGTGGCCGACCGTAACTGGGGCAGCGGCTCGTCGCGAGAGAGCGCGGTGTACGCGCTGTACGAGTTCGGTATCCGTTGCGTGATCGCGTCGAGCTTCGGTGATATCCACGCCAATAACTGCTATAAAAACGGTTTGCTGCCGGTGGTGTTAAGCGACGACGAATGCGCCTCGATGCGCAAGCTTTTGCGAGAACATCCCGGTTCGACCATCAGCGTGGATCTCGCGGCGCAAACGGTCATGGACCCGGCGGGGAAAGCGCATCGATTCGAAATCCACCCAGTGCGCAAGAAATGTTTGCTTGAGGGGCTGGACGATATTGCGCGTACGATCCAATATCGAAACGAGCTGGATGCGTTTGAGGCGGCTTATCAGGCGGAGCGGCCCTGGCTCTATGCGTAGGTTGTATGTATTTGTTTTAAAACTATTATTTTTGATTCGATCAAGTGCTTAATCCAGCTTGATATTGGCGGCCCTCGCCACGCGCGTCCATTTCGCCAATTCCTGCCTTAAATTCACGTCGAGTTGCGCGGGTGTGCCACCGAGAATGTCTGCGCCCACCGCCGCGAAGCGGTCGCGCGTGGACGACATGGCAAGCGCCTTGTTGCCCGCGGTGTTGAGTTTGGCGACGATGTCGCGCGGCAGTCCGGCGGGGCCCATCAGTGCGGTAAAGGTGCCCGCGTCGCAATTTTTCAATCCGCTTTCCGTCATCGTCGGCACATCGGGAATGACTGCGTTGCGTTTTTCGCCAGCGACGATCAGGGCGCGCAATTTTCCGCTTTTGATGTAGTTGGTGGACGCACTCAGCTGATCGAACAGCATATCGACTTGTCCACCCATCAGATCGATCAGCGCGGGGCCGCTGCCCTTGTAGGGCACGTGAATGAACTTGACGCCGGTTTCGAGCTGAAAGAGTTCCCCCGCCAGTTGATTGGTGGTGCCGTTGCCTGCCGACGACATGGTCATCTTGCCGGCTTTGCTCTTGGCGAGCGCGATGAAATCCTTGATGGTTTTTGCCGGCAGCGCGGGGTTGACCACCAGCACGATGGGCACGTACGACAGCAGCACGATGGGCGACAGATCCTTCACCGGGTCATAGGGCATTTTGGTGTAAAGCGATGGCGCCACCGTGACCGTGCCGCTCGACGCGAGTACCAGCGTGTAGCCGTCAGGCGTGGATTTCGCCACGAGATCGGTGCCGATGATACCGCCCGCGCCGCCTCGGTTATCGACCACAATGGTTTGCCCCAGCACATCGGTGAGTCCCGGCGCCATGGCGCGCGCGGTGATGTCGATGTTGCCGCCGGGCGCGAATGGGACCACCAGACGGATCGGGCGCGTCGGGTAATTTTGCGCGTCGGCGAACGGCGTGTCGGCGAGCGCGCCCGCGAAAGCGATGGCAGTGACCACGATGCATTTCATGGAAAATCTCCTTAATTCGGCATGGTAGTCAATCGACACCAGCGCTGCAAATAACACGTATCCTCCGCATAACTCGTATAATCGTACGGCGACTTTTTACTCTTCAAAATTATCATGCTTCCATCCCAACGCCTCGACTATTCCGCCATTATTGATCGCCCGCCGCTCAAGCTGCCCGGCGGCGCGCGCGTGGTGATCTGGCCCATTATCAACGTCGAGGTGTGGGACATTCATCGCCCCATGCCAAGGCAGGTGTTGCCGCCGCCGACGCACATCAATCGGCTGCCGGATTTTGCACATTGGGCGTGGCACGAGTACGGCATGCGGGTTGGCTTCTGGCGCATGAAACAGGCGCTCGACGACCTTGATATCAAGGCGTCGCTGTTTACCAATGCGCGGGTGATTTCGGATTACGCGCGGGTAGCGGAAGAATCGCTGAAATCCGGTTGGGAGTTTGTCGGCCACTCGTACGACCAGCAGCCGATACATGTTGAGAAAGACCAGCGCGCGATGATTCAGCGCACGGTGAAAACCATCAAGTCGTTTACCGGCAAGGCGCCGGTGGGCTGGTTGTCGCCGGGCCTGACCGAAACCCATTACACCCCGGATTATCTGGCCGAAGCTGGCATTAAATACATTGCCGACTGGATCATCGATGATGAGCCCTGCGAGATACGCACGACGCACGGCAACGTGCTGGCGATGCCGTACAACGTGGAGTGCAACGACATTCCGATGATGATGGTGCAGCATCATTCCAGCAACGAATTCGTCACGCGCACCATGGATCATTTTGATCGCCTGTACGAAGAGGGAAAAACGCGCGCAAAGATCATGGCGATTGGTGTGCATCCGTATATTTCCGGCGTCGCACATCGCATCAAGTATTTTGAAACCGTGTTTAAAACGTTGCGCAAGAAACCGGGCGTGCTGTTCTGGACAGGTGAACAGATACTTGATTGGTACAGCAAGCAGGCCAAGCGCACTGGACAATCCGGACGCGCGAATAGAAAGTAAGATTCTGTTTTTAAAGGAAATTAATTGATTCTGCTGTTGCGAATTGCATCGGTTACGGCGCTGTTCTGTACAATGTCGGGCACGTGGGCGCAATCCGGCACGGTGCCGGACTTTCCGGTGAAGGGTAAGGGTATCCGCGTGGTCATCCCGTTCCCGCCCGGTGGCGGCAATGATGTGTTCGCGCGATTTCTGGTGCATGGGTTGAACGAAAAATTCGCGCCCGGTTCGGTGGCGGACAACCGGGGCGGCGCGGGCACCGTTATCGGTACGGAGATTGCCGCCAAGGGTAATCCGGATGGTCACACGCTGCTGATTGTGTCGGTGCCGTTCGTGGTGATGAATGCGCTGTATCCCGACATTAAAATCGACACACTCCGCGATTTCGCGCCGGTGATCAACGCGGGCACGTCGCCTTCGATGCTGCTGGTGCCTGCGGCGGCGCCCTATAAAACCGCGCGCGATCTGGTGGAAGCCGCGCGCGCCAAGCCGGGCGAGTTGACGTATGCGACCTCCGGCAATGGTTCTTCGACGCATCTCATCATGGAATTATTCAAGATGGTGAGCAAAACCAATCTGGTTCATGTGCCGTACAAGGGTAGCGGCCCTGCGATGACGGCACTGGTGGCGGGGCAGGTGCCAGTAATGTTTAACAACCCGACGGCGGCGGCCGCGTTTATCAAGGCGGGGCGCGTGCGTGCGCTTGGGGTGAGCGCCGCGACGCGCTTGAAGGCGTTTCCGGAGGTGCCCACCCTGGCGGAAGCCGGCTTGCCTGGTTGCGAGGGAAGCGTGTTCTGGGGCGTTGCGGCGCCAGCGGGCACACCGAAGGCCGTGGTCGCCAAGTTGAATCACGAATTCAATCGCATTTTGAATTCGAGCGAGATACGCAAACATTTCTCCAGTCAGGATGTCGATGTGGTCGGCGGCACGCCGGAGGCCTTCGGCGAGTTCTTGCGCAGGGAAGTCGCATTGTGGGGCAAGGTCGTGCGCGAGGCGAAAATCAAGGCGGATTAAAATAATGAAAATAATGACGAGGAGCAAGCAATGAACAGTTGCAAAAGCCGAAGCGGTTTTGTCGTTGCGTTGGCGGGTGGCATGATGGCATTGGCCTCAATAGGGGTGAATGCGCAAAGTTTTCCTACCAAGCTGATCCGTGTGGTCAATCCGGCCGCGCCGGGGGGCAACAGCGATGTGTTTTTCCGACTGCTGCAACCGAAGATGACGGAGTTTCTCGGGCAGCAACTGGTGTTCGATTACCGCGCGGGCGGCGGCGGCACCATCGGCGGCGAGATTATCGCCAAGAGCGCGCCCGACGGTTACACCACGGGCTTGGTCGCCGCGAGTTATGTGATCAACCCCTCGATGATCAAGAAAATGCCTTACGACACCGTGAAAGACTTCATGGGGCTGGGATTAATCGTCGATGTGCCGAGCGGGCTGGTGGTGCATCCGTCGCTGCCGGTGAAAAACGTCAAGGAACTGATCGCACTGGCGAAAGCGCGGCCCGGCCAGTTGTTCGGTTCATCGTCGGGACGGGCGACGGTGGGCCACATGTCCATTGAGCTGTTCAATTCAATGGCGGGTGTCAAAGTGGTGCATGTGCCTTACAAGGGGGCGGGGCCGGCGATCATCGATCTGGTGGCCGGCCATGTGCAGTTGCAGTTTTCAAGTTTGCCGCTGGTTTCGGGACACGTTCAGCAGGGGCGCATCAAATTGATTGCGCAAACCGGCGACAAGCGCGCGGGTTTCGCGAAAGAGATCCCCACCATGATCGAAGCGGGCATGCCCGGCTACGTGGTGAGCAGTGGCTTCAGCTTCATAGGACCAGCGGGCATTCCGCGCGCGATTGCCGAGCGGCTGAATGGCGCACTGGTGGCCTCATTGCGTGATCCGGCGAATCGAAAATTTTTGCTGGAGCAGGGCGCGGAACCGGTGGGCAGCTCGATAGACGAACACGAGGCCTATATCAAATCGGAAGTGGCGAAGTGGATAAAGGTGGTGAAGCAGGCGGGCATAGAAGCACAGTAATGCCCTGCGCGTTTCGCGGCATAAAGACATCGGAACAAAGACAACTTACAGAAGGAAAAGAACGTGAAACTTGGTTACTTCACCATGCCCATACATCCGCCAGAGCGTAACTACACGCAAACGCTGAAGGAGGATCGCGAGGCGATTTTGCTGGCAGACAAGCTCGGCTATACCGATGCCTTCATCGGCGAGCACACCACGGATATCTGTGAGAACATTCCATCGTGCCTGGCGTTTATCGCCAGCCTCGCGCACGAGACTAAACAGATCAAGCTGGGGAGTGGCACGGTGAATCTGCCCAACAGCCATCCGGCGGCGGTGGCGACGAATGTGGCGATGATCGATCACATGCTCGAGGGGCGTTTTCTGTTCGGGATTGGCCCGGGCGGGCTGCGTTCGGATCAGGAGGTGTTTGGCAATATCCGGAATGACCGCACCAAAATGTTTGTGGAATCGATCGATCAAATTCTTGGTATCTGGGCTGGCAAGCCGCCATACAACCTCAAGGGCGAGTTCTGGAACATCACCACGGCGGAAACCATGATTCCCGACGTGGGGCAGGGTGTCATGTTAAAGCCGTACCAACAGCCGCATCCGCCCATCGTCGTAACGGTGGTGGAGCCGTTTTCCAAGGGCGTGACGGCGGCGGCCCAACGGGGCTGGAAGCCGATATCCGCCAACTTTTTGCAACCCAACTGGGTGGCAACACATTGGCCCAGCTACGCAAAAGGCTGCGAGATCGCTGGCCTGCCTGCGAACCGCCAGGACTGGCGTGTGTGCAAGAGCATTTTTGTGGCCGATGACGATGCCACGGCCAGGTGCTACGCCAAAACGCGCGAAGGCCCGTACGGGTTTTATTTCTGGAATCTGCTCACCAAACGTAAATCGCGCGGCGCAGCGAATATCTACAAGCCGGATCTATCCATGCCTGACGAGGCGGTCACAGTGGAGTTTGTGCTGGATACTTTAGTGATCGCGGGCGGCGTGGACTCGGTGGTGGAACAAATTCTCAAGTTCCGCGAGACTACCGGCGACTTTGGCACGTTGCTCTACTGCGGGCACGACTGGGTGAATCCGAAGCTCGCGCGGCGTTCAATGGAATTGATGGCGGAGCAGGTGATGCCGAAGGTGAACGCGGCCTTGGGGCAGCGATAAAACCCCGTTGTTTGGATGTCAGCCTTGGCCAAGTCAGGTAATTGGCTTGGCCTTGTGACATTCAAGGGGAATGAGACCAAGCACGTCGAGCAGGCACAAGTCGCGGGCGATATGCGAACGCAAAAGGTGCCCGGGTCGATCATTTTCTCCAGAACCGGAATGCAGCCGATCCGTCTGGTCACGTGCTTAAACACGGAACACGCTGGTTCCCAGCCGCTGCAGGCTGTTGGTACCAACGGCACAGGCAGTTGCCGGTAGCAGCTTCCCATCCATCCCCTTGGTTGTCAAAGGTAATCTGCTGGAGGCGCGAAGCGCTTATTTTTTCATCTTCTGCATCATGTCGTTCATGTTCATGGTCATGCCATTGGGCATGATTACATCGCCGGGGCGCTGACCGGCCTTGCAGGGGCCCAGCCATTTTGCGGTGATGGTAGTCGAGGCGTCTTTCATGGCGCCAATCGGCGGTTCATAAGTGGATTTTGTTTCCACCTTGTATTCCTTGCCGAAGTCACCTGTCGCGACACCCTGCGTAGTGGCCGTGGTCTTGCCCAGGTTGCACACGCTGCTGAAGGTGACGCGATCACGTTCGACCTTGTGCTCTTGCTTCGAACATTGGGCTTGTGACATCTGCCGGCCCCCCTGCATCCAATCAGCGTCGGAATTCTGATCCACGCACATCGTCATCGTCATGTTGCCTTTGCCAGCAATGGTGTGGGCGCTGGAGGCACTGGTGATTTCCCACAAGCCTGACTTGCGCTTTGGTAGATCCGCAGCGGCTGCGATCACGGCCGTGCTCAACAGGAATATTGTAAGTATTTGTTTTAACATGTTTTTTAGATGGCGAAGCGATCCACGAATTCATGCACGGGCGTCGCTTCGAGCTTTTTCTGATCGCGGCACAGTTCGTAAATCGCCACGCGCTGCTTGTCGGCGAAGCGGCGCGCAAGATTGGTGCGAAACTTGGCTTCGAGGAGCGGAATGCCGTCCTTGCGGCGGCGACGATGGCCTATGGGGTATTCGACGGCCACATTGGCGGTCTTGCTGCCGTCCTTAAAGAACACCTGGATCGCGTTGGCGATGGAGCGTTTTTTCGGATCGAGATAATCGCGCGTCCATTCCTTTTTCTCGACGCAGACAATTTTGTCGCGTAACACGTCCACCCGCGGATCGCGGGCGACATCTTCTTCGTAATCGGCCGCAGTGAGGTTGCCTTTCATCAGGCCGATGGCGCACATATATTGTATGCAATGGTCCCGGTCCGCGGGATTGTGCAGCGGGCCTTTTTTGTCGATGATGCGAATCGCCGACTCGTGCGTGGTGATGACGATTTTCTGAATATCATTCAACCGGTCTTTCACCTCGGGGTGCAAGGTGACCGCGCATTCCACCGCGGTTTGCGCATGGAACTCGGCGGGGAATGAGATTTTGAACAGCACGTTCTCCATCACGTACGAGCCGTAGCTCTGCGTAAACTTGAACGGCTGCCCCTTGAACAGCACATCGTAAAAGCCCCAGGTTTTCGCAGTCAGCGCCACGGGATAACCCATCTCGCCCTTATGCGCCATCAGTGCGAGCCGCACGCCACGGCTGGTGGCGTCGCCGGCGGCCCACGATTTGCGCGAACCCGCTTGCGGCGCATGACGGTACGCGCGCAGCGACTGGCCGTCGATCCACGCATTTGAAATGGCGTTGACGATTTCATCGTACGAGCAACCGAGCATATGGGCCACAACGGCCGTGGTAGCCACTTTGACGAGCACCACATGATCAAGACCGACGCGGTTAAAGCTGTTTTCCAGCGCGATAACGCCCTGAATTTCGTGGGCCTTGATCATGCCCGTCAGTACATCGCGCATGGTCAGCGGCTTTTTGCCGGCGGCCACGGCGTTACGGGAAAGCCAATCCGCGGTTGCCAGAATGCCGCCGAGGTTGTCCGACGGATGGCCCCATTCTGCGGCAAGCCAGGTATCGTTGAAATCCAGCCAGCGGATCATGCAGCCAATATTAAACGCGGCATTCACGGGGTCCAGTTGATACGAGGTGCCCGGTACCTTGGCACCATTCGGTACGATGGTGCCGGGAACAATTGGCCCCATCAGTTTGGTGCAGGCGGGGTAGGTCAGGGCTTCCAGCCCGCAGCCGAGCGTGTCCATCAGGCACAGGCGTGCGGTGTTGTAAGCCTCGGCGCTTTTGATGGAATACTTCGCCGCGTATGTGGCGATGTCGGTCAGGACTTTATCGGGTTTGGTGCGTGTGTTGGAGATGGGGGCAGACATGATGTTTCCAGTTGATGAGATCAAAGGCTTCACCGCAAAGGAACGGCAAAGAAAACCTGGAACTTCTTTAAGTTTCCTTTGCGCCTATGCAGTGAGTTGTTTTACCGTTTCTTGATAGGCTCGAACTTGCGATTCTCCGGTCCGGTATAAACCGCCGTCGGCCGGATGAGTTTATTGTCTACGCGTTGTTCCATCACGTGCGCGGCCCAGCCGGCGGTACGCGAAATGACGAAGATGGGGGTAAACATGAGCGTTGGAACGCCGAGTTTGTTGTACGACACGGCGGAGAACCAGTCGAGGTTCGCGAACATGGTTTTCTCCCGCATCATCACCGCTTCGATGCGGTCTGCGATATCGAACATTTTCATGTCGCCGGTGTCTTTCGACAGTTTGCGCGCGACCTCTTTGATGATCTTGTTGCGCGGATCGGCCACGGTGTACACCGCGTGCCCGAAGCCAATGATGGTTTCCTTGTTGCGTACACGATTGATGATATCGGCTTCGGCATCGTCGGGGGTTTCATAGCGGTTCATGACTTCGAAGCCGACTTCATTCGCGCCGCCGTGCTTGGGACCACGCAGCGCGCCAATGCCGCCGACGATGGCGGAGTGCATGTCTGCGCCCGTGCCGGCTACCACGCGGCAAGCGAAAGTGGAGGCATTGAATTCGTGCTCGGCGTAAAGATTAAGTGACGTGTGCATGGCGCGTACGGCTGGCGCTTGCGGGGCGGCCCCATGCAGCAGATGCAGAAAATGCCCACCAATGGAATCATCATCGGTTTCGACTTCAATGCGGCGGCCGTTGGTGCTGTAGTGATACCAGTAGAGCAGCATCGAACCGAATGACGCAATCAGGCGATCGGCGATGTCGCGAGCGCCGGGCACGTTGTGATCGTCTTTTTCCGGCAACGCGCAGCCCAGCGCCGAGCAGCCAGTGCGCATGACGTCCATGGGGTGCGCGGCGGCGGGCAGGGCTTCGAGCACCTGCTTCACCACGTTGGGCAGGCCGCGCAAGGTTTTGAGTTTGGCTTTGTAGTTGGCAAGTTCCGCTGCGCTTGGCAGTTTGCCATGAATCAGCAGGTACGCGATTTCCTCGTACTCGCAGGTTTCGGCGATGTCGTAGATATCGTAGCCGCGATAATGCAAATCGTTGCCGCTGCGTCCTACCGTACACAGCGCGGTGCTGCCCGCAGCGATGCCCGATAGGGCCACGCCTTTTTTGGCCCTGACGATGGGGGTGTCGTTGCTACTCATGGTGTTAGCTCCTGTGATCTTATGTAACGCACGAGATTATCAGACCCGTGCTTTCAAAATCCTGAAAGGATACCGTCCAACAAAAAAGCGGACGCTGCAAGGCTGTCCGCTTTTTTATTTAAAAACAAGTGCTTATCCCAGAAGATGTTTGATCGCGTCGCGCTCTTCGGTGAGTTCCTTGAGTGTCGCCTGCATGCGTCCGCGGCTGAAATCGCTGACGTCAATGCCTTTGACGATTTCGAATTTGCCATTCTTGCATACCGTCGGGTAGCCATACATAACCCCTTCCGGTATGCCGTAGCTGCCGTCGGAGGCGAGGCCCATGCTGACCCAATCGCCGTCGCGCGTGCCGAAGGTCCAGTCGCGAACGTGTTCGATCGCGGCATTGGCCGCGCTGGCAGCCGACGACAAGCCACGTGCGGCGATGATGGCTGCCCCACGCTGCTGTATGGTTGGGATGAAATCCTTTTCCAGCCATGTTTGATCGTTAATCAAGGGCCAGACCTTTTGGCCATCCACTTCCGCAGTGAACACATCGGGATATTGCGTTGAGGAATGATTGCCCCAGACGTGCAGTTTTTTCACGCTGGCGACCGGCTTGCCAACCTTTTGCGCGACCTGCGAGAGCGAGCGGTTGTGATCAAGACGCATCATGGCGGTGAAATTCGACGGCTTCAGGCCCGGCGCGTTTTTCATCGCGATCAGGCAGTTGGTGTTGGCGGGGTTGCCCACCACAAGCACTTTGACATCGCGGCTGGCGTTATCCGACAGCGCCTTGCCCTGCGGCCCGAAAATCTTGCCGTTGGCTTCGAGCAAATCCTTGCGTTCCATGCCGGGGCCGCGCGGACGCGCACCGACCAGCAGCGCCACATCGACGTCCTTGAATGCCACGTTCGGATCGGCGGTCGGAATCATGCTGTGCAACAACGGAAACGCACAGTCGTCGAGTTCCATCATCACACCGGTGAGCGCCTTTTGTGCTTTTTCGTCGGGGATTTCCAGCATTTGCAAAATCACCGGCTGATCCTTGCCGAGCATTTCGCCGCTGGCGATTCTGAACAGCAGGCTGTAGCCAATCTGGCCTGCGGCGCCGGTTACCGCGACGCGCATGGGTTTTTTCATGTTGGAACTCCTGGATTTCGGGTCGAAAATGTTCGCGTAAGCTGTGCTTGAGAAAATTAAAGCAGCGTCAAATATAGCCACGCGCGCGAGAGCGGCGATGATAGCCAACCCCCTAGGCCGGGTCAACTTGGTGGTTTCCCGGCTGCACCGGCATGGGGCGCGTGATGGCGCGATGCATGCGGCCCTCGCGTAGCCATGTCGCCCAATGCGTGGAATACCAGGCGCGTATTTCCTGCCGCTTTGTTGTTCCGCAGCATGGTGAAAGCTGGTAGAATTTTCAAGCTTAAAAAGCATAGCCGAATAGCTTGTCGATGAACTTGCCGACGGCTGTGTTTTGCGGTTTTGTTATTTGTTTAGTTTTTTTGTATTGCCCGATACGGCTGACACGCCCGGTTCCGCCGGAACGGTTTAGCACCCGATCGTCAATCCACTTTCGATTATCCATAGAGAAGTTGTCTGATGCCCACGAGTCGTCCTAAACACTTGAATTTGATGCAAATCCGGATGCCTTTGCCGGCATTTGTGTCCATCTTGCACCGGGTCAGTGGCGCGGTGCTGTACCTGATGCTGCCATTGTTGTTGTGCCTGCTTGGGAGCAGTCTTGAATCCGCAAAGTCGTTCGGCGAATTCAAGACATGGGTCGACCATCCCCTGGCGAAGATTGTCATGCTGGGTGTGTTGTGGGCCTATTTGCATCATTTCTGTGCCGGTATCCGGCATCTGGCGATGGATATGCACATGGGGCTGGAACTTGAGCGCGCGCGCGCGACCAGTTATGCCGTGCTGGGCGTGAGCCTCGCATTGACGGCCGCGATCGGGGTGAAGCTATGGTAAATCGCGAGGTAACCGGCGCGCACTACGGGCTGCGCGATTGGCTGGCACAGCGTGTCACCGCCGTGGTGATGGCAATTTACACTGTGTTGTTCGTGGTGATGCTGCTCAAGATGCCGCAGTTTGACTATCCGAGCTGGAAGGCGATGTGGAGCGCGTCGTGGATGCGGTTCGCCACATTGTTGTTTTTGGTCAGCTTGTTTGCGCATGCCTGGATAGGGATGCGGAATATATTCATGGATTACATCAAGCATACCGGCTTGCGGGTTGCGCTGTATGCCTTGGTGATCCTCTCGCTCGTCGCCTACGGCGCATGGGCTGTTCAGATTCTGTGGGGCAGGTAATGGCTATGGGTAACACGCGTAATATTCCTCGCAGACAATTTGACGCCGTGGTGGTGGGGGCCGGTGGTTCGGGCCTGCGCGCGGCATTGCAATTGGCGGAATCCAATCTCAAGGTCGCCGTGCTGTCGAAAGTGTTTCCAACGCGCTCGCATACTGTCGCGGCGCAGGGGGGCGTATCGGCCTCGCTCGGCAACGAAGAGCCCGATAACTGGCACTGGCACATGTATGACACCGTAAAAGGTTCGGATTACCTGGGGGACCAGGACGCCATCGAGTTCATGTGCCGCAAGGCGTGCGATGCCGTGGTCGAACTTGAGCATTACGGCATGCCGTTTGACCGCCTCGATAACGGCAAGATTTATCAGCGCCCATTTGGCGGCCATACCAGCAATTACGGCGAGCGCGCTATCAAGCGCGCCTGTGCGGCGGCCGATCGTACCGGTCACGCCATGCTGCATACGCTGTACCAGCGCAATGTGCGCGCGCGCACACAGTTTTTTGTCGAATGGATGGCGCTCGACCTGATCTGCAATCAGCAGGGCGATGTGCTGGGCGTGGTCGCGCTGGAAATGGAAACCGGCGAAGTCATGATTCTGCAAGCCAAGGCGACCTTGCTGGCGACCGGCGGCGCGGGACGCATTTATTCCGCCAGCACCAATGCCTTTATTAACACGGGCGACGGTCTGGGCATGGCGGCGCGTGCCGGTATACCGCTCGAAGACATGGAGTTCTGGCAATTTCACCCCACGGGTGTGGCCGGCGCCGGCGTGTTGATTACCGAAGGCGTGCGCGGCGAGGGCGGATTTTTGCTCAACAAAAACGGCGAGCGTTTCATGGAGCGTTATGCGCCCACCGTCAAAGATCTCGCCAGCCGGGACGTGGTGGCGCGCGCGATGGCCACCGAAATCAAGGAAGGCCGCGGCGCCGGCAAGGATGGCGAATACATTCTCTTGAAGCTCGATCATCTGGGCGGCGACGTAATTGACAAGCGATTGCCGGGTATCCGTGAAATTGCCAAGAAATTCGCCAACGTCGATCCAGCGACGGATCCGATTCCCGTGGTGCCGACGTGTCACTACCAGATGGGCGGTGTGCCGACCAATGTGCAAGGCCAGGCCATCATGCCGGATGGCAGAGGCGGCGAAAAAATCGTCAAAGGGCTGTATGCGGCAGGCGAGTGCGCGTGTGTGTCCGTGCATGGCGCAAACCGGCTGGGTACGAATTCCCTGCTTGACTTGCTGGTGTTCGGGAAATCCGCCGGCCAGCAGGTGGTTAAGGATATCGCGGCTGATGTGGCTTCGATGCCGGAGTTGCCCGCCGACGCGGCCGATAAAACCATGGCGCGTTTGGCGCGCCTCGATTCCGCGACCACGGGCGAACGTGTAAATGATGTGGGTGCTGAAATGCGCCGCACCATGCAGGCGCATTGTGGCGTTTTCCGCTTTCCGGACAGCATGGCCGAAGGCGTGAAAAAAATGCTCGCGGTGGCGGAGCGCGCGAAAAGCACGTTCATTCAGGACAAGAGCAAGGTATTTAACACCGCGCGCGTCGAGGCACTCGAACTCGATAATCTGGTGGAGGTCGCGCTTTCAACCATGATTTCCGCCAACGCGCGCCAGGAATCGCGCGGTGCACACGATCGCAGCGACTTTCCGAATCGAGATGACGTGAACTGGATGAAACACTCGCTGTGGTTCAAGGAAGGCAACCGGCTTGAATACAAGCCGGTGCAACTGAAGCCGCTGACGGTGGAGTCGTTTGAGCCGAAAGCGCGCGTGTACTAAGTGCACTATGACAGCGCCCATTAAAAAATCAGGGACCCGAGATGCGTTTTAATATTTACCGTTACAACCCCGACGTCGATGCCAAGCCGCGCATGCAATATTATGATGTGGCGATGGAGCCGACCGATCGCATGCTGCTCGACGCGCTGGTGCGCATCAAGATCGAGGACGATACCTTTTCGTTCCGCCGCTCCTGCCGCGAAGGTGTGTGCGGTTCCGATGCGATGAATATCAACGGCAAAAACGGGCTGGCCTGCATCACCAAGCTTGCGGACCTGCAGGAGCCGGTTGAGATACGGCCGTTGCCCGGGCTGCCGGTGATTCGCGATTTGATCGTCGATATGTCGCAGTTCTTCAAGCAGTATCATTCGATCAAACCTTATGTCGTAAACGATACGCCGCCGCCGGAAAAAGAGCGCTTGCAGTCGCCGGAGGACCGTGAAGAGTTGAACGGGTTGTATGAGTGTATTTTGTGCGCCTGCTGCTCGACGTCCTGCCCGTCATTCTGGTGGAATCCGGATAAATTTGTGGGGCCGGCAGGGCTGTTGCAGGCTTACCGTTTTATCGCAGATACCCGCGATCAGACTGTCAATGAGCGGCTGGATAATCTGGAAGACCCGTACCGCTTGTTCCGCTGCCACTCGATCATGAATTGCGTGGATGTGTGTCCGAAGAATTTGAATCCGACCAAGGCAATAGGCAAGATCAAGGATTTGCTGATCAAGCGCACTGTTTGACCGGCGTATGACATGAGTGCTCCCGGTCGCGATACCGAACGTATCAAATGGCATTGCCGCCGTGGTCTGCTGGAACTGGATCTGGTATTGCAGCGGTTTGTCGACAGGCATCTGGATACGCTGAGTGACGTGCAGACGGACGTGTTCAAGGAATTGCTGGCGTATGAGGATAATGACCTGCTGGACATGGTCATGGGACGGGCGGAACCGGTGAACGGGGATTTGTCCGCCGTACTCGAACTGATGCGCTCGGCATGAGTCTGTTTTACTGTTCTTGTTTCAATATTCGAACTATTTGACCCGCGATTTGAGATTAACTGGACTTAACTGGAGATTGGTATGAGCGAGAAACTGGCAACGCTTTCTTTCAGCGACGGCAAGCCCTCGGTGGACTTTCCGATTTATGGCGGCAGCGAAGGTCCGGACGTGATCGACGTCCGCAGCCTTTACAATAAAACCGGCCTGTTCACCTACGATCCCGGATTCATGTCCACGGCCAGTTGTCGTTCGGGCATCACCTATATCGACGGTGATGTCGGCATTCTTCAGTATCGCGGCTATCCGATCGAGCAATTGGCGGAAACATGCAGCTTTCTCGAGACGTCGTATCTCATCCTCAACGGCGAGCTGCCCACCAAGCCGCAACTGGACGAATTCACCGGCATCGTGACCAAACACACCATGGTGCACGAACAATTGTCGCGTTTTTACAGCGGATTCCGCCGTGACGCGCACCCGATGGCGGTGATGTGCGGCGTGGTTGGCGCCTTGTCGGCGTTCTATCACGATTCCATCGATATCAACGATGCCAAGAGCCGCGAGATATCCGCGTTCCGCCTTATCGCCAAGCTGCCGACCATCACGGCGATGACTTACAAATACACGACCGGCCAGCCGTTCATGTATCCCCGCAATAACCTGTCCTATGTCGAGAACTTTCTCTACATGACCTTTGGCACGCCTTGCGAAGAATGGGTGCCGAACCCCGTCCTCACGCGCGCGATGGAACGCATTCTGATTCTGCATATCGATCATGAGCAGAACGCGTCCACTTCCACCGTGCGGCTGGCAGGTTCGACGGGGGCCAATCCGTTTGCCTGTATTTCGGCGGGTATCGCAGCGCTTTGGGGCCCGGCACATGGCGGGGCGAACGAGGCGGTGTTGAAAATGCTGGCCGGTATTGGCGACGTGAAGAACATCCCCGAGTTCATCCGCAAGGTCAAGGGACAGGAAGACCACACCATGCTGATGGGCTTTGGTCACCGTGTGTACAAAAACTACGACCCGCGCGCAAAGCTGATTCAGAAAACCTGTCACGAGGTGCTCGAAGCGCTGGACCTCAAGGACAACAAGCTGTTCAAGCTCGCGATGGCGCTTGAAAAAGTGGCGCTGGAAGATGAATACTTCATCAAGCGCAAACTGTATCCGAACGTCGATTTTTATTCCGGCATCGTGTATCAGGCGTTGAAGATACCGGTTCCGATGTTCACGGCAATTTTCGCGCTGGCGCGCACGGTGGGCTGGATCGCGCAGTGGAACGAAATGTTGGGCGATAAAGACGCCAAAATTGGCCGTCCGCGTCAGTTGTTTACCGGCGCGGCCCGGCGCGATTTTGTCCCCATGGGCAAACGCAAGTAAGTTTCTGGACGTGAGGGGCGAGGGGCGATTCATGTTGTAAGCTGGTAGTCTGGCTTACTGGATTTTCCACTCGTACCGCGCTTTACGTTTTATACATCACGCCTCACGGCAAACAGGGTGCCATCATGATGAAAGAGTTCCTCGGTAACTCCTATCTCAACGGCGCCAACGCTCCGTTTATCGAGGCGCTGTACGAGGCCTATCTGGCCGATCCCCAGTCGGTGGAGCCGCGCTGGCGCGGCTATTTCGACGAGTTGCAGGCGCTGGACGACGGCCCGCGCGATGTATCGCATTTCGCGGTTCAGGAGCGTTTTGCGGCGCTGGCCAAAGAACGCCGTCCGGGCGCGGTCTCCGCGCCGGATAGTTTTCAGAAGCAGTTTTCCGTACTGCAGTTAATCGCCGCATATCGCTTTCAGGGATGCCGCGTCGCCGAAGTCGATCCGTTAAAGCGCATCGAAAAGCCGTCCATACCGGAACTGGATCCGGCGTTTTACGGGCTGGGCGAAGCGGACTACGACACCGTATTCAATGCCGGTACCTTGCATGGCGCACCGCAGGCGACATTGCGGGATATTTTGCAGCGCCTGAAAGACACCTATTGCCGCAGCGTTGGCGCCGAGATTATGTACATTTCGGACATTCCGCAAAAGCGTTGGTTGCTCGAACGTTTTGAACCGACCTTCGGGTTGCCGAAATATGACGCGGCTTACAAAAAACACCTGTTGGAACGCCTCACCGCCGCAGAAACGCTAGAAAAATATCTCAACGCGAAATACGTCGGCCAGACACGGTTTTCACTTGAAGGTGGCGACGCACTGATCCCATTGCTGGATAACCTGCTGCAGCGCGCGGGTGCCGCTGGTGTGCAGGAACTGGTGATCGGCATGGCGCATCGCGGGCGCTTGAATGTGCTGGTGAATACGCTGGGAAAAATGCCCAAGGATTTGTTCTCGTCGTTCGAAGGCAAGCAAAATCCGGAAGTGCTTGCCGGTGATGTGAAGTATCACGATGGACAGTCGTCAAACATCATGACACCCGGTGGGCCGATGCATGCCATGCTGGCGTTCAACCCGTCGCATCTGGAAATCGTCAATCCAGTGGTAGAGGGCTCGGTGCGAGCGCGCCAGCACCGGCGAAAGGATCACACGGGTGATCAAGTGCTGCCAGTGGTCATCCATGGCGACGCGTCGATGGCCGGGCAGGGCGTGGTGATGGAAACCCTCAACCTCGCGCAGACCCGGGGTTACGGCACGGGCGGCACCGTGCATATCGTGATCAACAATCAAATCGGATTTACCACCTCGGATCCACGCGACTCGCGTTCGACTCTGTACTGCTCGGATATCGCGAAGATGCTCGAGGTGCCCATATTCCACGTCAATGGCGACGATCCGGAGGCCGTGTGTTTTGTCACTGAAATCGCGCTTGATTACCGCATGAAATTTCACAAGGATGCGGTGATCGATATGGTGTGTTACCGCCGGCTCGGCCACAACGAGCAGGACGAGCCGATGGTGACGCAACCCCTGATGTACAAGCGCATACATTCGCATCCGACGCCGCGCAAGGTCTATGCCGATCGTCTGGTGCGTGAAGGTGTGGTGAGCAATGCGGACGCCGATGCGGCGGTGGCGACGTGTCGCGAAGCGCTGGACGGTGGTTACCATACCAATCAAACCATACTGTCGAATTACAAGCCGCCGTTCGAGGCCAACTGGGCGCCTTACAAGGGCGCGAAGTGGAACGAGAACGACGACACGCGCCTGCCGATGGAAAAGCTGCAAGCGCTGGCGCGAAAACTCTGCGAAGTGCCGGCGAATTTTCAGTTGCATCCGCGCGTCGACAAAATCATGCAGGACCGGCGTTTGATGGCCGAAGGAAAATTACCGCTCGATTGGGGCATGGCGGAATCGCTGGCATACGCCACGCTGCTGCAAGAAGGGTATTCAATACGCTTGTCGGGGCAGGATGCCGGTCGCGGCACATTTTTCCATCGCCACGCGGTGCTGCATGACCAGAACCGCGAGCGCTGGGATCAGGGCGTGCACGTGCCGCTGCAGCACCTCGGGCCGAATCAGGGCGACTTTGTGGTGATCGATTCAGTGCTGTCCGAAGAGGCCGTGCTCGGATTCGAATATGGCTACGCGACATCGGGGCCGAACGATCTGGTGATCTGGGAAGCGCAGTACGGCGATTTTGCCAACGGCGCGCAAGTCGTGATCGATCAGTTCATCGCGTCGGGCGAAGTAAAATGGGGACGCCTGTGCGGGCTCACCATGATGCTGCCGCATGGCTACGAAGGCGCGGGGCCGGAGCATTCATCGGCGCGCATCGAGCGCTTCCTGCAATTGTGTTCCGATTACAACATGCAGATTTGCGTGCCGGCGACACCCGTGCAGATGTACTACCTGCTACGGCGGCAGATGATTCGGCCGTACCGTAAGCCACTGGTGATTTTTTCGCCCAAGAGTTTGCTGCGGCACAAGGAGTCCGTGTCGCCGCTGGAAGAATTCGCCAGCGACAAGTTTCGCCCGGTCAACGAAGACTGGGAAGAACAGGAAATCAATCCCGAAAAAGTGCAGCGCGTCATTCTCTGCAGCGGCAAGGTATTCTATGACTTGCGCGCGGAACGCCGCGCGCGCGGTACGCGTGACTTGCCGCTGGTGCGCATTGCGCAGTTATATCCCTTTTCACACGATGATTTTCGATCGATCATCGTGCGATACAAGAATGCATCCGAGATTGTCTGGTGCCAGGAAGAGCCGCGCAATCAGGGCGCGTGGCGTCACATTCAGCACTACCTGATGCGCAATTTGCTGCCCCACCAAAAACTGTTTTACGCCGGGCGTGAGTCATCTGCGACGCCAGCCGCAGGTTATAAATCGCTGCATGACGTCCAACAGAAGGAACTGATCAATCAAGCGCTGACGCTATCTGGCGGTAGCGAACCGCTGAGTGTTAAAAATCAGCCGCGTCCGCTGTCGGCGGGCGAAGAACATTAATAATAAAAACAAATACTTACGGTGATAACATGATCATTGAAGTCAAAGTGCCGCAGCTTTCCGAATCGGTTGCCGAAGCGACCTTGGTGAGTTGGCACAAGAAGGCCGGTCAAGCCATCAAGGCCGATGAAAATCTGGTCGATATTGAAACCGACAAGGTGGTGCTGGAAACCCCGGCGCCGGCAGCGGGGGTGCTGGTGAAAATTATTAAACCCGACGGCAGCTCGGTGGTCAGCAAGGAAGTGATCGCACAGATCGATACCGAAGCCACCGCAACGGCACCCGCGGACGATGCCGCGCCAGCCGTGGCGGCCGTGCCGGCGGCCAAGGCGAATGCCAGCCCGGCAGCGCCCGCCATGCCAGCCGCGCAGAAAGTCGCTGCGGAAAACAAAGTGGACACGGCCACCATCAGTGGCAGTGGACGGGGCGGACGTGTCACCAAGGGTGATGTATTAAACGCCCTTAAAACCGGGGGCGAAGCACCCGCAAAGGCCGCTCCCGCGATGTCACCTGCGACACCCCGAGTAGCCGCGCCCAGCGTGGATTTGAGCGCATTGGGGAATCGCCCCGAACAGCGCGTGGCGATGTCACGCTTGCGCGCGCGCGTGGCGGAGCGTCTGATTCAATCGCAATCGACGGCGGCCATATTGACGACCTTCAATGAGGTCAATATGCAGCCGGTGATAGATTTGCGTAACCGCTACAAGGACAAATTTGAAAAGGAACACGGCGTGAAGCTTGGCTTCATGTCGTTTTTTGTCAAGGCGGCGGTCTATGCGCTGAAAAAATTTCCGGTACTTAACGCCTCGGTTGACGGCAACGATATTATCTATCACGGCTATTACGACATTGGCGTGGCGGTGGGCAGCCCGCGCGGACTGGTGGTGCCGATTGTTCGCAACGTCGATCAAATGAGCCTCGCGGAAATTGAAAAATCCATCGCGGATTTCGGCAAGCGCGCACAAGAGGGCAAACTTACGATCGAAGAACTGACCGGTGGCACGTTCTCGATTTCCAATGGTGGCGTGTTCGGGTCGATGCTTTCGACGCCGATCATCAATCCCCCGCAGAGCGCGATTCTGGGAGTGCATGCCACCAAGGAGCGCGCGGTGGTGGAAAACGGCCAGATTGTGATTCGCCCGATGAATTATCTCGCGTTGTCGTACGATCACCGCATCATTGACGGGCGCGAAGCCGTGCTGTCGCTGGTGGCGATGAAAGACGCGCTGGAAGATCCAGCAAGAATGTTGTTGGAGGTTTAGAAGTTTAAGGGCGTGAACGAGTGAACGGGAAATCCCCGGTCGCGCGGTGACTCGTTCACTCGTTCACCCGTTGTCTTGTCCACGCATTTAAAGAAAACATGTCCCAACAATTCGATGTCGTAGTGATCGGCGCCGGTCCCGGCGGTTACATAGCCGCGATTCGCGCGGCGCAACTTGGAATGCAGGTCGCCTGTATCGACGAATGGAAAACCGCCGACGGCAAGCCTGCACCGGGTGGTACTTGCACCAACGTTGGCTGCATACCGTCCAAGGCGTTGCTGCAATCGTCCGAGAATTATGATCATGCGGCGCACGCGTTTGCCGATCATGGCATCAAGGTCAGTGGCCTGAGCATGGACGTGGGGCAAATGCTCAAACGCAAGGACAAAGTCGTCAAGCAGAACAACGACGGCATTTTGTATTTGCTGAAGAAAAACAAGGTCGCTTTTTTTCACGGCAAAGGTGCGTTTGCCGGCGGGGTGGCAGGCGCGTGGCAGGTCAGAGTCTCCGGCAAGACCGAAGAAGTCCTCACGGCAAAACATGTCATCGTTGCCACGGGTTCCAGTCCGCGTGCATTGCCCGGCACGCCGTTTGATAACCAGCGCATTCTCGATAATGCCGGAGCACTCGCAATGACGGCGGTGCCCAAACGCCTGGGCGTCATCGGCGCGGGGGTCATCGGGCTGGAAATGGGCAGTGTGTGGCGGCGCCTTGGCGCGACAGTGACAGTGCTGGAAGCGCTACCGGCCTTTCTCGGCGCGGCCGACGATGCCGTCGCCAAGGAAGCGCAAAAGGTGTTTGCCAAGCAGGGGCTGGCGATTTCCACGGGCGTCAAGGTAGGGGCCATTAAAACAGCCAAGGACGTGAGTGTCGACTACACCGACAGTTCGGGCAAGGCGCAGACGCTTAACGTGGACAAGCTCATCGTATCGATCGGACGCGTGCCGCATACCGAAGGTTTGAACGCCGCTGCCGTGGGACTCAAACTGGACGAGCGCGGGTTCGTCGCGGTGGACGATCACTGCAAGACGAATCTCGCGAATGTGTGGGCGGTGGGGGATGTGGTGCGCGGGCCCATGCTGGCGCACAAGGCTGAAGAGGAAGGCGTTGCCGTGGCGCAGCGCATCGCGGGCAAGTATGGCCACGTTGATTTCAACACCGTGCCGTGGGTGATCTATACCTCGCCCGAAATCGCGTGGGTAGGCAAGACCGAACAGCAGGTCAAGGCCGCCGGCATCGAATATCGTACGGGCTCTTTTCCGTTCATGGCCAATGGCCGCGCGCGTGCGCTGGGAGACACCACCGGCTTCGTGAAATTCATCGCGGACAAACACAGCGACCGGATACTCGGCGTGCATATCATCGGACCCATGGCCTCGGAGCTGATCGCCGAAGCCGTGGTGGCGATGGAATTCGGCGCGTCGTCCGAAGATATCGCAATGATCTGTCATGCGCATCCGTCGCTCTCCGAGGCGATGAAAGAGGCCGCGCTGGCCGTGGATGGGCGGACGTTGAATTTATAAAGGCGTGACCGGGTAAACGATTGAACGAGTGAACGGGTAATCCTCCCGCTTGGGTCTGGCCTGTTCACTTGTTGAACCGTTTGCTCGTTCACCGTGTCAAGTGAACGAAGCTTCCTCCTCCAAACCGCACACCACGCTCCCGCGTGACAGCGCCGATGCCGCGCAGTGGATAATCCAGCACGCCGCCGAGCACGGTTTTACGCTCGATGCATCGCAGTTGAAGGCCGTCGAACATCTGGAGCGTTTGTACGAAGACCTGATCGGGCTCGAAAAGCTGGAATCGCTGTTCGTGCGTCTGCTCGCGCGCAAGAAGGTCGTCAAGGGTCTATATCTGTGGGGCGGGGTGGGCCGCGGCAAGAGTTTTCTGATGGACAGTTTTTTCAATTGTGCGCCGGCGGCCCGCAAGCGGCGGATACACTTTCACCGTTTCATGCAGGAGATTCATCAACGCATGAACGCGCTCACGGGGCAGGCCGAGCCGTTGGCCGCCGTGGCGCGCGACGTGGCCAGGGACACCCGCCTTTTGTGCCTCGACGAATTTCACATCACCGACATTACCGATGCGATGTTGATGCGCAAGCTCCTGGAAGGTCTGATGGAGCAGGGGGTAGTGGTGTTCACCACGTCGAATTTCGAGCCGGACGCGCTCTATTTGCATGGGCTTCAGCGTCAGCAATTCCTGCCGGCTATCGAGTTGATCAAGCAAAACTTCGACGTCGTAAATGTCGATGACGGCACCGACTACCGCTTGCGCGAACTGGAGAAAGCCGGCGTTTATCATATGGGCGCGGACTCGGATGAACGCATGGCGCATGAATTTATAGCGCTCGCGCGGCATGAAATGTCCGACGATATGGAACTCGAGATAGAAGGGCGAAGCATCCCCGTGCGCCGGCATTCGCGCGACGTGGCCTGGTTCGACTTCACGGCTTTGTGTGACGGCCCGCGCGGCAAGCCCGATTACATTGAGCTGTCAAAACGCTACCATACCGTGATGGTTTCCAAAGTGCCTCGCTTCGGCATCGGCATGGCGGACAAACTGCGGCGCTTTGTGTGGATGATCGATGAATTTTATGACCGGCGCGTCAAACTGATTTTGTCCGCGGACGTGCCCGCCGATGAGCTGATCATCGACGCCGATGCCGCGGATGCATTTCAGGCGAATCTCAACGCGTCGTTGAAAGACCGGCTGGTGAGCCGTTTGACCGAGATGCAGTCACACGACTACCTGGCGCAACCGCATTTGCCGTAACCGAAGGGGCATGATGGAAAACTTTCAGGCATACAGAATATTCAATGAAAACAATAAGATAGAAGGACGCATCGCCAGACTGTCGTTGGATGATCTGGCGCCCGGCGAGGTGGTTTTCAAGAACGCTTATTCCAGCGTCAATTTCAAGGACGCCCTGGCGGCGACCGGCACCGGCGGCAAGGTGATACGCAAATATCCGTTGGTGGGCGGTATCGATGCCGCCGGCGTGGTGTTGATACCGCCCACCAACGGATATT
>DHVE01000019.1:44480-82414 GCA_002412495.1 Betaproteobacteria bacterium UBA5216
TCGATGCCGCCGGCGTGGTGTTGTCGTCCACGGATGCGCGTTTCAAGCCGGGGGATGAAGTGATCTGCACCAGCTACGATTTTGGCGTGGCACACGACGGCGGATTTTCACAGGTGTGCCGCGTGCCCGCGGATTGGGTGGTGCCGTTGCCCAAAGGGCTTAGCCTGTTTGAAGCGATGGCGCTTGGCACGGCCGGTTACACGGCAGGCCTGGCAGTGGAGTTTCTCGAACTCAATGGTCTATCACCGGCGAGCGGCAAAGTCGTGGTGAATGGCGCGACCGGCGGCGTGGCAAGTCTTGCCATCGATATGCTGGCGGCTAAGGGCTATGCCGTGACGGTGATTACCGGCAAGGACAACGAACACGCATTTCTGAAGTCACTGGGCGCGCAAGAGGTGCTCGCGCGTTCGGCCATCGATACCGGCGGCAGGCCGTTGGAGAAACCGTTGTGGGCGGCGGCCTTTGATTCGGTTGGTGGGGATCAACTGTCATGGCTCACACGCACAATGCAGCAGGGCGGATTGATTGCGAGTTTCGGCAACGCCGGGGGTATCGAGCTTAAGACCAATGTGCTGCCGTTTATCCTGCGCGGCGTGCGTTTGATCGGCGTGGATTCCGCGGCCACGCCGATGCCGCTGCGGCGCAAGGTATGGCAACGCCTGGCCAGCGATTTGAAGCCCCGTCATCTGACGGAAATCACCACCACCGTGACTCTCGAAGACCTCGGCGCCTATTTTACAAGGATGCTCAAGGGCGGCATACGCGGACGGGCCGTGGTGAGGCTTACGTAAGCGGCAAGCGCGCCGAAAATATGCAGCAAGCGCGCTTGCCGAATCTTGGTTGATAATGCCGATTAACCAGCCACAGGGAGGAGAACCATGGGCGCTTACCAGGATTTTCACCAACGATCTATCGGAGACCGCGATGCCTTTTGGGCCGAGCAGGCCAACCTGATCGACTGGCATCAACCGCACGCGCAAGTCTGTGATTTCAGCCGGCCGCCATTCGCGCGATGGTTTACCGGCGGTGAGACGAACCTCTGCCATAACGCCATCGATCGTCATCTCGCAGCGCGGGGCGATCAAAAGGCGCTGATTTACATCTCGACCGAGACAGGGCAGGAAAAGAGCTATACCTACCGCGAACTCTTCAAAGAGGTCAATCGCGCGGCCGGCATGCTGCATACGCTCGGAGTGGTCAAGGGCGACCGCGTGCTGATTTACATGCCGATGATCGCCGAGGCCGTGTTCGCCATGCTGGCGTGCGCGCGCGTGGGTGCAATTCACTCCGTTGTTTTCGGCGGATTTGCAGCGGCGAGTCTTGCCACGCGTATCGACGACGCGAAGCCCGCGCTCATGATCACCTCCGACGCGGGCATGCGCGGCGGCCGGGCGATTCCGTATCAGCCACTGGTAAACGACGCACTGCGGCTGGCGAAACATCCGCCGCGCAACGTGATTTTCGTTAATCGCGGCATTGACGGGAATTTCAAGCCGGTTGCCGGGCGTGATCTCGACTATGCCACGTTGCGTAAGGCGCATGCGGAAGTCAACACACCGGTGACATGGCTGGAGTCTAGCGAACCTTCCTATATTTTGTACACCTCCGGCACCACCGGACGCCCCAAGGGCGTGCAACGCGATACCGGTGGCTATGCGGTGGCGCTGGCGGCTTCAATGAAGCACATTTATTGCGGCCATGCGGGTGAAACCATGTTCACCACCTCCGACATCGGTTGGGTGGTGGGGCATTCGTACATTGTTTATGCGCCGTTGATCGCGGGCATGACCACGATACTGTACGAAGGGTTGCCGATCCGGCCGGACGCGGGGATCTGGTGGAAAATCGTCTCGGATCACAAAGTGTCGGTGATGTTTTCCTCGCCAACGGCCGCGCGCGTGCTGAAAAAACAGGATCCGGCCTATCTGACAAAATACGATCTGTCTTCGCTGCGCCATGTGTTTTTGGCGGGCGAACCGCTCGATGAACCAACGCACCGCTGGATTGCCGACGCGCTGCAAAAGCCCGTGATTGATCATTACTGGCAAACCGAAACCGGCTGGCCGATATTGTCGGCGGTGCATGGCGTGGAGAAAACACCCATCCGGTTCGGCACGCCGAGTTTTCCGGTGTATGGCTATGATCTGCAAATTCTGCGCGAGTCCGACGCCACCGAGGCCGCGCCGAACGAAAAAGGCGTGGTGGCCATCGTGCCGCCGTTGCCGCCGGGCTGCATGACCACCGTGTGGGGCGATGACGAACGCTACGTGAAGACCTATTTCACCAGCTTTCGCAGCAAACAGGTTTACTCCACGTTCGATTGGGGCATTCGCGATCAGGACGGCTATCACTACATCCTTGGGCGCACCGATGACGTGATCAACGTGGCCGGGCACCGGCTCGGCACGCGCGAGATCGAAGAGGCGGTGCAGTCGCATGCCAACATTGCGGAAGTCGCGGTGGTGGGCGTGGCGGATTCGATCAAGGGACAAATGCCGCTTGCGTTTGCCGTGGTCAAGGATGCCGCGAAGATCGCAACGCCGGAACTTCGGGCCGCACACGAAAAGGAAGTGATGGCCGCCGTGGATAGCCAGCTCGGCGCAATTGGCCGTCCGTCTCGCGTGCATTTCGTAAGTTTATTGCCGAAGACCCGGTCCGGGAAATTGCTGCGACGTTCGATTCAGGCGCTGGCCGAGGGGCGCGATGCTGGAGATTTAACCACCATCGAGGATCCGTCCGCACTGGAGCAGATACGCGCGGCGCTTGCCGGTGGTTAAATGCCGAAATGCCGAGGGATAATTCTTAAATGTGCAATATAATCAATGCATTATGATAATTGTGGTGTTGGCTGATGCCAATAGGCATTGACAAGGTACGTCCACATTATTCCGAGGAATGGTAGAAACCCGACATCGTGTGTGATTCCTTCGCGCTGTAATCGCAAGGCGCACATATTTGACTGCCTTTCGTGTCAGCGTATCCACAGTCATAATGCGAATAGCGGTGTAAATCCTGCGCTATTCACTGGATGGGCCGCTGGCCACTTTTCGTATGTTCTGCTTCCTGTAATCCGGCCAAAAGCCAGGCATCGCTCCCTCGGGAAAATATTTCTTCAAACGGATTCATCTTTCAGCCGCAGGCGTTTCGCGATATGCGTGCGACGGCGCCATCGCCCATGAGTCCGCAAATCCGGGGAAAATTGGGGAATAACGTTGCATGACACCCATGCCGCTTCGACAAGCCTGAGCAATGACAGACACATCTGATTCGCCCCTGCCACGGTTCCGCTCCCGCCTGAACCGTTGGGTTGCATTCGCGCAATTAAACTTAAGCTCGTTGCGTGGCCGCACCGTGTTGGTTGCTGTTATTACGAGCGTGGCGAGTCTGGCGATACTTGGGACAATTGTCACGCTGTCCGCGGAAAGAGATGTTCACGATTCCGTCGGTAAGCAGGTACATATATCCACATTGAACTCTGCAGCAGAGGTCGACCTTAAACTCACTCTCGTTCGCAAGATGCTGGAAGAACTGGCAAATCGCACTTCACTTGCGCAATTGGATAGCGAGGAAGAAACGGAGGAATTCCTGCGCAGTAACGGCGCGATCTATTCCCTGGTTAGCAAGGTGACGATGTTCCGGACAGACGGGAGCATTGCGGCCGACTGGCCGGTCGACCTTGCTGCCCGTCGTACCAACTACGGGGATCGCGAATGGTTCCAAGTAGTAATCAAGACGGGCAAGCCGGTCATGTCCCAGCCTTTTCTTGGGCGCCAGTCGGGCTCGCCGAGGGTGGTCATGGCCGCCCCCGTTAAGGGGCCGGACGGAACGGTGGGCGCAATCGCGATGGTCACAATACTGGCGCTCGATCCCCACATGTTCGGTGCGCTGACAAAGAAAGGATTCGGGAGAACCGGCTATCTGGTCATGACTGATGGCAACGGTACCATTATTTCCCACCCAAACCCGAAGCGTATTTTGACCACCTTGGAAAGTGCCAGTGGAAAATTAGCAGTAGAGAAAGCCCGCACTGGCTGGAGCGGATATTTCCAGAGTACGGGAACGGACGGTTTTGCGCGCCTGCACACGGCAGCCCCCATCGGTACCACCGGATGGGTTTTGCATGGCCTCATGCCTGTCGCGGAGGCCCATGAAGCAGTGCAGGGGCTGCGTGGCCGCATGGCAGGTTTGTCGGTTGCGCTGATCTTGCTTGTGGTGGTCGTCACCTGGTTTCTATTGGGCAGAATATTGCGCCCCTTATCGACATTGCGAGGGTCGGTCGAAAACATGGATTTGCGGTCGGCTTCCGTCTCGCAGACCAGCTTGCCGCAACGGAAAACGGGCATTAGTGAAATCGACGCCGTCGCCAGTGCCATTCAGGATTTGTTGCAGAGACTTGCCAACGCCCGAGCCGCGCGAGAACGTTTAGCCAAAATCGTCGAAAGTTCGGCTGACGCGATCATAACGCGCGATCAGGATTTCAACGTGGTGACATGGAACGCGGCCGCCGAGCGTTTGTTTGGTTATTCCGCGGCGGAAATGATCGGTTCAACAAGCAATGTCTTGATTCCGGCCCATTTGCGATCAGAGCTGGAGCCGAAACGCAAGCTGAGCGCCCAAGGACATGCAGTGCCCCTTTATGACACGCAACGGCTTGACAAGGCGGGCAAGCTCGTTGACGTCTCGATCAGTCAGTTCCCCATCGCGGATCGGGATGGTCTGTCGACCTCCGTTGCTGTCGTTTATCGAGATAATACGGATCGCACGCGCATACAGCGCGAGCTGGAAACCTCGGTGCAAGAAAAAGATACGCTACTGCGCGAGATTCACCACCGCGTGAAGAACAATCTGCAGATTGTTTCGAGCCTGCTTAATTTTCAGGCGAAGAAGCTCAAAAATGCAGAAGATGCGGCGGTGCTGCGCGAGGGCCAGGAGCGGCTGAAATCGATGATACTGGTGCACGAGAAGCTCTATCGCGCGGAGTCGCTCTCACGCATCGAGTTCGGCGACTACGTGCGATCGCTCACAGCACAGCTGAGCGACACCTACCGCGCCACGGCGGGCAAGGTGACATTGCAGGTAGCGGTGGAGCCAGTGTATCTGCCAATAGAAGTCGCGTTGCCATGCGGCATGTTGTTGGCGGAGTTGCTGACCAACGCCTACAAATATGCCTTTCCGGGCGAGCGCACGGGGACGCTGCGCGTAGAGCTACAAGCGCAGGAGAACCAATTCCGGCTGGTGGTGCAAGACGATGGCGTGGGGCTGCCCGAGGGGATGGATCCACAATCGCCCGAGGGATTTGGGTTGCGACTGGTGGCGAACCTTGCCGGGCAACTGGGGGCGGAACTGCATTTTGAACGCGGCGTGGGTCTCGGAATTTTTGTGGTAGTGCCTTTCACTGCGCATTTTGCCGCTCCCCCACTTGCGAATCGTGCGGAGCGACAGGCGCAATGATTGCAAGCAAAGATTCCAGCGTTATTGCACCGTCCGACCAGCTGAATGACGGCATTCGCAACTGGCTGCTAGGTGCCCGCGCGTTCTCCATATTGTTGGCGATTTTCGTCGTGTTGTTTTCCTGGCAGACGTGGCGTTCTGAAAAAGGCAAGATATCAGACAATCTGAAAACAACCGCGGAGGTGGAAAGCCGCGCACTCGAACGCTATTTTCAGCGGCATGAGCGAGCCATTCAAGGCCTTCGTGAGGACATCCTTGACCCGGACGGGCAGTTACTGCCGGATGAAAAAGTCCATACATTGCTTCGCAAAGCTGTTTCGAGAGAGCAGGACTGGCTCTCCGTGGTGATAAACACCGCAGAAGGCAAGATTGTGAACAGTTCACGTTCGTTGCCGAGCGCCATTGAAGCGCAGCAACGCGGAAGGTACAACGCGGATCTGAGTCGTGCGGTAGAGGAACTGCGCCGTGACAACCGATTGAACATAGGGCGCGCTGTGCGGGGACGCGTAACCAACGAATGGGTCGTACCATTGCGCCTTGGCATTTACGATGGCAAGGGCACATTAACCCACGTTATTGCTGCCGCACTGCCATTGACACGTCCGATAAGCTTTTGGGAAGGAGTGCCTTTCCCCAATAGCGGCGGAGTCGCCATTAATCTTGTCCGAGAGGATGTATACCTGATCGGACGCTATCCACTCCCACAGGGCGCGACTGCCGAAGAAGTGTATGGCGCCCCGAGAACCGGTGAATTTGCGCAACGCTTGGCGCAGGGAAAATTGCTGGCGAGCGGAGTGTACCAAGGAACGGCAGCGCTGACAGGCGAGTCGGTACTATGGGGGTACGGGAGGCTTCAACGATATCCGCTGGCATTCGTTATCCAGGCACCGTCAACGCTACTTTGGAACCGGTGGTGGGGGCAGGTTTGGCCTGTCTATGGCATGCTGGCTTTCATACTGTTGTGCGCCATTTTGATCTATCGTGTGGCTGTGAATCGAGAAATTTCCAATCACCGCGAAAGCGAGATTGCAGCTCGGAAACTCAAGGAAAGCGAAACACGTTTGGAACTTGCCGTACGCGGTAGCCGCGACGGCATTTGGGACTGGAACGTCGTTACCGGAGAAAACTATTTTTCGCCGCGTTGGCTGGAAATTCTGGGGTATGCAGCGCATGAATTGCCCCATACCGCCGCGGTATTCTTTGATCGCTTGCATCCGGATGACAAGGACGCGGTGGTCGACGCGGTGAAGCGCCACTTCGAGCAGGGCAAAATCTACGACCTTGAAGTAAGGTTACTGCACAAGGATGGCAGCTATCGCTGGGTGCACACGAGAGGCGAGGCGATTCGAAACGACAACGGCGAGGTTGTACGCATGGCGGGTTCTATCGCTGACATTGAGGAGCGGCGGCGCACGCAGGACGCATTGAACATGGCAATTCGGCAAAAGGAGGTTTTGCTGAAGGAAATCTATCATCGTGTGAAAAATAACCTGCAAGTGGTATCCAGTCTGCTTGCGATGCAGGGCCGCAAAGCCAGCCTGGAGAGCCGTGTCTTGCTCGATGATAGTGCCAATCGTGTTCAGTCGATGGCCTTGGTGCATGAGCAACTTTACCGCTCTCAGGATCTATCGAGCATCGGCTGGCGCGATTATGTGCTGCGACTCGTGCAACATCTTAGGCAGTCCAACGAGGATGCTGCACGGCGCGTAGCCATAAAGGTGGATGTCGATGACATAAACCTCGGCATCGAGTCGGCGATTCCGTTGGGGCTGATCATCAACGAATTGATATCGAACGCATTCAAGCATGGCTTTCCAGGGGGGCGCCACGGTGAAATCCTGCTGCGCATGCACAGACTGGACAGTGGAGAACTGGAACTTGATGTGACGGATGATGGCGTGGGATTGCCCGAGGGATTTGATCTGGCAAAAGTAACCTCACTGGGCATGCAGTTGGTGCTGTCGTTGTCCGAGCAACTAAATGGCACGTTCGGCCATGGCACAAGCAGCGGCACGCAGTTCACGTTGCGCTTTATCCCCGACGATCACCTGCGGTCAACACACGCCGTGGCTGCCTAGGAAGGGACTATGCGAAAAAATAGCATGCGCATCCCTGTCCGCACTCTGCGTTCTTTGCGGCGAATTCCGCGCCATTCATGCGCCCGGATCATACGATGATAAGGACAAAAAAGGGGGGTGGGGCGCCAGTGAACGGCGACAGCTCAATCGCTTCCTCGCGCTCAACGGTTCGCAATTTGTGGATGGCCGCACTGACAACGTTGGCGCTGCTGACTGGGTTTACGGTGTTCTTCGCATGGGATTCGTGGCGCATTGAACGAAGCAGAACCCTCCAAACCCTGAAGACGACCGCCGAAGTTCAAAGCCGCGCGCTGGAACAATATCTGCAACGGCACGAACGATCTCTGCAGTATCTGGCCAGCGCATTGGTCGATGAAAATGGACAGCTTATTGCGCCCGATCAGGTTCATGTGGAACTGCGCAAAGCCGCGGAACGGGAAATCGATTGGACTGTTGCGTTATTGAATGATATCGATGGCAAGTTGGTACAAAGCTCTCGCACGCCATCCAGCGGCGCTCCGCCAAACACCGCTTCGCCAGGTGCTGATTGGGCTTATTCCATGGAAGAACTTCGCCGGGGCGCGAAACTAAGTATCGGGCGTGGCGTGCGTGGACGTATCACGGGGGAATGGGTGGTGCCCTTGCGCTATGGCGTACGCGATCGCAATGGGGCGCTGGTTCATGTTGTTGTCGCGTCCATGCCGCTGGCCCGGCCCATCAGCTTTTGGGAAGGGGCCCAATTTCCACTGGGCGGAGGCGTTACCGTCATCCTGCTTCAGGATGTCGTGCATGCGATTGGGCGTTACCCGCTTCCGGGGCACCAAGACGCGGGAGATATCTATGGCAAGCCTAGAAAAGGTAACTTCGCGTCATCCCTGTTGCGCGGCGATTTGCCTTCCTCCGGGACATTCGAAGCAGAGTCAACGATTTCCAGCACGTCAACCCTCTTTGGTTACGCGCGGCTAACGCGCTATCCCCTGGCGTTTGTGATTCAGTCACCCACTGCACTACTGTTTGATCAATGGTGGAGCAGAGTGTGGCTTACTTTCGTGATGCTGGGTGTTATGGGACTGGCCAGCGCGACTGCTTTCCCCTGGCTTATCATGCGGGAACGGGGGAACGCCGCGCGGAGGGCGCTGGCAGAGCAGGCGCTTCGCGAGAGTGAGATGCAATTGCGGCGCGCAGAAACGCTGACGCGGTCTGGCTACTATGCGTTTGACGCCGACGGCGGCAATTTCGTCTCGTCGCCTGAATTGAAAAATCTGTACGGATTCGAACCGGATTCGATGGTGCCCTACTCGGAATGCGTGTCGCGACTGCATCCAGATGACCGCGATAGAGTGATGACGGAGGTCAAGACCGCCGCTCTGGAAATGCGCGGATTTGACATGGAATATCGTATTGTCCGTCCAAATGGCATGATACTAACCTTGCATTCCATCAGCGAATTTTCACGTGGCGACGTTGGCGCGCCGCCCCGTTTCTTTGGGGCTTTGATGGATGTCACCGAGCATAGAAAGCTGCAAGATGCCGTGCGCGTCAGTGAAGAGCGACTCTCGCTGGCGGTGAAGGGTGCCCGTGATGGCATCTGGGACTGGAATCCGCGCACGGGCGAGGATTATCTGTCGCCGCGCTGGAAGGAGATATTAGGCTACGCGGACGAGGAATTAGCCAACAGGGATTCTACGTTCTTTGATCTGATGCATCCCGATGACAGGGCAGTGGTTGAGCAGGCGGTCAAGCGCCATTTCGAACAGGGTGCCCCATTTGATCTGGAAATTCGCCTGCGCCACAAGGACGGAACTTACCGCTGGGTCCAGTCGCGCGGTGAAGCGGTGCGCGATACCCGCGGCCAGGTAATACGCATGCTGGGATCGATCACGGATATAACCTCGCGCAAGAATGCGGAAATAGCGCTGGAAGCTTCGTTACAAGAAAAAGATACGCTACTGCGCGAGATTCACCACCGCGTGAAGAACAACCTGCAGATCATCTCCAGCCTGCTCAATTTCCAAGCGAGGAAGGCGAAGAGCACGGAAGGTGCATCGGTGTTCCGCGAGGGCCAGGAGCGGCTGAAATCAATGATCCTGGTGCACGAGAAGCTCTATCGCGCGGAGTCGCTGGCGCAAATTGAGTTTGGCGACTATTTGCGCTCGCTCGCTACGCAGTTGCGGGATGCCTACCGTACCAGGAGGGGCAAGGTGATATTGCAGTTGGAAGTGGCGCCGTTGCATCTGCCGATAGAAGTAGCGCTGCCATGCGGCATGTTGCTGACAGAGTTGCTGACCAACGCCTACAAATATGCCTTTCCGGGCGAGCGGACGGGGACGCTGCGCGTAGAGCTACAAGCGCAGGAGAACCAATTCCGGCTGGTGGTGCAAGACGATGGCGTGGGGCTGCCCGAGGGGATGGATCCACAATCGCCCGAGGGATTTGGGTTGCAACTGGTGGCGAACCTTGCGGAGCAACTGGGGGCGGAACTGCATTTCGAACGCGACGCGGGACTCAGAATTTCGGTCATAGTGCCGTTAATGGCTAAGACAGAAGCCGCGAGCGCCATGGCCGCATAGTGTATTGCACACCCGAATTGACCATGTGGGTGTCCAATCCACGATGTTATGGTGTTTTGGTAAAACCACTTTGTAGATGGAGAATTGCATGCCTTGCTGCAAATGGATTTGGCGCGGTAATCAGACAGGCGCATTATCGCTGTTCGGTAGCGCCGAACCGGTGCTGTTCGAGGCGAAGCGAGATGAACGTGGTCGCTGTATCATGACCGAAACAGGATACGAGGCTGCTTGATGATGATGCTAACGCAAGTTAATACAAACTGGTTCGCTACCGCCGTCGGCCATCGCCCGATAATGGCAGCAGGTTTCCCAAACGATGATACGGTGCCAGGCGGTGCGCAAAGCGCAATACGTGTTTTCGTGGTGGAAGATGAAGCAGTTATTTCGCTGGATTTATGCGAACGGCTCACGTCTCTTGGCTACGTGGTTTGCGGGAGTGCGTCACGGGGAGAAGTGGCTGTAGAGAAGATTCTTGAGATCAAGCCCAATCTTGTGTTGATGGACATCAACCTCGCCGGGAAAATCAGCGGGGTGGAAGCGGCTGAACGTATACGTGCGCATTATCGTGTGCCAGTGGTGTTTCTGACCGCTTACTCTGGATCCGAATTGATTGCACGCGCTTCGAGTTCCGGAGGCTATGGATACCTGGTAAAGCCATTCGAGGAACGGGAACTGCACGCGACAATTCAGGTTGCCCTCACGCGGTTCGAATATGATTGCCGACTTGGCGAAATCAACGCGATCCTCGAGGAGCGGGTGGGATTGCGCACCGCCGAGCTCGAAAAAGCATTGCATGCCGCAGAGGAAGCAAACCGTGCCAAGACGGTGTTTCTGCGTAACATGAATCACGAATTGCGAACGCCGCTCCATCAAATTTCGCTGCTCGCCGAGCTACTTGCTGCCACTGCAATTTCGGCTGATGAAAAGGCTGCCTGGTGCATTGAGAACATTGCCCGGTCGGGAAAGCATCTGGCGCAACTGATCGAGCAATTACTCGATTTGTCAGCCATCGATGCCAGAGCGACATTGCCGTTGCATGTCGAGGCTGTTGATCCTTCCGCGATTGTGCGAGAGGCGATAGCCATGGTGCAGAGTCTGGCTGACGAGACCGGAATCATGCTGGAAAACGTCACCGGCGCAGCCGGTCGCTTGACGGTACTGGCAAACAGGGATTCGTTGCGCCAGGTCGTCATGACGCTGCTGTCGAATGCCATTAGATACAATCGTCAGGGTGGTTCCGTGCGTGTTGAAACCTGCTGCCTTGACGGCAATATGACGCGTATCTCGGTGTCAGACACCGGCCTGGGATTGACGGAAGAGCAACTTCGAAGCGCGTTCGACCCCTTTGTGCGTTTTGTGCCGGAAGGCGCGGTAATCGATGGGCTGGGGATTGGACTCACGGTTGCCCGTCATTTGGCTGAAAGGATGAAAGGCCGGATCGAAGCCAGCAGCGTACCTGGGAAAGGTTCTCGGTTTTCGATTGTGTTGCCAAGTGCCGGCAGCGATCAGCCACAGTAGTCACGCGATAGTCACGCGATTTAATCCCCCGTAATCGGGGAGTTCCCCAGCGCGAGATTTTTAGTGCAAACCGGCTTAATGCCATCGCCGGGTAACTCACGGGGTGGCGCCAGTCCTGTGCCTGGTTGAATATTTCTAGCGGCAGCATTTCCTTGTCTGGATATCAACGAGCCGGCAGGGAAATTCCGCTGTGGATAAGTCTGGAACTTGTAGGACCCTCTTACACACGGTGCAGACAGGGCCTGCCATTGTGTATGATCCCTCCTTATTGATCGGTGAAAACAAGGAGAGTGCCATGCCAGAATGGATGAATTCCCAAGCATTAACGGCCTATGCGCTTAACGCGGGCACGAAGGTACTCGGCGCCATTGTACTGTGGGTGATTGGCGGTTTGGTTATCAATTTTGTGATCAAGCTGTCTACCGCGAGCATGACGTCGCACAAGGTGGATCCCACGCTCATCAAGTATGCGGATTCATCGATACGCGTACTGTTGCGCATTGTGCTGGTGATCGCGATCCTGTCGGTGGTGGGTATCGAAACCACCAGCTTCGCGGCACTCTTGGCCGCCGCGGGTTTGGCCATCGGCGCGGCGTGGTCTGGGCTGCTATCGAACTTCGCGGCGGGTGCGTTCCTGGTGGTGCTGCGCCCGTTCAAGGTAGGCGACATGATCACCGCTGGTGGCGTGACCGGCGACGTGGAAGAAGTCGGCTTGTTCGTTACCACGCTGAAAACGGTGGACAACCTGCGCGTCTATGTCGGCAACAGCAAGATTTTTTCCGACAATATTGTCAACTACACGCACAACCCGTACCGCCGCGTCGATCTCAAGTGCCAGCTCGCACACACGGTTGATCCGCGTGATGCAATCGCAAAATTGAAGGCGCGGTTGCCGCAAATCCCGAATGTCATCGCAACCCCCGCGCCGGATGTGGAAATCATCGAGTTCAACGCGGCGGGCACCTTGCTCGGCGTTCGGCCTTACTGCCACAACAATCATTATTGGCAGGTGTTTTTTGATACCAATAAAGCGATTCAGGAAGTAGGGGCGAGCAATGTGTGGCCGGTGCCTGCGCCGCATCAAGTGTTATTGCAACGGCCGGCCTCGTAAATAGGGCAAAGACGGGCGGGATATCTTATCTATATGATTTTATTGAATAAAAAGTCTTTCGCTTTGCTGGTGCTGAGCGGCTGCCTGAGTGCATACGCCGTTGCGCAGCCGGCCACGGTTAATGTGGCGCCGCCATACCCGGTTAAACCGATTCGCGCGATTGTGCCTTTTGTGCCGGGCGGCGCGACAGACATCATGGCGAGGTCGCTGGCGCTGAAACTGTCCGAAGCATTTGGTCAGCAGGTGGTCGTCGACAATCGCGCGGGCGGTGGCGGTGTGATTGGCGCAGTGATGGCGAAGGATGCGCCGCCCGACGGCTACACGATATTTTTTGGCACGATCAGCACGCTGGCCACCAATGTCGCGGTGAACAGCAAGTTGCCGTACGATCCCGTTCGTGACTATGCGCCGATCACCCTGACCTCCAGCAATCCGTATTTTCTGGTGATACATCCGTCGGTCATGGCGAATTCAGTCAAGGAGTTCATCGCGCTCGCGCGGAGCCGTCCGGCGCAACTGAACTACGCGTCGTCGGGCACGGGCGGCGGCGCGCACCTGGCCGGTGCGCTGTTTCTCAATATGGCCAGGATTGATCTTATCCACGTGCCGTATAAGGGGGCGGCGCAATCCTTGACTGATCTGGTCGGCGGCCAGGTACATTCCACTTTTTCGCAGCCAGCGGTCATGCTGGCACATGCCAAGGCCGGCAAGCTCAAGGTGTTGGGCGTTACCAGCACGAAGCGTTTGGGTTCGTGGCAGGATGCGCCGCCCATTGCCGAGACGGTGCCAGGCTATGAATCATCATCCTGGCAAGCGGTGGTGGCACCGGCGCGCACGCCCAGTGCCATCATAGCGCGATTGCATCGCGAAATCGTCACGGCATTGCAAAGCGGCGAATTGCGCAAACGATTGCTCGCGGAAGGTTCCGAGATTGGTGGCATGCCGCCGCACGAATTTGCAATTTACATGCGAAACGAAATTGCGAAATGGTCCAAAGTGGTCAAGGAATCAAACATCAAGGTGGAGTAGCGCCGCGCGCGGGGTTGCCCGCATTCCGGCCCCGATTACGCCCCCTGATTTGCGATGCCGTGGGCGATACGGTAGGCTATACACCAGAGAGCAAGGCTCTCGGAATTTCCGTAATCATCGCGTTCCTATCCGGTTCAACCATGCCCATAACCATTTCTCCCATTACGTCTGAATTTGTCGCCGAGATTGGGGATGTCGATCTCTCGCGACCGCTTTCCGACGCCGATTTTTCCGCCATTGCGAATGCGTTCTGGAAATTTTCGGTGCTGATATTTCCTGGTCAGGATATTACCCAACAGCAGCAACTGGCGTTCGCCGAGCGCTTCGGCCCGGTGGAGAAAGAACGCACGCTCGATCCCAAGGCTACGCCCAGCCGCTTTGACGGCGCATTTTCCGACATTTCCAACCTGACCGCCGACGGAAAAATATGGGCCGCCGACAGTCGCCAGCGCATGTATAAGGCGGGCAACAAGTTGTGGCACACCGACAGTTCGTTCAAACGGCTGCCCGCGTTGACCTCGTTACTGCACGCACGTACCACGGTGCCGATAGGCGGTCATACGGAATTCGCGGACCAGCGAGCCGCCTATGATGCGTTGCCGGAGTCTGACAAAAAGGCGTTCGAGGGGTTCATTGTCGAACACTGGATCGCCACGTCGCGCCAGCGCAGCGGGTTTCACGATTTTAACGAGGACGAACGCCGGCGCCTGCCGCCGGTACCACAGATGCTGGTGCGCACGATTCCGCAAAGCCGGCGTAAATCCCTTTACGTGGCGTCGCACGCGGGCCGCATCTACGGCATGCCGGATGCCGAAGGCCGCGCACTGATCGATCGGCTGCTCGATCATGTGACGCAACGTCAATTTGTCTATACACATCGCTGGCGCCCCAACGAATTGGTGATGTGGGACAACCGTTGCACCATGCATCGCGGCACGGACTACGATGATCTGCGCTATGTGCGCGATATGCGCCGGGTGACGGTGAGCGACATTGCGAACACGTGCGAGCAGGCGGGCGTTACAGCGCCGGTTTCCGTGGCGGCATGAAACTCGAGAAAGCGGGGACGCACACGGGGGCCAGGGTGCAATCGATCATCGGGAGAAGGTCAAGGATGGCGCGCATAATGTTTTTTCTGCTTGCCGTAATCACCGCGGCAGGCACAAGCTTGGCGCAAGACACGCCGGGCTTTCCCAACCGACCGATCCGGCTGGTGGTGCCCTTTGTGCCGGGCGGTACGGCTGACACCATCGCGCGCATCGTTTCAGACCGGCTGTATGTCCGTCTGGGACGCCCCATTGTTCTGGATACACGCGCGGGAGCGAACAGTGTAGTGGGCTGCGAGATCGTTGCGCAATCGAACCCCGATGGACATACCCTGATTATTGTGGCCGCCGGGTTCGCGGTAAATCCGAGCCTTCGCAAGACAATGCCCTATGACAGTCTGCGCGATTTCGCGCCGGTGGGGCTGGTCGGTATCGGCCCCTACCTGCTCACGATACATTCGTCGATACCGGCAAATACCGTGAGTGAATTTGTTGCATGGGGCAAGGCGCGGCCGGGGCAGGTTAGCTACGCGTCCACCGGCGTGGGGAGTCCGCCGCACTTGGCGATGGAGTTGCTGAAAACCATGGCCGGCGTGGATTTTGTCCATGTGCCCTATAAGGGCGGTGGCGCGGTTTTGCCGGATTTGCTTTCCGGTCGCGTGCCGTTGCACTTTAGTTCGGTATCCACCGCTGCGCCGCACGTGCGGGCGGGGCGTTTGAAGGCGATTGCCATGACAACGCCAAAGCGCTCGCCGTCCATGCCGGAAGTGCCCACGTTCGATGAGGCCGGACTCAAGGGGTATGACGTGACGGGCTGGTACGGTTTGCTTGCACCGGCAAAAACACCAACGCCGCTGGTCAACCGTATCAATCGGGAACTGCAGCAGGTTCTGGTGGATGCCGAGGCGCTGAAACGGCTGGCGCAGGCCGGCATCGAGCCCGCGCCGGGGACGCCAGCGGAATTTTCCGCGCTGATCAAGGTCGAAATTCCGAAATGGGCGAAAGTGATTAAGGCCGCAGGTGTTCAGCCGGAGTGATGTGTCCACGGTAAATTGTTCAAGGCGCGCCCATGGGTGATCCGGTGCGCCTGCTGATCACCGAGGGCGCCGCGACGCCCTTCATTCGGCATGTGCGCGAGTGTTCGTTGTCGGAGCAATTTCACCTGCTGATTCGCAAGGACGACAGCGAGGCCGCGCTATGTGCGGCCGCGGCCGAGGCGGACGCGATATTGTGTTATCAGGCGCGGTTGCCTGCTTCGGTGATACACGCCGCGCCCGCGCTGAAATTCATTCAAAAGCACGGCCTTAATTGCCGCAACATCGACGTGGCGGCGGCTACCGATAGAGGCGTCCCGGTAGCAACGCTATCCCTGATGCGCAGTGTGACGGTGGCAGAGCACGGCATGGCGCTGATACTGGCTTGCGCGCGAAAAATCGTCGCGGGACATCTGGCGGTGACCTCGGCGGTTTACCGTGACATGGGGCTGACGCCGGTTGCGACGTCGCAAGGCAATTACCGCCCCAACTGGCCGGGCATAAAAGGTATCAATGAACTTTATCAGTCCCGTGTCGGCATCGTGGGCATGGGCGACATCGGCATGGAACTTGCCAAACGGTGCCGTGCTTTTGGTATGCACATAAGCTATTTTCAGCGCACACGGCATCCAGCCGCGATTGAAGCATCGCTGGACATACAGTACCAGCCGTTTGATGAATTGCTGGCGCAATCCGATTACGTGGTGCTGGTGGTTCCGCATACGCCGCAGACCGATGGTTTGATCGGTGCGCGGGAACTCGCGCAAATGAAACCCGAAGCGACGCTCATCAATATCGGGCGTGGCGCTTTGGTGGACGAGGAGGCGCTGGCAGACGCGTTGCGTCGCAACCAAATCGCCATGGCGGGGCTGGATGTTTATCGAACCGAACCGCTGCCGTTCGACAGCGCGTTACTGGCGCTGCCGAATGTGGTATTTCAACCGCACAGCGGCGGCGGGTCGTACCGTTCATGGGAAGTGGACATGCCCGCCGTGCTGGTTAACATCCAGACTTTTCTTGCGGGTGGGAAAGCGAAGGGTATTGTGAACGGCAGGGGGCCGGGGTAAGGGTAAAGCGCCACCCGCCTGACCTTATTTGCCCGAGAGCCATTGCAGCGCTTCCTGCCGCGCCGCTTTCTCCTCCGGTGAACCCTTGAGGATCAAATTTTGCGGTGAATGACCGCTGCTTTTTTCGTTGCGGTAGCAGTGAAACTTTACCGCGGCGGGGTAACGCGACAAGTCCAGTTGATCATAATAGGATTGCGGTACCGCGCCAAAATTTCGCGGGTCCATGCGTGACTTTTCATAGATCATTTTTCGTTTGGCGATCAGCCAGGCGTCATTGCGCTTTTCGAACAGATCCATGGTAACGCTCCAGGTTTGCAGATCGAGTTCATGGCCGTCCAGTGTTCTGCCTTGATGCAGAATCAGGTAATACTCGCATACCGCGCGATTGCCGTTTACGGTGACGCGCGGATTGGCCATCATGTGCCGTTGCGTGTCGGTCGGATGATGGTTATCCATCATGTTCTTGGATTGTTCGGCAAACTGGCGTGCCGTGCCCTTGAACCAGGACGTGGTGATGGGGGCATCCGGGTCAAAACAACGCGCGAGGTTGTCCCAATCCCCCGTGTCACGACAGCAAAACGAAATCGTCGAAACCTCGATGATTTCGAACTTGTCGATGATGGTCTGAATTTTTGTTTGGTCCGTCATGTCTACTCCTGAAACTTGCGTCCGTGTGCGCGGGTGTGTGTATGAGCCGCACGGATTTTACCGCACGCCTTGCCTCGAATTTGCATCGACCCACGGAAGTTGCGATAAACTTGGGCGATACAACGGGAGATATTCCAGCATGACTGATTCAAATTCCAAGAACAAGGCGCCACTACGCACCGTTCCCAAGGGCGTGATGCATGTGCCGGTAACGCCGTTCAAAAACGACTTGTCGGTGGATTACGCGACATTTGAAAAGTTGGTGGACTGGCACGTCCGGCAAAACCCATCGTCACTGTGTGTGATTTTGCATATTGCGGAATCCGTCAGCCTGACGCTGGAAGAGCATAAAAAACTCATTGAAATTTCCGTAAAAGTGACCAATGGCCGCGTGCCGCTGATTGCGAATGTCAGCATGGCGGGCACCGATCAGGCAATTGATCTGGCGCGTCATTCGGAACGCGTTGGCGCCGATGCCATTATTTGCATTGCGCCGTATTACTGGCCGGTGCCGGAAGAAGCGCTGTACGATCACTTTGTTCGGGTGGCCACGGCCACGCCGCTGCCGTTCATGATCTATAACTCGCCGATTTTTCAGGGCGTGAGCCTGTCGCCAAAGTTTCTGGTGCGTTTGATGCACAAGCTGCCTAACTTTATCGGCGAAAAGGAAGCCAGCCATAATTTTGAATATTTCATCGAAGCACGCCGGGCAACGCAAGCCGTGCGGCCGGAGTTTGGCTTGATACTCGGTGTCGAATACATCATCCCGTCGGTTTCGATGGGCGGTGTGGGGTCAATGTCGATTTCGGGCGGGGTGGCACCGAATCTCATGCAGCGTCTCTATGATCTAAGCGCCGCCGGGAAATTTTTTGAGGCGGCGCCGCTGCAGGATAAAGCCTCCGAGTTGTGGCAGCTCTTCAAGCCAGAGTACCCGTCACCGATCAAGGCGGCCATGGAAATGATGGGGCGCCCGGTGGGGCCGGTACGCGGGCCGATGCGAAATCTGACGAATGATCAAACGGCGGCCTTGCGTAAATCACTGGAGGCGCTCGGCATATTTGACGGAAGCGAGCCGCGGGGCTGGTAGCCCGTGACGCTTTGACATTTCGCGGAATGCGAGAACTGACTGGCGGAGAGAGTGTCTATAAAGTAACTATCCATAGAGTTCCTAGAGCTTCCCAAATTTGACTGTTAAGTCATTGTGGTGACAATAGAACGGCGGCATGTCACACCAAGTATGTGCAATACGGTTCTAGGAAAGCCGCCACTTTTATATGGGTAGGAATATGGGTAGACAACTCAATCGCCTTTCAGCAAGAGCGATAGCATCTTTCAAGCAGTCCGGGCTTTATTGCGACGGCGGCGGGCTGTATCTGCAAGTCACCCCGGCGGGCGGGAGGACGTGGATATTTCGCTACCGCTCTCCTATCACTCGCAAGCTGCGCGATATGGGCCTAGGCCCGCTTCATGTCGTGGGGTTGCCGGAAGCCCGAACCAAGGCGGCGGCGCAGCGTAGCGCGATCCTGAGCGGAATAGACCCTATCGACGCGCGCGATCAAGAAACCCGCAGCAAAGCTCTTGAAGCAGCGAAGGCGGTCACCTTCGACCAGTGCGCTACGTCTTATATCGAATCCCACAAACCGGGCTGGCGCAATGAAAAGCACGCTGACCAGTGGACTAACACCATTGCGACTTATTGCGGGCCCATAATCGGCAATCTGCCGGTTCAGGACGTTGATACCGGGCTGATGCTTAAAATCCTTGAACCGATATGGGCAGTCAAGCCTGAAACCGCCAGCCGGTTGCGTGGGCGTGTTGAAAACATACTGGATTGGGCAAGGGCGCGAGGTTATCGCTCCGCAGAGAATCCCGCCCGCTGGAAAGGCCATCTAAATCAATTGCTGCCATCACTCGCAAAAAAAGACCGCGTTGTCCATCATCAGGCAATGCCTTTTGCAGAGGTGGGAGAACTTGTATGCAAGTTGCACAACATGGCAACTGTGGCCGCACGCTGCCTTGAATTCACCATTTTGACTGCTGCGCGAACCAACGAGGTTATCAAGGCAGTGCCAGAGGAATTTGATTTAGTCAATGCAACGTGGACGATCCCCGCTTCACGAATGAAGGCAAAACGTGAGCATCGCGTACCGCTGTCGCCGCGCGCGGTTGAAATTGTCAGGGAAATGCTGGCCCGCAATGGCATCTATGTTTTTCCCGGTGCCCAGCCCGGTAAGCCACTGAGTAATATGACTATGCTTTATGTGCTGGAGCGTATGCACATAGACGTTACCGTTCACGGCTTCCGCTCATCGTTTCGGGATTGGGCGGCAGAGCGTACTGCCTTCTCGCACGAGGTTTGCGAGATGGCATTGGCACACACGATATCCAATGCTGCCGAAGCAGCATACCGCCGTGGCGATCTTTTCGAGAAGCGGCGCAAGCTGATGGACTCTTGGGCGGAATTTGTCAGCACTCCGCACATTGACGGCGCTGTCATACCGTTGAAAGTCGCAGCTTAAGGGTTACCCACCACTAGCCGGGCCGGGTCCGGCGTGGGGAAATTTGGCCTTTTTCGTGATCACACCACGGTATTGCACGATGTTTGTAGGTTCTCTTACGCTCGTTTCTCACGTAGAGGGACTTTATGGCACAAACAATCCTGAGGCTTCCCGCAGTTAAAGCTCAAAACGGGCTTTTCCGTAGCGCAATTTATATTCGAGTGTCAAAGGGTAACTTTCCCAAGCTCAGATCCGATGTGCCTCGTGAGATCGGCTGGGTTGAATCCGAAGTCACCGATTACATCCAACAGCGCATCTCGAAAAGTGGCGAAATAAGGTAAAGGCCACATTGCCCATGGGTAGGTCACTGCACAAATACGTGTGATCGAAAAATTTGTGCAAAACCGCCAGATGGTTATCCAGAATATTCAAAAGACTGTTGCGATTGTGTTTAATATAACGCGCACTGTGTAAAGAAACTCAAGGAGGTTCAAGCATGGCGCAGGCAATCCTAAGACTACCGCACGTAAAAATCCGCACGGGCCTTAGTCGTTCAACTATTTATTTGCGCGTATCAGAGGGGACATTCCCCAAACCCATTACGCTGGGGCCGCGCGCCGTGGGGTGGATTGAAGCTGAAATCTCGGACTGGATAGCGCGGCGTATTGCTCTAAGTCGCAAGGCTGCCTGATACTGCAATGGGCAGTGCCAAAAAGCTGCACCAGCGCGACCCGAACGGACAGCATGCGCGGCTTTACCATGAATTGCTGAAAAGTCCTGCGTGGATCGCGCTATCGAGTTCAGCGATACGGCTTTTCGTCGATATGCGCATGAAGCTCACCAGCTACAACAACGGAAACATTGAAGCCGTTTTCAGTGAGTTGAAACATCGCGGCTGGCAGTCGAAAACGACCATGCACAAGGCGCTGCGTGAACTGGAAACCTTGGGTTTCATTGTACGCACGCGCCTAGGTGGTATCGCCAGCATGAGCCGCATATGCAGTCTGTATCGCTTTACCGACTTCGACGCTATCGATTCCCACAAGCTGAACATTGCTGGGTGCAAGGCAACGTACGACTACCGAAAGTTCGAATCCTTGCGTGCCGCGAAAGCAGCGGTAGCCGAAGCTGAACGCCAGCACCGGGAACGCGGCGCGGCGCGAAGAAAAAAAGTTAAAGTGCTGAATCTGGACGTATCAAGTGCAGAAACTGAACCTATAAGGGGCTGCAATAAGTCCAGAAATGGGACACCGAGCACGGCAACAAGTCCAGAAACTGCACTTGTCTAAAATCCGGAAATAACAGCATAAAGTCTTGTTCTTATTTGCCTTTATGCTTGTTTGCAGGCGACAATCGAGCATCGTACGCACCGTGCAGAAAGTGGACACCTATATAAGTATTGCCACCCCCTGTGGTTACTTATTGCATTAATGGCAGGGGGCATTCAAACCAATTCAAAGAAAAACCATGTTCGAACAAGCCTTCAAAAACATCGACGACGTATTGTGGAAAGAGGACGGCTGCGCCACCGAGCTTGACTACACCGAACAGACCTCATGGTTGCTGTTCCTCAAATACCTGGACGGCTTGGAGCAAGACAAGGCGGACGAAGCCAAGCTGGAAGGCAAGAAATACACCTACATCCTCGACAAGCAATACCGGTGGGCAAGCTGGGCCGCACCCAAGGGCAAGGATGGCAAACTGGATCACAACACGGCCTTGACCGGCGATGACCTGATCGAATTCGTCAACGGCAAGCTCTTCCCTTACCTGCAAGGGTTTACGCAGCGGGCCAGCGGTTCAAACACCATTGAATACAAAATTGGCGAGATTTTCGCGGAAATCAAAAACAAGATCACCAGCGGTTACAGCCTGCGCGACATCATTGACCATATCGACGAATTGCGCTTCCGCTCACAGACCGAAAAGCACGAACTATCCGCCCTCTACGAAGACAAGATCAAACGCATGGGCAACGCCGGGCGCAACGGCGGCGAATACTACACCCCGCGCCCGCTCATCCGCGCCATGATCCAAGTGACAGCGCCCAAACTGGGCGAACGAATTTACGACGGCGCATGCGGTTCGGCGGGCTTCTTGTGCGAGGCGTTTGATTACCTCATCAAGAGCAATCCCAAACGCACCACCGCGCAAGACAAAGCCCTCCAAGAGCGCACCTTCTACGGCAAGGAAAAAAAGTCTCTCGCTTACGTGATAGCGATCATGAACATGATTCTGCATGGCATTGAAGCGCCGAATATCCTGCACACCAACACGCTTAGCGAGAACCTCGCCGACATACAGGAAAAAGACCGCTACGACATCGTGCTCGCCAATCCGCCCTTTGGCGGCAAGGAGCGTCCGGAGGTGCAGCAAAACTTCCCGATTCGCACCGGCGAAACCGCGTTCCTGTTCTTGCAACACTTCATAAAAATCATCAAGGCGGGCGGGCGCGGTGCAGTAGTTATCAAAAATACTTTTCTGTCCAACACGGATAACGCGTCTGTCAGCTTGCGCAAGCTGTTATTGGAAAGCTGCAACCTGCATACCATCCTCGATATGCCCGGCGGAACGTTTCAGGGTGCAGGCGTAAAAACCGTCGTCTTGTTTTTCGACAAAGGCGCACCCACGCGCAAGGTTTGGTATTACCAGCTTGATCCGGGGCGCAACATGGGCAAGACGAATCCGCTCAACGACGACGACCTCGCCGAATTCATCAAGCTGCAAAAGACTCATGCCGATTCACCCAAGTCATGGAGCGTGGACGTTAAGGACGTAGATAAGGCGACCTTTGACCTGTCGGTGAAAAACCCGAAGGGCGGCAAGGTAGTTACACACCGCAGCCCGCAGGACATCATGGACGAAATTGCCGCGTTAGACGCCGAGAGCGCGGAAGTGTTGGAGAATATTAAGGCGCTGCTATGAAAGCTGTCCCGGTCAAATCGCTCAATGAACTTGTTGAGAGCGGTGTGATTCAACTTACGCGGGGGAAAATCATTTCAAAGAAGGACATCGCTGCGTGTCCGGGAAGTTACCCCATTTATTCTTCTGCCAAAGACAACGACGGGAAATTTGGGGAATATGGCAATTTTCTCTTCGATGAAGAACTCATTACTTGGTCTGTTGACGGTGGCGGGAGACTGTTTCACCGGCCAAAGCACAGGTTTTCAGTTACCAACGTCGGTGGAGTTCTGCGCATCCTCGACAAATCGGTACTCGAATACAGATACTTGTATTACGCGCTCACACTTCGTCACTCCGAGATCGCATTCGACTGGGTAAAAAAGGCCCACCCAAGTGTCATAAAGAGGCTCTATAACGACATTCCCATCCCCACACTGCCCGCGCAACAGCGCATAGTTGGCATTCTCGACGAAGCGTTTGAGGGCATCGCTACCGCCAAAACCAATGCCGCAAAAAATCTCCAAAACGCCCACGCTCTTTTTCAAAGCCACCTTCAATCCGTGTTTACGCAGCGCGGTGAGGATTGGGTGGAAAGGCAATTGGGCGACATCGCTGAATTCAAGAATGGCTTGAACTTCAGTAGACAAAGCAAGGGAAAGACACTTTGCATCGTTGGTGTCGGTGATTTCCAAGACCGTGCCGTTGTTCCAATTGATAGCCTTCAGTCTGTCACGATTGATGGCGATCTTGGCGATGATTATTTGATTCGACGTGATGACATTTTGACGGTGCGATCAAATGGCAGTAAAAATTTAGTTGGTCGCTGCATGCTCGTGCCTGAAGTGAAGGAAATAACCTCCTTCTCCGGCTTCATCATTCGCCTTCGTTTTAATACCCGTGAAATTAGTCCGCGCTTCCTTCTTCATTTCATGAAATCGAGCGAGACACGAAATCGACTCACCAGCGACGGCGGCGGCGCAAATATCAGCAACATCAATCAAGCAAAACTTTCAGAACTCCCCATTTCTTTGCCATCATTCAAGCAGCAGGAAGGTATCGCGAATCGCCTCGATACTCTGCTGGAAGAAGCTCAACGCCTTGTGAATATCTACGAACGGAAGCTCGCCGCAATCGACGACTTGAAAAAATCACTTTTGCACCAAGCATTCAGCGGCCATCTATAGAATGTAATCATGAACGAAGCCGAAACCCGCGCCGAGCACATCGACCCTGCCCTTAAGGCGGCGGGTTGGGGCGTGGTTGATGGCAGCCGCATCCGGCGTGAGTTTCCGATTTCGCCCGGTCGCCTTGAAGGACACGGGCGGCGCGGCAAGCCGTTGATTGCGGATTATGTTCTGGAATATCGCAATACCAAACTCGCCGTCGTAGAAGCCAAGGCGTGGGAAGAAGAAGTCACCGAAGGCGTAGGGCAGGCCAAGAACTACGCCGCCAAGTTGTCGCTACGCTTCACCTATGCCACCAATGGGCGGGGCATCTACGGCATTGATATGCAGACAGGGAAGGAAGGCGACCAGCCGCGCTATCCCACGCCTGACGAATTGTGGAAGCTCACTTTTGCCGAGCAAGACGATTGGCGCGACCGTTTCGGCGCGATTCCCTTTGAGGATAAAGGCGGTTCGCACCCCAGCCGCTATTATCAGGACATAGCCGTCGAGCGCGTCATGCAGGCGATTGCGGATAGTCGCGACCGCATCCTATTGACACTCGCTACCGGCACGGGAAAAACTTTCGTCGCCTTCCAAATCGCATGGAAGCTGTTCTACAGCCGCTGGAACCTGAGCCGCGAACCGTCACGCCGCCCGCGCATCCTCTTTTTGGCGGATCGCAACATCCTCGCCAATCAGGCATACAACGCCTTTTCCGCGTTCCCGGAAGATGCCTTGGTGCGGATCGAGCCGGGCGACATCCGCAAAAAGGGCAAGGTGCCCAAGAACGGCAGCATCTTCTTTACTATCTTTCAGACCTTCATGAGCGGCCCGCCGAAAGATGGCAAGCCGTCGCCCTACTTTGGCGAATACCCGCCCGACTTCTTCGACTTTATCGTTATTGATGAATGCCATCGCGGCGGGGCCAATGACGAAAGCAATTGGCGCGGCATTCTCGATTACTTCACGCCCGCCGTGCAGCTTGGCCTGACGGCCACGCCCAAGCGCCACGACAACGTGGATACCTACGCCTATTTTGGCGAGTCGGTCTTTATTTACTCGCTCAAGGAAGGCATCAATGATGGTTTCTTGACGCCATTTCGGGTGAAGCAGATCGCCACGACTTTGGATGAATACGTCTACACGCCGGACGATACCGTGGTCGAAGGCGAAATCGAGGCGGGCAAGCTCTACGAGGAAAAGGATTTCAACCGTACTATTGAAATCAGAGAGCGTGAAAAGAAGCGGGTAGAGCTTTTTATGTCGCAGATCGACCAGAGGGAAAAGACCTTGGTGTTTTGCGCAAACCAAACGCACGCGCTGGTAATCCGCGACCTAATCAACCAGATCAAGACCAGCAAGGAACCGAACTATTGCGTCCGTGTCACCGCTGACGAAGGTGCGTTAGGCGACCAACATTTGCGAGATTTTCAGGACAATGAAAAGTCTATCCCCACCATACTGACCACCTCGCAAAAACTCTCCACGGGCGTGGATGCCCGAAATATCCGCAACATCGTATTGCTGCGCCCGATCAATTCCATGATCGAATTCAAGCAGATCATCGGACGCGGCACGCGGCTTTACGACAACAAAGACTATTTCACCATCTATGATTTCGTAAGAGCACACCACCATTTTAACGACCCGGAGTGGGACGGCGAGCCGGTCGAGCCTGAGGTGTGCCCGACATGCGGCAGCTATCCCTGCAAATGCGATAATGAACCGCCGCCGTCTTGCCCTGTATGCGGCCAGCAGCCTTGCGAGTGTGAGAAAGAGCCATGCCCGGTATGCAAGCAACGCCCATGCATATGCAAGAAAAAAGCCAAGGTAAAACTGGCCGACGGTAAAGAACGCAACATTCAGCACATCATGTCCACCACGTTCTGGGGGCCGGATGGTAAGCCCATGTCCGCTGCGCAGTTCCTTGAAGCCTTATTCGGCACGCTGCCAGAGTTTTTCAAGAACGAGGATGAATTGCGGGCGATATGGAGTGCCCCCGATACGCGCAAGGCATTGCTATCCAAGCTCGCCGACAAGGGCTTCGGCAGTGACCAAATGAAGGAAATGCAAAAGATTATCGATGCCGAGAATAGCGACCTGTTCGACGTATTGGCTTACGTGCGCTTTACCTCGCCACCCATTACCCGCACCGACCGGGCCGCAAAAGCCAAGGTGGACATTCAATCCCACTTCGACGACAAGCAACAAGGCTTCCTGGATTTCGTATTGGCGCAATACGTGAAAGAGGGCGTGGACGAACTGGATCAGGAAAAACTTTCTCCGCTTCTGCGACTCAAATACAACAATGCCATTGCCGATGCCTTTGCCGACTTGGGAAACCCGGAGGAAATCCGCCGCACGTTCATCGGATTTCAAAAGTACTTGTATCAGCAAGTGCAGTCGGGCGATTCGGAAAAATAATCTTGCTAAATGTTGAAATCAATTCGATTCAATATTTGTCAGAACAATCATTAGCTTGGGACTGCATCAAGACGTTAGTGGGCAAATGTTAAGCCAAATGATTTCGGAAAATAACGAAGGCTATGCATGGGCGGCTACTCATCTGGGCGCGTAGGTTGGCGCGCGAAGTGTGAAAACCTGTTATCAATAGACGTGCGGCGTTGGGCGCGTGGGGGGAATTTATCTCGCCGCTATTTCGGGTGGCAGTGGACGATCAACGGGGACCGGACGTGCACTATTGGCGTGTACACGAGCGACAACCATATCGAACTAGCCTACACCAAGGACGGCGAGCAATACCGCTATCCCGTGAGGTTGACCTATACGCCGTGTTATTTGGGCGGCGCTAGGCGCTGGTTTGTATGCCCTTCGGTGCGATGCCAACGGCGAGCGGCAAAGCTGTATCTGGGAAGTCGGTATTTCGCATGCCGGCGCTGCTACAACCTTGCCTATCAGTCGCAGTGCTATTCACATCATGACAGGGCGTTGACGCAGGCCGGGAAGATTCGGCTCAAGCTAGATGGGGAGGAGGGAATAGCATGGCCATTCCCGGACAAACCCAAGCGCATGCGCTGGCGGACTTATGAACGGCTGCGCAAACGGTGCGAGCAGCACGAAGGTATTGCGAACGAAAGGCTATTGAATCTTGCTGCGCGCTGGCTTGAATGACTCTCGCGCCTAAATATGGGTAGGAGTATGGGTTGCGAGTAAGGTCAAAGTGACAAAATAAGACGAATCAAGCACTTATAGGACTTGACTGGCGGAGAGAGTGGGACAGTTCGCCATTTTTTGTTAAGTCACTGTTTCCTATGTAACTCAATGACTTAGAAAGCTGATTGTGTGGTAAACACGTGTGGTAAAGTGGCCTTCCAGATCACCTCAACAGGCCACCAATGTCCGACTACATCGAGCGCCGCCGCAACCTTTGGTACGCTGTCCTAACAATACCGGAAGATGTGCGCCCCGCACTTGGTAAGCTCCGTTTCGTCCAATCCCTTGGCACATCTGATAAGCACCGCGCAAAAGTAATAGCGGCTCCAGTGCTTGCAGGGTGGCGGGCACTCATTCGGCAGGAAAGGGGCGAGGGCGATGCGGTGACCACCGAAGCGCTGCGCTGGCGGCTCGCGATAGCCAACGAGGAGCGATCATTTGTCCCAAAGTTTGAAGACGAACAGCCTGTGGTGGAGGGTCTTGTAACAGACCGGGCGGCACAACTCGAGATCAAGCACGGCTACAAGGCTGCGAAGAGATTTGCAGATATTGCATTCGGAGTCACTGAGCCAACTACAACACACTTCGAGCCGTGGCTGGCCGCGCAAGCTCACCTTGCTCAGAAGACTAGAGACCAGATGCGCAACGATGTAGCGCTGCTGGTGAAGCGTTTCCCGACAATAGGCGAAATCACCCACCAGTCGGTCAAGCGGTGGCTAGATGAGTTAACGGTGAAGCAGGTATCACCAAGTTCACAGAAGCGCCTCGTTTCATTCTGCCGCAGCTATTGGAGGCACTTGCGGTCTATCGACGCGGTGCCGAGTGATTTGCAGCCCTTCAATAATCTTGTAGGTAAGGGTAACAAGCAGCGGGGTGCTGCCGACGATGACTCATGGGTACCATTCGCGCCCGAGGAGGTAGTCAAGCTCTACAGGATGGCACTGACAGAGAAGGATGCCCCCCTTGCTGCTCTAATAATGCTCGCGGCCTACACGGGCGCACGCATCGAAGAACTTTGCGCGCTGAAGCTGGTGGATGTGGGCGCTACATCTTTCAAGATCGTAGGTGCGAAGACCAATGCAGGTATACGTGAGGTTCCACTGCATAGCCACATCAGGCCCCTTGTGGCGCACCTCAGGGCCGCGTCGAAGGATGGCTATTTACTTACCGCATTGACTTCGAACAAGTACGGGAAGAGGTCTAACGCGATAGGCAAGAGGTTCGGTCGGCTGAAGACTGCGCAGGGCTTTGGGAAGCAGCATGTGTTCCACTCGATACGCAAAACTCTGGTGACTCTGCTGGAGGACGCGGGGGTGCTCGAAAACATTACGGCGGACATCGTTGGGCACAAGAAACCCACGATGACGTACGGAATATATTCCGGGGGGAACTCACTGAAAACTAAAGCGGCTGCGCTGGAACGGATTGAGTATCCAAAGATGCCTATACCCTAGCACGCCGGAACATGTGAATGATTGACCTTACCTCGGGCGGGGGTTAGATTCCTACGTGCGGGTGCAAGAGCCGAAAATACCTATCCCAAACCACTAGGCCGTACGCACATACACGGTAGCGGAGGGCGCAGATGGAAATTTTGTGGGCCGTAGTAATTGTAATCGGGGCCGTGGCGTGGCTATTCATTAAGAGCAGCGCGGGCCCCTCTCAATCCAGCAGCCGGGATGCACGCACCAAGAGGTTGGCAGGAACGAATGAAGAAGGCGTCCGTCTATCAGACATGCAAGAGGCCATCGATGCAAACATGCCGTGGCTACAAGAGCGCTGGCGGGTAGCGTCCGGGCAGAAGGAGGCAATCACGGCGGACAAGTCTGAGATATTCCCCCGCTGGTATTGGGAACCCGTCACTGAGCGTCAACTGGACAAGTTGTCCCGCATGGGGATGAAAGGCAACTTCCGCAGTATGTCCAAGGGGCAGGCATCAGACGCTATAGGCATACACGTCGAGCCCGCAAAAGAGGACGCAGAGGTGCTCAAGTTTTTCAAGGTCAAACTGCCCCACGCCAATCAAACACGTGCGCGGGCGGAAGTTGCGAAGCTCATGGCAGACCCGCTTAACCACTCGGCCTTCGAAAAACGCCCCGCAACTCCGATGCAAAAAGCCGTGCTTGAGTTTTGCGGAGTGAAGGTGGCTCGGGGGCTAACGGCTGGAGATGCCGAGTCATGCCGGTCAGGCACATAGCAACAATCATTGGGTATGCAGACCCGCCCTCAACACCCGCCGCCTCAAAGTTGCATCTTAAATCCTTGTACTTGATCCAAGCTAGTTGCACATCCCTCACTTGTTGTTGTTTCGCGGGGTTGAGCCTCGCTCTTAGCTCGCCGTAAGTTCTGTTAATAATTTTCGTTTCCCGTTCTAGGTCAAGAGATGCGCACTGGCTCATATCGTTCTGTGTGCGCTGGTTCTGGCAATCGAGCGACAATGCGGGCCGCATCATGAATGCGTTCGACAAAAGTACAACAGCTACTACCGCTAATGTCCTAATCTTCATGAACTCCTCCTATATTGAGTCGGATATATCAATGTTACTTGCACAGCCTGCGCGAATACTGCGCGCGCCTATTCTGCCGCAAAAATGTCTGAGGGTATCTGACTTCGGGCGGCGCGGCTTTCCCCCCGTGGCCCCCTAGCGTTTCCGCACGCGCGCCCGCGCAACACATACCGCCCACCACGGCCACAGCGGACGAAGAAAAGCCCGCGAGTTCTCACTCCACGAGCCACGGTGCCGCTACTGTCGTGTTGCTGCTGTGCTGTTCAGTATGTGCCCTTAGGCCACGTGCCATCCGGGAGGCCTAGCCGGTTCCAGAAGCGCTCGAAGGTGCCGATGCGCAGGTAGAGGCTGTGAAGGCCTCCGGTCTCTAACTCGAAGTGTGTGCCGATTTTGATCAACATAGTATGTGTCGCCTTTCGTTTATGGTTGTGTGATTGGGAAGTGCGACACGAATACTAGAGCACAAAAGTGCAACTGTGGGGTATGGGATGCGATAGCGTATGCGTCTCTTCGTTTCCCCTATGAGAACTCACTGAATCTGGCGCGTGCAATCGCTCTGTACATTTGCTTTGAGTGCGGGTATAAGACGGACTAACGGACGTTACGCCGAATTGAACCCACTGGAGAACCACTCAAATGAAACTCATCGCATACCACCGCGTGTCCACCGCCAAACAGGGAAGCAGCGGCCTAGGACTGGAGGCGCAGCGTGCAGCCATTGAAGCGTATGCCGAGCGGATGCAGGCGAAGATTGCTCGCACGTTCGTAGAGGTGGAAAGCGGGAAGATCAACGAGAGGCCAGAACTGGAGAAGGCACTCCACCTCGCCAAGGTAACCGGGGCCACGCTTGTCATAGCGAAACTTGACCGGCTGTCGCGTAATGCTGCATTCCTACTCACGCTGCGGAACAGTGGCGTGCGCTTCGTCGCTGCAGATATGCCGGATGCGAACGAGCTGACCGTCGGAATTATGGCACTGGTGGCGCAGCAAGAGCGGGAAGCCATCTCCAAGCGGACAACTGAGGCCCTCGCAGCGGCCAAGCGGCGCGGCACCCAACTAGGTAATCCCAACGGGGCACGGGCACTCCACAGGGCAGCGAAGGGCAACACGGCGAGCATTGCAGCCATACAGGCGCGGGCAGACCTCCACGCGCACAACCTGAGGCCCGTAATCGATGCGCTAACCGGTGAAGGCATAACTAGCCTCGGGGCGGTGGCTGCTGAATTGAACGAGCGGGGGATGCTCACGCCTCGGGGTGGGCAGTGGTACAAGACTACGGTTCGGAATCTTCTGGCACGACTGGGCACTGCGTCGGCATAAGGACCACTGACGTTTCACCAGGAGGCACATAGGCTGCGTCAGGGCAACTGGCGGGTACCCTCGCGTACCTGCGGGCCACTGCGTACGCCCTAGGTGTACTGGCGGGCCACCCGAGCGATGGGCACATAACGCTGGCCTTAGCACGCACTCCCGTCCCATTTAGAGGCACCTACCGTGGTCCCGAGAAAATCTCCTTCTTGGACAAGTAGTTGGGACTGATGGGGGCATAACGCCACTCTTAGCACTACCAAGGGATAGAAACTGTCGCCCCAGTTTCCCCATCCATTCAGCCACTTACGAGTGGGTGGGGCCTATAACATACCTCAGCACTAACTCCAGTTCCATTTAGGAGCACCTACATTCAACCACCATCAGCGCGGATACATAGTCCGCTGCGCTGCCGTTACGCATCAATGACTTAGGTGCTGTGTGACGTGAAGTGTGACTGAAAGTGGGCGATCTAAACTCACCCCAGAAGTAATCAGAGAAACCGAGTCCATCAAATCTCGGGACTAATGGGGGAAAGACCCGCACCGTAGCACTACTGATTGTTTTCCCAGAGAAACCGAGCCAGTCCCGCATCAATTGTTTTTCCAGTTTGACCATCACCGGCAGCATAACTTACCAATACGAAAGAGGCCCTACCAATGACCACCACCAGTACTACGCCCCGGCGTCTCAAAGCGCGCCCATGCAAGACCCCGTATCGAACTAGCCTAGACGCTATCACTCTTCAGCGCCTCGCCGCTATCGGCAGAGTGGCAGAGACCACCGGAGTTCGCACCTCGATAACCGCAATCATCCGCCGGGGCATCGAACTGTACGCTGAGCGTATCGCCAAGCTAGGTCCGCAGAATCTCCCGGCAGAAGCTATCGCATTGCGCAGGGCAGCGGATGGGTATTCCCGCCAGTCCCCGGACATCGTATCTGCACGGCTCCTCGAGGCTTACGCCAAGTTCTTCAAGAGTGCGAATCTGGAGATTCACCCGCCGGGGAGCCTCTCGTGAGCATCAAAGGCCCCGCAAGCCGGGAATCACTATGGGCACTGCACCGGCTGGTAACAAAGTGCCTGACTGAATACATGTTGACGACACCGCGTAACAAACTGCGCGCCACCTTCATTCAGGTGATCGTTACGTTCCTCAGCCATAACGGCATCAAGGTAGAAGGCACGGCCCCCAATGTGGCGGATGGCCTAGCGAAACTTGAGGGAATGGCGCTGCCATTCACGACGCCTGAGCAGTAACACCGCGCCTGTAACCAATTAACCGAAAGGTATTAGCACCATGATGACCACCACCACAATAGCAGCAACAATCGAGACACCCGCCTTCGTGGCGGCAATGGAGTCACACTGGACGGGTGAACTGTGCAACGTCAGCAGTCCAGCGCTGCGGGCCGTGTGGGCGCAACTGGCCGACACATTCAACCAGCACATTGCCGCGCATGATGACCCATCCAAGGGCCAGCAGTGGTCCGTGCTTCAGCCACCTACTGGCACCGGGAAATCACAAGGCAGTGCAGTCTATGCCGCGATGCTCAGCGCTCTACCCGAAGAGAACCACCCCGGTGTACTGATAGTTACCAGACTCAAGGCGGATGCCGATGCAATGGCTGAGCAGATTAACCGCATGGGCGGCAAGCGTACTGCTACATCGTTTCACTCCAGTTCCACGAGTGTCCTTGCCGATCTATGGCAGTGGCCCGTGCTGGTGATTACGCATCGTGCTTATGAACTCGCTTTAGATCACCTCGGGGAAACTGCATCCATACGCCAGACCTGGCCGTGGTTCCATAACCGGGGCGACACTACACGGGCACTGGTGATCATTGATGAGTGCCTAGACATCGTTGAGGAGTCCAGCGCGGGCCTTGATGGCCTCCGGATAACACTGGCGGCGATACCTTCATCAGTCCGGGCTGAACATCCGGCACCGGTAGCGGCGATTTCTGAGGTGATTAGCATCCTCGAGAAGGTGCAGGATAAAACAGCCGCGCTCCCGACACAGGAGACGGTGATACTGAAGAAGATGATAGAGGCAGGCACCGTGCCGGACTTCGGGGCGCTACGTAAGGCACTGAAGGGCGTCCGCTTCGATTCAATCCAGTTGTCCCGCAGTGATGCCGTAGAACGCGTGCGCCTATGGGAGATTCACGATTCACGCCTGCGCAGCCTAGGCCACATCTTTCGTAGCTGGGTTTACTACGCCAAATCGGGAGCTAAGAAACTGGGTGATGCGGGCCACACGTTGAACACCGCGCGGCTGCTGGTGCCTGAGGGTACCAAGGGCTGCGTGGTACTGGATGCCACCGCGTCCGCCAATGTCATCTACCAGCTATTCGACAAGGCAGGGGCTATATCCCCACCGGAGAACGTCCGGAGCTACAAGAACGTCACCCTGCACGTATCCCGGGGACACAAGGTGGGCAAGGTATCCATGAGAGATAACGCCGCTGAGGCCGCATCGAAACTCATAGGGCATTTGAACGTGGAACTGGAGGGCCGTAAGGTATTCATCGTGTCGCACAAAGCGGTGGAGCCTATGCTGCAAACTCAAGTGACCACTTTCGAGATGCACACTGGGCACTGGGGCAAGGTAGACGGCAGTAACGCATGGCAATCGTGTGACGCTGCGGTGGTCTTCGGTTTGCCCTATCGGCCCGCCACGTGGTCAGCCAATGCTTTCTTCAGTTTACAGGGCGTACAGGACACTGAATGGCTACGCTCAGCAGATGCGCGTGCATGGGGAGACCACCCTGATATTAGAGTGGCACTTACGCACGGTCAGATCACTAGCGACGTGGTGCAGGCAATGAACCGTATCAGGTGCCGTAGGGTGATAGATGCTGAGGGCAACTGCCCGACTGCCGATATTTACCTACTGTTGCCTGAAGGTGCATCGGCAGATGACATCCTAAGTGGCATCCTCAAGGAAATGCCGGGGATTCAGGTTAGGCAGTGGCGGTATGAGCACGCGAGGAAGAAACCGAAGAGGTCAAACTACGCTATCGCTCTGACGACACTCATTAGAGGAATGCCCCCGGGGCGCATGGCTGTCACTGAGGTTAAACGTGACTTGGGAATCTCATCAACCACTTTCGAGAGACTGGCGAAAACACTCAAGGACCCTGCCAGCGCCTTGGGTATGGCTCTGGTGGAATCTGGGGTCAGATATGAAGTGAGCCGCTACGGCAAGTCCAATCGGGCCTACTTCATTCGTCCCTGAGTTTTGAGACCCCCGTATATCCCACTACAGTAGCTTTCTTTAGTAGGTTATATGGGGGTGTGAAGCTGGCCCCGGCCACTTGGAAGGGAAGTTTTCCCCCGGCTTGTATGTGCGTCTGAAGGGGGCCGTGTTCAGAGTTCACCACCTGAGTCACCACTTCAGTCACCCGGCAGTTATCCAGCAGTTCCCCGGCAGTTCCTCTCAAGCTGCCTTACCCCCGCTTCGCCCTCAATACCGAAGTGACCCATTAAATGTACCAATTAAAGAGAAAGACACATAAGTCATCATGCCCAGTACATCGGCGCGACACATCATAAGTATCAACCGGAAATTGTTATGCAAAGTTTCCGGGTGCAGTAGACACCGGAGGGGCTTAGGGCATTGGTGCAACTTCCACACCGGACGTAGCCAGAGATACGGCTCCCCACTTGGAAGTGTCCTCCGCAAGAAGGCCTACGAAGTGGAGTATGAACAGGTGCGGGGATTAATCGCCAAGCACCCTACGCACGCTGGAGTGCAGTCTGCCGTTGCGTGGATAGGTGAGTGGCTCTCTGACGCAGCCCTCGGGAATGTGGTCCCCGGTCAAGCTGATATGCGGAGACTCAGCCACCACAACGTATCCCCACTCCAGATACTGACCACCGCTTCGGCCATCTTCGCATATCACTGCCGGGAACCCCGGAGGCTACCCGATGACGCTGACCGCCTTACGTTCGCCATAGCAAGGGCCGTATTGTTACTAGCGCCACTGGACTACCGCACCAGCTATCTCAGTGGAAAACCGAAGAGCATCTGCAGACCACTGAAGGCCACCACCCTCCGCAACGTGGGCAAGCACCTCCGCAGTGTATTGGGTGTCCTCTTCATTGGGATAGTTGACGAACTGAATCGTCAGTGGCAACAGCACAAAGACTTCCGGATGAGTCTGGGTACGTCATTCACACCGCATCAATCGCCAGCAGTTCCATTCAACACTAAGGAAAAAGCATGAGCAACAGTCTAACCATCACCGCAGCACCAGAACCACAGCAGCAAACCGCAGCCCCCTCAGGTATTCAAGTCAAGGTAGGCGGCGCAGTCTCTCGGGCAACCTTCCATGATGCATCAACAGGGGAGTCTTCTGGGGTTACCCGCGCAAGTGTGTCGGACCTCGTTCCTTCAGATGCCACCGGAGGCCTGTTGTCTACCGCCTTCAATCCCGCCACCGGGGGGCCTCCAGCGAACCTCAGTGAATCTTCCGTAGTGACAACGCCCGAAGGGGTGCAAGTTACGGTGAAGGTCGCCATGGCCATGGGTCTCATCCGCCGTGATGCTCTGGGCAACTTCAGTGACGTTCCCGGCTCAAGCCTATCGGGCGCACCGCAGATAACTGAAGGCAAGCCCACCGGCAATCCTGAAGGCACCCCGGAAGCACCCGAAGATGGACCGGTAGCGTTCGACGCCGAAACGGAGGCAGCGGTGACGGAGTTCGCTAAGGACATCCCCGCACCAGTGATGGACAGCATCACCGCTCAGATTATCGAGGGCGGTCTCGAGCACGTAGACATGACGCAAGCCGCCACTGCCGGTCACACGGTAGATGCCTTCCGTGAAGGATTGCAGCGGGCCATGGATGGATTCCAGCGGCAGGCAGACGCAGCTATCACCAAGGCCGGATTGGACCCGAGCGGCTTTTATGCATGGGCCAAAGCTAACGACACGCAGGCGCTGAAGTCGGCCATGCGCGAACACGTAGCAAGCAGATCACCGGGCGTCTACGCGAAACTCGTAGAGAAATATTTACGCAGCACCACACCCGATGCCGAAACCCTGAACGCTGGTGGCATCCCCACCCAGAAGGCCAGCGGCAAGAGCGGTGCGGAGTTAGTCACCGTGAACGGGATGCAGATGTCGGCAAGAGTAGCCGCACGGCTTGGCTTCATTTAACGCATACACACGAAAGAGAGATATCAAAATGACACACACTATAGAAGCACAACTGGCCTCAGCGGTCGCCGTAGCCAACGAAGCGCAACACGCATACCAATCGGCCTCCCTTGCAGTATTCGACAAGGAACCTGGCGCAGACAAAACCCTAGCGAAGGCCACCGCAGCACTCACCGAGGCTAACCGCGCAGTCAGCGATATCAAGGCCGCACAGGCTGGAGCAGATAACAGGGCCACAAGGCAGGCCGAAGCAGAAGCCACAGCAGCACTGCAGGCAGAACAGGCAGCGGCACGGGCGCACCTAGAGAAGATCACCGAAGCGGCCACCGCATGGGACACCGCGTTGGATGGGCTAGTAGCGGCAACCGCAGCGTATGAGGCAATCGAGGCCGAGAGTCACGGCGTGCTGTCTGCTGAGCCCCTGCGCAAACTGACCTCAGCACGTAACAGTGCGCTGGATATCCTGGGCTATCGGATGCATTCATTCATTGGGCACCAACCGGCTTACTTCAATGAATCCATGGCGCGGCTGGTGGCGCACCTGCCAGCAGTTACACCGGAGGTGTAGCGTGACATTCTGCTATCCGCTATTCGAGCTATTCAACCGCACTCGCACACCGAAGGTAAAACCGATACAGCAGCATATTCCCCGGTGGCACCTCGACGAAGAAAGCCCCGAGTCCGTAGCGCAACTGGGCTTCACCGCATCAACGTCACAGCGCTGTCTACTGCCCGCCGCCCACACAGGGACACTTCCGCGAATGATGCGCATCCAAACCAACAGGCCGGTGCACGTTCGCTTCGGGGATGCGGATGTAGTTACCAGCACGGCAGACAGGACAGTCTGTGACTACGAAGTTATCGAGGTTCCCGCAGAGGCTACCCACGTGTCAGCATTTGCGGCTAGTGGGCTTGAGGGAAGTATTATCGTGTGGCGGATGCACGCGGAAGGGGTGCAGCAATGAAAGCCCCGAAAGCTAACGCCCCCTCGGCGCTACTCGCGATGATGTCAACGCTGCAACTGGCGATGCGGAAAGTTGCGACCTCGGAGCTATCGCCCCCGCACATGCTCGCGTTCCTCACGGTAGCTACAGCCAAGGCCCCGGCAGTCCCCACGAAAGTAGTGGCAGATGCGCTTGGGGTCTCAGGCGCTCGTGTGTCGCAGATACTGGGCAGGTTAGGCGCAGGCTGGGACGATGACTACGGCTACGGCCTAATCGAGTATCGGCGGAATCGGCGGCGAGGTGATCGTAGCGGGAAGTTCGTGATGCTTTCACCGGCAGGAGTTGCACTGGCCGCGAAACTGGAAGCGGACTTGAGGGGCCAGTAAAAGCCCCCGATGATTGTGAAGAGAAGTAGCAGTAACTTTTGGCCAGTTCCTGAAGTTGAGAGAAACCTAAGCCCACAAGCGTGGCCCCTGCGGGGGCGCGTGGCGGATAACTTTGGTGAACCCACTTCGGGGACTGGCCTATTTTTTTTCAGCTATCATGGGCGATTGGACCAACACGGTGCTTGATACCCGCGCAGTTTTTGTAGGGGAAAATAATATGAAGTGGGCTATTGAGATAAAGCAAACGGGCTTGGAGCAGCGCAACCTTGTTGACTTGATGAAGGGGTTAGGGTTCTCAAAGGTTGAAGGCGTAAGCTCCCCCGTCAAGCG
>DHVE01000026.1 GCA_002412495.1 Betaproteobacteria bacterium UBA5216
CCGGCGCGCGCCGGTAACCCATGGTCATCGATTTGCCGTCTCTTGAATAAACAAAGGGCGCGCACGATTCCGCGTCGAACGCGGCCTTGGTCGCCTCATCCGCCTTGAGATAGAGCTCGTCATCCACGATGATCGCCATGAACAAACCGTCCAGATAAATGCCGTGGCCGCCAAACATGCGCTTGCTCGCCACGCGTCCCGCCGGCGCGAGCAGTTCCATGACGTAATTCACGAATTCACCGCTGGACGCCATCACAGCACCAGCAGCGTTGCCAAGCCAAGCAATAGTCCCATGCTCACCACGTCGGTTGCGGTGGTAAGAAAGATGCTCGACGCGGTGGCCGGATCGAGACCGAAGCGCTTGAGGGTCAACGGCACCAGCGCGCCGGATAAACCACTGGCGACGCAACTGCCGATCATGGCGAGCCACACTACCACTGCAAGCATCAACGCATGCGGCGATTTTTGCAGCGTGGCGATGAAAAACATGCCAAGCGCCGCCACCAGCCCCACCATGGCGCCGTTCATCAAGCCGAGCGAAGCCTCCTTGACGACGAGGATTTTTTCCTGCCCCGGTTTAAGCTCGCCCAGCGTGATGCCGCGCAAGGTGACGGCGAGCGCCTGACAGCCGGTGTTGCCCGATTGTCCCGCGAGCACCGGCAGAAACAGTGCGAGTATCACCAGTTTATCGACCGTGCCCTGAAACACACCCACCACGCCGCCCGCGATGAAGGCAGTGAGCAAATTCAGCTGCAGCCACGGGTGGCGAAACTTGAGGCTTTGCAGCCACGGCGTGGAGAGCCGTTCTTCTTTTTCGACGCCCATCATGGTGCCGGCCTGCAAGGTGATTTCAAAGGCCTGGGCCTGAAACAGGGTTTGCCCGCGCACCAGACCGAGCAACACACCGTTGGCGTCGCACACCGGATACACCGGGTAATGTCGGTCGAGCACCAGCTTCATGGCATCCGATAGCGGCAGATCGGGCCTGAGAGAAAATACATCGCGCAGCATGAGGGCGTCCAGCCGCGCGTGTTGTTCCGAAAACAGCAGGTCGCGCATGGTAATCAGCCCCAGCAACTTGCCGCTGGCGTCGGTGACGTAACCATAAGTAACAAATGCGGTCTTGACGATTGTGCGCAACGCGTCGATCGCTGCGCCCACCGTGGTGTCGGGGCGGAATACCGCAAGCGGTGTTTCCATCATGCGCCCGATACTGTCTTCGGGGTAAGCCAGATTGCGCGTCCATTGACGCGAGATCACAGCGGGCGCTTCAAGCAGGATGCTGTCGCGTAATCCGCCCGGCAGCGCGGCGAGAATGTCCTGCGCGGTTGCGGTACCCAGCGCCACCAGCACGGCGCCCGCGACCGGCGCGGAATAGTCCGAGAGCAAACTGGCTGCTGCCCCGGGTGCCAGCATGCGTACCTGACTCAGCAATATCGCGGCTTGTTGTTCGATGCCCCGCGGTGTCACGATGCTGGCTTCTGACATGACGTGCGCTCCCTCGTAAGATGATGGCTGGCCGTGCAACATCATAGCGCGCGGAGCGCGGCGAGTACAATATGTGCATTAGCACGCACAAGCACAAGCACAAGCACGCGGCGGCGGGGATTGGCAGCGCCCCGCGCGCGTGTTGCGCGGACGAAACGGCGGGGTCTTACAAGCCCAGCCGTTTCCAGATGGCCGAGGTCAGCCCGGACTGGTTCATCGTATAAAAATGCAGCCCCGGCGCGCCCGCTTTCAGCAAGTCTTCGCAAAGCCGGGTGACGACATCCAGTCCGAATGCGCGGATGGAGTCGATGTCGTCACCGTAGCCTTCGAGCTTCTTGCGAATCCAGCGGGGGATTTCCGCGCCACACGCGTCCGAAAACCGCGCAAGTTGCGAGAAGCGCCCGATCGGCATGATGCCTGGCACGATGGGAATGGTGATGCCCATTTTTTCGCATTGCTCGATGAAGTGGTAATACGCATCGGCGTTATAGAAATACTGCGTGATCGCCGAATCCGCGCCAGCCTCGACCTTGCGCCGGAAATTATTAAGATCATCCAGCGCGTTCTTGGCCTGCGGATGGTATTCCGGGTAGGCCGCGACTTCGATGTGAAATCCACCGTCGAATTCCTTGCGAATAAACGCCACCAGTTCATTGGCGTAATGAAACTCGCCGGCCGACGCGGTGCCCGACGGCAGATCGCCACGCAGCGCCACCACGTGTTTGATGCCGTTATCGCGGTATTGACCAAGGATTTCCCGCAAGCCCGCGCGCGTGGAGCCGATGCACGAAATATGCGGTGCCGCATCGTGGCCCGCCGCGCGCAAATCGAGCACGGCTTTCAAGGTGCGCGCTTGCGTCGAACCGCCCGCGCCGTAGGTCACCGAAAAGAACTTCGGCTTCAACAAAGCCAGTTCGCGCGCGGTGACCGCGAGTTTCTCCGCGCCCTCATCCGTATTGGGCGGGAAAAACTCGAAGCTGTAGGTGCGAGGGTGTTTTTGCTGGGATTGCATACGACCCCCTCGGGTTAGTAGCGGTAGTGATCCGCTTTGAACGGGCCATCCATCGACAGATGCAGATACTCGGCCTGCTTCTCGCTTAGCGTCGTCAGTTGCACGCCGAGTTTTTTCAGGTGCAGACGCGCGACTTTTTCGTCGAGGTGTTTGGGCAGCACATAGACTTCATTTTTGTACTTGCTGCCTTGCGTGAACAACTCGATCTGCGCCAGCGTTTGATTGGTAAATGAATTCGACATCACGAACGACGGGTGTCCCGTGCCGCAGCCGAGATTCACCAAGCGTCCTTCAGCCAAAACGATGAGGCGCTTGCCATCGGGGAAAATCACGTGATCGACCTGCGGCTTGATGTTTTCCCACTTGTATTGCTTGAGCGAGGCGATTTCGATTTCGGAATCGAAGTGGCCGATGTTGCACACGATGGCGTTGTGCTTCATCTTTTTCATGTGATCGTGATTGATCACGCCGAGGTTGCCGGTGGCGGTGACGAAAATGTCCGCCTTGTCGGCGGCGTAATCCATGGTTACCACGCGGAAACCTTCCATCGCGGCTTGCAGCGCACAGATCGGATCAATTTCCGTCACCCACACCTGCGCCGACAATGCACGCAGCGCCTGCGCGCTGCCCTTGCCTACGTCACCGAAGCCGCATACCAGCGCAACCTTGCCGGCGATCATCACGTCGGTGGCGCGCTTGATGGCGTCCACCAGGGATTCTCGGCATCCATACAAGTTATCGAATTTCGATTTGGTTACCGAGTCGTTAACATTGATCGCGGGGAACGGCAGGCGGCCTTCTTTTTGCATCTGGTACAGGCGATGTACGCCGGTGGTGGTTTCCTCGGTCACGCCCTTGATATTTTTTTCGATCTTCGAGTAGAAACCGGGCTTTTCTTTCAGTGTTTTGCGCATGGCGGCGAAGAGAACTACTTCCTCTTCGTTATTGCCTTGCGGCGGTTGGGTCTTGTTGCGCTCGTGCTGTGCGCCGAGCGTTACCAACAGCGTGGCGTCGCCGCCGTCATCTAGGATCATGTTGGGCGTGCCACCGTCGTTCCATTCAAGAATGCGATGCGTGTAATCCCAATAGTCTTCGAGCGTTTCGCCTTTGTAGGCGAACACGGGTATGCCGCGCGCGGCAATCGCGGCGGCCGCGTGATCCTGCGTGGAGAATATATTGCACGAGGCCCAGCGGATGTCCGCGCCCAAATCAGCCAGCGTTTCGATCAGCACGGCGGTCTGGATCGTCATGTGCAGCGAACCGGCAATGCGCGCGCCCTTGAGGGGTTGCTTGCCTTTGTATTCTTCGCGAATTGCCATCAGACCGGGCATTTCGGTCTCGGCAATGGCAATCTCTTTGCGGCCGAAATCGGCCAGCTTAATGTCTGCTACGTGGTAATCGGGGGAATTCTTAGATGCGGCGTTCATCACGCGCTCCTTTCAGTGTTATGAAAAAAGTTCGTGAGCGCCGTTGCGGGGTTAAGTCCACCGAGCCTGGCAGATACGCGATAACAAAAATCCGCGTTCCGTCGCAACGCTCCTCGGTGAAGTTCAAAATTATAAAGCAAAATATTGGGCGTGTATAGCAGGAAATATGCAAAAAAGTAATATAATCAATCGGTTGCATTTTCCGTCCGTTGACGAAGGAGAATGTTCTTGGCGAGAAAAGTCTTTTATAGTTTTGATTACGCGGCCGACTTTGCGCGTGTTGCCGCCGTGCGCGCGCTAGTGGGGGTCGAGGGCAACGCTTCCGCCGCCGAAAAAGATTGGGCTGCGTTGACCAAAGCTGGCGAGACGACGATTCAGCGCTGGATCGATGGTCAACTGGCGAACCGCGAATGCACCATCGTGCTGATTGGCGCAAATACCGCAGGCCGCCGTTGGATAAAATACGAAATCGAAAAATCGTGGGCCGAAAAAAAAGGGCTGCTGGGAATATATATACACAACCTGCCGGATGCGTCCGGCGCAAAGGCGCAGAAGGGCAAGAATCCGTTCGACGGTCTGCAAGTAAAAAGCACGGGCGCGTATCTCGCGAAAATCGTCAAAGCCTACGAGCCACTGCCCACCGAAAGCCGGGCGATCGTGAATTTTATCGGTATGAATCTGGCAAAATGGGTGGAAGAAGCCATACGCCTACGCAGCGCGTACTCGTGATGAAAGGAGCCTTAGGTGCTTACGTGGCGTAAATGTATTACTACGAGCGCGTGCAAACGCGCGGCGCAATTTTTGGCGGTGGCCTCCTTCGGTGGTTTGGCGCTGGCGCAGCAGGGGTATCCCGCCAAGTCCGTGCGCATCGTGGTGCCATTCCCGGCGGGTGGCCCCATCGACATGACCACGCGTCCGCTGGCGCAGAAACTGACCGAAGGGCTGGGCGGTCCGGTGGTGGTGGATAACCGGGGCGGCGCCAACGGCAACATCGGCGCGGAAAATGTCGCCAAATCGCCGCCGGACGGTTACTCGCTGGTGGTGGGCGCGGGCGGCGGCTTCGCCATCGGGCCGCATCTGTATACGAAGCTGCCGTTCGATGTATTTCGCGATTTCGCACCGGTGAGCCTGTTCGTCACGTTGCCGCAACTGCTGGTGGTGCATCCGCAGTTGCCGGTAAAAACGGTCAAGGACCTGGTGGCACTCGCCAAGGCGCGGCCCAATCAACTGAACTTCGGCTCATCGGGCACCGGCAGCACTCCGCATCTAGCGATGGAATTGCTCAAGCGCTCGGCGCAAATCGAAATGGTGCATGTACCCTATAAAGGCATGGGGCCGGCGACCATGGATTTGATGGGCGGGCAACTGCAACTGACGTTCGCCGACATGCCGGTACTGCTGCAACAGGCCAAGGCCGGCAAGTTGCGCCCGCTGGCGGTGGGCACGCCCAAGCGTTCGGCCAGTCTGTCGGATGTCCCGACCATTATCGAAGCGGGATTTCCAAAAGTGGAAGCCTACAACTGGTACGGCCTGTTCGCGCCTGCCGGTACGCCCAAGGACATCATAGCCCGGCTTAACGCCGAAACGATCAAGGCCATGAATAATCCTGAACTGAAGAGCTTTGTGCAGAGCCAGGGCGCGGAAGCCGCTGCAGGAACGCCCGAGCAGCTCGGTGCGCTGCATAAGCGCGAATTTGACAAGTGGGGTGTGGTGGTAAAAGCGATCGGCGTTACGCTGGAATAACGCAAACAAAAAACGCCGGCTGGCCGGCGTTCTTATCGTGCGTAGTGTGAGCGCCCGCGTTACGGGATGCCCGCATCCGCCTTCAATGCCGCCACTTTGTCGGTGGCTTCCCACGTGAACTCCGGCTCGTCGCGTCCAAAGTGCCCGTGCGCAGCGGTTTTTTCGTAAATCGGGCGCAGCAGATTGAGTGACTGGATGATGCCTTTGGGACGCAGATCAAAGTGCTTCTCGACCAGCTTGGCGATTTTTTCGTCGGGGATCTTGCCGGTGCCGAAGGTTTCGACCAGCACGCTGACCGGACGTGCAATACCGATGGCGTACGCCACCTGAATTTCGCATTTGGCCGCGAGCCCGGCGGCAACGATGTTTTTCGCCACGTATCGCGCCGCGTAGGCGGCAGAGCGATCGACTTTTGACGGATCCTTGCCCGAAAACGCGCCGCCACCATGGCGTGAATAACCGCCGTAGGTATCGACGATGATCTTGCGACCGGTCAAGCCGGTGTCGCCTTGGGGGCCGCCGATCACAAAACGGCCTGTCGGGTTGATCAAATACTTGGTGTCCTTGGTGATCATGTTCTTCGGTAGGACCGGTTTGCAGATCTGCTCGATCACGCTTTCGGTCAGCGGCTCGTGCGAAATATCGTCGGTGTGCTGCGTGGAAATCACCACGGTGTCGATGTGCGTGGGCTTGCCGTCCACGTACTGCACCGACACTTGCGATTTGGCGTCCGGGCGCGCCCACGGCAAACGGCCATCGCGGCGCAATTCGGCATGGCGTTCCATCAATCGATGCGCGTAGTAAATGGGCATCGGCATCAGTTGCGGCGTTTCGTCGCAGGCAAATCCGAACATCAGACCTTGGTCGCCCGCGCCTTGATCAAGATCGAGCCCCTTGCCTTCATCAACGCCTTGCGCGATGTCCGGCGATTGCTGGTCATAAGCCACCATCACGCCGCAGCTCTTATAATCAAAGCCGATGTCGGAATCGGTATAGCCGATGCGCTTGATGGTTTTGCGCGCGACCTGTGCGTAATCGACACGCGCGCTGGTGGTGATCTGCCCTGCCATAACCACGAGACCGGTGTGCGTCAGGGTTTCGGCGGCCACGCGGCCGTTTTTGTCCTGCGCCAAAATGGCATCGAGTACGGCATCGGAAATGGCGTCCGCGATTTTATCGGGATGGCCTTCTGAAACGGATTCGGAGGTAAACAGAAAGTTGCTCATGGCGTGTGTACTTTGGGCTTCGTCGAGTGTAAAAAAGCGCATAGAATAGCACGGAAGGTATTAATTCATAAGACAAACAGTGCTGCAATTCCTGTTCAGATTGGCTGCTCGGCTGCCGTTGTCGTGGCTGCACGCCATGGGGTCGGTCATCGGCTGGATTGCGTATGCCGGTTCACCTTCGTACGCCGCGCGATTGCGTGAAAACATCCGTGGAAGCCGGGTTTGCGGGCCGGACAGCGAAAAATCACTTATTAACCGTGCGGTGGGTGAGGCCGGTAAAGGCGTGTCGGAGATCGTGGCCCTGTGGTTCGCTGCGGATGACCGAATTCGCGGCTGGATGCACTGCGATACGTGGCAGGTCGCGGAACAGGCGCGTTTGTCCGGGCGCGGCATCGTGTTCATGACACCTCACTTTGGCGGGTTTGAAATCTGCGCGCAATATATTGCGCAGCGCATGCCGATCACCGTGATGTACCGCCCGCCAAAGTTGCGATGGCTGGAACCGCTGATGATCGCCGGGCGTGGCCGCTGGGGCGCGGCGGTGGTGCCCGCCAACTTGAAGGGCGTGCGCGCTTTTTTTCGCGCATTAAAAAACGGGCAGGCGGTGGGCCTGCTGCCCGATCAGACACCCGGTATTGGTGAGGGCGCATGGGCAGATTTTTTTGGCCGTCCCGCATACACCATGACCCTGGTGACGCGGTTGAAGGCGTCGGCTGGCGTGCCACTGATCATGGTGTCGGCGCGGCGGCTCGACGCGGGGCGTGGCTTTCAAATCCACTTCGAAAATGTGCCGGTGGAACACTTTACCGAAGCCAGCCTTAACCATGCCGTCGAGGCGGTGGTGCGCCGTTGTCCCGAGCAGTATCTGTGGGGTTACAACCGCTACAAGACGCCGGCTGGCGCGCCGCCGCCACCGGTAACCGCATCGTGACGCGCATCGGCATCGGATTCATCTGGCTGCTGCATTTTCTGCCACTTTGGATACTGGCGCCGCTCGGGCGGGGCGCGGGGTGGTTGCTTTACCTGTTGGCGCGCGAGCGGCGGCGCGTCGCGCTCATCAATCTAGGCTTGTGTTTTCCGGATCACGGCGAAAGCGAGCGCCGCCGTATTGCGCGCGCGCATTTTCAGGCGCTGGCGCGTAGCCTGTTGGAACACGGCGTGCTGTGGTGGGGATCGTCGGCGCGTGTGCAAAGTTTAGTACGCATCGAAGGGCTGGCGCATTGGCGGGCCGTTGCGGGCAAGCCGGTGATCTGGCTCGCACCGCATTTTGTGGGACTCGATATGGGCGGCATACGCACCAGTCTGGATACGCGGGTGGTGTCGGTTTACAGCCGGCAGAAAAATCCGGTATTCGACGCGGTGCTGTTGCGCGGCAGAACGCGATTCGTGATGCCGGTGCTATTTTCCCGGCAGGACGGTATTCGTCCCGTGGTAAAAGCCATCCGCGACGGCTTGCCGTTTTATTATTTGCCCGACATGGATTTTGGCGAGCGCGACTCGATTTTTGTGCCGTTCTTCGGCGTGCAGGCCGCCACCATTACCGGCCTTTCGCGTCTCGCTCGGCTGGCGGGCGCGGTGGTGGTGCCGGCGGTGACGCGCCAGCTTGCCGGCTCACAAGGTTACGAATTGCGGTTTTATCCCGCTTGGGAAAATTTTCCGACCGGCGATGTAGAGGCCGATACATGCCGCATGAATACCTTCATCGAAGACCGGGTGCGCGAAATGCCCGAGCAGTACTATTGGGTGCACAAGCGTTTTAAGACACGACCAGTGGGTGAGCCGGGTTTTTATGACTGATGCCGTGTTGATTCGCCCGTTGCGCAACGAAGATGTGTCCGCGCTCGCGTCGCTTGCGCGTGACATCTGGCGCGCCCATTACCCCGGCATCATCAGCGTGGCGCAGATAGAATACATGCTGGCCGAACGCTACGACGAGGTGGTGATACACGAAGAACTCACACGGCGTGACTTGTGGTGGGACGTGTTGATGCTGGATGGCGCCATGAAGGGCTACACGTCCTATTTTCTGACGGATATCGCGGGTGAAATGAAAATCGACAAGCTCTATTTACATCCTGGCGTGCATCGGCGAGGCTACGGTGGCAAGCTGATTGATCACGTGGCCGCGTTTGCGCGCAAGCGAGATTGCCAGCGTTTGACGCTGGCGGTCAACCGCCATAACAAAACCGCTATTGCTGCCTACCTTAAACATGGCTTTCAAATCGCGGAAACCTCGGTTCGAACCATCGGCGGCGGATTCTTGATGGATGATTACATTATGACCAAAGCCGTGAACCGGTGAACAAGTGAACGGGGAAACAGTGTTTGAAAATCCGGATCCGCACGCCTGCTGTGCGATGCTCAAAACCGTAAGAACCATCGCGGTGGTGGGCCTGTCGCCCAATGCCGCGCGCCCGAGCTATGGCGTATCCGCAGCCATGCAGGGGTTTGGCTTTCACATCATTCCGGTGCATCCAGCGGCCAAGGAAATTCTCGGTGAAAAGGTATTTCCCAATTTGAGCGCCGTGCCGGCGCCCATCGATCTGGTGAACGTGTTTCGCAGCGCGGAGTTCATCGATGAAGTGGTTGATGAGTGCCTGAAATTACGTCTGAAGCGTCTGTGGATTCAGGAAGGTATCGTCAACAAACCGGCCGCGCTGCGAGCCATCGCGGGTGGCATGACGGTCATTATGGACCGCTGCATCTATCGCGATTATCGAGATTATTGTCGTTAAAATTCATTAAATGCACCTAAAATTCACTAAAATGCATGGATTGGGCAACGACTTTGTCGTGCTTGATGCCACTCGCCAGCCTTTGCAGCTGGAGCGCGACCACTTGCGGTTGTTGGCGGAACGACACTTCGGCATCGGTTGCGATCAAATCCTGCAAGTCGAAAAGGCGCGCACACCGGATACCGATTTTTATTACCGCATCTTCAACGCAGACGGCGGTGAGGTGGAGCAGTGCGGCAACGGCGCGCGCTGTTTTGTGCGTTATGTGCATGACAAGGGACTGACGCAAAAAAACAGGATACGCGTGGGTACCTTGTCCGGTGTCATCGAACCGACATTGGAGCCGGACGGCGAGGTGACCGTCGATATGGGCGTGCCGATTTTCGAGCCGGCGCTGATCCCCTTTGTGGCCTGTAAGCGTGCGCTCACCTATGAATTGGCTATTGCAGAAAAAACGATTAAAATCAACGTATTATCTATGGGAAATCCGCATGCGGTGCAGGTCGTGCCGGATATTCTGACCGCCGACGTGGAAAACGACGGGCCGCTGATTGAATCGCACCCGCGCTTTCCCAACCGGGTCAATGCGGGCTTCATGCAAGTAATGTCCCGTGCGCGCATCAAGTTGCGCGTCTATGAGCGGGGCGCGGGCGAAACGCTGGCATGCGGCACTGGCGCTTGTGCTGCGGTGGTGGCGGGTATCCAGCGTGGCTTGCTGGACGCGCGCGTGCAAGTGACCACGCGCGGCGGAGACCTCGGTATATCATGGGCGGGCGACGGTAAGCCGGTGCTGATGACCGGCCCGGCCGGTACCGTGTTTGAAGGGGAAAT
>DHVE01000072.1 GCA_002412495.1 Betaproteobacteria bacterium UBA5216
TTGTCCGAGTGGCGCGACGCAGACGGCCGCTGATCTCGCGGCCGAGATTGGTCATGAACTTGATCGCGAGTGTCGGATGCTCCGCGCCCAAACGCATGAAACGCTCGCGCGACAATACGTAACAGGTTAGGTCATCATCGGCTTCGACCGTTGCCGAGCGCGCCTCGCGGTCGAGCAGCGCCAGCTCGCCGAAAATCGTGCCGGCGGAAAACGTGACCAGCCGCATCGAGCGATTTTCGCCGGGCATGTGCATGCGCACGCTGGCGTTGCCCCTGGCAAGCAGAAAAAGTTCGTTGCCGGCGTCGCCTTCATTGAATACGATGCCGCCGCGCGGCCATTCGCGCCGCTCCAGCGCGGCCTTGATGATCGTCAATTCGGCTTCATCGATGCCTTCCATGACGTCAAAGCGCGCAAGGGGAAATTCACCCGTGAGCGGATTGCTGTCCTGCACGGTCAGCAGCACGCGATCTTCGGCCCATTCGAGCGCGGTGTCCGCATCCGCAAACAAGTGGGTGACGCCCAGTGCCGCCGTGACGCCGGTGTCGCGCAGCATGCCGGCCACTTCGACACGGTCGCCTGCGCCCCCCAGCAACAACTGTTTGCCGTTTTTCACCAGGCGATCGTGGCCCTGCAAAATGACGCGGGCCCCCGAGCTGTCCATTTCGTTGACGCGCTTGACGTCGAGAATGACATACAGTGCGTCGCTGGAGGCCAGTTCGTCCAGTCGTGCATTCAGCGTATCGGAGGTGCCGAAGAACACAGGCCCCTCGACTTCCAATACGGCGATCTGCCGGCCGTGCCGAGACAATGCGGCGGTTTGCGCGGGGTCGCGCGTTTTACGCGAGTGAATCGCATCGCCGCGGTACTCGCGGCGTATCACCGATTTGCTGATGCGGAACAGGAATATCGCGATGGTGACCACGAAGCCCATCAACACCGCCAGGCCGATGTTGGCGACGATGGCGATAACCGCGACAATCGCGACTATCGACAAATCAGCGATTACGCCGTCTCGATTGTCGGCACGGCCGCGCACGATCTTGTTCAGCATGTCGAGCGTCCAGCGGTCGAACAACTGTATGGCGGCGGCGATCATCATGCTGGCGATCACCACGCGCGGAATAAGTCCGATGAGTGGTAGCAGAAAGCCGCTGAGGATCACGCCCACATACACCAGCACCGAGGCGAATCCGGTGCCACCGCTGCGCTGGTTGGCGTGGCTCGCCGCCATGTTGATGCCGGTGCTGATACCGCCGAAACCGGCGGACAGCATGCTGGCGAGGCCCTGGGTAAACAGTTCGCGATTTCCCTCGCGCGGTTGTCCGAGGCGGCGCTCGGCAAGACGCGCGCCGAGCAGCGTGTCCAGCGCGCTGATTACCGACAGACTGGCGGCGCCCGAGAGCACCGGCAAGAGCAGCATTTGATACTGGGGCAGCAGAATCAGATCAACAAACTTGCCGAAATAATGCGGCGTGGGCATAGACCAGTTTATGTTTCCGATAAGTGGCCCGAGTTTTTCGCGCAGCCCCAGCGCGATCAACGCGTAAAAGCCGGCGGCGCCCACGATGAGTCCGCCGATATTCGACGGCACCGCGCGCGTAACTCGCGGTATCAGCAGGATGGCAGCGCAGGTCAGCAGGCCCACGCCCAACGTGAACGGTTGTATCTGATCCATGTGCTCCGGCAGCGCGAGCAGGCTGGTGCCGGTGGGCAGGCCCAGCATGATGGGTATCTGGGCCGCGAAAATCAGCACCGAGCCGGCGACCTGAAAGCCCGCCAGCACCGGCGCCGGCAGGTATTTTGCGAACACGCCAAATTTCAGGATGCCATAGAGCGTTTGCAGCGCACCCGACAAAAACACCATCAGGAATACGAGTCCGATCAGCATGTCGTGATCGTGTATGCCCGCGTCGTTGTGCGCCGCCGTTACCAGGTTTTGCGCGACCAGCGCGCTGATCAGAAAGGTGACGATGCCACGCGGCGAATAGATGATGGTGCTGTTGCGACCCCCGGTCGCCGCCGCCACCAGGCCGCCGCAGACGGCGGCGTATAGCCCCGCCAGCACGCCGTGCTGCACAAATTCGGAACCCAGCGGCGCCAGCGCGAGCATGCCAAAGCCCACGCACACCGGCACGCTCAACACGGCGGCGGTCACACCGCCCATGACATTGCCGGCGAGGGATTTTGTTAAACCGTTATTCAATTAAGTTATTGTTTTTAAACAATATTTTATGATTCTGCGATTTCGGCCGTATGGCTGAACGGCGTGTGCTCGCGCAGTTCATCGATGTAGTGTTCTACGCCCTTTTTCTCGCGCGCGAGAAAGTTTTCAACCGCCTCGGCAAACCGCGGCTGTGCCAGCCAATGCGCGGAACAGGTTTGCACCGGCATCAGGCCGCGCGCCATTTTGTGTTCGCCCTGCGCGCCGCCCTCGAAGACTGCGATGCCGCGCGCGATGCAATACTCGATCACCTGGTAGTAGCACGTCTCGAAGTGCAGCATCGGGTGATGTTCGATGGCGCCCCAATAACGACCGTACAAACGATCATTGCCGCGTACGTTGAACGAGGCCGCGATGGCATGGCCGCCGCGCTCGGCGACGATCATCAGCAGATTCTCCGGCATGGTCTTGCCGATGCGCTGAAAGAAATCAACGTTCAGATAGGGCGTGTTGCGATGTTCGCGATACGTGCGGGTATAGCATCGCGCGAAAAAGTCCCAGTCGTTTTCGGTGATGGCGGCGCCTTCAAGCCACCGAAATGTAATGCCCGCCTCGCGCACCCGGCGACGTTCCTGCTTTACTTTTTTACGCTTGGTGTGATTCATCAACGCGAGGTACTGATCGAAATCGGTAACGGCGGCGCCAGGATTGACCCAGTGAAACTGCACGCCATGGCGCAACATCATGCCGTTGCCCGCCAGCAGTTCGGCTTGCGCGGCCGGCGGAAACAGGCAATGCAGTGACGAAGCCTGGCTGTCGCGCGCGACATCCAGTACATGCGCGGCGAGCGATTGCGCGACAGCGTCGGATTCGGCCAGCAGCCGTGGACCGGTCACTGGCGTGAAGGGAATCGCCGACAGCAGCTTGGGATAGTATTCCAGTCCATGGCGCTCATAGGCATCGGCCCATGCCCAATCAAATACATATTCGCCGCGCGAATGCGATTTGACGTAGAGCGGCATGGCGCCCACCAGGCGCTCCGGCTCGGTGTCGTCGAAGGCCGCCAGGTAGCGCGGCGCCCAGCCGGTGGCTTCACTGGCGCACCCGGTCTCGTGCAGCGCGTGCAGAAATTCGTGGCGCAGAAAAGGATGGCCACCGGCAAGCCGGTTCCATTGCCGCGGATCAATACCGGCCAGCGTGGATACGATCTCGACGGTCATGGGTTGCGGCGGCGGTATCGTGTGTTGGGATATTGCAAACCACTGACCTTAATCAATGGCGGCGCTGTTACGGGGGGCAATTCTGTTTGACCGATGATATATTAGCGGCATGAAAATTGCGATTGCGCAGATCAATTATGTCGTCGGCGACATCGACGGAAATGTCGCCAAAATCGCCGATGCCGCCACGCGTGCGCGGCAGGGCGGCGCGTCCCTGCTGTTGACCACGGAGCTCGCGATCAGCGGCTACTCTCCCGAGGATCTGCTGCTGCGCGATGATTTTTACGATGCCTGCGCGGCCGCGCTGGCGGTCTTGGCGCGTAATACGCGGGACATCACGCTGGTGGTTGGGCATCCGCATCGCATCGACAAGAAGTACTACAACGCCGCATCGATTATTCGCGATGGCCGCATCGTCACCACGTATCTGAAACGCCATTTGCCGAACTATACGGTCTTTGACGAAGAACGCTACTTTGATTCCGGAACAGAGCCCTGTGTATTCACGCACGAGGGTTTGCGCCTGGGTGTGAATATCTGCGCCGATGTCTGGGAGGAGCCTGCCGCGCTGGCCGCGAAGCAGGCGGGTGCGCAATTGCTGCTGGTGCTGAATGCGTCGCCTTATCACATGAACAAGCAGCAATCGCGGTACGAAGTGGTGCGTGATCGCGCCGCCGAAACCGGGCTGCCGGTGGTCTACGCCAATCAGGTGGGCGGACAGGATGAACTGGTGTTCGATGGCGCCTCGTTTGCGATGGACGGCGCGGGCCGGCTGACGCACCAGTTCGCCGCGTTCGCGGAAGTGCTGGGATTCATCGAAATCGCGAGTGGCGTGCCGGTCAGGGGCGAGATTGTGCCGGCGCAATCCATCGAAGCCGAGGTCTACCACGCGCTGACGATGGGCGTGCGCGATTACGTTAACAAGAACGGCTTTCCCGGCGTGCTGCTGGGTTTATCGGGCGGCATCGATTCCGCGCTGACGCTGGCGGTCGCGGCCGACGCGCTGGGGCCCGAGGGCGTGAAGGCGGTGATGATGCCATCGCAGTACACCGCGGGCATGAGCCGCGAAGACGCGTGCGCCGAAGCCGACGCATTGAAGGTGCGTTACGTGGAAATCGCCATCAAGCCGCTGTTTGATCTGTTTCAGCAGACGCTTGCCGCGGAATTCAAGGGGCTGAAGGAAGACACCACGGAAGAAAATCTCCAGTCGCGCATACGCGGCATGTTGCTGATGGCGATGTCGAACAAGACCGGCGCCATCGTGCTGACCACCGGCAACAAGAGCGAGATGGGCACCGGCTACGCCACGTTGTACGGGGACATGGCGGGCGGCTTCGCGGTGCTCAAGGACATCAACAAGCTGCTGGTGTACCGGTTGTCGAACTACCGTAATTCCATTTCACGGGTGATCCCGCAACGGGTGATCGACCGGCCGCCGTCGGCCGAGTTGCGGCCGGACCAGAAAGATCAGGACAACCTGCCGCCGTACGAGATTCTGGATGCGATCATGGAGGCGTATGTCGAAAACGACCAGAGTCCGCGCGACATCATCGCCGCCGGGTATCCGCGTGCCGACGTGGAGCGGGTGGTCAGGCTGCTGCGCCTGTCGGAATACAAGCGGCGCCAGTCCCCGGTGGGCATCCGCATCACGGCGCGCGGCTTTGGAAAGGATTGGCGTTACCCGATCACCAACCGGTTTCGCCCGCCGTTTGATTGAGCCGGTGCGGACGGGTGGTGTTATGCTATTCTTGAACCCATTGTGACAAACGGGGTGTTCTCATGAAAAAAATTGAAGCCATTTTCAAGCCGTTCAAACTGGACGAGGTGCGTGAGTCACTGTCGGAAATCGGCGTGAGCGGATTGACGGTAACCGAGGTCAAGGGGTTTGGCCGCCAGAAGGGCCATACCGAGCTGTACCGGGGTGCGGAATACGTGGTTGATTTTCTGCCGAAAGTCAAAGTGGAAGTCGTGGTGGCGGACAAAATGCTCGATCAGGCCATCGACGCCATCGTCAAGGCGGCGCGCACCGGCAAAATCGGCGACGGCAAGATTTTTGTTACCAGCGTGGAACAAGTGCTGCGCATCCGCACGGGTGAAACGGACGAGGCCGCGATCTAGCGTTTGTAATGCGGGAAGCGTAAGGCGTGAGGCGTGTAGGGTGGAGGTGTAACCCGCTCTTTGCAGTTACGCCTCACCCCTCACGCCTCGCGCTTTTTAACAGTACTACCGCCGCGCCGCCGCCGCCCTCGGTGCGGCGTGCTTGGCAAAAGGCCAGAATTTCATCGCGCTGCATCAGCCAACTGGCGACCTTGCGTTTGAGCACCGGCTCGCCATTTTTGGATCCCAGTCCCTTGCCGTGAATGATGCGCACGCAGCGCGCGCCATCACGCAGACAGTCGTTGAGAAATGACACCAGTGCGGGGCGCGCTTCTGCGACGGTCAGGCCGTGCAAATCGAGTTCACGCTGAATCAACCAGTAGCCGCGCCGCAGCTTGCGCAGCGTGGTGGACGCCAGGCCGGGGCGCAGAAAATTCAGTTCGTCGCCGGCTTCAAGACCGGCCTCCCAGGCGTCCTGATCACTGAGGCTTTCGTTCAGCACTTCGCGGTCATCGCGCAGGCGCTGCGCAGGGATCGGGCGGGGAGGCGATTTTGGCGCGTGTGCGCGATTCAGCGGCGGCAGCGGCGTGACATCGGGCAGCAACTCGCGCAGCGCTTTTGCACGGGTTTGTGGCGAGTGTTTCTGCGGCATGTCGTGTTACTCCGCGTAGTAAACTCAAAATTCAAAGGCAATGGCGCCAAAATAACGCCAACACGCGAATACGCAAAGACGCAAAGAAAAGTCTGCCGTAAAGATTCGCTTTGCGTTTCCTTTGCGCCTTTGCGGTGAAGGGCGCTAGTTCAATCCCTTGTCTTCAAGATATTTCTGCGCGTCCAGCGCCGCCATGCAGCCGGTGCCCGCGCTGGTGACCGCCTGGCGATAGACGTGATCCTGCACGTCGCCCGCGGCAAAAACGCCGGGCACGCTGGTTGCGGTGGCATTGCCCTCAAGGCCGGACCGCGTAGTGATGTAGCCGTTCTTCATGTCGAGTTCGCCGACGAATATATCCGTGTTCGGCTTGTGCCCGATGGCGATAAATACGCCCTGCAGCTTTTTCTCCGTGACCGCGCCGGTTTTTACATTTTTGACGCGCATGCCTGTGACGCCACTGTCGTCGCCCAGCACTTCGTCAAGGGTGTTGTCCCACAGGATCGTGGCTTTGCCGGCGGCCGCGCGTTCTTTCAGCTTGTCAACCATGATGGCTTCGGCACGAAATTTGTCGCGCCGATGCACGACCGTGACGTGGCTCGCAATATTGGTGAGATACAGCGCCTCTTCGAGCGCGGTATTCCCGCCCCCAACCACGGCGACTTCCTGGCCTTTGTAGAAGAATCCGTCGCAGGTGGCGCAACCCGACACACCTTTGCCCATGAATTTTTCTTCGGACGGCAAGCCGAGGTACATGGCCGAGGCGCCAGTGGCGATGATGAGTGCGTCGCAGGTGTAGGTGGCATTGTCGCCAATCAGCGTGATCGGTGTTTGCTTCAGCTTGGCGGTATGAATCTGGTCGAAAACGATTTCGGTGTTGAAGCGCTCGGCATGCTTCAAAAACCGTTCCATCAGTTCGGGGCCTTGCACGCCATCCACGTCGGCGGGCCAGTTATCGACTTCGGTGGTGGTCATCAGTTGTCCGCCCTGGGCCATGCCGGTGATGAGCACCGGTTTCAGGTTGGCGCGGGCGGCGTAAACGGCGGCAGAGTAACCGGCGGGGCCGGAGCCGAGAATCAGCAGACGGCAATGGCGGGTGGTTTCAGTCATGATTTCAAATGAGAATGGAATGGGTGATCGGGGAAAGCGCGAATGTAGCAGGTTGCCCGCGCGGGTGTCGAGCCGCTATTGCCGGACGGCACTCCGGCAGTGACGCGCCGCCCGGGTTCTGGCAGACTAGCAGGCGGAGCAGGAATGTCGCAGCCAGAGAGCTAAGAATGAATAGTGCGACCGTTTGATAAAAGAGACGCCATGGCCATACAGTTCAGATTAAATCCGGTGGTGCTGAAATCGGTGCCGTTGTTTTCGGCATTTACCGAGCAGCAGTTGGTGACGTTGCTGAATTATGTGCAGCATCGCAGTTTCCCGCGCAATGTCTTCGTGATTCAGGCAGGTGACGAAACGGATTCGCTATACGTAATTTTGTCTGGCAAGGTCAAGGTGCTGATACCCGATGATCAGGGGCGCGAAGTCATTCTGAGCGTAATGGGGCCGCATGATTTTTTTGGCGAGATGGGGATTCTCGACGATCAGCCGCGCTCAGCCAGCGTTTCGACGCTGGAGCCCTGCGAAATGTTGCGGTTGTCAAAAGCCGGCTTTATCAATTGCCTGAAAGAGAACTCCGATGTCGCGATGTTGGTGATTCGCAATCTCGTCAAGCGCCTGCGCGAAGCCGACCGCAAGATCGAAAGTCTTGCGCTGATTGATGTGTCGGGACGCGTCGTTCGTTTGCTGGTGGATATGGCGCAGGAGGTTGACGGCAAGCTGGTGGTGCCCCGCACGCCGCCCAAGCAAGAAATAGCACGCATGATCGGCGCCTCGCGTGAAATGGTCAGCCGCGTAATCAAGGAATTGCAGGAAAAAGGCTTGATTCGCGCCGAGCGCCGCAGCATGGTCATAGTGGATCGGAATATTTCCCGGCGCGGGCATTAGGGCGGTGCGACGGGTTATGGTATTGTAAGTAATTGTTTTATAGTGTAAATTTTGCGGTAATTTGAGCGCTGTCAGGCGGCGACAAACAGCAGCGGTAAACTGACTGCGGCGATAGATGGCAGCATATGGGGAGTGGCATTCAATGAATGTTTTTACGCTGATTCAGGCGTGGCGCTGGGCGCTGGCACTGCTGCTGGCCTTGTCGGGCGCGGCTGCATGGGCGCAGACCGTGGGCTACGTGGTGCAATTGAGTGGCACGCTGTCGGTGCAGCGGGCCGATGGCAGCACGCGTATTCTTTCGCTCAAATCGGCGGTGGCGGCGAGCGACACGCTCAGTACGCAAAAGGACAGCTTTGCCACCGTGAATTTTAGCGATGGCAGCTCGGCGACGCTGCGACCGAACACCAGCCTGCGAGTCGATCAATATCAGTTCGACAAAGACAAGCCGCAGGCGGACAACTTCGGCATGCGTTTGCTCAAAGGCGGTTTGCGTTCCGTGACGGGGTTGATCGGCAAGCGCGGCAATCAGGATGCCTACAAGATTCAAACCAATACGGCAACGATGGGTATCCGCGGTTCTTCGGGCGATACGCTCGATTGCTCGCAGGGATGCGAAGGCGTCACCAGCCGGGGCGGCGGGCTGGCGCACGGGGTTTACCACGTGACGTACACGGGCCTTTACATCATGACCACCAAGGCCGGTTCCATCCTGATCGGCCCCGGACAATTCGGCTTTGCGGATGATCCCGATAAACCGCCGGTATTGCTGGAGGGCGATCCCGGCTTGGGCCTTGATCCCGTCCCTTTTTCGTTAGGGTCTTTTGATCCGCCGCAGGAATGCGCCGTGCGTTAGTTGCTGCGGCAGACCGGATGTATACCCATCAAACCCCGCTGTTCGCGGGGTTTGTTTTTATGGCGGCTGCTGGAGGATTTGTCATATAATCATCACGTTATGAGATGTACTTAATCCCCGTGCCCAGCAACGAAAACACCCTTAACGGCAACGCCGCCAGGAACCCACTTCCGCCGCGTATTGCCGCGCTGCTGCGAGAGTTTGGGTGGTTCGCGCTGCTGGCCGTGGCGCTGTATCTGCTGATCGTTCTCTACACCTATCACAAGGGCGATCCGGGCTGGTCCCACAGTTTGCGTGCCACCTCCATACGCAATTCAGGTGGCGTCATCGGCGCCTATCTGTCGGATTTGCTGCTCTACCTGTTCGGCATTTCCGCTTACTGGTGGGTGCTGTTTTGCGCCGCGGTGGTGACGTGGGGATTCCGGCGCATTGAAGTCATCCCTGAAACCGACCGGCGGTCTTACATTGTAATGGGCATGGGTTTTCTGGTGCTGCTGATCGCGAGCAGCGGCATCGAATATCTGCGCCTGCACACCTTGAAGGCGGTGTTGCCCCTGGCGCCCGGCGGCGTGATCGGGTCGCTTGCCGGCGGCGTGGCTTCGAAGCTGCTGGGATTCACGGGCGGTACACTGATTCTGTTGCTGGTGTTCGCGGCGGGACTGAGCCTGTTCACCAGCGTGTCGTGGCTGACCATTATCGAAAAAATCGGCACGGGCCTTGAATTCGCGTTCAACACGGTCGTGAGCCGTTGGCAGGAGCGGCAGGACCGGCGCGCCGGCGAACAGGCGCTGATCGAGCGCGAAGAAGTCGTCGAAGAAACGCGACGCAAGTTCGAGATTCACGAGCCCGTCCGTATCGAACCGCCGCGCGTTGAAATACCGAAATCACCGCGCGTAGAGCGTGAGAAGCAGGCGCCGTTGTTCGAGAACATGCCGGATTCTCTGCTGCCGCCGTTGCATCTGCTTGACGAAGCCGAGCGCCATCTCGAGATACTTTCGCCGGAAACGCTCGAATTCACCTCGCGCCTGATCGAGAAAAAACTCAATGATTTCGGCGTTGAAGTCAAAGTGGTCGCGGCGTATCCCGGCCCGGTGGTGACGCGCTACGAAATCGAACCCGCCGTGGGCGTGAAGGGCAGTCAGATCATCAATCTGGTACGCGATCTGGCGCGCGCGCTGTCGGTGATCAGTATCCGCGTGGTCGAAACCATACCCGGCAAGAGTTGCATGGGGCTGGAAATACCCAATCCGAAGCGGCAGGTGGTCAAGCTCACCGAGATACTGAGTTCGCAGGTGTACGCGGACATGAGCTCGCCGCTGACGCTGGCGATGGGCAAGGATATTGCCGGCAATCCCGTGGTGGCCGACCTTGCTCGCATGCCGCATTTGCTGGTCGCGGGCACCACCGGCTCGGGTAAATCGGTGGCGATCAACGCGATGATTCTCTCGTTGCTCTACAAAGCGCCGCCGACACAGGTGCGCCTGATCCTGATCGACCCGAAGATGCTGGAGCTATCCGTCTACGAAGGCATACCGCATCTGCTGGCGCCGGTGGTCACCGACATGCGGCAGGCCGCGCACGCGTTAAACTGGTGCGTGGGCGAGATGGAGCGCCGTTACAAACTGATGTCCGCGCTGGGCGTGCGTAACCTCGCGGGCTTTAACCAGAAAATACGCGACGCCGAAAAAGCCAAAACGCCGATTGCCAATCCGCTGGTGCCGGGCGAAGTCGATCCCGAGCCGCTGCACGAAATGCCGCTGATCGTGGTGGTGATCGACGAGTTGGCGGATCTGCTGATGGTGGTCGGCAAAAAGGTTGAAGAATTGATTGCGCGCATCGCACAGAAAGCGCGTGCGGCGGGTATCCATCTGGTGCTGGCGACGCAACGGCCTTCGGTGGATGTGATCACCGGCTTGATCAAAGCTAACATTCCGTCGCGCGTGGCGTTCCAGGTGGCCGCTAAGGTGGATTCACGAACCATTCTGGATCAGATGGGGGCCGAGGCGCTGCTCGGGCAGGGTGACATGCTCTATCTGCCCCCCGGAACTGGTTTGACGCAACGCGTGCACGGTGCGTTTGTGTCCGATCACGAAGTGCATAAAATCGTCGATTACCTGAAGAGTCTGGCGCAGCCCCAATACATCGACGACATTCTGAACGGCGGTGCGAGCGAGGGCGAATCCGGTGATGCGCTCGATGGCGGTACTGGGGTCAATGGCAATGGCGAGGCCGACGAGCTCTACGATCAAGCCGTCGCCATTGTGATCAAAACGCGGAGGCCCTCGATATCGCTGGTGCAGCGCCATCTGCGCATCGGCTACAACCGCGCCGCAAGGCTGATCGAGCAGATGGAGCGCTCCGGGCTGGTTTCCACCATGGGATCGAACGGCAATCGCGAAGTGCTGGCGCCCGCGCCGGCCGGGGACGCCGGCGAACGTTAATCATTCCGCGGGCGATGCCGGCGGACGAAAATGCGCGGGCCGCGCGCGTGTCGGCTGTCAGCGCCGTTGCCCCTGCAAGCGTTAAACCTTGACCGCCAACCGCTGTCCAATCTGGCGAACCATCCTTACCGTGAGTCTGTCGTGAGGTTTTCCATGTTAAAACCGCTGTGGATTGTGATCCCCGCCCTGCTGGGGGTGGCGCCAGCGCTACAGGCCGCCGACATCTACCGTTGGGTCGATGAGCGTGGCGTGACGCAATACAGCGAAAAGCCGCCCGCGAACCGGCCGGCAACGCGGGTGGACGGCCGCCCGGCAGCCGCGTCGGTGGATGCCGATGGCAAACTGATCGAGGCGCACAAGGCCGCGCCGCCCGCGCCCGCGTCGCAACCATCGGTGGCCATGGCACCCCCACCGCCTCCGCCCGTCACGGTTGTGCCGCAGGACAAACCCGTGCGCGGCATGGATTTCTCGACATTCGTGTATTTGCGCAGGGGCATGTCCGAAGGCGAGGTGCTGCTGCGCGCGGGGCAACCTGATTTTGAAAGCGTTGAAAATTTTCGTAACATGGTCGTGAAATCGTTGTATTACTATCCCACCGCCAGCAACCCGTTTATCACCGTCGTCACCGTGCGCGGCGGGCGTGTCGCCGACATTGATCGAACCCGCAAGACTTTTTAGAAAACAACGTAAATGACCAAACTTCTTTTTTTGCTGTTGCTGGTTCCCGCGCTCGCCTTCGGCGCCACCACCGAGACGCTCAAGGCGCTGCTCGCCCAGACCACCACCGCGAAGGGCCGCTTCGCGCAAATGGTGCTCGATAAAAATCTGAAAAAATTGCAGGAATCAACGGGCACCATGCAGTTTTCGCGTCCCGGAAAATTTCGCTGGGAATACAACAAACCGTTTGAACAGGTCATCGTGGGCGACGGCAGCAAGTTATGGATCTACGACAAGGATTTGAATCAGGTCACCGAACGCAAACTCGACAAGGCGCTGGGGGCGAGCCCGGCGGCATTGCTCGCGGGCAGCAACGAAATCGAAAAAAGTTACACGCTGAACAACATTGGCAATCAGGAAGGTCTCGATTGGCTGGAGGCGATTCCCAAGTCGAAGGACACCGCCTTCGAGCGCGTGCGCATGGGATTCAGCAAAGGCGGGCTGGAGGCGATGGAACTGCGTGACCAGTTCGGACAAGTCACCGTGATCAAGTTCGCCGATATCGAACGCAACCCAAAACTCGCGGCGGATGCGTTTACGTTCACACCGCCCAAAGGCGCCGATGTGATTCGCGATTGATGTTCACTGAATTGCAAATTCAAGAAGTGTTGCCGCAAAGGCGCAAAGACGCAAAGAACTGCCGCAAAGAAAAACTTGCCTGCGTTTTTCTTTGCGTTTTCTTTGCGTCTTTGCTCCTTTGCGGTGAAGGGGTTGCACTCCAGCGTTCTGCGGTTCTTCCCAATAGCGGAATGGGGTCGTGAACGATCTCTTCGGCAAGCGCGAACCGCGCGCGCCGCTCGCCGAGCAACTGCGCCCGCGCACATTGAACGATGTTGTGGGGCAGGCGCATCTGTTGGGCGCGGGCAAACCGCTACGGCTCGCGTTTGAATCCAAAAAACCACACTCGATGATTTTGTGGGGGCCGCCGGGCGTGGGCAAAACCACGCTTGCGAGGTTGATGGCCGATGCCTTCGACGCCGAGTTCATCGCCATCAGCGCGGTGTTTTCCGGCGTGAAAGAGATCCGCGAAGCGCTCAACCGAGCCGAACTCACGCTGCAACAAAACGGCCGGCACACGCTGCTGTTTGTCGATGAAGTGCATCGTTTCAACAAGGCACAGCAGGACGCGTTCCTGCCGTATGTCGAGCGCGGCCTGATCACGTTCATCGGCGCCACCACCGAGAACCCGTCGTTTGAACTGAACAACGCGCTGCTGTCGCGCGCGGCGGTCTACGTGCTGCAACCGTTGGGCGACAGCGAATTGATCGATCTGTCCCGGCGGGCGTTTGGTAAATATCTGTTTTTAAAAGAAATCTCAGGTGAGGCGCGCAATGCCATCGTGGGGTACGCAGACGGTGATGCGCGCCGCCTGCTTAATCTGATCGAACAACTTGCCGATGCCGCTGAAGAAACCGGCCGTGACAGCATCGACGAAGCCTTCGTCAAAGCCACGCTCACACAAAGCCTGCGCCGCTTCGATAAAGGCGGCGACCAGTTCTACGATCAAATCTCCGCGCTGCATAAATCCGTGCGCGGTTCGTCGCCCGATGCCGCGCTGTACTGGATGGTGCGTATGTTAGACGGCGGCACCGATCCGCTGTATCTCGGCCGGCGCATCGTGCGCATGGCCAGCGAGGATATTGGTCTGGCCGACCCGCGCGCGCTGCGCATGGCGCTCGATGCCTGCGAAACGTATGAACGGCTCGGCTCGCCCGAAGGCGAACTCGCGCTCGCCGAAGTGGTGATTTACTTAGCCGTGGCACCCAAAAGCAACGCCGCCTACGTAGCCTACAACGCCGCCCGCGCGCTGATACGAGAAGACAAATCGCGCCCCGTACCCGAACACCTGCGCAATGCGCCCACCAAGCTGATGAAGGATTTAGGCTACGGCGCCAACTACCGCTACGCGCACGACGAGGCTGGCGCCTATGCCGCAGGGGAAAGTTATTTCCCCGACGGCATGACGCCGGCGAAGCTGTACGAGCCTACCGAGTTCGGGCTCGAGGCGAAGATACGGGAGAAGCTGGAACACCTGCGCGAGCTGGATCGCAAGGCGCGCAAGTAACGGGTTGGGTGGCTCTGAACGCAGAGAAGCCCGACGGTGGTGGTGAATGTCGTCTAGTGTTGGGCTTTGCAGCCCAACCTACAAATACTTATGGCCAGTGGTGGGCACCGGGGACGTGTCCACCGTTGTTTAAGCCACTTGCACTGCATCGCTGGCAAGGTGATGTACACCGTATAGCTTTGCCCCTTCTCCAAAAAGGCTAGCCAGTAGCGCTAACAAATGCGCATGATCTTTATCGTCTACGGCGGCTATCGCAAGCACCGGCACCAAAGTGACCTCCGGTTCGATCGCGCCTGCCCGAACAAGAAATGCCAATTCCGATCCCTGCAACCATGTGGCAACGTATGGCACTACCGAAGTGGGACCCGCTGAATAACGTGTTCGCGCATAACTAGATTTCCCAAGACACGCAGCCCTTGCGCCTTTGCTAATTGAAAAAAGCGATGAACGAACGCTCTGAAAGCGGAAGCGAGGGCCTCCCTTGTGTCGTCGCCACTTGGGGCTGCCGGTTTTCTCGTTCATCTGATGAATTCCGAATTCGACAATACCCGTAGAGTCGAGTTGACGGAGTGCTAAGTTCCAGGACATTGACCTTTCCCGAGCGTCTGAGTTGGTTGTTGACTTCGTGACGCGTGTTTCCACTACTTCTTGTTCCAGCAATACAGCACGAGACAAAGTAATAACAATATCGCGGTCGACAGTACATCTAAGAAAAAATTGGCCCATCCCCCTACACTGCCAACGACAATAAAAAGTAGCGGGATAAAGACGTACCAAGGCATATGTAAGAGGGGGAATCGAGTAGGAATTATCAATTCGTAGGCATAGCCCGGTAGTGGCGTAGCGTACGCCGGAGATGTCGTTTCGCCGCTACGCAGCGGCTCGCTTGTGGCTCGCCCGCTTTGGGCGCTTGGTCAAATCCGGAAGACTTTTCGACAACTCAGCCAAAGACAGCAGGGCGTTGTTGACGGCCGCCTCCGTAGGGAAGAGGCGAGCGACTTCGGGGGTGAGGCGCACCAGGTTTGTGCCTTTCACGACACGCAAGAAATATTTTCCGCGCACGCCTTTGCTTTGCAACGTTTTCAGCGTGAACTTTCTGTCGAGCGGATCGATATCAACGGTTTTCTTCATATATTTTCCTTTCTTCGCGCGTCACGCGGCGCGCACTAATGATGCGAATTCCCTTGGCCGATTCCACGTGCGAGACGACCAGAATTCTGTGCTGATCTGACTGGCCGAACGTCAAATAGCGGGTTTCGCCCATCGAGTGTTCGCCGTCCAGATAGGTTATCGCCAGCGGATCGGTGAATACGCTTGCGCCCTCCGCAAAGGTGACTTTGTGCTTTGCGAAGTTTGAAACCGCTTTTCGTTCGTCCCAATCGAATTCAAACATGATACGCGTCTCCGGCGGTTGCTGGAATTCGTATGTCGTCTAAAACCCATAAAGCCGCGCCGGATTATCCACCAGTATCCGCTTTCGCATCCCCTCATCCGGCACCCACTCCCCAAACTGATTCGCCAGATCGCCGTCATCCGGCATGTTGGCGCGCGCGCCGGGGTGCGGCCAGTCGCTGCCCCAGACGATGCGATCGGGTGCCGCGGCGATCATGGCCTTTGCCAGCGGCGTCACATCCGGGTACATCGGCTTTTGTTTCGACAGAAAATACGCGCCCATGATCTTGGCCCACACGTTGTCGCGTTTCATCAGTCGCAGCAGCGCCTGAAACGCCTTGCCGTCGACGCCGTTGGCGGCCTGGCACTTGGCGAAGTGATCAATGACGATGTTGATCTTTAAACTCGCGAGTTGAGCTTCGGCTTCGGGCATTTTTTCGAGGTCGAGAAAAAATTGCAGGTGCCAGCCCATTTCTTTCAGGCGTGGCGCCAGCCGTTCGCCGTCGGCGAGTTTGAGGCCTTCGGTTTCGGAGGCGAGGTTGATGCGGATGCCGCGTACGCCAGCGTCGTGCAGGGTCTGCAGTTGTTGGTCGGTGACATTCGGTTCGACCACTGCAATGCCGCGAAAATTAAACACACCGGATTTCAGCGCGGCGACCATGCACGAATTGTCCGGGCCGTAGACGCTGGGTTGCACCAGCACCGCGCGCTGGCAGCCGATGGTGGTCAACATGCGCGCGTAATCGTGCGGCGTGGCATCGGGCGGAATGTAGGCTGCGCCGGGCAGATACGGAAACTGGCTTTGCGGCCCAAACACATGTGCGTGGCAATCGGTGGCGCCAGCGGGAAACCTAACCTTGGGCGGCGTAACGTTGGGATTGAATCCGGGGATGTTAAACGGCAGAACGGCCATGATGCTTGCTCCTGTTGAATATGCAAGTATTTGTTTATAAAAGATTATTCGGCTCGTGCGCCAGAGGCTTTAACCACTTTGCCCCATAGCGCGATTTGCGCGCGATTGAATTGGTCGAGCCCGTCGGGCGTGGTGCTGACGACTTCGGCGCCGAGGCCGGAGATGCGCGCTTTAACGTCTGGTGTGTTGAGCGCACGCACGAGTTCGCTGTTTAACTTGGTGATGATGTCTTTGGGAGTCGCGGCGGGCGCGACCACGCCGAACCAGCCGACGGCCTCGAAGCCCGGCACGCCGGATTCCGCAATCGTCGGCACATTGGGCAGCGCGTCCGCGCGTTTTGCGCTGGTGACGGCGAGCGCCTTGATGCGTCCGCTTTTTACGATTGGGCTGGCGACGACAATGTTCTCGAAACTCATCGCGATCTGGCCGCCCATCACGTCGGCGATGGCTTGCGCGCTGCCTTTGTAGGGCACGTGCTGCATGTCAATGCCGGTGAGCATTTTGAACAGTTCGCCCGACAGATGATTCGGTGTGCCGCTGCCCGGCGACGAAAACGTCAGTTGTCCGGGGCGCGCCTTGGCGAGTGCCACGAGTTGTTTGGCATTGGCGACCTGCATCGACGGATGCACCGACAGCACGTAGCATGTCGTCGCCATCAGCGAGATCGAGGCAAAATCCTTCACCGGGTCGAAGGGAATTTTCGCGTACAAACTCGGCGCCACCGAGTTTGGCGCGGTGGTGGCCAGCAGCAGCGTGTGCCCATCGGGCGCGGCCTTGGCGGCTTGCTCGGTGCCGATCAAGCCGCCTGCGCCGGGGCGGTTGTCCACTACGAACTGCTGGCCAAAACTCTCGGCAAACTTCTGGCCGGCGATGCGCGCCAGCAAATCCGCGGTGCCGCCAGCGGTCCAAGGCACGATCATGCGCGCGGCGCGCGTGGGGTAAGCAGCGCTGGTCTGGGCCATGACCGAACTGGATGCCACACACAGCAGGGTGGCCAAGGGAAGTCGAAGCGACACGGTGATCCTTTCAATGAAGCGGCCATTTTACGCTTTGCCCCACGCAGGGTGGTGAGCCGCGCCGAACTCCGCGATAATAGGCGCTTGTAAATCACACGCGCGATCACACGCGCTATCGCACGCACAATCGCAGAGAAAACACCATGCTCGATATACAACTTCTACGCACTGATCTTGCTGGCGTGGCCAAGCGCCTGACGGAGCGCGGCTTTACCTTGCCCACCGCTGAATTCGAGGCGCTCGAAGCCGAACGCAAAAAAGTGCAGACCGACACGCAGGAACTGCAAGCCCGGCGCAATGCGCTGTCGAAGCAGATCGGCCAGATGAAGGCGAAAAAAGAAGACGCCTCCGCGTTGATGGCCGAGGTGAGCGCGCAAGCCGAGCAACTGAAGGCGCTGGAACAGCAGCTCGATGGCGTGCAGAAACGATTGAACGATTTCCTGATGGTGATTCCGAATCTGCCGCAGGCCTCGGTGCCGTTCGGCAAATCAGCGGACGACAACCCGGAAGTGCGCCGCGTGGGCGAGCCGCGAACCTATGATTTTGCGGTGAAGGATCACGTCGATATCGGGGAGAAATTGGGTCAACTGGATTTTGATACCGCGGGCAAAATTGCCGGCGCGCGTTTCTCCGTGCTGAAGGCGGGGGTGGCGCGCATGCATCGCGCGTTGGCGCAGTTCATGCTCGATACGCACACATCGGAGCATGGCTACACCGAGGTGTATGCACCGTATATGGTCAGCGGCGACTGCGCGAACGGCGTGTCGAGCCTCGCCAAATTCAAGGACGATCTGTTCAAGATCGAAGGGCGCGATTTATACCTGATACCAACCGCCGAATACCCGGTCACCAATTTCGTTAGAAATCAAATACTTGCGCTGGGTGATCTGCCGCTGAAATTTGCCTGTCACACGCCCTGTTTTCGCAGCGAGGCCGGCTCGTACGGCAAAGACACGCGCGGCATGATCCGCCAGCATCAATTCGACAAAGTGGAGTTGGTGCAAATTGTGCCGCCGGAGAAATCCACCGAAGCGCACGAAGAACTCACCGGGCACGCCGAAACGATTTTGAAAAAACTCGAACTGCCGTTTCGCACCGTGACACTGTGTAGTGGCGACATGGGTTTTTCATCGGCGAAGACGTACGATATTGAAGTGTGGTTGCCGGGGCAAAACGCCTACCGTGAAATCTCATCGTGCAGCAACTTCGAAGCCTTTCAGGCGCGGCGCATGTTGGCAAGGTATCGTAACGCGCAAGGCAAGACGGAATTCGTGCATACCATCAACGGTTCGGGCCTTGCGGTGGGACGCACGCTGGTGGCGATACTCGAAAATTATCAAAACGCCGATGGTAGTGTGACGGTGCCGGCGGTATTGCGGCCGTATATGGGCACGACTACCCAATTGATTCCCTCCTCCTCGAAGGGGGAGGGTTAGGGTGGGGGTGAGCAATATCACGGTGCGCAGTTTTTTCACCCCCATCCCCGCCTTCCCCATTCGAGGGGGAAGGCGTTTCATTGTTGCACCAGTGTCATTTGACCGGTGTATTTACATGCCCCATGCTTTCATCCGCTGACAACGAACTCCTCACCCGCACCGGCGCAGGTACGCCGATGGGCGAATATTTTCGCTGGTTCTGGCATCCGATTGCGTTGTCACGCGAGATGCCTGAACCCGATAGTCCGCCCATACGCGTCAAAATCATGGGTGAAGACCTGGTGGCGTTTCGCGATACCAACGGTCGCGTGGGCCTCATCGAGCCGCAGTGCGCGCATCGCGGCGCAAATTTGTTTTTCGGGCGCAATGAAGAATGCGGCTTGCGCTGTGTTTATCACGGCTGGAAATACGATGTCGATGGCAAGTGTGTTGATATGCCTAATGTTCCGGCGGAAGCGGGCTATCACGGCAAGGTATCGATCACCGCTTATCCCACGCGCGAATTCGGTGACATGGTGTGGGCGTATCTTGGGCCCCGTGAACACATGCCTGCTGAGCCACCGCAACTGGAATGCGGCATGGTGCCCGCAGTGCACCGTTATGTGAGCAAGCGCCTCATCGATTGCAATTGGGCGCAGTCAATGGAAGGCGCGCTCGACACCGCGCACTTTTCGTTTTTGCACATGCCCGCGCCCGGCGTGCAATCCAACGTCAATCCCAACGCGGCGGCCGACGAAGACCGGCTGCGCTGGCTGCGCAACGATCCGCTGCCGAAATTTACCGTCAAGGAACACGACGCGGGTTTTGTGATTGGCGGCGCCCGCCGCGCGGATAACGATCAGCTTTATTGGCGTATCACGCAGTTCATGCTGCCCTCGCATTCGCTGACGCCGGCGGCGATGCCGGGTGAAACCTATTTTGGTTATACCTGGGTGCCGATCACCGATGCATCGTGCTGGATTTATGTGTATGGCTGGCGCACGGATCGCCCATTCACGGCGGAAGAACTCGCCATCTTTGACAAGGGCGGCTACGGCCAGTTGGCCGAACTGGGGCCGGGCTATGTGCCGGTGCGCAACCGCGCCAACGATTATCTGATTGACCGCGACGATCAAAAGTATCGCACCTACACCGGCATACGGGGCATCGCCGAGCAGGATCAGATGGCGTGGGAGAGCCAGGGCGTCATTATGGATCGCAGCCACGAGCGGTTGTCGCCAACGGACGTGGGTATCGTGCGCTTTCGCCGCGCGATGCTGGATGGCGCGCGCGCGTTGCGCGAGGGTAAGCCGCCCGCCGCTGCGGGCAACCCCCGTGCGTACCGGTTGCGTTCCGGCGGCGCGGTGGCGCCGGACAGCCTTTCGTTTGAGCAAATGATGCAACAGCGTTTTGGCAGTACAACCGGGAGAGTGGCGTGATAAAGCGTTTGATGTTGAGTGCGGTGGGTGCGCTCGCCGTGAGTGCCACGGGTATGACGTGGGCGCAGGATCAGGCCGCGCGGCCCATCCGCATGATCGTGCCGTTTTCCGGCGGCAGCGCCAGCGATGTCATCACGCGCATTTTGATCGAGCGCATCAGCGCCACGACGGGACAGCGTTTTGTGCTGGACAATCGGCCAGCCGCAGGCGGCAACCTTGGCACGCAGTTGGTGGCAAAGGCCACGCCCGACGGCTACAGCTTCGGCATGAGCGCATCGGGGCCGCTGGCTGCGAACAAGACGCTGTATAAAGATCTCGGCTATGACCCGGAACGTGACATTCAACCGGTGACGTTGTATGCGAGCTTGCCGAATATCGTCGTGGTCAGCACACGGCTGCCGGTGCAAACCATCGGCGAACTCACGGATTACGTGAAGAAAAATCCGAATGTGCCCTACGGTTCCGTGGGTAATGGCAGCGCGCAACATCTGGCGGGCGCGTTTTTCGAGCAGATCGTCGGCGCGCGCATGACGCACGTGCCGTACAAGGTAACGGCCAATCTGGTGACGGACTTGGTGTCAGGCCAGGCGCTGGTGAGTTTTCAATTGCTGCCCAACGTGCGCGGGCAGATCAAGGCGGGGCAGGTGCGCCCGTTGATCGTGGCCGCCACCAAGCGCCTGACGGCGCTGCCCGAGGTGCCGACGGCAGCCGAAGCGGGCATCAAAGGCTATACATCGGCCGCGTGGTTCGCATTTATTGCTCCCAGCGGCACGCCGCGCGCGGCGGTGGACAAGCTCCATAAGGAAACGGCCGCTGCCATCGCGGATCAGGCGGTGCGCACACGGTTTGTTGACTTCGGCGCCGAGCCGTCGGCCACCTCGCCGGACGAATTCGGAAAATATATTTCAGCCGAGATCGTGAAGTGGCGGGAGATTATTACCAGGGGCGGGATTTCGATTGATTCGCAGTAACGCACGCAAAAACTGAACGGCTTTTTTGACGCAGATTTCGCGGATTTGCGCAGATTAAAAACAGCGCCCGGAAGGAACGAGCCGTATTCGCGATTTTGCTTGGCGGCGAGTCATATCAATCGTTGGTGTTGGGTACATTCGCTGCAAACCCAGGAAAAAATCTGCGTAAATCCGCGAAATCCGTGTCAAAGTTGTTGACGTGAACGTTGTTCAATACGACCGCGGCAACCCCAGCACCTTCTCCGCGATAAAACACAAAATCATCTGCGAGCTTACCGGCGCCAGCCGCGGGATCATCGCTTCGCGGAAATAGCGCTCGATGTGAAATTCCTTGGCATAGCCCATGCCGCCGTGCGTCAACATCGCGGTTTCGCAGGCGCGAAAGCCCGCTTCGCCCGCCAGATATTTTGCGGCGTTGGCTTCGGCGCCGCAGGGTTGTTGCGTGTCGTAGAGCCATGCGGCTTTTTGTGTCATCAGTTCGGCGGCTTCGAGTTCCATCCAGCGTTCGGCGAGCGGATGCTGGATGCCCTGATTCTGGCCGATGGGGCGGTCGAACACGATGCGTTCGCGGGCATACGACGCCGCGCGTTTTAACGCGACTTTGCCCAGGCCCACGGCTTCGGCGGCGACGAGGATGCGTTCCGGGTTGAGGCTGTGCAGGATGTAGCGAAACCCCTTGCCTTCTTCCCCGATGCGGTCTTCGACTGGCACGCGCAAGCCGTCAATGAACACCTGATTGGAGTCAACCGCCTTGCGGCCCATTTTTTCAATCTCGCGCACTTCGACATGCTTGCGATCCATATCGGTGTAAAACAGCGTGAGGCCGTCGATGGGGCGTTTCGTTTCTTCAATCGGCGTGGTGCGCGCGAGCAGCAGAATTTTATTGGTGACCTGCGCGGTGGTGGTCCAGATTTTTTGGCCGGACACCATGTAATGATCGCCATGGCGTTCGGCTTTGGTCTTGAGCATCGCGGTGTTGAGGCCGGTGTTCGGTTCGGTGACGCCGAAGCAGGCTTTGTCGCGGCCTTCGATCATCGGCGGCAGAAAGCGCTTTTTCTGTTCGTCGCTGCCGTACACGACGACCGAGTGCAGGCCGAAAATGTTCATGTGCAGCGCGGACGCGCCTGAGAAGCCCGCGCCGGATTCGGAAATCGTTTGCATCATCAACGAGGCTTCGGTGATGCCGAGTCCCGCGCCGCCGTACTCCTGTGGCATGGCAATGCCGAGCCAGCCGTCGCGCGCGAAGGCGGCATGAAAATCGGTGGGAAAGCCGCCTTCGCGGTCTTTTTTCAGCCAGTAGGCGTCATCGAACTGCGCGCAAATTTTTTCGATGGCGGCGCGGATGGTGCGTTGATCGTCGGTTAGTGAAAAGTTCATATAAAACAATAGGTTGTGTTGTTATTGTGCATGGGTGTCAGGTCGATCGATACCGACCCTGTTATTCCCGCTTGCGGCGGAACGACGGTATGGAAATATTTATCCATTTGTTGCTCCGGCGGCTCGCAACGCACGGATCTCATCTTCACTATACCCCGCCTCGCGCAACACCTCCGCGCTGTGTTCCCCCAAACGCGGTGCATGCCTGCGAATATCCGGCTGCGTCTTCGACCATGTGGTGGGGATGTCCATTTCGCGGATGCGTCCTTCGGTCGGATGATCCATCCATTTGAAAAAGCCCGTCGCGGCGTGATGCGGGTCGTCGAGCAGTTCGTCTAGCGAATTCAGTGGCATCACCGGGATGTCGGCGTCGGTGAGCGCATTCAACCATTCGGCGGATGTGCGCGTGGCCATTTCGCGCGCCACCCAGGCATAGAGTTCATCGAAATGCCGGGCGCGGTTGGCGTGGGTGTTGACGCGCTCGTCGCTGTCGAAATCCGCTTCACGGCCCAGCAGTTTGAAGAATGCGCGCCATTGCTTGTCGTTGTAAATCAGCAGGCACAAATAACCGTCGCTTGTCTTATAGGGATTGCGATGTTTCGTCAGCAGGCGCGGATAACCCATCGGCGCAATCGGCGGTTCAAAAGTACGCCCCCCCATGTGATCGCTCAAGATGAATTGCGTGAGGCCCTCGAACATCGGAATTTCAATCGCCTGGCCTTCGCCGCTGCGCTCGCGGTAAAACAGCGCGGCGAGGATGGCATGCACGGTATTTAACCCGGTGATGCGATCGGTCACGGTGGAGGGCACAAAACGCGGCCGGTCGGCGCCGGCCTGCACCAGCAGCGAAGGCATCGCGACCATGCCTTGAATGATGTCGTCGTAAGCGGCCTTGGCGGCGTACGGGCCGCTTTGCCGGAAGCCGGTGGAGCCGGCGTAAATGATGCGCGGATTTACCGCACAGACATCGTCGTACGAAAGCTTCAGGCGCGCCATCGCCGCCGGGCGCACGTTGTACGCCAGCACGTCCGCGGTTTTCAGCAAGCGCAGCAACGCCGCGTGGCCCTCGGGCTTTTTCAGATTGAGCACGATGCTGCGCTTGTTGCGGTTCAGATGTAGAAAATTCGCGCCCATGCCGGGATTGCGCTGGGCTGCGATGTAGCGCGTGTTGTCGCCTTCCGGCGCTTCGACCTTGATCACGTCGGCACCGTAGTCCGCAAGAATTTGCGTGGCGTAGGGGCCGAGTATCACCGACGTGAGATCGATGATGCGCACGCCCGCCAGGGGGCCGCTCATGGCGCGCTTATCGTGGTCATGACGATCATCGTGGACATGGTGGTGGGGTTGGTTTCTCGGTGACGGTGTCGTGCGGGGTGAATTTCGCCGGGATTTCGATCGGGCAGGCTGCCATCCTATCATCGGCCGACGGACCGGTCATCGCCGCTAATAGCTGAAAGGCCGGTGGGTCGGGATGTTATAATTTTCGCACCCCATGATGACATTCTGCTCACTCCGCAACCGCCGCATCCAGGAACCGGCATGACCCTGCGCATTCTGTTGAGCAATGACGACGGCTATTTTGCGCCGGGCCTTGCGGCGTTGGCGCAGGCATTGTCGGCGCTGGGCACGGTCACGGTGGTCGCGCCCGAGCGGGATCGCAGCGGCGCCAGCAATTCACTTACGCTGGACCGGCCGCTCACGGTGCGCAAGGCCGCCAACGGGTTTTTTTACATTAACGGCACGCCGACCGATTGCGTACATCTCGCGGTGACGGGGCTGCTCGATCATTTGCCCGACGTGATTGTCTCGGGCATTAATCACGGCGCCAACATGGGCGACGACACGATTTATTCGGGTACCGTGGCCGCGGCCACGGAAGGTTTTTTGCTGGGTATTCCGTCGATCGCCATATCACTGGCGGCCGCGGGCAACGATCATTTCGCAACGGCGGCGGAAGTCGCGCGCGGTCTGGTGGAGCGCAATGTCAAAAAGTCGTTGAAGGAGCCCATGCTGCTGAATGTGAATGTGCCCGATGTGCCACACGCGTCGCTGCGCGGCACGGAGGTCACGCGTCTGGGCAAACGCCACAAGGCCGAGCCGGTGGTCAAGGCGCTTAATCCGCGTGGTGAGCCGATTTACTGGGTGGGCGCGGCGGGCAGCGCGCAAGATGCCGGCGCCGGCACGGATTTTTACGCGGTGGCGCAGGGCCGGGTTTCGATTACGCCGCTGCAAGTTGATCTGACGCGCACGCAGCAAATGGATACCGTGCGCCAGTGGCTGGCCACCTGATCGCTTGACATGCCCATGAGCATCCACCATTCCGGCATCGGCATGACCTCGCAGCGCACCCGCATGCGCATGGTTGAGCGTTTGCGCCAGCAGGGCATCCGCGACGAAATCGTGTTGTCGGTGATGGGCGAGGTGCCGCGCCACTTGTTCGTGGACGAGGCGCTGGCGCATCGCGCCTACGAGGATATTTCGCTGCCCATCGGCTTCGGTCAGACGATTTCCAATCCGCATACGGTGGCGCGCATGACGGAACTTGCGCGGGCCGGCGGTGATCTTAACAAGGTGCTGGAAATCGGCACGGGGTGCGGATATCAATGCGCGGTGCTGGCGCGGGTGGCGAAAGAGGTTTATTCGGTGGAACGGTTATTGCAATTAACGGCGAAGGCGCGCAAGCATCTGCGCGATGCGCGCGTGCTGAATGTGCGGTTGCGACATGGCGACGGGCACGCGGGTGTGCCGACATCGGCGCCGTTTGACGTGATCTTGATGACCGCGGCGACCACGCATGTGCCGAAAGCGTTGCTCGAACAACTTGCGGTGGGCGGCCGGATGATATTTCCGATGGCCAAGGGCGCCACGCAGCATTTGTCGGTGATCGAGCGCACGGCGCAGGGCTATACCGAAAAGCGCATGGACGTGGTGAATTTTGTGCCTCTGCTGCCGGGAACGGCGTAAATTACGCGGCGTGACATGTGAAAGCGGCGTCTGGAAAAAACGGGAACGGGATGCTCTGATGCGGTTGGCGTTTCATCAATTCATTCATGGCGGTGTGCTGGCCATCTGCGCGGGACTGTTCGCGGGCTGCGCCGTGCTGAATCCGGCGCCGGTATCGGAACGTACGCCGCCGCCCAAGCCGGGCACCAAGCCCGCGCCGGTTGCCGTGCAGCCGGACGTCGCGCCGAAGCCCGATGCTGGCGTGATTGTCACGCCGCTGCCGCCGGCCGCGCCGTCGGGGCCGACGTACATCGTCAAGCAAGGTGACACGCTGTTCAGCATCGGTAAGGCGCACGGCATCGACTACCGCGATATTGCCACGTGGAACGGCATTGATCCGGCCAGTATCAAGGTTGGCCAGCAATTGCGCCTGTCGCCGCCTGATGGCGTGGCGACCGCGCCCATGAAGCCGCCTCCTGGCGTTGTTGAAGCGCGCCCACTGGACGGCGGGACCGGCACGCCGAGTACGGATCCAAACATGAAAACGCAGCCGCTGGCGCAGCGCGTGCCGTACAGCGATGAGGCCTACGCGCGCATGGCGAAAGTGCAGCCCGCGGCGAAACCGGAAGTAAAGCCGGAGCCAACAGCACCCGAAGTCAAACCGGATGGCAAACCCGAAGCGCCGCGCGGCGACGGCGAAGTGGATTGGGCGTGGCCCACCGCCGGCAAGGTCATCGGCAACTTCAATGATGGATCAAACAAGGGCGTTGTCATCGCTGGCAAGATGGGGCAGCCGGTGCAGGCAAGCGCGGCGGGGCGCGTGATTTTCAGCGGCACCGGCATACGGGGTCTCGGCAAGCTGGTGGTGATACGGCACAACGCCAACTACCTGAGTGTTTATGCGCACAACAATACCTTGCTGGTGAAAGAGGGCCAGAACGTCACCAAGGGACAAAAAATCGCAGAGATGGGCAACAGCGATTCCGATCAGGTGAAACTGCATTTTGAAATTCGCCGCCAGGGCAAACCGGTGGACCCGGTCAAGCTGCTGCCGCCGGCTTGATGTCTCGGTGTGTTACGCGGGCAATGCCTGGATGTGCTGCTGAAGTTGTTTTAAGTTATTGTTTTTGTTGATATTATTTTGTTCCCCCTGATAGCGCAAGGAAACATACAGCTGCGTGATCTCGTGTGCGGCGCTTGCGAATTCTGGGCGTGCCGTGGCGACGCGCGCGGCGAAATCCAGCGGTCCTTCGGCGTCACCGCGCGCGATACCTGCCTTGGCCATTTTGTCGCAAAACTGCTGATAGGCGGCCAGCGCGGGCTCGCGTGATCGTTTGCGATGCGTGAGCGCAATCAACGCCAGAATCGCGGTAACCAGAACCGTCGCGCCGATCAACAGGGCCGCCAGCGTGCGCAACGCGTCGCCATCCAGGCCGGCGCGATAGAGCAGAGCGCGTTGTGATTCGAGGTTGTAGCTGAGAACCGTTTGGTTCCAGCCATTGGCCACCGAATCCCACGTCAGCGCCAGCCGATGCAGCAGCGGATTTTTGCTGGTGAACAAGCCGCGTTGCAACGCGGCACCCTCGGGGATCGCTGCCGCCAGACCGCCGTCCGCGCGCGCCGGCGACACCGAATTGGTCGGATCGACGCGCACCCAGCCGCGTTTTTCCATCCACACTTCCGTCCAGGCGTGTGCATCCGATTGACGCACGATCAGGTAATTGCCGAGCGGATTGTATTCGCCGCCAAGATAACCGGTGACCACGCGCGCGGGCACGCCTGCCGCGCGCATCAGCACCACGAACGCCGACGAAAAATGTTCGCAGAAGCCCTGGCGCGTATTGAACAAAAAGTCGTCCACCGAATCACGGCCGAGCAGCGGCGGTTCCAGTGTGTATTCGAGTTTTTGTTCGCGAAACAGCGCGAGTGCGGCGTTCGTAATGGCCTCGTTGACATCGGGCGCGCCACCGTGGCGCTCGCGCAATTCGCGTCCCAGGGCCAGCGTGCGCCGGTTGTATCCGGGCGGCAGGCGCAGTGCGCGGCGCTGCATGACATTGGCGCCATCCGAGCCGATCGCATACTCCAATTGCGATTCAACGGTGTAACGCATGCGGCTGGTAACAGGGGTGTTCGACAGCAACAGATACTCGCCGGTAATGGCGGCGCGCGGCGGTATGATGCTTGGTATATCGAGCGCGAACAGCCAGCGCCGGTTGTGCGGTTCGATGGTCACGGTGTAACGCACCGGGTCGCCGCGGCGCGGCATGCCGATGTTGTTGTATAACCCGCCCAGCGAGCCGGTCCATGTCTGGCCATCAAAATCCGGCAGTACTGGGCCGCGCCAGTAAAGCCGGTTGGGCAGGGGAATTTTGCCGGCAAACTCCGCGCGCAGTGCGACTTCATCGGAAAACACCAGCTTGTTGATGGTGCCGGGACGCATGTTGTCCGACAGGCCGGTAACGCCGGCAAAGGCGTCGGACGGCATGCCCCACAACGGTCCTTGCACGCGCGGAAACAGTACAAAAAACACCACCATCAGCGGCACCGACTGCGCGAGCATTACCGCCGAGGTGAGCAACGGGCCACGAAGCCCCTTGGGCTCATCGGCATGTTGCAGGTTGATCATGGCGGCGGTGATGAACCACACGCACGCCAGCAGGTAGAGCGCCGTCGGAATCGATTGTGTGTAAAAGAAATTGGTTATTACCAGAAAGTAGCCGATGAACGCCAGTATCATGCCGTCGCGCTGCGTGCGGGTTTCCAGCAACTTGAGCGAGAGCATCAGCACCAGCAGGGCGACGCCGGCATCGCGGCCGAACAGCGTGCGGTAATGCAGAAAAATCGCCGCGCCGCTGGCGGCGACAATTGCGATCAACAGCCAGCGCGCGGGCATCTCCAGCCGCGTGCGCGCGAGGTAAACGCGCCATAGACACAGGGCGCCGGCCAGCACCACCAGCCAGGGCGGCAGTCGCGCGGCGTGCGGCGCCGCGACCAGTGCGAACGCGACCGTCAGCCACACCGCGTTGCGCAGACTGATGGCGGGCGTGGTAGCGGGTTTAGCGGGCGTCTTGGCCATCGTGCGGATCGTCACTGATGTCGTCGGGCAAATCGTGCAGGGCCAGCGCTTCCAGGCAACGTTCGCGGTGCGCGTCGCCACTCGCCATCGGCACCACGGCACCCGGCAAACGCAGGCCGTAATTCAAACGTTGCGCATCGGCATCGAGCACCCAGCGCGTCAGCCGCGAAAGTTTTTCTTCAACATCCATGCGCGGCGGCAGTTGATCCCACGCGAGCCAGATTTCGCTGGACGCCTGTCCGGTGAATTGTTTTGTGTGTAAACCCTGCCCGCGCGCCGCGGCTTTCCAGGCGATGTGGTGCGGCGGGTCGCCGAGATGATACGGGCGCAGGCCCGCGAAATCTTCCTGTCCTTGGCCGTGCGAGGCGCCGATGCCCTGCGAGGCTTCCGCCGCAGGCAAAGGTTGCCCCGCCGGCGCGGGGCGCGGATACACGATGCAATGCATGTCGGGTCGCAGAACGCTCCATGCGTTATAGAGCCCGAGCGGGAAACGCGTGAACAGCGCGAGCCGTCCCGGACGCAACTTGCCGCGCCGCGTGGCGGGCACCGTCACGCTGATGGGCACAGTGGCCTTGGGCGGGATATCGGTGTACTGCGCATCGCCGCCGCCGCGCCGCTCGCGCGACAATCCAACCGCATGGCGCGCCTGCTCGCCGGGGTTGGTGAGATTCAGCGTGAAGTGCGCATTGCCGCCGGCAAACACCGCGGGTGCGCGGCCGGCGGAGACGTGTAGCCGAACGAGATTGCGAAAGGTATACAACATGCCGTTAAATGCCATTGCCACCAGCAGAAACGTCAGTACGAAACCCAGGCTCAGGCCATAGTTAATCGCGCCGAGCAGCATCATGACCAGCACGATAGCGAATAGCATGCCATGCCGCGTGGGCAATATGTACACGCGGCGCTGCCCCAGAACAACCACGCCGCTTTCGGGCGCACGCGGCAGCGTGAACCAGTCAGAGAGACGCGAGGCGAGAGCGGTGAGCATGCGGGATTGGGGGGGGCGCTTGATGTCGCTGTCAATGCCGGGGCAAGTCCCCGCACTTCATGGTCACCTTGGTCAAGGAATCGCCACGCTGGCAATCAGCCGCGCGGCGATATCCTTGCTCGTCGCGGCGGCTTCACGCGCGACCCCCGTGGGGCTGAGCCGGTGGCCGACCACGCCCGGCAGCACGGCCTGCACATCTTCGGGCACCACGTGCTTGCGCGCATCGAGCAATGCCCATGCGCGCGCGGCCTGCGCCAGCGCAAGCCCCGCGCGTGGCGACAGACCGCTCACGTAGTCGGCGCTGCGGCGCGTGTGGCTGATCAAGGCTTGCACGTAGTCAAGCAGCGCGTCGGAGACATGCACCTGTTGTGATTCACGTTGTAACGCCAGCAACTCGGCAGGCTGCATGCAGGGTTGAATGCGCTCCAGCAGATCACGGCGGTTTTCGCCGCGCAGCAGGGCGCGTTCCGCTTCGGGGCCGGGGTAGCCGAGTTCGATGCGCATCAGGAATCGATCCAGTTGCGATTCCGGCAACGGAAACGTGCCGATCTGGTGCGATGGATTTTGCGTGGCGATAACAAAAAACGGATCGGGCAGGCGGCGCGTTTCGCCTTCGATGGTGACTTGATGTTCTTCCATCGCTTCGAGCAGCGCGCTTTGCGCCTTGGGCGTGGCGCGATTGATTTCGTCGGCCAGCACTACTTGCGAAAAAATCGGTCCCGGATGAAATTCAAATTTGGAACGGTCGCCGTTGTAGACCGCGACGCCCAGCACATCGGCGGGCAGCAGGTCGCTGGTGAACTGGATGCGGTGAAAATTAAGTCCGAGCGACGCCGCCAGTGCGTGCGCCAGCGTGGTTTTGCCTACCCCCGGCACATCCTCAATCAGCAAGTGGCCGCGCGCGACCAAGCACGCCAGCGCGAGGCGTATCTGCTGTTGCTTGCCGAGAATGATGCCGCTGACCTGTTGCGTGACTTGTTCTATTTTTGTCATTGATAGTGTAATAAAAACATAGGGTTACGTGTATTCCGTGGATCGTCCATCTTGCGGGTATTATACGTGTCCTGATCTCAATTACGCTTTGGAGCATTGCCGTGAGCACCGCCTTTATCACGCATCCCGACTGCCTGCTACATGACATGGGCGCACATCATCCTGAATGTCCGGCCCGATTGTCGGCGATTCAGGACCAGTTGATCGCATCGGGTCTCATCAACCACGTGCGGCAAGATGACGCACCCAAAGCCACACGCGAGCAGCTGGAACGCGTGCATGACGCCGGCTATCTGGATGCCATTGAAGCAGCCTCGCCACGCAGCGGTTTGATTCATCTCGATCCCGACACTGCGATGAATTCGCATACACTCGATGCCGCCTTGCGCGCGGCGGGGGCGGGCGTGCTGGCTACCGACGAGGTCATCAGCGGCAAGGCCGAAAACGCATTTTGCGCCGTGCGGCCGCCGGGACATCACGCCAAACGCAGTCGTGCGATGGGATTTTGCGTGATCAACAGCATCGCCGTGGCTGCCGCACACGCGCTCGATTACCACGGACTGGAACGCGTGGCGATCGTCGATTTTGACGTCCACCACGGCAATGGTACCGAGGAAATTTTCAGCAACGATGAACGCGTGCTGATGGTGTCCACCTTTCAGCATCCGTTTTACCCCTACAGCGGTACGGAAGGGCGCTCGGAGCGCATGGTGAATATTCCGCTCGCAGCCTACAGCGGCGGCAAGGAATTTCGCGCGGCGGTTGAAGCGCACTGGCTTCCCGCGCTGGAGAAATTCAAACCGCAGATGCTGTTTATATCAGCCGGTTTCGACGCGCACCGCGAAGACGATCTCGCGATGCTGCAATTGGTGGAAGCGGATTACGCGTGGGTGACCGAAAAACTGATGGCCGTGGCCGCGAAACACGCGGGCGGCCGTATCGTGTCGATGCTGGAAGGCGGCTATTCGTTGAGCGCGCTGGGGCGCAGTGCGGCGGTGCATGTGAAGGGGCTGGCGGGGTTGTAGGCAATGCGCAGTTAAACAATCACCGCCGCCACTACATCCCGCCCCTCGGCCACCAAGATGTTAAACGTGCGGCAGGCTGCGGCGGTGTCCATCGATTCCACGCCGATTTGCGCACGCACGAACTCGCGCAGGGCCGCCGGGCCGGGAAAGCGGTGGGTGGCGCCAGTACCGAGCAGCAGGATTTCGGGTTTCAGGGACAGCAAAAACGCCAGCGGGTCGGCGCCAATGGCGTCAACGCTGGTGACGGCCCAGGTGTCGTGTATCGCTTGCGGCGTGACCACCAGCGATCGCTCGTAACGCTGGTTGTTCACCGCGACATAGCCGGCGCCATACCCGGTGAACTGGTTTTGCGTCCCGGTCTTTGCCAGGTGAAGTTTCATAAGTGTTTCATAAGTTTTTGATTTGCTTGAACTTCCTTGCTCGGCTAAAATTATACGCTTTCGCAATGTGTAAATAGAATCCCGCTCATGGAAGAGTTTCCCCGAATCAAACGGCTGCCGCCGTATGTGTTTAATGTCACCGGCGAGCTAAAGCTCGCGGCGCGGCGGCGCGGCGAAGATGTGATCGACTTCAGCATGGGCAATCCCGACGGCCCCACGCCGCGGCATATCGTCGACAAACTGGTCGAATCGATACAACGCCCCGACACGCATGGCTACTCGGTGTCGAAGGGCATCCATCGTCTGCGCAAGGCGATCTGCAACTGGTATCAGACGCGCTACAAGGTTGAACTCGATCCGGATTCGGAAGCGATTGTCACCATCGGTTCCAAGGAAGGCATTGCGCATCTCGCGCTGGCGACACTCGAGCGCGGCGATGTGGTGTTGGTGCCGAACCCAAGTTATCCGATTCATATTTACGGGCCGGTGATCGCGGGCGCGGATATCCGCCACGTGCCGATGCAGGCGGACGTCGATTTTTTTGACGAACTCGAAAAAGCCATTCGCGACGGTTACCCCAAGCCGAAGATGTTGATCGTGAATTTCCCGAGCAACCCGACGGCGCAGTGCGTGGACCTCGCCTTTTTCGAACGGCTGATCGCGATTGCGCGCGAACACAATATTTACGTGGTGCATGATCTGGCTTACGCCGACATCGTGTTCGACGACTACAAGGCGCCGTCGATTCTGGAAGTGCCGGGCGCAAAAGAAGTCGCGGTTGAATTTTTCACCATGTCCAAAAGCTACAACATGGCGGGCTGGCGCGTGGGTTACATGGTCGGCAACCGCGATCTGGTGAATGCCCTGGGTCGCATGAAGAGTTATCACGACTACGGCACGTTCACGCCGATCCAGGTGGCGTCGATCATCGCGCTTGAAGGTCCGCAGGATTGTGTCGAGGAAGTGCGGCAAACGTACCAAAACCGGCGCGATGTGCTGTGTGCGGGACTGCACGCGGCGGGCTGGAACGTGGATATCCCCAAGGCCACCATGTACGTGTGGGCGCAGATTCCCGAAGCCTACAAGAAAATGGGCTCGCTGGAATTTTCCAAAAAGTTGCTGGCCGAAGCCAAGATTGCTGTCGCGCCAGGCACCGGATTTGGCCATTACGGCGACAACCATGTGCGCTTCGCGATGATTGAGAATGAGGCTCGCACGCGACAGGCATTGCGGGGCATCAAGGAAATGTTCAAGAAAGACGGTCTGCTATGAAACCGATCAACGTTGGTCTGCTCGGCATCGGTACTGTTGGCGGCGGCACCTTCACGGTGCTGGAACGTAATCGCGAAGAAATCTCGCGTCGCGCGGGACGCGCGATCGCCATCACGGTGGTGGCGGACAAGGACTTGGCGCGCGCGAACAGTGTCGTCAAAGGCCGTGTGCAAGTCATTGATGACGCGCTCAAAGTGGTCAGTGATCCCAACATCGACATCGTGGTGGAACTGATTGGTGGCACCGGCATCGCCAAGGAATTGATGCTCAAGGCCATCGCCAACGGCAAGCATGTGGTCACCGCCAACAAGGCGCTGCTGGCGAAGCACGGCAACGAAATTTTCGCGGCGGCACAGAAAAAAGGCGTGATGGTGGCGTTTGAAGCGGCGGTCGCCGGCGGTGTGCCGATTATCAAGTCGCTGCGCGAAGGGCTGGCGGCGAACCGCATTGAATGGATTGCCGGCATCATCAACGGCACCTCGAATTTCATTCTGTCGGAGATGCGCGAAAAAGGCGCCAGCTTCGATGATGTGCTGAAGCAGGCGCAAAAACTGGGTTATGCCGAAGCCGACCCGACGTTCGACATCGAAGGCATCGACGCCGCGCACAAACTCACCATCATGGCGGCGATTGGCTTTGGCATTCCGATGCAGTTCGAAGCGGCGTACACCGAAGGTATTTCCAAGCTCACGCGCGAAGACATTCAATACGCCGAAGAACTCGGCTACCGCATCAAGCTTCTGGGCATCACTAAGCGCAAGGCCAACGGCATCGAACTCCGGGTGCATCCGACGCTGATTCCCGAAAAACGTTTGATCGCCAACGTCGAAGGCGTCATGAACGCCATTCTGGTCAAGGGCGACGCAGTGGGGCAGACCATGTATTACGGCGCGGGCGCGGGCGCGGAGCCGACGGCTTCCGCCGTGGTGGCTGATTTGGTGGACGTGGCGCGCACTATGACGGTTGATCCTGAACACCGTGTGCCGCATCTCGCGTTTCAGCCTGACCAACTGTCTGATATCGCAATTCTGCCGATGGGTGAGGTGGAGACCTCGTATTACCTGCGGCTCAGGGTGCAGGATAAACCCGGCGTGCTGGCGGACATCACGCGCATCCTCGCGGATTTGGGCATTTCCATCGATGCGATGGTGCAAAAAGAACCGCACGAAGGCGAGGTGCTGGTGAACATCATCATGTTGACCCATCGTACGATCGAGAAACATGTGAATGCCGCGATCGGCAAGATCGAGTCCTTGCCGGTGGTGGACGGCAAGGTGACGCGGATCCGGCTGGAAGAACTGGATCAATGATGGTGGGTGATTCACGCGTGACGGGGATGTTCCCTCAGCCCCTGCCCCTCTCCCCATGGGAGAGGGGAGATTCGAGGCGCTGATGCGCTACATTTCCACCCGCGGGGGCATGCAGCCCCGCACTTTCCGTGAAATCCTGCTTGAAGGTCTGGCGACCGACGGCGGCTTGGCGTTGCCGGAGTCTTATCCGCGCTATACGACGGCCGATCTTGCGCGCCTGCGCAAACTCAATTACCGCGACTTGGCGTTCGACATACTGTCGCGCTACATAGACGATATTCCCGCCGGCGATCTCAAGGCGCTGATTGACAAGACCTACACGGCCGGGGCATTCGGCGGCGACGACATCACGCCGCTGAAAACACTCGAACCCGGCCTGCATTTACTGCAGCTGTCGAACGGGCCGACGCTGGCCTTCAAGGATGTGGCGTTGCAACTGCTCGGCAATTTGTTTGAGTATGTGCTGGCTGCCAACCACGGTGAGCTCAATATCCTCGGCGCCACGTCGGGTGACACCGGCTCGGCCGCGGAATACGCCATGCGCGGCAAGCGCGGCGTGCGCGTGTTCATGCTGTCGCCGCTGGGCAAGATGAGCCCCTTTCAGACGGCGCAAATGTTCAGTCTGGCCGATCCGAACATATTCAATATTGCGGTGCGTGGGGTATTCGACGATTGCCAAGATATCGTCAAGCAGGTGTCCAATGATGAGGCGTTCAAGGCGCGTCATCACATTGGCACCGTAAATTCGATCAACTGGGCGCGCGTGATGGCGCAGATTGTGTATTACTTCAAGGGCTATTTCGCGGCGACGACCCGTGACACCGAGCAAGTGTCGTTTGCGGTGCCATCGGGCAATTTCGGCAACATCCTTGCCGGGCACGTGGCGCGCCTGATGGGCTTGCCGGTGCGGCGCCTGGTGCTTGCCAGCAACGAAAACAACGTGCTCGATGAGTTTTTTCGAACCGGGTGTTATCGGCCGCGCGCGTCGAATCAGGTGATGCAAACCTCCAGCCCGTCGATGGATATTTCCAAGGCGTCGAACTTCGAGCGTTTCGTGTTTGATCTGGTGGGGCGCGACGCGGCGACCTTGCGCGCGTTATGGGGTAACGTGGATAGTGGCGGGTCGTTCGATCTGTCGGCTACGCCGTACGCCGCGAAGTTGCGTGACTCGGGCTTTGTGTCTGGCACCAGCACGCACGCCGATCGCATCGCCACGCTGCGGCTGGTGCACCAGCGTTACGGCGTGATGATCGACACGCACACCGCGGACGGCGTGAAGGTCGCGCTCGCGCATCGCGAAACCGGCGTGCCCATGATCTGTCTTGAAACCGCGCAGCCGGTGAAATTCGCCGATACCGTGCGCGAGGCGCTGGGCGTGGTGCCCGACATGCCGCCCGCCGTGCGCGAACTCGAAAATCTGCCGCAGCGTTATGAAACGATGGACGCCGATGTGGCGGCGGTCAAGCGATTCATTGAACAGCATTGCGCGTAAAATGTTAAGTAGCTGGTAATAATGGCTGGTAGCATGGCTTGTAATATTTTCGTAAAGCCGTATGTGGCATTTTGATTTCGCGGTATTCTCATGGAATACGCATCCGCCCAAGGCTGATCCAGCCGTAGCGACACTACTCACAAACGATTAATGCATTCGGCGCTCGAATTCCAGCTTCGTGATCTGCTCGGCCTGACCGGTGAACATGAACTGGCCGCTTTCCTGCAAAGTCTGGGTGAGGTGGCGAATGGCGGCACGGTGTCGCCCAAACACGCGACGGCCCTGCGTGGCGTGAAGGCGATGCTGGACGCGGTTGCCACGCGATATGAACAGAGCGACAGGGATCTCAAGGCGAGCCAAACCCGTTTCCGGGAACTGATCGAAACGCTGTCCGATTGGTACTGGGAGCAGGATGCCCAACACCGGTTTACGCGCATATCCCGGGGCGTGATGGAAATCACCGGGCGCGATGAATCCAGTTTTATCGGCAAGACACGTTGCGAGGCGTTCGGCGGCGACCCGCGCGCGCCGGAATGGATCGAGCATCAGCGCATTCTGGATGCGCATTTGCCGTTCAGTGAATTCGAATTCAGTTATCCGGGCCGCGACGGCAATCGGGTGTATGTCAGCGCGAGCGGCGGTCCCGTTTTTGACGAACACCACCGCTTTGTGGGCTATCGCGGCATCGCGCGCAATATCACGCAACGCAAGCAAGCGGAGACGCAGTTGCATGAGTCCGCGCGATTCACCGAGACGCTGCTCGATTCATTGCCCAATCCGGTAACGGTCAAGAATCGGGCGCATCGGTTTCTGCGTATCAACGCTGCTCACATCAGGACATTTGGCACTGAACGCGATGCCTTGTTGGGCAAGACGGCGGTTGAAACCGTGGGCGAGGTTGCCCGTGGCGTGCACGATGTCGAGGATGAACTGATCGCCAATCCCGGCGTACGTTTGTTCAATCAAACGCGGCCAGTACAAGGCGGTGGCGACCGCCACTTCGTGGTGACCAAGGCCACGGTGTGTGACGAGAAGGGCGAGGTGACCGGGTTCATCACGACGCATGTTGACGTGACGGAATTGCGCGAGGCCGAGGCGCGCGTCGAAGAACAATTGCGTTTCACCAATGTCATCCTCGAAACCTCGCCGACGCCGATGATGGTGAAGGACGCACGGCGAAAAATCACCTACATCAACGCCGCATACGAGAAACTGTTTGGCGTGTGCCGCGAGGATGTGGTGAATCGCGAAATGCGCTTGCAGTTGTCCAGCGGCGCGATCAGCGATATCGAGCGCCTCGAGCTGAAACTGCTGGAAAGCCCCGGCTCGCGCCAATTTGAATACGTGCTGCCGGGCGCGGGCGGCCGCGAGGTGCATTGCGTCATCACCAAATCGACCTATCTAAACGGCGATGGCGTGGTCAGCGGCATCGTGACCACCTACAGCGACGTCACCGAATTCAAGAACGTGGAACGTGCCGCCGCAGAGCAACTGCGATTAACCAGTGTTTTGCTGGAGGCTTCGCCCGCGCCCACCGTGGTTAAAGACCGCAATTTGCAGCTGATCATCTGCAATTCGGCGTACGAAAAGCAGTTTGAAGTGCGTCGCGAAGACATCCTGAACAAGCCGCTTTCCGCGCACCGCAGCGAGCTGGCCGCCGAGGTGGAGAAACAGGAGCGGCGCATGCTGGTCGAAGGCGGCACGCACCAGATCGAGCGCGCCATCGTGGCGCCAAGCGGGCGGCGCATCGATTGCATCGTTACCAAGTCGACTTATTCCAACGTGGTGGGCGAGGTGAGCGGCATTATCACCACCTTCACCGACATCAGCGAACTGAAGCGCACCGAGCAGAACCTGATCGCGGCCAAGCACGCGGCCGAAACGGCGATGCGTACGCGCTCGCAGTTTTTGGCCAACATGAGCCATGAAATACGCACGCCGATGAACGGCGTACTGGGCATGAGCAGCCTGCTCTACACTACGCCGCTGAACAGCGAGCAGCGCGAGTACCTGGATACGCTCAAACTGTCCGGTGAGGCGTTGCTGAAAATCATCAACGACATTCTGGATTTTTCCAAGATCGAGGCGGGCAAGGTCGAGATCGAACGCACATCGTTCGATGTGCGTTCCCGGGTGAGTGCCATCGCGCAATTATTTGCGGCGTCGGCGCGAGAGCGCAATCTGCGCGTCACGAGCGATATCGCGGCGGATGTGCCGCCCGTCGTGGTTGGCGATCCAGTGCGCATCGGCCAGGTGCTGTCGATAATTGTCGCCAATGCAATCAAGTTCACCGTGGAAGGCAGCGTGCATCTGGCTGTCAGCGTGGCGTCCCGGCAGGGCAATAGTTTCTTTCTGCGGTTTGATGTCACCGACACGGGTATCGGCATTCCCGAGGAAGCCATCGAGCGCATATTTCAGCCGTTTTCACAAGCCGACGCCGGCACCACGCGGCGATTTGGCGGCACGGGACTGGGCTTGACGATTTCCCGCGAACTGGTTGAATTGATGGGCGGTGAGTTGTGGGTAAAAAGCACGCCGGGCAAGGGCAGCCAGTTTGGCTTTACCGTCGAGGTGACGATCGGCGATGCGTGGGCTGGGGAGGAGGCTGCACCCGCGGGGGCGCCCACGCAACCGAGGCAAGCGGCGTCGCGCGCGACCACTGTGGCGACGGAAGTATTGCTGGCTGAAGACAATGTGGTCAATCAAGTCGTGGCTACCCGCATGCTGGAACGGCTGGGGTGCAACGTGACCTTGGCTGTCGATGGCGCCAAGGCCGTGGAATTGGCGTCACAACGCGCATTCGACGTAATCCTGATGGATTGTCACATGCCCAACATGGACGGCTTTGCCGCGACGGCGGCCATCCGTGCGATGGAAAAAACGGACGCCGGCGGAACGCGGCGCGTGATTGTCGCGCAAACCGCGAATGCGATGGAGGGGGATCGTGAAACCTGCCTTGCGGCGTCTATGGACGATTACATCACCAAGCCGTACACGCTCGAGACGCTCGAAGGGGTGCTCAAGCGCTGGGTGCGTGGCCGCGTGTAGTCTTTTTTGGCTCTTGTCGTCTTTTTCCGCGTCACGCCGCGAAGCGCATGGATAAATCGACTGCCTTGATGTCCTTGGTCAGCGCGCCAATGGATATGCGATCGACGCCGGTTTGCGCGACGGCGCGCACGGTGTCGATGGTAATGCCGCCCGAGGCTTCAAGCTTCGCGCGGCCGGCAGTGAGGGTGACGGCTTCGCGCATTTGCGCCGGTGACATGTTGTCGAGCAGGATCAATTGCGCGCCCGCCGCCAGCGCTTCGCGCAACTGATCCAGCGTTTCCACTTCGATCTGTATCCACACGCCTGGTGGCGCCAGTTTGCGCGCGGCGGTCAGGGCGGCCGTGACGCCGCCCGACGCGGCGATGTGGTTTTCCTTGATGAGAATGCCGTCGTACAGGCCGATGCGGTGATTCATGCCGCCGCCGGTCTTGACGGCATATTTCTGCGCGATGCGCAGGCCCGGCAGCGTTTTTCGCGTATCCAGTATCGCAGCGCGCGTGCCGCTTACAGCATCGACATAACGGCGCGTTGCTGTCGCAACCGATGACAGGGTTTGCAGAAAATTGAGCGCTGTCCGCTCGCCCGTGAGCAGCGCGCGCGCGGGGCCGGCTATTGTGCAGAGCACGGTGTCCGGCGCGACACACTCGCCTTCCGTGACCCGCCAATCCAGCCGCACCGAGTTATCGAGCGCCTGAAACACCGCGTCAAACCACGGCCGGCCGGCGATGGTGGCCGCGGCGCGGCTGATGATCGTGGCTCGCGCCACAGTGTCCGCCGGCGTCAGTTCCGCGGTCCAGTCGCACGCGCCGACATCCTCGGCCAGGGCGGCGGCCACATTGCGTTTAATTTCAGATACGATATCCATGGAATTGCTCTATATTGCGGAGACTCATCAAAACGAAGGGGTTCGCCGAAAGCACGGACAATGCACGGATGAACCCATGGCGGCTAACAGTGAAACCGTAGTGTGCCGCCGCGTCGGCGGTTTTGCCGGTAATTCTATCAGGGGAATGGGGGCGAATATGGATCGCATGCTCGGGGTGGTTACTTACGGCGTTGGCACGCTGATCGCGTTTGCGATCATTGCATGGTTGATAGTCGCGATTATTCAGGACGTCACGCAGAAAAAGCACACGGTGCTGCGTAACTATCCGGTGATCGGTCGGCTGCGGTTCTTCTTCGAGGATCTCGGCGAATATTTCCGGCAGTACTTTTTCGCCGGAGACCGCGACGAAATGCCGTTTAATCGCGCCACGCGCGGCTGGGTGTACAAGGAAGCCAAGAACGAAGGCGGCATCATCGGTTTTGGTTCCAGCAATGATCTGCGCGAGCCGGGCAACATCCTGTTTGTCAATCATCCCTACCCGGTGCTAGAAGAAGACCGGCTGCCCACGCCGTCGCTGATGATCGGCGAGGGCTACTGCACGCATCCGTTCGAGGCGCGTTCCATAGTCAACGTGAGCGGCATGAGTTTCGGCGCGATTTCCGAACCGGCGGTGCGCGCGTTGTCGATGGGCGCGGCGGAAGCCGGCTGCTGGATGGACACGGGCGAAGGCGGACTCGCGCCCTACCATTTGTCGGGCGGCTGCGATGTCATCATGCAAATGGGTACCGCCAAGTACGGCATGCGTGATCTCGACGGCAATTTTTCGCCGGAAAAAGTGAGGGAACTCGCCAAGTCGGTCAAGGCGTTCGAGATCAAGCTTTCGCAGGGCGCCAAGCCCGGCAAGGGCGGCGTGTTGCCGGGCGCAAAAGTCACCGAAGAGATTGCGCGCATTCGCGGCATTCCCAAGGGCGAGGATTCGATCAGCCCGAATCGTCATCTCGACATCGCCAACGTAAATGACCTGCTCGATAAAATCGCCTATATGCGCGAGCTGACCGGACGCCCGGTGGGTGTGAAAACCGCCATCGGCGGTTGGGATTTCACCAACGAGTTGTGCGATGCTATTCTGCGGCGCGGGCGCGAATACGCGCCGGATTTTCTGGCCATCGACGGCGCCGAAGGCGGCAGTGGCGCCGCGCCGCAAACCCTGTTTGATCACATGGCGTTGCCGATTGCCGAAGCGCTGCCGCGCGTGGTGGATTCGTTAATACAGTCCGATCTGAAATCGCGCATCCGCGTGATTGCCTCGGGCAAGCTGGTGACCTCGGCGCGCGCTTCGTGGGCGTTGTGCGTGGGCGCGGATTTCATCAACACCGCGCGCGGTTTCATGTTTGCGCTGGGTTGCATACAGGCGATGCGCTGTCATCAGAATACCTGTCCGACCGGCATCACCACGCATAACAAACGGCTGCAGCGCGGCCTGGTGGTCGAAGAAAAATATCTGCGTGTTGGCAATTACTGCAAGAACATGAACAAGGAAATCGACATGATCGCGCATTCGTGCGGGCTGCGGCACGCGCGAGAACTCAAGCGCGAACATGTGCGCATCGTGCAAACCGCGAATCAAAGTATTGCGTTGAACATGCTGCATCCGTACCCGGCGGTGGGATCGCGCGGACCGTCAAAAGCAGTGTGATTGAAATTTGCGAATAAAAACAAATAGTTGCGATGTATTTTTCGGCGCGGTGTGGTGTGGTGCGATTGGGTCTTTATTACAGCTCGCGCGCCTGAAACGTATTGCACTGGTTGATTTGCCCGCTGTCGAGGCCCCTGCGGAACCAGCGCACGCGTTGCGCCGAGCTGCCGTGGCTGAACGTCTCCGGCGTGACGTAACCGCGCGCCTGCATTTGCAACCGGTCGTCGCCGATGGCGGTGGCGGCCGTCATGGCGGCTTCCACGTCGCCGCCTTCGAGTATTTGCCGCGTGCGGTTGGCGTGGTGTGCCCAGATACCCGCGAGACAATCGGCCTGCAGTTCCAGCCGTACCGAGAGTTTGTTGTATTCGGTTTCGGACACGCGCTGGCGCGCCGCGTGCACCTTGTCGGAGATGCCAAGCAGGTTCTGCACGTGGTGGCCGACTTCGTGCGCGATCACGTACGCCTGCGCGAATTCGCCCGGCGCCTTGAAACGCCGTTGCAGATCGTCGAAGAAGGACAAGTCAATATACACTTTCTGATCGCCCGGACAGTAGAACGGTCCCATCGCGGCTTGCGCGTGGCCGCAGGCTGAATTGATCGATCCGCGAAACAGCACCAGCTTGGGCACGCGATACTGAGAGCCGCTTTGCTTGAATAATCCGGTCCAGGTATCTTCGGTGTCGGCGAGCACCACGGAGACAAACTTCGCGCCGCGATCTTCCGCTGGCGGTTTTGGCGCGGTGCGGGGTTGCGATACCTATGGCGCGGGGCCCGGTTGTCCACCGCCGCCCAGCAGCCCGGTAACGATCGATGGATCGACACCGAGAAACATCGCCACCACCGCGATCAACACCACGCCGATGCCACCACCCGCGATGCCGCGCCCCATGCCGCTTCCGCCACTCCCACCACCTTCGCCGCCACTCTCGTTGCGCCGGTCTTCGACGTTATCGCTTTCCCTGCCGCCTTCCCATTTCATGCGTGTCTCCTGTTTGTCGAGCCGTACGTGCGCGCGTCTGCGTGGTGGGGTTTCGAATGAGTCAACGCGGGTTGGCGGGTTATAGCCGCCATACCAGTAAACTGATCGCCGCCAGATTCACTGCGTTCAGCCAGAACACCGGCGCCGCGCCCACGGCGGCGCCGAGCGCGCCGCAAAATACCGGTATCACCACGCGCGCGACATTGTTGGCGGTGAGACGCAGTCCGGTGACCTCGCCGTTGCGTCCCTCGGGCGAACGATTAAAAGCGATCATCATCGACAACGGCTGCCCGCAGCCAAGGCCCAGGCCGAGACAGAATGTCAGTGCCAGCATGAAATGCAGGTTTGTCGAAAACGGATACGCAGCGAATGCCCCGGCGGCAAATACCACGCAGGCGAACATCACGCGCTCGGCGCGCCAACGTCTCAGCAGCAGCGGCATGGCAAAGCGCGTGATAAACGCGGCTACCGCGAAAGTGCCGAGCAGCAGTCCGATGGTGGTGGCTGAAAAGTGCAGCGCGTGCGCGTAGACCGGCAGGTAAAACGCGAACAAATCCCATGCCGCCACCATCAGGCCGCTGACGATGACAATGCTGCGCACGGCGGGCTGACGCAGCAGATCCAGCGCGCTGCGCTCCTGCTTGCCGGCTTTCTGCGTGCCGACATAGTTAAATCGGCCGCTTGCCAAGAGTCCGATGATGGGCAGCGCGGCGAACAGCGCCAGCATCAGGAACGCGTACGCGTGACCGAAATGATCGATGATCAGTCCCACCGAGACCGGTCCGATAAACGTGGAAACGGAATAACCAATCGACAGATTGCTGAAATTTCGCGCGCGCTGATCGTCGCGGCTTTGGCCGCCGGTGAGGGTCTGGATCGCCACGTTAAAGAATACAAATCCTGCGCCGGTCAGCACCGCCGTGATTAGCAACGCGCTCATGCCGTGCGAAAAGAAGCTTGCCAGCATGCCCGCGCACACCAGCACCGCGCCGCCCAGCATGGGCCAGCGCGTGCCCTTGGTGTCGGTCAGCCGCCCGGCATAGATGCCCAGCATCAGCGGCACCAGGGCGTACAGCGCGGCCAGCACGCCGATGGTGAGTCCGCCCGCGCCCATTTGCAGCGCGTACAGCGACACCACGAGCTTGCTGCCTATGTAGCAGGCGTGCAGCGCAATGCTGAAGGCGATAATGAGCCACATCGGCCGAGGATACCTGAATGTCCATGCATGCTGTCGCGCGGATTGTGCTGTTTCATATCCTGAACGGTGGGGCGCGCGGACAAGAATTTGCCTCTGCTATACTTGAAATTACCCCACGTTTCACGCCGCGCGGCATGCGTGTTTTTTGAAAGGAACCATCATGAAACAACTCAAACTTCCAGCGGTTTTTATGCGCGGCGGCACCAGCAACGCCGTGGTGTTTCATGCGCGCGATTTGCCACGCGACCGCGCGCAGTGGGACGAAATTTTTCTCGCGGCGATCGGCAGCCCGGATCCATACGGCCGTCAGCTCGACGGCATGGGGGGCGGCGTATCGTCGGTGTCGAAAGTGTGCGTGGTGGGGCCGCCCAGCCGGCCGGATGCCGACATCGATTACACCTTCGCCCAGGTGCAGGTGAAAAAATCCGAAGTCGATTACAGCGCCAACTGCGGCAACATGTCATCTGCGATGGGGCCGTTCGCGGTGGACGAGGGTTTATTCAAGGCGAGTGGCCGCGAGGCCGTGGTGCGCATTCATAACACCAACACCAAAAAAATCATTCAGGCGCGATTCAACATGGATGAAGGCCTGTCCGAGGTGGATGGCGATTTGACGATACCTGGCGTCTCCGGCACCGGTTCGCCGGTGCGGCTGGAGTTTTTGCAGCCGGGCGGCGCCACTACCGGCAAGTTATTGCCGACCGGCAATGTAACCGATGTGCTTGACGTGCCCGGCGTCGGCAAACTCACCGTGTCGATGGTGGATGCGGCCAACGCCACTGTGTTTGTGCGCGCCAGGGATATCGGCCTGAAAGGCACGGAAATGCCCGAGGCGCTTGAAGGCAACGCGGAGATCATGAAAAAGCTCGGCGCTATCCGTCTGGTGGCCTCCGTTGCAATGGGGATTTCGCCCAATGCCGAAGCGGCGGCAAAAATAATGACCGTGCCGTTTGTCGGCTTTGTGTCCGAGGCGCAGGACGCCACGCTGCTGACGGGCGAATCAATTCAGGCCGCGGATATTGATCTGACGGCGCGCATGCTGTCGAGTGGTCAGGTGCATCGCGCCTTGCCGCTGACGGTGTCCTTGTGCACGGCGGTTGCGGCGCGTATCGAAGGCAGCGTGGTGCATCAGGCCGCCCGCCCAACCACCGACGGCAATGCGCCGATACGCATCGCCATGCCATCCGGCATTTTGACGGTGGCGGCCAATGTGCAGAATAACGACGGCCAATGGCACGCGGAGCAGGGCGCGTTTTATCGCACGCAGCGGCGGTTATTCGAGGGTTACGTCTATGTGCGCGCGTCGCGGGTGCCCGGATTGGTGGCGGCAACGCGGGGCAAATTGAAGGCGGCTTGATAGAACCACAACATTTGGCTTCGTTGTTCCCACTGTTGTTCCCGCTTGTGCGGGAACAACAGTGAGCAGGGAATTTATTTTTTCGCTTTAACCACGGATCGCGCGTCCCGTGGCTTCCATCTCCCGCCGTCCACCAGCGTCAGAAAATCCAGCACGTTGCGGTTGAATGCGTCGGGTTCCTCGGTGTTCACCGTGTGACCCGCCGACGGGCAGATCCACAGCCGCGCGTTCAGGGAGGTTTGCTTGATGAACAGCGCGGGGCCGATACTGTTGTCGTCTTCGTCTCCGGCGATCACCATCAGCGGCGGACGGTATTTTCGTAGTGCGTTTTCCAACTGATAAATCGGCGGCCGTTTCGCCTGCACGCCGCGCTGCACATTGGCGAGGCCGGTTGCGGAATGGCTTTCGTGGATGCGGCGAAATTCCGCGAAGCCACGCGGGTCTTTTAGCATCTGCGGAATGCGGCCTGCCGCGAAGCCGCGCTCGCGCACGGCGGCGGGCATGCCCAGGGTTTCAAACAGGCGGGCGTTGTCTTCGGTGGCACACAGAAACGCCGCGCGTGTTACAGGGTTTGATCCCGCGCCGGCACCCACCGTCGTGACCGATAGCGCCATCGACGGATAACGCATGCCGAACTGCAGCGATGAATAGGCACCCATCGAGCAGCCCACCACGTGCGCGTTCTTGAGGCGCAGATGGCGCAGCACATCGGCAATGTCATCGACCGCGGTTTGCCAGGAATATTTCGCGCGCGCCTTGGGCACGTCCGACGGCGGATAGCCGCGCGCGCAAAACGTAACGCAGCGATAGCGCCGCGAGAAAAAACGCACCTGCAATTCCCAACTACGGTAGTCGCCGGAAAACTCGTGCACGAAAATCAGCGGCACGCCATTGCCGGTTTCCTCGAAATAGAGCTGGGTGCCGTCGCGGGCGGTAGCGTGTGGCATGATGGGTTCCTTATAAAAACAGCAATAAAAACAGATGTTTGCGATATATGTTTGCGGGCGGCCAATTCACATGGGATTACTCTACCCGTACGCCTGCCGCCCTGACTACTTTGCTCCACTTGGCTATTTCCGCGTGCAGATGATCGCCGAATGCTTCCGGATTTTTGTCCACCCGTTCCGCGCCCAACGCGGCGAAGCGGTCGCGTGCATCGGGTTCGCGCAGTCCGCGCGTTACTTCGGTGTAGAGCCGCTGCACGATCTCGCGCGGCGTGCCGGCGGGCGCGAGCAAGCCGTACCACGCGCTGACTTCATATCCTTTCAAACCCGATTCCGACAGCGTGGGTATGTCCGGCGCGCTGGGTTGCCGGTTCAGCGTGGTTACCGCGAGCGGGTGCAGACGCTTGCCGCGTATCGCCGTTAATCCCGTGGACAGACTATCGAACAGCATCGAGACTTGTCCGCCGATGGTGTCGGTTTGCGCGGGCGCCATGCCTTTGTAGGGAACATGCGTGACCTTCACGCCGGCCATCATGTTGAAGAGTTCACCCGCCAGATGCCCGGCGGTGCCGTTGCCTGCCGAGGCGAACAGCAGGGTTCCCGGCTTTTGTTTCGCCAGCGCGAGCAGTTCCCGCACGCTGCGCGCGGGCACCGAGGGATGCACCAGCAGAATGTGGCCGACCGAGGCATAAAGGCTCACGGGCGCAAAGTCGCGCAGCACGTCGTACGGCAGCTTCGGGTAGATGCTGGGATTCACCGCGATTGAAAACGACGGCACCATCAGCGTGTAGCCGTCGGGCGGCGATTTGGCCACAACATCCGCGCCGATATTGCCGCTGGCGCCGGGGCGCGCATCAACGATGATGGGCTGTCCCCACGCGGCGGTGAGTTTCTGGCCGATCAGCCGCGCGTAAATGTCGGTGGGGCCGCCGGGCGCGAAACCGACGACGATGCGTATCGGTTTGGCGGGGTACGACTGTGCGTGCGCGTTGTTTGCGAACAACGCCAGCGCGGGCAGTGTTGCGCATGTCAGGCGTTTCAGTCCGGCGAATACATTTTGTGACGCAACAACTGGGCGCATAAAAAAATTTCCTGAATTTATTGCAAAACCCACTGGCCGTTTTGCACGCGAAATATCGACAGCAGACCTTGCTTGATGTCGCCGTTACGGTCAAATTCAATATCAGCGGTCACGCCGTCGTGACGCATTGCGCGCAAGGCCGAAATATACTGGGCCGGATCACTGCTATTGGCCTTTTGCATGGCCGCCGCGAGCATCATCACGCTATCGTAAAAGTAGGGTGCATACAGACCTATCGCCTGTTGATGGCGCTGGCGATACCGTTCGGCGAACGCTTTGCCGCCAGGGCGTTTTTCCAGCGCGGCGCCCGGCGTGGAGGCGATGTGCCCCTCGGCGGCCTGTCCCGCCAGTTGCAGAAATTTTGTGGTGTTGAGCGTTTCACCACCGAGCAGCGGCACGCCGAGCCCGAGTTCCTTCATTTGCCGTGCCATGGGACCGGCCTGCGCATCGTAGCCGCCAAAAAATACCGCCTGCACCGGCAACGATTTGAGCAAGGTGATCAGCGAGCGAAACTCGATGTCCTTATCGGTGACATGCTCGCGGCGCAGGATGGCGCCGCCGGATTTTTTCACCGTGGCGGTAAAGGCGTCGGCCAGCCCCTGACCGTACGCGGATTGATCGTCCACCACGGCAAAGCGCGACAGTTTCAGTTGCCGCACCGCATGTTCGCCCAGCGCTGCGCCTTGCCGGTCATCATCGGCCATCACTCGAAATGCGGTCTTGAAACCCTGGCGCGTGTATTTGACGTTGGTGGAAACGGACAGTTGCGGGATGCCCGCGTCGTGGTAAATGCGTGACGCGGGAATCGTCACGCTGGAATTGAAGTGTCCGACCATGCCGCGGATGCGCGCATCCACCAGTTGTTGCGCGACGATGGCGCCGGTGCGCGGGTCGGCCTGATCGTCGGCGGAGACGAGTTCGAACTTGACCGGCTTGCCGGCGATGCGGATGTTTCGCGTATTGAGTTCGTCAATCGCCAACTGCGCGCCATTCTGGTTGTCTTTGCCGTAGTGCGCCTGCGGGCCGCTGAGCGGCGAGGCAAAGCCGATTTTGATCGCTGTAACGGACGATGGTGATTGCGCAAACACACCAGTGGCGAGCGACAACGCGGCGGCAGCCAGCAGCACCACAAGTTTTTTCGGATTAACGGCGAACGGCATGATGATGGGACAAATGAAGCACGGGGTGACAAGGCAAGCGTCGAAAAACAGTGTAGCACTTCGCTTTTGTGTCGCAGCGACAGCGGCAGGAGGCAATGCGCACGCTGCAACCGCCGGGCATGGCAGAATGATGTGGACGATGATGCGCAACATACACCGTGTTCAACGCGGACGGGATTTTACGTATCATGCCAATCGCGGGAATGCAATATAACCCTATGTTATTAAAAGAGTTTTTATCATGGCGCTAAACCAGCTTTCGATAGCCGACGCGCACGCGCAAATGAGCGCGGGCAAACTGACCGCCGTGCAATTGGCGGAGGCGTGCCTCGCGCGCATCGCCGCACGCGAGCCGGACGTGCGCGCGTGGGTGCATGTCAACGCCGATGACGCGCTGGCGCAGGCACGCGCGCGTGATGCGGAGCCACGGCGCAGCGCACTGCACGGCATACCCGTTGGCATCAAGGACATCATCGACGTGGCGAACATGCCCGCCGAGTATGGCTCGCCGATTTATGCCGGCAATCGGGCGCGCACCGATGCCGCGTGCGTGGCGGCGCTGCGCAAGGGCGGCGCGATCATCCTGGGCAAAACGGTGACCACCGAATTCGCCATGCGTCATCCTAACAAAACACGCAACCCGCACAATCTTGCGCATACGCCGGGGGGATCGTCGAGCGGATCGGCGGCCGGCGTGGCGGATTTCATGATGCCGCTGGGGCTCGGCACGCAGACCGGCGGCTCGGTCCTGCGGCCGTCGTCGTACTGTGGCGTGGTGGGATTCAAGCCGTCGTTTTGCGTGATCAATCGAGCGGGGGTAAAGCCGAACTCCGAATCACTGGATACCGTGGGGCTGATCGCGCGCGGCGTGGACGATATCGCGCTGAGCCTGCCGGTGGTGACCGAGTGCGCGGCACCCGCGGTGGCGGCGGCCGGCAAGCCGCGCATCGCCTTTTGCCGCACGCCGCAATGGCCATCGGCCGGCGCGGCCACGATCGCGGTGATCGAAGCCGCCGCGCAAACGCTGGCGCGCGCCGGCGCCCACGTGACCGAGTTCGCGTTGCCGCCCGCGTTTGACGCCATGGCCGCCGCGCATGGCGTGATCAACGACTACGAAGCTTATCGCGCGCTGAGCCATGAACTGCGCACCGCGCCCGAAAAAATCAGTGCGTCATTACAGCCGCGCCTGCCGCGCTGGGCCGCCACCACCATCGAGGCTTACGTGAACGCGCAAAATACCGTGGCGGATTGCCAGCGCCAGCTGCGCGATGTGTTCCGCGATTACGACGCGCTGCTGGTGCCCAGCGCACCGGGCGAAGCGCCGGTCACGCTGAACAGCACCGGCGAGGCCACCTTCAATGCGATCTGGACGGCCCTGCATGTGCCCGCGATCACGCTGCCCGCGGGCACGGGGCCGGCGGGCTTGCCGGTGGGCGTGCAACTCGTCGGTGCCTATGGCGCGGATTATGCATTGCTGGCGTGCGCCGCGTGGGTGCATGCCGCGCTGCGCTGATTAGAGCTTCAACAACCGCTGCGCATTGCCGCCGAGAATCAGATCGCGCTCGCGCGCGCTGAACTCGGTGAGCTTGTCGACAAAATCCACCGGCCGCACGTAGAGCATGTCGGCGGACGAATTACAGCGGCTGAATTGCCCCGCTACAAAAAAAGCCGGCCCAATCATGGGCCGGCTTTGGGATGGACCGTGGTTGAGCGCGACGGATCGTGAATGACCGCTGCGGCGTTATCGCACGATGGCTGACGGGGGCGGCGGCGCGGATCCCGGGGGCGGCGGCGCATAGTATTGGGGTTGCGGCGCTGCCTGCTGTTGCGGCGGCGGAGGCGGCGGGTTGTAGGCCGGAGCCTGTTGCGTGTAATACGGTTGCTGCGCGGGTTGCGTCTGAACCTGACGCGCCATGCCGGCGGGCACCGGCACGCGATGGCCCTTGGCGTACATGCATTGCACGTAGCCGTTGTCGTAGCGGCGCTGCACGGCATAACCGGATTGATCGCCGGCGGAGGCGCCCGCCAAGGCGCCAAAGAGCAGACCGACGCCCGCGCCGGTGGCCGCGCCACGCGAGTTGCCGCCGATGGCGGCGCCCGCCACGGCACCGACCGCGGTGCCGACTGCCGCGCTCT
>DHVE01000105.1 GCA_002412495.1 Betaproteobacteria bacterium UBA5216
CTGCGCGCCGTTTTCCACCTGCTGGCGCGCAACCGCGAGCGCCTCGTCGTATTGCTCGTTCAAAATCAGCCGCGCAAACGCGCGAGAACCGGTGACGTTGGTACGCTCGCCGACGTTGACGAAGAGCGAACTCTCGTCGATGTTCATTGGCTCCAGACCCGACAAGCGCAGCTTGTGATCGCCCGCCGGTACTGCGCGCGGCGGAAGCACTTGCACCGCCTGCGCGATGGCGCGAATGTGGCCGGGCGTGGTGCCGCAGCAGCCACCCGCGATATTGACGAACCCGGCCTCGGCGAATTCCTTCAGCAGACCCGAGGTAATTGCCGGCGTTTCATCAAAGCCGGTGTCGCTCATCGGGTTGGGCAAACCCGCGTTCGGATACACGCAAATCGCCGCGTCGCAAATTTTCGACAGCTCCGCGATGTATGGCCGCATCAGCGAAGCCCCCAACGCGCAGTTCAGCCCGATGGTAATCGGCTTGGCGTGACGCACGGAATTCCAGAACGCCTCCACCGTTTGGCCCGACAAAATGCGCCCGGAAGCATCGGTCACGGTGCCGGAAATCATCACCGGATAACGTTCGCCGCTTTCCTCGAAAAACTGGTCGATGGCGAATAGCGCCGCCTTGGCGTTGAGCGTATCGAAAATGGTTTCCACGAGAAACAGATCGACACCGCCCTCGTGCAGCGCCCGCGCCTGTTCGAGATAGGCCGCCACCAGTTCGTCGAAGGTGATGTTGCGCGCGCCGGCATCATTTACATCCGGCGAGATCGACGCGGTTTTCGGCGTGGGGCCAAATGCGCCGGCGGCGAAGCGCGGCTTCTCTGGCGTGGCGTATTTCGCGCAGGCCGCGCGGGCAAGCCGCGCCGACACCACGTTCATCTCGTAGGCCAGCGACTCCATGTGGTAATCGGCCTGGGCGATGCGCTGCGCGCCGAAGGTATTGGTCTCGATAATGTCCGAGCCGGCGTCGAGATATTGCTCGTGGATTTGCTGAATGATGTGCGGCTGCGTAAGCACCAGCAACTCGTTATTGCCCTTCACATCGTGCGCGAAGTCGGCAAAGCGCGTGCCGCGATAAGCTTTTTCATCCAGCTTGTGTTGCTGAATCATGGTGCCCATCGCGCCATCGAGCACCAGAATCCGCGTGGCCAGCGCCTGTTGCAGGGCGCCGAAGCGGTCGTGATTGGCGTTCATCACGTCCTCCTTTCAATTTCGAAAAAAGTTCGTGAGCGCGGTTGCAAGAGAGTCTGCCGAGCCTGGCGGGCTGTAGACACCCGATTGGTACTTTTTGGTACCAGCCAGTATCAGCGCCCGTCGCAACGCTCCTCGGCAAGAGTTGCAGTATACCAGAGCCGCGGGCGCGCTTGTGATCGAGTGCTACCCGGCCAGCGCCCTGCCCCTATAATGCGGTTTACCGCATAGCGAGTATCCAGCCATGCAACACCTCGAACCCAAAGCCGCCCACGAACTACTGAAGGCCAATCCCGACGCAATTTTTATCGATTGCCGCAGCGAAATGGAATATTTTTTCGTCGGCCACCCGCTGGGCGCCATACACGTGGCGTGGAGCGACGGCCCCAACTGGGAGATCAACCCACAGTTTGTTTCACACGTAAAAAAGGCCGCGGCCGTCGATCGCCCCATTGTGCTGATTTGCCGAAGTGGCAATCGCTCAATCGATGCCGGCCGGGCACTGGAAGAAGCAGGATTCACCCAAATCTATAACGTGCTGCACGGCTTTGAAGGCGAACTCGGCGAAAACCATCACCGCAATGAAAAAACCGGCTGGCGGCACGATGGGTTGCCGTGGGAGCAGTGCTGATTTTTGCGTGAACGACGGAGCGGGGGCGCGAGGAGTGAGGCGTTACGTGTTGGACGCATCCGTGCCTTAGGTCAACGTGACACCCAACCCTTTTCCAATCAGATAAGTCACGGCACCTGCGGCCACACCAATGCCGAGCATGCGCGTGCCGCTCCACCACGCATTGCGCCCGGTGAACAACGATAACGTCGCGCCCACGCCGAACAGTGCCAGCGCCGTCAGCGTAATCGCGATCACCAGGCTCTGCGGGCCGCTGGCCACCAAAAACGGCAGCAACGGAATCGATGCGCCCGCCGCAAACGCCGAGAACGAAAACAACGCCGCACCCCACGGCGAACCTAGATCTTCGGGATTCAGTCCCAGTTCTTCGCGCGCCAGCGTGTCGAGCGCCTGAGCTGGATCCGCGGTGAGTTGCGTCGCGAGCCGCATTGCGTCCTCGCGCGGCAGGCCGCGCGCCTGATAAATCAGCGCGAGTTCCTCGGTTTCTTCTTCCGGATAATGATCGAGTTCTTCTTTTTCCAGACCGATTTGATACTCGAACATCTCGCGCTGCGAACGTACCGATACATACTCACCCGCCGCCATCGAAAACGCGCCGGCGATCAGCCCCGCCGCGCCGGACAGCAGCAGCAGTGCATTGCTGGAGGTGGCACCGGCCATGCCCATGATCAAGCTGGCATTGGAAATCAGCCCGTCATTCACACCGAACACCGCCGCGCGCAGATTGCCGCCACTGCCCATGCCGCGATGCCTTTTGCCCATTTCGCCGCCTGGCGCCTGCGTGGCGTGCCCATGGATCGCATGCGTGTAGAGCGACATGCCGCGCACCTTCATCGCCGACAAGACAGTGCGCATGGGCCGCGCGCCGAAGCGCCGCACCAGCGCCGCCACCACGTGGGTGCGCAAGTCGGGCGTGTACTGCGCTGGCACTGTATGCCCCGCGTCGTGCGCGAGTTTTCCCCAAATGGCTGCCTGCTTTTCCGCCTCGCCCGCCAGTTCGATGAACAAGGACGCGCGCGGTGTGCCGGCCTCAACCCGAGCCACGACCCGGTACAGGTACGCCGCCTGCATTTCTTCGCGCCAGCCTGACAATTCACTCATGCGTGCCTCCCCGCTGAAAAACCATACGTACATACGTCAGCCACAATACCATTGCCGCCAACGCAAACAGCAGCCCGCCAAATGCCAGGGCCGCGGCGGATGCGGCAAACAGCGGAGACGCAATCGCCGCGACGAATGCGGCCACCATGGACTGCACGCAGCTCTGCAACGAGGCCGCCATGCCGCGATTATGCGGAAATAAGTCGAGCAACATCAGCGTCAGTGACGGCATCGCCAGTGACATGCCGGTGGCGACGATCACTTGATGCACCACAGACCACGGCAATTGCGGTGAAAACCATAGATAAAACAAGTTGTTATACGCAGCACCCGCAAACATGAGGACGAATGCCAGCCACACTGTGCGGCGCGGCGAGAGCGTGCCCGCGAGCCGCCCCGACAAATAAGCGCCGAGCATCATGCCGATCACACCCGCCAGGAACAGCCACGCAAAATCATGCGCGGTAAGCCCAAGGTGGCGATAAATAAACGCCGGCGCCGACAAAACATAGAGAAAAAATCCCGCGAAACCAAGCGAACTGGTCCCAGCCAGTAGCAGAAAACGTGGATTGAACGCCACCAGGCGATACGCCGCGAGCAAAGGCGCGGGCGCAAAGCGTTGGCGCGCCGACTGCGGATGCGTCTCCGGCAGATAGCAATAACACGCCGCGAATAACACGGCGCCGAACAGCGCGAGAAACCAGAAATTCGCGCGCCAGCCGAACGAGGTTTGCAACCAGCCGCCAATGACCGGCGCAATCGCTGGCGCCATAGAAAACATCAGCATCACCCGCGACAGCAGACGCTGCGCCTCCACGCCCTGATACGCATCGCGCACCACCGCGCGGCTGATGGACGTGCTCGCGCCCGCCACCAATCCCTGCATCGCGCGGCAGATTAGCAGCATCGTCATGCTCGTCGCCAGCGCGCAACCTATCGATGCGAGCATAAAACCGCCCACGCCGATCAGGATTACCGGTCGCCGCCCGAACGCATCCGACAACGCGCCGTGAAACAGCATCATCACCGCAAACGGAATCAGATACGCGGTGAGGGACTGCTGCATCAACACCTCCGTCGTGCCCATTTCCAATGCCATCGCCGGAAACGACGGCAAATAGGTATCAATGGCAAACGGCCCCAGCGTCGCGAGTCCGGCGATCAAAAACGGCAGAAGAGGGCGATGGCGGATTTCGGCGGGCAACGGGAGTGGCGCTCAAGGAGAAACATGGAATGCAGCCATTGTACCCCGCGCTGCGTTTCAACCTGGAGGTGTCGCGCGGATCGCGGTTGAACCGGCGTGCCGTCAGCGATACCCTGATGGCAGGCACACCCCAAAAGCCCGTGTCATGAACCTTCCCGACCACATCCGCAAGCGCGGCTTCCGACGCTGGCACGAGCGCCAACTCATTGAAGCGCATGCCAGTCTCGTGACCGCGTTTCTGAGCGTGATCGTGGTGGCGGTATGTCTGGATCAATTCCAGTGGCGCGACGCGGGCGCGAAGCCATGGATCATGCTGGTGCTGATCATGGCCAGCATCGTGCTTTGCTTTAAAACCGTCACCTTCTATTTCAAGATGCTTTTTCGCGCGGAGCATTTTGCCCAGCAGGCCACTTGCGGTTCGTGCAAGACGTATGGCGTGATTGAGGTGCTCGCGCCAGCCACGCGGGATGCGTACGACGATGCCTTCGCGGCAAGTGGTATTTGTGAGGTCGCGCCTGGCGACAGAGCTCCCATAGTGCTCGTTGGGCTGCCAAGCCCAACCCAGTGATGTGTGCGCGGCAAATGTTCGCTGTAGGTCAATCGGCGCGATTGATGCAGATCGCGATGCACCGGCGCCCTACGATTTGCCCGCCACCATCCGCGCGCAACAATCCCCAAACCCTATGCCCACAAACCCCTCGCGCCGACCGTGCGCGCGCAAATAAATATCATCCCCGTCCTGCACCCAGCGGCGTATCTCGCCCGAGGCCAGCGTTATGTCCTTGGTGCCATCAAACGACAGCTCCGCGATGCTGCCGTAGTTTTCCGGCGTGGGGCCGCTGATGGTACCGGAGCCGAAGATATCGCCCGGTTCGAGGTTGCAGCCGCCACAGGTGTGATGCGCGACCATCTGCGCCACGGTCCAGTAAAGGTGTTTGGTGTTGCTCATCGAGATGCGTTGCGGGGGCATGCCGCGGCCACGCATGGTTTCGGTGTGAATCAGCACTTCGATTTCGAGATCATACTGGCCTTCGCGCTGATCGGTGTCGTCCCACAGATACGGCAACGGCTTCGGATCGCCGTCGGGCCGCGCGGGTTGCGCCGTGCGAAACGGTGCGAGCGCTTCGGGCGTGACGATCCACGGCGAAATGGTGGTGCCGAAATTCTTCGACAAAAACGGCCCCAGCGGCGCGGACTCCCAGCGCTGGATGTCGCGCGCCGACCAGTCGTTCAACATGCAATGACCATAGATATGGTCACCGGCTTTACCGACAGGAATCGGCTCGCCCCATTCGTTGCCGTTGCCCACCCAGATGCCGAATTCGAGTTCGAAATCCATTTTCAGACATGGCCCGAAGGTCGGCAGCTTGTCGCCGTCCACCACGCGCTGACCATTGGGGCGGCGCACCGGCACGCCGGTGGGTCGCACGGTGGAGGCGCGACTGTGATACGCCACCGGCACGTATTTGTAGTTGGGGCTCAGCGGCGGCACGGTGCCGCGGCGCTTGCCGCCATTTTCCGCATGGGTGATACCAGCATAAAAATCGGTGAAGGCGCCGATCATGGCGGGCAGGTACAGCGCACAATCCGCCGCCTTGTGCAACAGCGTTGCCGCGAGCGGCTGTGCACGTCTGGATTCGGCGGTGCCTTCGGCCAGCAACGCCGACACCTGCCTGCGCAACGCGGCGCGCGGGCCGGCGCCGAGCGCCATCAATTCATTCAGCGTGGTGGCGCTGGCGGCGCGCGCGGCTTTTTCGGCGTCGCCGGTAAACAGCTTTGCATCGCACGCGGCCTTCAAGTCGAATATGTCGTTACCGATGGCTACGCCGCCTCGCGGCGTGTCGCCGCGGCTGCTGAACACACCGAGCGGCAAATTCTGGATCGGGAATTCGCTGTGTGCATTCGCGCTGGCGACCCAGCTCTTGCGCTGGGCATCGTGGGTTTCATCGAGTGGGATGGGCATGATTATCCTTGCATGAAAAATTCTTAACTACATGTTTTTATTGAATTATTTTACCGCATTCCGCCAGCGCGCCATCAGCGCGTGGTAATCGGGTGCAGCCTCGCCAGCGGCGCGTTGCGCGCCGAAATCCTTGTACAACGTGTGGATGTTGACGATGATGCGCTCGGTGTCGATCCAGTCGTGATAGGGCGCGAGTGAAATGTCGCGCGCGGCTTCAGCTTGCGTCATGCCGGCATCGAAGCGCTTGCGTGCTTCCACGGTAAGATATTCGAAGTAGCCCTTTAATTTGCGCACGCCGGCTTTGTCGGTGATCGGGCCGTGGCCCGGCACGATGGTTTCGACATCCCAACTCAAAATCAAATCGCAAGCCGCGATCCAGTTGGCGATCGGCCCTACCCAGGCCAGCGGATGTCCGCCAATAAACAGAATGTCGCCGGTGAACACCGTGCGGTCGCCGGGCACATAGGCAAGGATATCGCCGTTGGTGTGCGCCGGCCCCACGTTAACGAGGCGCACTTCTTTTGAGCCCACCGTCACGGACATCTCGCGCTCGAAGGTTTCGGTCGGCGGCGTGTAGACCAGGCCTTCGAAATCGAATTTGCCGCTATACAACTGATGCCACGCCACGCCGGCTTCGCCGTGCTTTTGCCATTCGCGCATGACTTGCGTGCGTTCCTCGGGGCGGCGCGCGGCCATTTCTTCGGCGCAGGCGCGGCTCGCGATGATGCGCGCGCCCTTGACCAGTTGATTGCCGAATGTGTGATCGCCGTTGGAATGCGTGTTGATCAGTACATCAACGTTGGCCGCAGCCGGCGCAGCGCGCCGGTAGGCATCGAGCATCTCGCGCGTGTGCGCAAGATCAAACAGCGTGTCGACCATCAGCGTTTGCCCGCCATCGATGATCAGTCCCGCGTTGCTCAAGCCCCAGCCGCCATCGGGCTGCAACCAAGCCCATGTGTTATTGCCCAGATCGTGCAGGCCCTTGGTGTATTGCCATTTCATGAGATTTTTATTCGATTCGAAAGTAGAGTGAATTTTCTCGACCGTGATCATACACGCCGCCATCGCTGGCGCGGGCGGGCCGCATGCCCGGGCGATGGCTACTTAGTGGCCGTGAACAAATACTCGCCGCCCACCGTGTGTCCCGCCGACACCGCGGCGCCATATTGCGGCGTCTGAGGATAATCCTTGGACACACGCTGCCGCACCTCGGTAAAAACGCTGGCGCCCGGCGTCAACCCCTTCGCCGCATTCAATACGCTGATCAGGTGCCAGGCGAAAATGGAATGCCCGCCCTTGCCCTCGTCGGCCACCGGCTCGTCACCGCCCGAGGTGAGCACCAGCACCGAACGCTTGCGCAATACGTCATCGGGATCCACCTCGCCACCGCCCGTAACGCGAAACTCGCGCGTTAGCGTCCCAGAATAACAACTGTCCGACACCAGAATCAATTGCCGCGCGGGTATCGCCGTCAGAAATCGCGAAATGTCTTCGTTGGAAATCCAGTTGGCCGCCGTCTTGGCCGACGCATCCACGGGCAGCCAGTATCCCATGTTGGTATCGTTCATCAGGTAGCCATGGCCGGCGTAGAACACCAGCACGCTGTCTTCCGGACGAACATTGGCCGCCAATTGATTCAGCGCGCGCGCGGTATTTGCCTTGGTGGCATTTTTGACCACGGTCACTTCATAGCCGTAGCGCGCGCGCAATATCTCCGCGATACGCTCCACGTCGGCGATCGGCGTTTCCAGCAACGGCACCGAATTGGAGTAGGCATTGTTGCCGATCAGCAACGCCACGCGTTTACGAATCGCGGGCTTGCCCTCGGCCGGCGCGGCATCGGCGGATACGGCCGGCGCGCACACGGCGTCCGCGGCGGCCCCCGGCGGGCACTGCGCGTAGTCAGCCGCACGCGGATTTTTGCGCAATTCTTCGAGCGCTTCGCGATACAGCAAGGTGCGAGACTGCTGCCGTTGCATTTGTATCGCCTGCATTTGCGACAGGCCCGGCACGCCGCTGATAAATGGCGGCGGGCGAAAACCTTGCGCCCACGCGCTTTGCACAGCCATCCATACGAAAACAGCAATCAGGATGCGTTTCATTTGGAATCCTCCAGACTGCGTGCGCGACTCAAAAGCCGTGGCCAATCGCGCACCCAGCAGCAATGGTGATCATATCCCGCCATGGTTTCCAGTCTACCGCCATGAGACCGCACAAACCGGCCGATAATTTCCGCTGGTACGATTTTATCGTTTGCGCCGGCAAAGTGAACATCGGGCGCGGCGCGGCGTAGCGGTTGCTGCGCGCCGGGATCCAGCGATCCATCGAGCGGTGACAGATCATGCCATGCCGTCCAGCCGGATAACGACAGCGGCGCGGCAACGGTGATCACATGCGCAATATCGTGACGCCGCAACGCCACCAGTGCGGCAATCACGCCGCCACCGGAATAGCCGACCAGACGAATATGCAGGGCACCCGACTTGGCTTGCAGTTGCGTCACCGCGCTGTCGTAGGCCGCAATGACCTCCGGCGAAAAGCGGCGTTGCATCCAATAGGCGCTGTCACAAGCCTGCAACGCATTTGGGCTCAAATACTGGCAAGGCCGCGCGAGCCAAGCGACGTCAGGCGACGTATCGGCATTCGCCATCTCCAGCGCCACGGGAACGCGCGGCGTAGGGTCGCGTGGCGGATGATACGGCGATCCCCACGGCGCGCCGTCACCCTCGATATAAATCGTCAGCGCGCCGCCAGGCGCGGCATGCCGCATCAGCGAAAACAGTTCGAATGCACCGGCACGCATTGTCGTGGCGGTAAAGCCGCGCTCGCGCGCCCCCGATGCCGCTTTGGCGCGCGCGTCTTCTCCCGAATCGACTGTGGCGCATCCCCCCGCCAAAAACAAAATGGCCGCGCTACAACGCGCAGCCATTAACCAGAGCCGTGGTACCCGCGATACCGCCATTAAAACCGCAAGGCAATATTCGCCATCAGACTCTTGTTCTGTTGATTGCCGCGGCTTTCTTCCTGCTTGTATGCGATACCGCCCGTCAAGCCGTTGCTAAGGGAAATAAAGTTGATTCCAAGTGACCACACCCACGCGTCCTTGCCAATCGGGTTGGTCGCGCCGAACAGCGTGCTTTTGCGTTCCACATCGGAGACATACCCCAGCGAGGCATAAGGCATTACGCCATTCATCCAATAGCCTGCTTGAGCGACCAGCCGAATCTGCCCCAACGTGTTCCTGGCGGCCGTGCCGATCACGGGTACGCCCGCGTTCCGGGTGTTTTCATAGTCCTCAACGGCACGCAAGTAACTCGCCTTGCCGGTAAACTGAACCTGGCCCATCCAGTGCTCGTAGTTCAAATTGGCCGCCCCAAACCAGCGATCGGACTTGCCGTCGGTACGATGATTGGTGCCGAACTTGCCCTTCCCCATCCCCAAGCTGGCATCAAAGCTGAGCGCCTTGTTGATTTGAATGCCGACATAGGGCGCAATCGAATAACCATCGGTGTCAACCTTGTTCAGGTAGGTGAAGGTTGAATCCGTGCCGGCGGTATCGCCCCGGTCAATGGCCACCGAGACACCAAACACCGCCGTCGGCGACAAAGAGTAATCAACGCCCAACACCGTGTTGAGCACGTCAGAATCGTTGCGCGTGACGAGCCCGCCGAGATTGCGGTAACTCTGACGCGTATCATTGTTCTCCACGTTGCCCCAAACGTTCCATTTCTTGCCAGCATTGCCCGCGGCCATTCCTTTAATTCCGGCGTCGGCGCGCGGACCCGGATTGTCCGATTCAAATCGCAAGCGGAGAGAACGTGAAATCGCGGCGGCCTGCTGAAATGACGTGCCGTTAATTTGAACTTGCGCCGACGCAGGGCTGCCGCCAAAACACTCCGGCGTCTCCGAAATCTCTTGCCGGGCGAGCGCCAAGTTGTTGCTGGCAACAGCGGATTGATAAGAACTTAACGTGGAATCACACGTCGCGAATGCCGCGCCGCTCACCGCTGCCAATCCGACGAACAAGCCAATTTTTTTGAAATGCATAGTGCCTCCCAGAAGTCCGGGCCTTACGAAAATATTCGCGGCCTTTCAATATGCCAGCGCATGAGAATTCACACTTGTTAAAGTCTATGCCCGCTCAAGAACCCGCGTCAATTCGACCCGAAGCTTTGTTCACCATGCGGCAACGTCACAAAGACTCGTAGACAGCGCATGAATCTCGCGAAAAGCTGACGGCCATCGACAAATAATGCATAAGTATCGGAATTACACGCTGCTATGCCTCGCGAAGTAGTCCGATACCTGCCTTGTATTCATTGGAAGCCCCAAAACCGGGGCAAAATCGCAGTCGGCTTTTTACAACAACCCGCCTGTGGAATTGCGGGATTGTTACTTAACTTCCGTATCAATCACGATGCCAATACCCTTGCCGGTGTTTTCGATGGGTTTGCTCAATCCCTGCAAATCCCCCGGCTGCGGCATCGCGTTGCCGCTTTTTGAAATACGCGCACCGATGATGACTTGCGGCGTGCCGGACAAGCGCGTGGCGGGCGACATCGCGGAGCTGTCATCCAGCGTAAACGTCACCGGCAGGTCGCTGACTTTTTTGCGCAAAATCGCGAGCGGCATGCGCGGCCCATCCTTCGATGCGGCGCGCGCGAAGATGAACACGGTGTCGTCCGGCGCGGCCTTGGCCTTTAACGCCGGCGCGAGCGTGACCGTGCCGCTGACGCCCCCCGGTTTGGCGGCCGCCGACGCGCCGCCGCCTTTGCTTTCACCGGCAAGCGCGCGCGCCTCGGCAATGCTGGATTGCACATTGCGCGCCATTTCGGTATCCGGTGGCACTTGTTTCACCAGCTTCTCCCAGTAGGCGATGGCGGTGGTGAAATCTTTTTTCTCGAACGCCACGGTGCCCGCAAGTGCCAGCGACTTGGCGTGATCCGGATCGATTTTCAGCGCACGAAGGATTAACGCTTCCGGTTCGCCTTGCAGGTTTTGCCCATTCGCCATTGCCAGCGCGTCGGCATAGTCGGCGAGCAAATTGGGATTGTCTCCCACGCGCGCCACTGCCTTGCCATACGCCGCCGCGGCATCCTCGAAGCGCCCCATCACCGCGTACGATTTGCCGAGCATCGCCCAGCCTTGCGGATCATCCGGGTTCTGCTTCATGCGCTCGGCAAGTTTTGCCACCATCGCCTCGACTTGCTCGGCGGTAACGCCTTGGCTGGCGTCTTTCGGCAATGCCACGGGCGCCAGCGCGCGCGGATTGCCCACTGTGAAATACAGCGGGATCGCCAACAGCGGCACGGCCAGACCGACCATGATCGCGGGCGCCCGGCGGGGCGGTTGCGCGGGCGACGGCGCGGCTTGATCCGCTGCCACATCGTCAAGCAGGCGGCGCTCCAGTTCCAGCCGCGCGCGTTCGTATTGCTCATCCGTGAGCGTGCCCGCGCGGCGATCGGCGTCCAGTTCATTTTGCTGGTCGCGATACACCGCGATGTTGAGTTCGTGATGGGCGGAACGCTCGGATGCGGCGGTTCCTTTTTTATCCGCTGCTTGTGCAACGGCGCCTCGCCGCAGCAACGGCGGCAACAGGAACAACAGTGCCACAGCCACGAGCAACGCGGCAAAAACCCCAAATAGTGTCATGTTATTTCCGTGGGTTCCCGGGCGTTCGGCCTTCCAGCAGCGCCACCGCGCGCGCGCGTTCATCGATTGTCAGGCTCGGCTCGACAGTCTCGCTCGCCCGGCGGCGCAGCCGCGCGAATAACGCAATCAGACCCGCCACCATCAGCAGTCCCGGTCCGAACCACAACAACAGCGTGGTTCCTTTGACCGGCGGGCGATACAGAACAAAATCACCGTAGCGTTCCGTCATGAAGGCGATCACTTCTTTTTCGCTCGCGCCCTGTTTTAATTTTTCACGCACCTGATTTTTTAGATCGATGGCGAGACCGGCGTGCGAGTCGGCGAGTGATTGGTTCTGACACACCAGACAACGTAATTCCTCGGATAAACGCTGCACGCGTTGTTCGAGCGCGGCATCGTCCGCCGCACGCGACGGCGCCGCGCCGGACAATCCGATGCACACAAGAATGATAAATAAAAACAATGACTTATGCATTTCCGTTGAGCTTTGCAATCAGCGGCAGGATTTTTTCCTTGAGCACCGACGGATACACCGGCCCGATGTGTTTGTAGCGAATCACACCCGCCTTGTCGATCAAATACGTTTCGGGCACGCCGTACACGCCGTAGTCGATGCCGATGCGACCTTCGGTATCGGCCACCGACAGCACATACGGATCGCCATAGCGTTTCAGCCACGCAATGCTGTCGGCGCGTTTGTCCTTGTAATTCAAGCCGTAGATCGGCACGACCTGGGTCTTGGCGAGATCCACCCACACCGGATGCTCTTCGCGGCACGGCCCGCACCACGACGCCCACACATTGAGCACCCACACCTTGCCCAGCATGTCTTTTTGCGAGAATGTTTTTTCAGGGTCATGCAGTTGCGGCAACTGAAAATGCGGCGCGGACTTGCCGATCAACGGCGACGGCACCTCACGCGGGTTGAGCGTGAGGCCCACGCCGAGAAACACCGCCAATACCAGGAACAGGCCGAGGGGCCATAGCCACCATTTCATGACTTAGCTCGCCGCTGTCAGACGCGCGTCGGACGCAGGCAGTGGCGCGGATTGCCTGCGCGTGGCGAGGCGATAACGTTTGTCGAGCACGGCGAGCAACCCGCCCAGCGCCATCAGCACACAACCGCCCCAGATCCAATCGACAAACGGCTTGACCTGCACGCGCACCACCCACGCCTTGCCGTCGCCGGCTTCAACCGGTTCGCCCAGCGACACATACAAATCGCGCGTGAAACGCGTGTTGATGGCCGCTTCGGTCATGGCATTTTTCTGCACATGGTACATGCGTTTTTCGGGGTACATCATGCCCACCGCGGACGCGCCCTGCGTGACGGCGAATGTGCCGCGAACGGCCACGTAGTTGGGGCCTTTGACATCATTCAGCGCATCGAATCGGAAGGTGTAGCCGCCGAGTTCGACGGATTCGCCGGGCGCGAGCTTCACGTCCTTTTCGGCCTCGAAACTCTTGACCATGGTGACGCCGACCACGAACACCGCCACGCCCATGTGCGCCAGCAACATGCCATAGTAGCTGCGCGACTGCGCGCGCCATTTCGCGATGCCCGATCCGGGCGTTTGCTTCAGGCGCGATGCCAGCGTGGTGAGGCTGCTGGCGACAATCCACACCGCCAGCAACAAGCCAAAACTCGCCATTGGTGTCCATGTCCCCATCGTCAGCGGCAGTAGCAGGCCGCCCGCGACCGCCACCGCGAACGCCCATTTGAAACGCGTAGCCAGTTCCGGCACATGCGCCTGCTTCCAGCGCGCCATTGGCCCCACGCCCATCAGGAACAGCGCCGGCGCCATCAGCGGCACGAACACGGTTTCAAAATACGGCGGTCCGACGGAAAGCTTGCCCAGATTCAACGCATCGAGAAACAGCGGATACAGCGTGCCGAGCAGAACCGATCCGGCCGCCACCGCCAATAGCACATTGTTGGTAAGCAAAAATGATTCGCGCGACACCACGTCGAATTGCCCGCCCAGCCCCACGCGATTCGCGCGCCAGGCAAACAAGGTGAGCGAGCCGCCGATCACCACTACCAGGAACGCAAGAATAAAGATGCCACGCTTGGGATCGGTGGCAAACGCATGCACCGAGGTCAGCACGCCGGAACGCACCAGAAACGTGCCCAGCAGCGACAGCGCAAACGCAAAAATCGCCAGCAATACCGTCCAGCTTTTGAAGGCGCCGCGCTTCTCGGTGACAGCCAGCGAATGAATCAAAGCCGTCCCCATCAACCAAGGCATGAACGAAGCGTTTTCCACCGGGTCCCAGAACCACCAGCCGCCCCAGCCGAGTTCGTAATACGCCCACCAACTGCCGAGCGCGATGCCGAGCGTCAAGAACATCCACGCCGCGGTGGTCCATGGCCGCGACCAGCGCGCCCAGGTGGCATCGAGCCGCCCCGACAGCAGCGCGGCTATGGCAAACGCAAACGCCACCGAGAAGCCGACATAACCCATGTAAAGCATGGGCGGATGAATCACCATGCCGGGGTCTTGCAGCAAAGGATTCAGATCGCGCCCGTCCATCGCCGCCGGCAGCAACCGGTCGAACGGGTTGGAGGTAAACAACATGAAACACAGGAACCCCACGCTGACCAAACCCAGCACGCCCAGTACGCGCGCGATGATGTCATCCGGCAGATGGCGGCTGAACACGCTGACCGCCATCGTCCACAACGACAGCATCAGCACCCATAACAGCAACGAACCTTCATGGCCGCCCCAAACGCCGGCCACGCGATACTGCAACGGCAAACCCGAATTGGAGTTCGATGCCACGTACAGCACGGAAAAATCGTTGGTCACGAACGAATACGTCAGACAACCGAACGCGATGGCGACAAACACAAATTGCCCCTGCGCGGCGGGACGCGCGAGGTTCATCCAGGATTGTGTTCCGCGCGCCGCGCCCGCCAGCGGCAGCGTACCCTGTGCAAGCGCGAGCAGCAACGCGAGGACCAGCGCGAAATTGCCGAGTTCGGGAATCATAAGTTGCGCGCCTGGTTGCTCTGGGTTTTATTTGGAGGACGGTGAATTCACTATCGAACGCGCGGCTTTTTCGTTGATCGCCTGGCCCTTTTTCATCGCTTCGGCGGCTTCGGGCGGCATGTAATTTTCATCATGCTTGGCGAGCACTTCGCTCGCCACGAACAGGCCGTTTTCGAGACGCCCCTGCGCCACCACGCCCTTACCTTCGCGAAACAGATCGGGGAGCACGCCTTTGTACGCCACGGGCATGGTCTTCGCGCTGTCGGTGACGACAAAATGCACGGTGACGCCATCCGGCTGGCGCTTGACGCTGCCTTTCTCGACCATGCCGCCGACTCGAAACGCGCGTCCCTGCGGCGCTTCGTTCGCGGCCACTTGCGAGGGCGTGAAGAAAAACACCAGATTCTGCTGAAACGCCGACAGCACCAGCGCCGCGGCAATCGCCAAACCGGCCACGCCGGTGACGATCAGAATAATACGGCGATGACGCGGCTTCAGCGTCGCGGGCGTCGCTGTGCTCATAACTTACCCGCCGCACCGCGCCGCAACCGCAGCGACACGAGTTCGATCGCGATGCACGCGAGCGTTACCGCGTACGAACCCCACACATAAAGCCCATAACCACCCATGGCAAAAAACTCGCTTGCACTGCCCCAGTTCATGGCTGTGTCCTCAGGTATTCCGTCACCCACTCGCTACGCCGTTCGCGCTCCAGAATTATGCAGCGCACGCGCCACAACGAAGCCGCAATTGCATACGCCCAGCACGCAAACGCCATGACAATCATACCGGCGAACATGGTCATCGCCATCGTGGGTGCGCTTTTCAGGCTGACCGACGAGCCCTGATGCAAGGTGTTCCACCACTTCACCGAAAAATAAATGATCGGGATGTTGATCACGCCTACCAGCGCCAGCACCGCGCCGGCTTTATCCGCGCGGCGCGGATCGTCAATGGCAGCTTGCAGCGCCATAAAACCAAAATACAAAAACAACAGCAATAATTCGGAGGTGATGCGCGCATCCCAAACCCACCACGTGCCCCAGGTCGGCTTGCCCCAAAACGCACCGGTCCACAGCGCGATAAAAGTAAACATCGCGCCGGTGGGCGCAAGCGCCGTCGCCATCATGCCCGACAGCCGCGTGTTGAATGCCAAGCCGACGCCAGCCCAGAACGCCATCGCGAGATAAACCACCATCGACATCCACGCCGCCGGCA
>DHVE01000063.1:0-11365 GCA_002412495.1 Betaproteobacteria bacterium UBA5216
GTATGGCTAAAGGGGGCAGGTCAATCAGTTCATCGCAATTTTTTACGCGGACGCGCGCGAAACTACGGCTTGCGCGCCTTTTCCGCCGCGAGTTCGCGTTCCAGGTGTTCAATGCGCTGCTGCATCGCCGACAAACGCGTATTCAGCGCGCCGACGTTGAAGAAGGTTTCATTGTTTGCGGGCGCACTCAACACTGCCGCATAGCCCAGCCACGAGGGCTCGTACACCTTGACGTTTTTAAAGCCGAGTTGTGACAACACCACCGCGGTTTCCGAGGCGCGCGTGCCGCTCTGGCAATAGACGATGGTTTCTTTTTCCGGATCAAGCGCCGCGTAGAGTTTTTTCAGTTCCTGCATCGGCTTGAGCGACATACCCGTGTTGTCGGCCACCTGCTTGCGCGCGAGCTTGCCGACTGTGTCAGGATCAACCCAGTTCTGCTCGTAGGGGATGTTGATCGCGCCGGGTATATGGCCGCCGCGAACGGCGCGGATGTCGTTGCCCTTGAACTCCGGCACGGAGCGCGCGTCGACTATTTGCACGCCCTGGTTGCGCGCGTGAAGCATTTGCGGCGTGTCCACGCTTACCGCTGGATTGGGTGTTAACTTGAGGGCAACCGGCACAGGCTTCGCAGCCACGGTGCTGATTTCCAGCCCCGACGCGCGCCAGCCATCGATGCCGTCGTGATACACGCTTCCCAGTTTGCCGCCGAAATACGCGATGGTGTAAAGACCAAAATAGGCATTGGCATCACCACGCGACGAATAAACCACGATCTCTTTTGACGGATCGAGTCCTGCGGCACCCAGCGTCTTCTCGATTTCGGCAACGGGTTTGAAATCTTCGGTGTTGGGATCGCGCAGCGCCTGTGCCGCCGCGCCAATGTTGAACGCGCCGGGGATGTGGCCCTTCTGAAATTCGGCCGCGCTGCGCACATCCCAGATGATCGCGCCGCGCTTTTGTGCTTCGATCACGAAAGCGGTGTCGACGATGTTGCCCATCGAGAACGCGTTACCACACAATAAAATCAATAAAAACAGATATTTATGCATTGTCGTTGTCCTTGCGGTGAACCGGCATGCCAGGGGCGTTCGATCGCCTCGCGATAGCACGTATTAGCGCGTATCAGTCGTATGACCGCGGACATTACGCCATTGCCACAGCCACGGGGATTGCTTTTTCAAGCGCACCCTACGCTTATATGCCAATGTATCGCGGCACCAGAAGCCGGTCAATTCAGACTGCGACAATCAGGTTGCGACGATCAGGCTGAAGTTGCCGGCATTGCCCTTAAATCGAATGCATCGGGGGTATTCAGCGCGAGGCAGAAAACTTCACGCCCGGTAGCACACGACCACACCCGAGGCCGCGAGTTTTTCAATATCGCCGGCCTCGTACCCCATCTCGCCCAAAATCTCCCGCGTGTGCTCGCCCAAATGCGGGGCATGCGTCAGTGGGTCGCCGGTTGCCGGCGCGCGCTGGCCACAGATGGTGCCCATCGGCACGCGGCCGAGGGTGTCGTTCTCCACCCAACGCACCGCATCGATGGCCTGCACCTGCGGGTCGGCGAAAAGGTCATCATACGTGTTGACCTTGGCTTTCAGGATGTCGATGCCGGAAAGTAATTCCACCCACTCATTGGACGTTTTGGTTTCGAAAAACGGCCGCAGTTCGGCCATCAGTACATCGCGGTTGATTACACGCGCGCGTGCGTCGGCGTAACGCGGATCGGTGATCCATTCGTCTTTGCCCAGCAGCTTGGCGAGGCGCTTGAAATGTTCGTCGCGCCGCGCATTGACGCTCATGAAACCGTCTTTGGTCTTGAACATGCCGACGGGCATGCCGATGGGTTCTGCGGCGCCGCCCTGCAAATGGTGTTCCATCATCGCGCCTTCCTGCAGGGCGAGCGCGCTTTCCAGGAGGCTGGTCTGGATGTGGGCGCCACGGCCTTTCATCGCTTTACGATAAAGCGCCGCCGCAACTGCCTGAAACGCATACAGGCCCGTCGAGAAATCAATCGCCAGCATTTCGATGCGTTGCGGGACACCCGAGGTGCCGCAGTTGATCGACATCATGCCCGTATAGGCTTGCATCACGGAATCCGTCGCCGGATTATCGGCGCGCGGCCCCTTGGCGCCGAAGCCGGTGATGTGGGCGTACACGACGTTCGGGTTGGTTTTTTTGACGCTTTCGTAATCAAGCTTGAACTTGTCGATCTTGCCGACGCGATAGTTGTGGATCAACACATCGCATTGGCTGGCGAGCCGCTGCACGATGGCCACGCCCTGGTCGGTTTTGAGATCGACGGCGAGCGAGCGCTTGGCGCGGTTGACGATGACGGAGTGCGCGGTGTGGTCACCCGTGTGCTTGCCGAGCCGCCGGCTCCAGCAGCCGATTTCGGTCGGCTCGACCTTGATCACATTGGCGCCGTTGCGCGCGAGGTGCATGCCGCAATAGGGGCCTGCGACACCCTGCGACAGATCGAGAACTTTTACGCCCTCATAGGGCAGATCGTCTTTGGTCATGGTATTCATGAAATGGGTCTTTCTTGGGCTTACAGTCACAAACACAAGGCAGTGGAAAACGCGCGGTCTATGCGTTCTTTTTCTCGCCGCCCAGCGCTTCCACCAGATCGTTCAGCAGGGCCGCGAGTTCGCCGGTCATCAGCGCGAAGTCGATGTCGAATTGTTCTTCGGCATCTTCCGCCTGATTTTGGGTTTCTTCCTTAAGGATATCGAGGAACGCCACGCGCTTGATTTGCAGTTGCTCGGTGAGCACGAACGACACGCGGTTTTTCCAGGTCATGCCCAGGCGCGTGGCGGTTTTGCCGCCGGAGATGTGCTCGCGGATTTCGCGGCCTTCGAGCGGGTGATTGACATAACGCACGGTGGCGCGGCTTTCACCCGAGGCTTTCAGTTCAAGATCCTGATCAATGGTGAAGGGCGCGGGCACCTGGCCTGAGCTCAGCCACAGGGTCATGGCGGCTGAAGGGGATTGATGCGTTTCCAGCCGCTTGGCCGCCACTTCGACGTCGGCGCCGATCAGCGCTTCGAGCAGTTCGTCCGCCTTTTTGTCGGCGGCGGTGTCGATCACCAGCCAGTTATTGACCGGATCGATCCAGGTGCCGAGCGCGCGGCGGCGGCTCAGAGCCTTGGGCATCAGTTCTTCAAGCACGCGCTCGCGGATGTCGCGCATTTGTTTGCGGCCGACGGGGTGTTCCTGTTTTTCAGCAAGCTTGGCGGCGCGTTCTTTTGCGGTCTGTGTCACCACCGAGCCTGGCAGGATTTTTTGATTAACGCCGAAGCTGATCAGCCACTGGCGTTCAAGGCTGTGCAGAAAACGGTCTTCGATGCGCGGCGCGAGCCAGCCGCGCGATTCCATCTCGAAGCTGCCGCAGGGCTGGAGCGCGTGGGCCTTGAGTTTTTCTTCGAGATCTTCCGGGGTAATGCCATGGTCGGATGCGAGACGGTAAACGAGGAGATTCTTGAACCACATGATGGCAGCCGGGCGAGTGAGTGAGTGAGGAGGGCGCGAAAAAGCGTGGATTATACCGGGCGTCGCCGCACAACATGGCCGGAATGCAGTAATCTTTTAGTCGCGAACATCAACCGTGGAGCGCGCGTGACCGAAACTTCCAAAGCAGACGACGTGGACTTGAGTCCCGAAGCAATACTCGCGCGCGCCACGGCGGCACGCGGTGATATTTTTCCGGAATGGAAAACGCTGGTGTATGCGTCGCCGAAGACCTATCACCTGATTAACCAAACGGTCAGTTATCTGCATCAGTATCACGGCCAACAAGCGGCGAGCGGGCAGTTGTCCGTGCAGATGCGCGAGCTGATCGCCATACCGGCGTTGTGCAGCAAGGGCGATTTGCGCCACGCGCCGAACCACATACGCCGCATGTACCGAGAAGGGTTGACCAACAAGGCCTTGTTCGAGGGCGCGGCGGCATTTGCATCGGTGGTCGGCTGGGCGAGCCTGACGTATGTGTCGCTGGCGATTGAACAAGCCAACAGCGCGGATTATCCGTTTGGAAAATTACCACCGGGCGGCGAGCCCAAGGAACTGAAGCCCTTTCCCGAGATGTTGATGGGCCGCGCGCGCAAGGCGGGCGACAGCTCGGGGTTGGCTGACACGGACGAATGGCGGTACGCGGCCACCATCGACAGCGAACTCGCGCGCCGCGCCACGGCGTTTGTGGATCACTGCATGGCGTCCGATCAGGACAGCAACACCGTGCTGGGCCCCGGCCCGCGCGAACTGATTGTGATCGCCGCGCTATGCACGCGTGGTGAAGTGGAGATGGCCGCGCAACACATGCGGCACGCTTACGCGTGCGGCATGACACGGCGGCAGGTGCTCGATGCGATTTGCTGCGTGGTGCCGATGACGGGTATGGTGTCAGCCACGCTGGGGCTGCGTGCGATGCGTCTGGCGGATAAGAATAATTAATAAAAACAACGGGTTATTTTCTAACGCTGCATTTCGTGCGGAAAGAGCGGTCCCGTTTCACGGCTGTACAGCATCAGCCGCCAGCCCAGTATGCCCACCTCGGACAAATAGGCGCAGCCGATGGCGGCGATGCCGACCGCGGCGCCATTGAGGGTGGGCGCATGCAAGGTTACGCTGCCCACGGCGATCACCACCATCAGCCGGATGATGGCGCTGCCCGCGATCGCGTGTGTTTTGCGCATGGCCGAAAGCAGTCCGCGAAACAACGACGAGTAACCCCATACGATGGCCACCAGCAGAATCATCTGCACGCCGGGCGCCGCATAGGTGCTGAGTTTTTCGGGCAGGCCCATGACGCCCTTCAGCACCACGTCGCGCATCGGCGTGTAGAACAGGATTCCCACCAGCAGCACATAGGCGAGCGCCAGACGGTGCGTGAATTGCAGCAACACCCGAACGTCGGTGCGGCGCTGCGCGAGCGCCTGCGCGGTTTGCGCCAGGTTACGCAAGGGCGATGCCACCAGCGAATTGAGCGCGGTAACCACGCCGAAAGCCGCCAGCGCCAAATCCGGATGGGCCAGACGGCCCAGAAAAAAATTGATAACGAAGGTAACGCCGTGCTCCGTGATCTGCGTGATCATCAGCGGCCACGAAAAGCTCCACAACTTTTGGCTGGTAACGCGCTCACCGCCGCTGGCGGGCAGTTGCGCATAAAAAGGGCGGCTGACCCATAGCATGTAGATGGCTTCAACGATCATGCAGCCCACCAGCGATGCCGCGCCGGCCACGGCGCCCTCGAGCCAGAACGGCAGTACCATCAGCATCAGCGCCTGGGAAACCAGCCTTACCATCGTGGAATGCGAAATCAGAATGGTACGCCGGTGCAACATGCACAGCGCCGTGGTGATGTTGCGTATCTGGTTGGGAAAAATCCACAAGCCCATCACCGCCGATGCGGCTTTGGCGAGCCGGGTTACCTCGGGGCTCGCGCCCATCAGGGTGCCGAACAGCCAGTCGCCCAACGGCGACAGTGCCACGGATTCAATCAACACAAACGGCGCCAGCGACACCAGCAAATAAAAGCGTGCAACGCGCCAGAACGAGCGTTTGTCGGAGATGTACGACATGCCCGCCTGCGTGCCCACGGCGACGATGCCGCTGAAGGTGGTGTTGAACGAGAACGCGATGCTGAACGCGGCCAGCGTGGTGGTGGCGTCACCCATGCGCGCGAGAAACGCATGCACCAGCGAGTGCGAAAGCTGATGCAGTTCCGTCGTGAGGATGAGCGGCACGAAGAACCACAGCGCAATGCGCATCGTCAGCGGGCCGTGAGCGTTCAGGGAGCCGTGTACGTTCATGGGTTCAGGATTCGTGCGTTACGGTCAATGAGCCAGCAGCGGGTTGCTTGAGCGAAAACATTGTTCTGTATAGTGGTCTAATGTGCCACGCGTAATTGAACCGACGCGTTTGTCTGACGGTAGCGCGAGCATAACGCAGTGGGGAGAATCGAGAAAGCGCCATGCATACGCGGCTACACTCGGTGGTTCATATCGTGAGCAGTAACGGTATCTGGCGCATTCGTGCCCCATTTGTGCTCCCTTTCTTGATACGCCCAAAATTTCGCAAGTCACTGACTTGAACCGAGGTTCCGCCTGGCACGGCGTGATGGCGCCCAATGGCACGGCGCGCGAGATAGTTGTGCTGCTTAATGCCGAGATCAATCATGCGCTGCAACTGCGCGATGTCATAGAGCGGTTCGCCGCGATGGGATTTGAACCGCGCCCCGGATCGCCCGAGGCGTTCGGTCAATTTATCAGCATTGAAATCGAAAAGTGGGGACGCGTGGTGCGCGCCGCGAAGATCGTCACCGAGTAAGATAGTCGAGGCGGCGGGTGATCGCTCCCGCGGCTCGCTTCAAGATTGCGGCGCCAGCAAACCTTGATTAAACAGTTCGCGCGCGGCATTGATGGTTTCGCCGGCGGTCAAGCCTGCCGGCCCCATGCCTTTGGCGACGCAAGCGTCCGCCGCCGCGCCATGTAGCCAGACCGCTGATTCCATCGCTTGCCTTGGCGCGACACCTTGCGCGATCAAGGCAGCGATGATGCCGGTCAACACATCACCCATGCCCGCGCTGGCCATGCCGGGATTGCCGCTCACGTTGATCTGCCACGGCTGACCCGGCGATGCACACACCGTGCCCGCGCCTTTGAGCACGACGTGCGCATTAAATTGTGTGGCAAGCGCCACGGCCGCAGCGACACGATTGTGTTGCACCTCGCGCGTGCCGCAGTTCAGCAAGCGCGCCGCTTCCGCTGGATGTGGCGTCAGCACGGTTTCTGTAACCACTTGTTTTAACATTGATTTCAACTGGTCTGAGACTGCAATTTGATTCAGCGCATCGGCATCGATCACCAGCGGCAAGGTGGTTTGTTGCGCCCATTCCAGCGCCCAACGCAAGTAACATGCGGCATCCGAAGACTGCCCCAAGCCGGGGCCAATGGCGAGACAGCTCAGGTGATCCAGTTTCATGACCGCGTCGGCCGCGCGCAGCATGAGCTCCGGTTGCGCGGTATCGACCTGCGGCGCGTTACGCGCCAGCAGGCCCGCGTAAACGCGGCCCGCGCCGAGTTTTAATGCGGCGCGCCCCGCGAGCAATGCCGCGCCCGCCATGCCCGTGTCGCCGCCGATAATGCCGACGCTGCCGTGACTGCCTTTATGCGTGTTGCGCAGTCGCGGTTTAAGGGCATGCGTGGTCGCGCCCAGTACGCGGCCGGGCGCGACGTTTGCGCTTGCAGCGAGATCGAGATCATTCACCAGAATGTCGCCGCAGTGATCCGGCCCGTCCAATGTCAGCAGTCCCGGTTTGGTACCGATAAACGTCAGGGTGTGCGTGGCGCGCACGCAGTAGCCGTGAATGCGCCCGGTGTCCGCATCCAGTCCGCTGGGGATATCAATCGACAACACCGGCGTGCCGGCTGCGCGACTGGCATTGATGACGCCTATCCATTGCGCGTAACGGCCATCGATATCCCGCGTGAGCCCGATACCGAACAAGCCATCGATAACCAGGGCGCAATCACGCGCCGTTGGAGGGTGATCTACGCTGATACCACCCGCGGCCCGCCACAATGCATGGGCCTTGGTGGCATCATGCGGCAATTTCGCCGGGTCGCCAGCAAATACCACGGTGACGGTAAAAAACCATTGCTGGAGGAAACGTGCCACGACAAAAGCGTCGCCGCCGTTGTTGCCGGGGCCGGCAAATATCACGACTGGTTTGCCGCTGTCGCCGGCGAGCGCACGCGCCCACTGTGCGGCGGCGTGTCCGGCACGCTCCATCAGCGGCAGGTGCGCCTGTGCGGATTCGATGCGGCGTACGTCGTCTGTGAGGTAGAGCGGGGCGCCGTGGCTGATTTTGCGTTGCATGGTAAATTAGTTTAGCGGAAAAGCATTGTAAAATACGGCTTTACAGCATCTCACCCACGATGATTCTGCGTCTGCGGGGCCGCCGCGCCCTCTCTGATTTTCGCCTCGCAAAACTCTTGCAGGCACTCCCGGCGTCCATTTCATCGTTATCGGTGCATGCCGAATTCTGGCATTTCGTCGAAGTGACGCGCGCGCCGAGTCCGGCGGAGCAGCAACGACTCGAACATATCCTGACGTACGGACCGGCATCGCGCGTTGACGCAGCGCAAGGGACGTTGCTGCTGGTGCTACCCAGGCCCGGCACGATTTCGCCGTGGTCGTCCAAGGCCACCGACATCGCACGCCACTGTGGTCTGGAAGCGGTGCAACGCATTGAGCGTGGCACGGCTTATTGGATCAATGGGATCAATGGCGTGCCGGCCGCGCAAGCCGCCGCGCTGACCGCGCAGCTGGGGCCCCTGATTCACGACCGCATGACCGAAGCGGTGTTTGGCGCGATGGAAGACGCGGATCAATTGTTTCAGCGTTTCGATCCCAAGCCGCTGAACACGGTGGATGTCCTCGGCGGCGGCGTGGCGGCATTGGCACGGGCTAATCGCGAACTCGGGCTGGCGTTGTCGGAAGACGAAATCGAATATCTCGCGCAAAACTTCCAGCACATCCGGCGCAATCCGACGGACGTGGAACTGATGATGTTCGCGCAGGCCAATTCGGAACACTGCCGGCACAAGATTTTTAACGCTGATTGGGTGATCGACGGCGCGGCGAAGGATATTTCGCTGTTCGGCATGATCCGCACCACGCACGCGAAAAATCCGCGCGGCACGGTGGTGGCTTATTCGGACAATTCGTCGGTGATTGAAGGCGCGCGCGTCGAGCGTTTTTATCCCGGGCAAAACGGCGAGTACCGTTTTGTCGAGGACGAGACGCACATCCTGATGAAAGTGGAGACGCACAATCATCCCACCGCGATTGCGCCGTTTCCGGGGGCTGCCACCGGGTCGGGCGGTGAAATTCGCGACGAGGGCGCCACCGGTCGCGGCTCCAAACCGAAGGCGGGATTGACCGGGTTCTCGGTGTCGAATCTCAACATTCCGGATTTTGCGCAGCCTTGGGAGAACCTTTCGTATGGCCGGCCGGCGCGTATCAGCTCCGCGCTGCAAATCATGATCGACGGCCCCATCGGTGGCGCGGCGTTCAACAATGAATTCGGCCGGCCGAATCTCGCGGGCTACTTTCGCACCTATGAACAAAACGTGGCCGGCGAAATGCGCGGCTATCACAAGCCGATCATGATTGCGGGCGGCGTAGGCAATATCGCCGCGCGTCATGTGCGCAAATTCGATCCGCCGCCCGGATCGCTGTTGATCCAATTGGGTGGCCCCGGCATGCTGATTGGCTTGGGTGGCGGCGCGGCGTCTAGCATGGACACCGGCGCCAATCTGGCGGATCTGGATTTTGATTCGGTGCAGCGCGGCAATCCCGAAATGCAGCGGCGCGCGCAGGAGGTCATCGACCGTTGCTGCGCGCTGGCGGATGCGAATCCGATTTTGTCGATTCACGATGTCGGCGCGGGCGGCTTGTCGAATGCGCTGCCGGAACTGGTGCATGGCGCGAAAACCGGCGGCCACTTCGATTTGCGTAAAATTCCCAGCGAAGAACCGGGCATGTCGCCGATGCAAATCTGGTGCAACGAGGCACAGGAACGTTATGTGCTGGCGATCGCGCCCGACGCATTGTCAACCTTTGAAGCCATCTGCGCGCGCGAGCGTTGTCCGTTTGCCGTGCTTGGCACGGCTACCGCGGAAGAGCGGCTGATCGTCAGCGACCCCGTGTTCAACAACAACGCAGTGGACATGGAACTAGCCGTGTTGCTCGGCAAGCCGCCGAAAATGACACGGCGCGTGACCCGCGCCGCACGTCCGTTGCCCGCCTTTGATACGGCGAAAATGGATTTGCGCGAGGCCGCCTATCGCGTGCTGCGCATGCCGTCGGTGGCGGACAAAACTTTTTTGATCAGCATCGGCGACCGTAGCGTGGGCGGCATGACCGCGCGCGATCAAATGGTTGGCCCGTGGCAGGTGCCGGTGGCTGATGTGGCGGTGACGCTGATGGGTTTTAACACGCATCGCGGCGAAGCCTTTGCGATGGGTGAACGCACGCCGCTGGCGGTGATCGATGCCGCCGCGTCGGGACGCATGGCGGTGGGCGAGGCGCTGACGAATATTGCCGCAGCGTCGATCACGGCGATCGGCGACATCAAGTTGTCGGCCAACTGGATGGCGGCGGCGGGACATGGCAGCGAGGACGCCGCGTTGTTCGACACCGTGCATGCCGTGGCAATGGAATTGTGTCCGCAACTCGGCATCAGCATTCCGGTGGGCAAGGATTCGTTGTCGATGAAAACGACCTGGATCGATGGCGCTGCAAGAAAAGAAGTTGTCGCGCCGTTGTCGCTGATCGTGTCCGCATTCGCGCCGGTGGCGGATGTGCGCAAGACACTGACGCCGCAATTGCGCCTGGATTGCGGCGACACGGTGCTGCTGCTGGTGGATCTGGCCAATGGCAAGACGCGCATGGGTGGTTCCGCGCTGGCACAGGCGTGGGGCGTCACGGGCGCGGTGGCGCCGGACCTGGATTTACCCGCGGTGTTGGTTAAATTTATTGAACAAAAACAAAGGCTTGTGGAACGCGGAGCAATACTCGCTTACCACGATCGCTCCGATGGCGGTTTGTTTGCGACCGTGTGCGAAATGATGTTTGCCGGGCGATGCGGCGTGGTGCTCGAACTCATGCGCGATGCGGCGGCCATCGAGACGCTGTTCAACGAAGAACTCGGCGTGGTGTTGCAGGTACGCGCGCGCGATGAAGCCGTGGTGCTGCGCGCGTTACAGACAACTGGCGCGCGTTGCGAGCGCATCGGCGTGGTGACCAACGATGCCGCGTTGCGAGTTCTCTCGGGGGATCGCGAAATTTTCCGCGAATCACGCATCGATCTGCATCGCGCATGGTCGGAGACGACGTGGCGCATGCAGTCGCTGCGCGATAACCCGCAGTGCGCGCTGCAGGAATATGACCGCATACTTGATGCAGCGGACCCGGGCATTTCGCTGCGCCTGACGTTTGATCCGGCGCAAAACATTGGTGCGCCCCTGATCGCGAGCGGCGCGCGTCCGCGCATTGCCATCCTGCGCGAGCAGGGCGTCAACGGCCAGATTGAAATGGCTGCCGCATTTGATCGCGCGGGCTTTACGGCGGTGGATGTGCACATGAGCGATATTATCGCCGGTCGCGCAAGCCTCGCGGATTTCAACGGCTTTGCGGCGTGCGGCGGTTTTTCGTATGGCGACGTGCTGGGCGCGGGGGAGGGCTGGGCAAAATCGATTCTGTTCAACGCGCGTGCGCGCGACCAGTTCGAAGCCTTTTTCAAGCGCAATGACACGTTCGCGCTGGGTGTGTGCAATGGCTGCCAGATGATGAGTAACCT
>DHVE01000063.1:11655-12295 GCA_002412495.1 Betaproteobacteria bacterium UBA5216
TGCCAGATGATGAGCAATCTGCATGCGTTGATTCCGGGCGCGGGCGCGTGGCCGCATTTCGTGAAAAACAAGTCCGAGCAATTCGAGGCGCGCGTGGCCATGGTGGAAATTCCGCCGTCGCCGTCGCTGTTTTTTGAGGGTATGGCCGGCAGCCGGTTACCGGTGGTCGTGGCGCACGGGGAGGGATACGCGGAGTTTGCCGATGATGCCGCTGCCGCGATTCGTGCCGCGCAGCCGCTGGTTGCCCTGCGTTTTGTCGACAACACCGGGGTGGTAACGGAACGCTATCCGTTCAATCCGAATGGTTCGCCACAGGGGATCACCGGACTGACCACGCCCGATGGCCGATTTACAATTTTGATGCCGCATCCGGAGCGCGTATTCAGAACCGTACAAAATTCGTGGTACACGGATGGTGCGGGTGGTGAATGTGGTGCCGGCGGTGCTAAAGGCTGGGGTGAAGACGGGCCTTGGCTCCGCATGTTCCGCAATGCGCGGAAGTGGGTGGGGTCGGTGGGCTAAGTTGCGGGCGGGATGCTTCCCGCCCAACCAAAACAATAAAAAACGGCAGAACGCGTCTGCCGTTTTTTATTGTAAAAACAGATACTTACTCTATTTTTGCCTTGGCGCGCAGGTCGGC
>DHVE01000063.1:12567-12854 GCA_002412495.1 Betaproteobacteria bacterium UBA5216
TTGGCGCGCAGGTCGGCGAGCATTTTTTGCACGATCTGGCCCTGCATGCCTTGCTGGAGTTGCGGCTTGGCTTCTTCGAAGGTCGGCACCTTGGTTGCGCGTTCGTCGTCGAGACGAATCACGTGCCAGCCGAATTCTGATTGCACCGGCACGTCGGTCATCTGGCCTTTTTTCAACTTGGCCAGGGCATCGCCAAACGGTTTGACGTAACGCGCGGCGGGACCCCAATCAAGATCGCCGCCACGGCCCTTCGAGCCGGTGTCCTTGGATTTTTCGGCTGCAATTTT
>DHVE01000039.1 GCA_002412495.1 Betaproteobacteria bacterium UBA5216
CCTTGTGCGAGCCCAGCGTGGGCATGCATCCGAGCGCGGCGCTCGGCGTGCCGGGGCTGGCCGTGGCGCAGGGGCGCAAGAAATCGGGCCGTGAATTGATCGAAGCCTTCGTTGCGGGGTTTGAGATTTTGTATCGCATCGGTCAGGCCACGCACCACTCGCCGGAAAAACTCGGCTTTCATGCGCCGGGCGTGATGGGCGTGTACGGTGTGTCGTGCGTGGTGGCGAAACTCTTTAATGAAAGCGCGGAACAGATGGCGCACGCCTTCGGTATCGCGGGTTCGATGAGTTCCGGGTTGATGGAGTTTTCACGCAGCGGCGGCTTGGTCAAGCGTCTGCACCTGGGGCGCGCGGCGGAAGGGGGTTTCCTGGCGGCGGCGCTGGCGCGCGACGGCTACACCGGCCCCGCCGAAGTGCTGGAAGGCAAATACGGTTCGTTGAACACGTTCTGCCGCGACGCGGAGCCGGAACGCATGAACAAAGACCTCGGCGTGGTGTGGCACACGATGAAAACCAAGTTCAAGCGTTACGCCTGCCACGCCAACGCGCAAGTGCCGGTCACGCTGGCGCTCGAACTCAAGGCGAAACACGGCATTTCCGGCGACGACGTGGCGCGCATCGCGCTGGCGGTCAACGAAAAGAGTTTGAGCCATCACAATATTCCGGAGCCGGCCGATCTCGCAATGGCGCAATACAGCGTGCCGTTCAGCACGGCGCTGGCGCTGTTTTTTGACGCGACCGATCCGTGGGTGTTTTGCGACAAAAATGTCAATGATCCGCGCATCCGCGCGCTGTCGAAATCCGCGACGCTGGAGCCGATGCCCTCGGCAACCAGCCAGGTGGGCATGGCGACGCGCGTCACGCTGCATCTGAAAAGCGGAAAGACGGTAAGCCTTGAAGGCGACAACTTCAAAGGTACGCCGTCGATGCCGCTGTCGCGCGGTGAATTGCTCGAAAAATTCCTCAAGCTCACCGCGCATCGCGCGCGGCCAAAAGCCGAGCGCCTGTTTTCACAACTGGCGGATGCGGAAAACATCAAGGACATGAGCACGCTGGATTTTGCGTTGTAGATGCCGTGGATGCCGGATCCAGCATGATCCGTTCCCCCCGGTTATTTCCGTGCGGGAAGGACAACACGGGGTTTTTGATTAAAGCAACCGTTCAAACGTTGAAGTGGCTCGCCTCTGCAGTGTTGCTTTACATGGGCGCGCCGTTGCAGGCCGCTGAAACGTATCCTGTTAAACCGGTTCGCATCATCGCGGCTTTTCCCCCGGGCGGATTTGTTGATCTGGGCGCGCGCGTGCTCTCCGCGCCGTTGAGCGCCGCGCTGGGGCAGCAGGTGATTGTTGACAATCGCGGTGGTGCGGGCGGTATTGTCGGCACCGAACTCGCGGCGCGCGCCGTACCCGATGGTTATACGCTGGTGGTGGGCAGCGTCGGCACGCACGCAGTGAATCAGGCGCTGTATCGCAAACTGCCGTATCATGTGCTGCGCGATTTTCAGCCGGTGACACGGCTGACGGACGCGCCCAGCATACTGGCCGTGCATCCGTCACTGCCGGTGAAGAGCGCCAAGGAATTGATTGTCCTTGCACGCGCCCAGCCGAAGAAAATTCTGTATGCGTCGGCGGGATCGGGCACGTCAACACATCTGGCGGCGGTGTTGTTTGAAAGTCTTGCCGGGATTCAACTCGTGCATGTACCCTACAAGGGCGGCGGACCGATGATCGTGGACGTGGTGGCGGGGCAGGTGCCGGTGACGTTCGGCACGGCCGCGACGGTGTCGCCGCACGCCAGGAGTGGACGGCTGCGCGGGCTGGGCGTGACCGGCAGCACGCGTTCCGCGACGTTGCCGGGATTGCCGACCATCGCTGAAAGCGGCGCGCCCGGCTATGAAATGCTCAATTGGCTGGGGCTGTTTGTGCCTGCTAATACACCGCGCGCCATCGTGGAACGGCTGAACACCGAGACGTTGCGCATTCTGGGCACGGCGGACGTGCGCGAGCGGCTGAATGCCGCCGGCGCCGAGCCTGCGGCGATGGCCACTGGCGAATTCTCCGCGTTCGTGAAAAGCGAAGTGGAGAAATGGGGCAAGGTGGTGGCGACGACCGGAATGAGCGCCGATTGATTCGGGCAACGGATGCCACGGTGAACAATACGAATGGATTGCGCGTGCTGGCGGTCACCGGATTGCGACGCGTTGCAGATTTTCCCGATGTTCCGGTCATGGTGGAGACACAGCCGGTATTTAATGGGAATGCAAGGCTGTGTTGTTCATTCCCGCAGGCATGCCCTCGCTTATTGCAGGCCAGTCTCAGCTTGCCGCAGCCAGGTTTTTCCAGCCGTCCCAGCGCACGCGCGCGATAACTTCAAAATCCTTGCCGAGTGGATTAATGATCGCGGCTTCGCCTTCCGCGAGATACGGCGCGCCCGCGATCGCGTAAAACGGATTGCCGTGACTGACGATAATCGTATTGCGTGATGTGCCGGGGCCTTTGTCGAAAAGCGCGCGCAGCGCATCGTAGTGGATGGACGGTTTTTCGCCGGCAACGCCGCCACGCGCTTCGGGCGCGGGTTTGAAGCTGCCGAATGCGAGCTTCGCGACTTCAACCGTGCGGCAGCGCGGGCTGGCCAGTATGTCCCCGATGGGGATGCCGAGTGCGCGCATGTCTTCGCCAATGCGCCTGGCTTCATCGCGGCCCTTGCTGGTGAGCGGACGCTGATTTTCGCAGTCGTCATCGCTGCGCGATTTTGTGTCGTCGCGGCTGAAATCCGTGGACGTGTGGCGAAAATAAATCGTGTAGCCGCCGCGCTTCAGTTCGGCGAGCAATGCCGCAGCCGGCAATTCTTTCGCGGGTGTGGCGCTGCGGCCCGGCGCGGGAGGCGGCACCGCGCCAAATTGCGGCGCGGCGGTTTGGGCGTCTGCTATGGGCCAAGGGTTGGCTAATAAAAAACATAATATAAACAAATGGTTGTGTAATTTTCGCGGCATGCCTTTGCCTTGTTTGCTGGTAAATTTCAAGCATAGCGCGGAATGCACCAGCAGACTTGAAAAGCCGGATTTAATCCCAAGTTTGTAATAGCGTGACGGGCCTATTGGATGGGATGGCGGATAGCCGCACTGCGTCCGTGGGAATTACCCAGGTGCGCTGTAACCAACCGGCGAACGGCGCGTTATTGAAATTGCAGGGCCAAACTAAATGTACCAGGCAGCACGAACAGCGCAACGGGAAGGAGGCAGCTTATGAACGTGGTCTATAACAGCGACAATTACTACGTGGTCGAGTACGCCGACCGGCACGGTTTCGAGCTGGTGGACAAGCACAGCCGGCGCAGCACCTTCTTTCATGGCGACGTTGGTGAAAAATTTGCCAATTCGATCAACGGCGTCATCGCCGAAGACGCTTCGCCCGAAAATATTGATGCGTTTCTCGGCAACTTTGATGTGCTGATGGGGCAACCGCTGGTGTTGCACTAATTCTGCCATGCGCCGCAGGCCACGCGGCGGATTGGCTGGGACGGCTTCTTGGGGCGCGGCTGCGCTGCTATTGCAATAGCGCTGGCGTTTGATATCTTCTGGTTTCTTTTAAATGGGGCGAGTCATTGCGTGGCTCGCGCGCACCGGAAGTCCTCCTGAAAACATGAATATCGCAATTGTTGGCGGTGGCATCGGCGGTCTGGCCACGGCTTTGGCCTTGATACAGGCGGGTTTCACCGTCACGGTGTATGAGCGCTCGGCCGAACTGGTGGATCAGGGCGCGGGCATTACGCTGGCACCAAACGCCACGCGCGTGCTCTATCACCTCGGCCTCGGCCCCCAACTCGAAGAAACGTCGGTCACGCCGCCGCAAACGGAATACCGTCATTACCGCACCGGCGCCGTCATCATGCGTATGATGACCCGGAATTTTCTTCAGATGTATGGCGCGCCGTACATGCGCCTGCACCGCTGGGATTTGCAGCACGCGATGATCACGCGCCTGACGGAGGTTGCGCCGGGTGCGCTGCGGCTCGGTGCCAGCGTGGAGCAAGTTGAGCCGCGCGGCGAACGCGTCGCGCTGAAATTTGCCGATGGCGGTGAAGTGACCGTGGATGTGGTGATTGCCGCCGACGGCATACGCTCAGCCATTCGCGAAGCCTTGTTTCACCCGGCGCCGCCGGTGTTCGCCGGCTTTGTGGCGTGGCGCGGCCTGGTTGATACCGCGGTGCTGCCGCCGCATTTGTGCGAATCGGCCGTGGCCTTTGGACAGGGGCGACATATCAACCGGTATCTGGTGCGGCGCGGCGAATTGCTGAACTTCATCGCCGTCGCGCATCGCGACAAATGGGAGGCGGAAGGCTGGATGATTCCGGCGCCGCTGGATGAATTTCTGGCTGAATTCGCCAGCTTCGACGAAGGCACGCGCACGGTTATTTCGCGACCGGTGCGCGGTCAGGTCTACAAGTGGGGATTGTTTGGCCGCCCATGGCTGGAGCGTTGGTCGTCAGGACGGGTCGTGTTGCTCGGTGACGCGGCGCATCCGATGTTGCCTTTTCTGGGGCAGGGGGCGGCCAATGCGCTGGAAGATGCGATGATACTCACGCGCTGTCTCGTGGCGGAATCCACGCCGGAACGCGCCTTTGCGTTGTATCAGCAAACCCGCGCGCCCAAGGTACGCGCGGCCACCGAGCAGGCGGCGCAACGCGGCCATCGCTATCTCGGGGAGCCCAACGCCGACAGCCTCAAGGGCAACGAGCCCGGTGCGGAATATGCCTACGACGCCGTCGCCGGGCCGCTGGGCGGTTAGCCGTGCACGTTACAGGAATCAGCGTTTAAGCAGCGACTTGTCGTGCACCACCGGGATTTGTCCCGGCGGCGGATTGGCTATGGCGGCTTCCAGCGATTTCGCGCCGCGCCATTGATCCTTGGGCCGGCTGATGCCCTCGGTGCCGATTTGATCGAGGCCCCAGTAGATTTCAAGGTTGTGCCCGTCGGGGTCGAGAAACTCCACTGCGATTTGCACGCCGGCACGGCGGCGGCCTTCAAACACGACGGTGGCGCCACTTGCGCGCAGATGATCGCGTGCACGAAACACTTCATCGAGCGTGCCGACCTCGAACGCCATGTGATGCAACTCATGCGTTTGCGACGGTCCCGGCGCGCCACCGATCAACGCCACGCCGTGATGATCGGGATTCAGCCGCATGAACACCATGCCACCGGGCATCATGTCCTCGCCGTAAATGTCCGACACCTTGAAGCCGAGCACGCCGGTATAAAAGGCGATCGAGCGTTTCAGGTCGGTGACCATCAGCACCACATGGCCGATTTTGCGCAAATCGAAAGGCGGCGCCTGGTTGCTGATGGCGGCGCGCAGGTCCTCGGTATTGATGGTCATGGTTGTTCCCAATGCAGTCATCGTAGGTTGGGCTGACAAGCCCAACACAGCGCTCGTGGTTAAATGGAAAATTCGCGGTGTGCAAGATTCGATTCGTTGGGTTGGGCTTTTCAGCCCAACCTACGAACGGCTTCATTGTGGCAACGGCTGCAAGTGGCGTCAATCCAGCTTCGACCAACCCGGTTCATCCCGATCCAGAATCCGTTTCAATGCCTCAAGATGCAATGCCGCCTGCTGGCTTTCACCGGCCATCTGCCGTGCGGTTTTCTCGGCGATATCGTCGGGCACGAGCCGCAGCGGCTTGCCGGTGCTCATCGCCAGCACCTGCTGCATGCAGGCTCGCTCAAGATAATACAGATCATCGAACGTCGCCGATACCGTGGGTCCGCACACGATAATGCCGTGATTGCCGAGAAACAACACGTCCGCGTCGCCCATGGCCTTGCACATGCGTTCGCCCTCGGCATCGTCGAGCGCGAGTCCCTGATAGTTGTCGTCGTACGCCACGCGGTTACGGAATTTGAGCGATGTCTGGCTTGACCACGCGATCCGCCCGTCCTGCACCGCCGTAAGCGCGGTGGCGTAAGGCATGTGCGTGTGCATCACGCACGCTGCATGCGGGTTGCCGCGATGGATCGCGCTGTGTATAAAAAACGCCGTCGGCTCGACGCTGTGTTTGCCCGAAACCTTGCGGCCTTGCGCGTCAACCACCACCAGATCGGCGGGCGTGATCTCCGACCAGTGAAAGCCTTGCGGATTGATCAGGAAATGTCCGGGGTGGCCGGGCAGCGCAAGACTGAAATGATTGCAAATGCCTTCGCCCAGGCCCATGCGCGACGCGCTGCGCAGCGCGCACGTGAGATCGATGCGGGCTTGGGTTTCTTCGGAAAAGTTTGATTGAGGGTTCATTGCGTAAGTATATGTTTTCAAATGAAAAATATAAACCGCTAGCCATCGGCGCGGATGCCGTGCGCCTTGATGATCGGCGACCAGCGCGCGCGTTCTTCGCGCACCAGCCGGCGGAATTCATCTGCCGTGGCGGGCGTGGGGATCACGCCTTGATTCGCGAGTTGTTGCGCCACGTCCGGTTTTTTGAGCGCGCTTGCCACCGCATCATGCAGCCGCCGCAGCGCGGGTGCCGGCGTGGCCGCGGGGGCCACGAGACCGGTGAGATTGTCCGACAGCACCTTGGGTAAGCTGGCTTCGGCCATGGTGGGTACGTCGGGCAGCAGCGGAATACGACGCGCGCTGGTTACCGCCAGCGCCTTCAGCGCGCCGGTGCGTATGAACGGCTGCACGCCCGACAAATCGGAAATCAGCGTCTGTACGCGACCGCCGATGGTGTCGTTGATCGCGAGACCGATGCCCTTGTACGGCACATGCACGAGGTTGACGCCGGCCTCCACCTTGAATAATTCCATCGCCAGACGCGTCAGTGATGTCGCACCCGCCGAACCGAAATTGAGTTTGCCCGGATGTGCTTTGGCGTGCGCGATCAACTCGGCGACCGAATGAAAATTCAGCTTCGCATCCGTCACCAGCACTTCGGGCGAATTCGAAATCAAGGCCACGGCGGTGTAATCCCGGTCGGGATCGTACGGCAGCGTGGCCGACAGCAGGGTGGCGGTAGCGAGCACGGTGGCATTGAGAAAGCCCGTGGTTTGTCCATCGGGCATGGCCTTGGCGAGGATATCGGCACCTGCGATGCCGGGGCGATTGTCGATGATGACCGGTTGTCCAAGCTGCGCCGCCATTGCCTGCGCGACGATGCGTCCGCGAATATCCGACGACGAGCCCGCGGTGTAGGGCACAATGATACGCAAAGGGCGCACGGGCGCCGTTTGGGCAAGCGCGGGAACGGTGGCAGTGGCCGTGATTGCGGCGGTCGCCACCAGTGCCATGGCGCTGGCGAAGGTGCCGAGGGGCAAGGCGCTGTTCATGACTTTCAAGTCATCACCCCCAAAAGTCCAGGCTACGCGCCGACGGCGAGACCAAGCGTCGCGCAAATCAGCGTGCGTACTTCACGCATCAACGGTTGGCCCATTAAATTTTCGGCGACCACAATATCGCCGCCACGTCCGTTGCGATGGCGCGCGATCAAGGTATAACGCGGCGTTGCGCTGAACACATTCTGATAACGCGCGCCGATTTGCGGCTCGATATCCTCTATGTCCCCGCTCTCGATTCCGCCGGTTTTCACCAGCCGCCCAAACACGCGCCGCTGGGCGCGTATGCCTTCCGCGTCAATCTCCACGCGCAGTGAATTTGCCATCAGGTAAACCGCCAGCACCGCGAACACCACGCTGGCGAGCATGAACGGCGCGGCGAGGCCGCCTATCAACGCCAGTGTCACCATCGCCGACGCATTGCCGGATTCCAGCGGCAGCAGCGCGGATAAACCGATGGCCGGCATTACTCCGCACAGCAGCGCAAACGCGACGAGGCCAAAGGCCGCGCCCGGCGCACGCAGCACGGGAAATTCCAGCGTAACGCCGTCGGTGGTGCGGTATGCGCGAAAGCCGCGGCCGTGTGCCAGCGCCGTGGCGCAATCAGTCGAGTCTGAGGTTGGCAAATTTTGCGACCTTCGCCCACTTGTCCATTTCACGCTTGACGAATTCCGTGAATTCCTCGGGCGGCATGCCCGATGCCAACGCGCCCTGCGAGAGGAATTTGGCACGCACGTCCTGCGATTTCAGCATGGATGACAATTCCTGGTACGCCTTGTTGACAATGTCGCGCGGGGTGTTCAGCGGCATCACCACGGATTGCCATGAACTGGCGTCGAAACCCTTGACGCCGCTTTCATCGACGGTTTGCAAATCAGGCATCGGTGGAAAGCGCTCCTTGGTTGATATCGCGATCGGCCGCAATTTTCCCGATTGCACGTAGGGCAGCACCGTGGTTGCGGTATTAAACGCAAGTTGAATTTGCCCGGCAATTTGATCAACCACCGCGGGCGCTTGCCCCTTGTAGGGCACGTGGATGACATTCACGCCGGTCATGGCCTTGAACATTTCCATCAGCATATGCGGGCTGGTGCCGTTGCCTGTTGAAGCATACGTCATTTCGCCGGGTTTTGACTTTGCCAGTGCTACCAGTTCCTTGACGTTTTTCACTGGCAGCGTCGGATGCGTGGTCAGCATGCTCGGCATCAGCGCCATTAACGTCACATGGCTGAAATCCTTTACCGGATCAAAGCCAAGCTTCTTGTAGATGGCGGGGGAGATACTTTGTGCGACCGTCATCATGCAAATGGTGTAGCCGTCGGGCGGGGACTTCGCGCACATCTCCGTGCCAATATTGCCGCCAGCGCCCGCGCGGTTATCGGCAACGACCTGAATGTTCCATGCCCTGGCGAGGCGGTCGCCCGCGGTGCGCCCCATCAAGTCGGTCGGACCGCCCGGCGGAAACGGAATAATGAAGCGTATCGGTTTGGCGGGATAATTTTGCGCGTGCGCATTGGCAATGCAGGCCAACGCGAACCCCAGCAGCGACGCACGAATAGTGACAGACATGTTTTCTCCTGGTGAATATGGCAGGCGCCAGTTTACCGCTATGCGCGGGGCGCGCAAGATGCGAGTGACAAAGCGCGTTATCATTGCGCCATGCAAAAATTTGTACGTGGGTGTGTGCTCTTCCGATCTTTGTGCGTCGCACAGCGTGCCGCGCTCGCTGTCGTATTGTGTGCCGTCTTTTGGGTCGCGCCCGGTCACGCGCAAGTGGGTATCGTGCTGACAGTAGAGGGGCAGGTTAACGTGATTTCCGGCAAGCAGGAGTGCGGCTTGCGCTACGGTCTGGATCTCGAAGAGGGCGATACCGTGCGCACCGGTGAAAAATCCTGGGCGGTATTGTCGTTACTTGATGGCGCGAGAATCACGGTGCGCCCCTCAACCGAGGTGCGCGTCAATGAATACCGTTTTGTCGACAGCGGCGATGCGTCGCAAAATCGCGCCACGCTGGGGCTCGCGCGCGGTTCATTGCGCGTGCTGACCGGCGCCATAACGCGCGGCTTCAACGCGGGCTACCGGGTACGCACGCCGGAAGTCACGCTTGAACTGCGCGGAACGGATCACGATGTCGCGCATGTGCCGCCGCAGTTCACGCCGGTGGGAGACGCCGTGCCGGGGTCGTATGGCAAGTCTCACGCGGGTGAGATCGTGATAAAAAATGCCGGCGGCGAGTTGGCGGTGCGCGATGGGCAAACCGGGTTTTCCGGCGTGCGCATGACCGGGCCGCCACGCCTGCTGACGATGGATCCGCTGTTTTTTAATTTGCACACGTTTATCGACCGGCGCGCGGCGTCGGTGTCCAACGTGCTGCCCAATAACCCGAACCTGCAATAACGCGGCGTGCCCGGTGTGCCATTGGCAGGATTCAGGCCGCGAGCCGGATGATCTCGGCGCCGCGCGGCGGCTTTGCCAGAAAACGCTTGAGTATCTTGTAGGTATCCACGTCGAACACGGGCGCCGCGCGGGTTTCGGTGAAATCATGCAGCTCGGCCTCGCTGCGTACCGTGCCCAGGTGGCACCAGCGGTCGAGGATGTGCAGTTCCGCGGATTCACCGTCGGCCGCCGGTTCGCGCACCGCGATACGTCCGATGAACGGCCACGGCAGCGTGCGCAACGAGCCCAGGGCTTCGGTCACGCGCAACGCGTGTTGCGCGGGAGATTCCAGTCCTACACAGGCGCCGCGGCAGCGCTTGATCTGGCGCGCGAAGCACGGTCCGTCGGCCTGCGAACGTTTTTCCAGCCCGAGCAGGATATTGCACAAACCGTGCGTGGCCGCGATCTCGCGCAGCGCCTCGATGGCCGTGGCGCGTGAGCGGAACAAGCCGTACAGATCGCCGAATTGCGCGGGATCGATGTTTGCGGCCGTGGCCAGCGCCGGCGCGGTCAAGTGTTCGTCGTGCCGCCAGTGCCACGCGCACAATTGCGAATTGCGGCGCAGTTGGCGGTTGTGCACCGGCGAGAGTTGTTTTACCAGTTTTGATTCCAGTAGCAGCGCGCCCAATTCGCCCGCGGTTTGCTTCCAGTCGATGCGCTTGATTTCGCGCGCGATCTGCATGTCCTTGTTGACCCGGTGATCGCCGGAAAAATGCGCCATCACGCGCGAGCGCATATTAATGCTTTTGCCCACGTACAGCACCACGTCGTTGTCGCCGTGGAATATATATACGCCCGGCGCTTCCGGGATGTGGTCGAAGGCAAGATCGGGCAAGCCCGCCGGCACCGTTTGCGTTTTGACCAGCACATCAATCGCGGCGCGCACCAGGGGCGCACCGCGTTCCTCGGTCCATTTTTGTGCCAGCAGCCACAACACCTTGGCATCACCCAATGCGCGATGGCGCGCCTCGCAGTCGAGCGCATGGCGTTCCAGCAGCGCATCAAGATTGTGGCGCGCGTGCTGCGGATACAGCTTGCGCGACAGTTTCACCGTGCACAGCACGCGCGCGTTGAAGGTCACGTTGCAGCGGCGGAATTCATTTTTTAGAAAACCATAATCAAAGCGCGCGTTGTGCGCGATGAACAGTTTGCCTTGCAGGCGCTGCAGCAGTTCGTGCTGGATGTCCTCGAATGCCGGCGCCAGCGCCACCATCGGGTTGGTGATGCCGGTCAGCGCCTGGATCATCGGCGGAATGCTCATGCCCGGATTCACCAGCGTGGACCATTCGCTGATCAATCGCCCGCGATTGACCTCAATCACGCCCACTTCGGTAATGCGATCGTGGGTGGCGGTGGCGCCAGTGGTCTCCAGATCGACAAAAACGACGTGTTCGTCCAGCATGGCGTGTAGGCGTTGGGCGTGCGTGAAATGTTGCGTGCAAAACGGTGCGCGAGAAACGGTACGCGCTAATGCGGTGGCGGAATTCTAATGCACGAAGTGCTGCACCACCAGCGCCAAATTCGCTAAACTATGCGCATGAAAACCGCTGCCGCGCCCGCCGCCGAAATACCCGGCGGCGAAGGCTATGATCCTCACGAACCGCACGATGACGACGAAGCGTCTCCGCTGCCGCGCGGCGTCAAGAATTACATGACGCCCGGGGGATACGCGCGTCTCAAGAACGAGCTGACCCATCTGCTCAACACGGAGCGTCCCGATCTGGTGAAGGTGGTGCATTGGGCGGCGGGCAATGGCGACCGTTCCGAAAACGGCGACTATCTTTACGGCAAGAAGCGTTTGCGCGAGATTGACCGGCGCATCCGTTATCTGACGCGCCGGCTGGATAATTCCGAAGTGGTTGATCCGGCCGCGAGAGGCGACACCGAACAGATATTTTTCGGGGCAACAGTTGATTATCGCGATGATGCCGGCGAGACGCACACGATTACCATCGTGGGCCTGGATGAAGTGGACACCGCGCGCGGCCACGTCAGCTGGATTTCCCCGATTGCCGGCGCGTTGATCAAGCACGGCGTGGGTGATACGGTGGTATTGCGCACACCCGCGGGCGCGCGGCAGATTGAAATCGTCGATGTGCGATACGAGGCGCTAACATGAAATCATCCGCTTCTTCGCCGTCTTTTTTTAGCGTGGCGCTGTCCACCTGGCGAGCGGTCAACGCGCCATATACCCGGGCAGGCCGCAGCGACGAGCTGCCCGACGGCATCGTCAAGCTTAGTATCAAGGCCATTGCCGGTGCGCGCAGCGCCGACACACTTGGTGCGGAGCGCGAAGGTACTGGCGTGGTGATCGATGCGAGCGGGCTGATACTGACCGTTGGCTACCTGATTATCGAAGCGGGCTCGATACTGGCGATGGCGCCGGACGGGCGCGTATTTCCCGCCAGCGTGGTAGGGTTTGATCACGCGAGCGGCTTCGGCCTGTTGCGCGCGCAGGCAGGTATGGCCAAGGCGCCCCTGAAGCGTGGCGATTCGTCCAAGCTAAAAACATTGCAAAGCGTGCGTATCGCCGCGCACGCCGACGCCGGCGGCGTCAGTGCCGCGTGCGTGTCGTCACGCCGCCGCTTTACCGGCTGGTGGGAATACATGATTGACGACGCGATTTTTACCGCGCCGCCGCGCGGGGAGCACAGCGGCGCGGCGTTGCTGGACGACGATGGCGCCTTGCTCGGCATCGCCTCGCTGTGGGTGAGCGACACGCTGGCGACCGGCGTGGCATTCCCGGGCAACATGTTCATCCCCATCAATTTGCTGGAACCGATTTTGGGCGATTTAATCGCGCACGGTAAGCGCCAGTCCGCGAGCCGCCCGTGGCTCGGCATTTATACAGAGGACGTCGAAGGGCACGTGGTGGTCACGCGCACTTTGCCCGACGGTCCGGCGGATCGATCCGGCATCAAGCGCGGTGACATCATACTCGGCGTGGCCGGGCATTCCATCGGCAGCCAGAGCGAATTTTACGAACGCCTGTGGGCGAGCGGCGAAGCCGGCGATGATGTCACCATGCATGTGCTGCACGACAAAAAGGTCAAACATTTTGTCGTGTATTCGGCGGATCGCACGGATTATTTCAAGCCATGGATGGTGCGGTAACGGCGGCTTTTTGCTGCGCGCTGCGGAAGCCAAACTATGAATTCGCCGGGAGATGGATGAGTTCCAATTCTAAGCTCATTCCTTTGGTTCGGGAAAATCGTGATACTGTATCTTTATCCCAAACCAATGAATACATGCAATATTGAGATGTAGTATGACGCGACCAAGGGGAGTGGCGGCGAAAGCATGGATCCGCAGAAGCAGAAAGAAGAGTTCAATTACGCCTATGTTTGCGCGCTCGCTGCACATGCAGGGCTGAACCGCATTTCGTCGTCCGTGGACGACGATAGTGTTGATGTTGCATTCAAGAGCAAGGGCTACCATGGGCGCCTCGTTCGTAGCCCTCAGATCGAATTTCAGCTCAAGTGCACTTCGCAAGATCTTGTTGGGGCAGATGGCGACGTAATCAAGTTTCCGCTTTCCCGTAAGAACTACGACGATCTCCGAGGCGCGGACTTCGCCTCCCCGAGGTATCTCGCAGTGCTTCTCGTGCCGGAGGATGTTGAGAGCTGGATCGGGCACAACGACGAGCACATTGAGCTTCATAAAAACTGCTATTGGCTTTCACTACGTGACTGCGATTCGACTGACAACGAAAATACGGTAACGGTTTCGATTCCATTGAATCAACGGCTAACGACCGAAATCCTAAAAGCGATGATGGATCGTGCTAGCGACGGTGAGTGGTTATGACCAACTCTGATCGTCGCCGCGACCTTGATGTGTCCTCTGATCAGCTAAGGGCATACCTTCAACGCAAACAGTGGTCTGAAGATGGGAAAATTCGCAATGTCGCGACGATCTGGCACCGGCAGGACAACGACGATGCCGAGGTCGTCCTGCCGCTCTTGAGTGTAAAGGATTACTGGAGGAGGATGCGCGAAGCTCTCGCGTCCGTCGCCTCCTTTGAGGAACGAGCGGTCTCTGAGGTCCAGAACGAGATCAAGCAGCTGTTCATGAATGTCATCACTATTCGTGTTGTGCATGACGATACTAACGATGGAACAATCCCAATCAACGACGGTGTTCTTCTGATAGCGAAGGCTAAGGATCTGTTGTCGGCGGCAGCACGATCCCTCTACGTGAAGCGGAAACAGTTCACCCGAGGCGCACCGAAAGAAGCGAAGGAATACCTTGAGACCCTTCTTCTAGGGCAGACTGAGATGGGCAGCTATGTCGTTAACGTAATCGCTCCAGTGCAGACGGTTGCCATTGCACAGGATATGGTGACTACGATGCCGCTCGGGCAAGCAATCACGACAAACCTTGTCGCAGGTCTCAGTGCTATAGAAAAGGCGACTACGACCTTTGAGGAAAAAGGTGACCTGAGCGCGTTTGACGAGGCTGTCCTCGCAGGCGCAAGCTCTAATATGTGCGATGCGTTGCTAGGCTTCAGTGGTGAGAAGCACAATCGGAATTTTGAGATTACGGTGACGGCTGTTTCAAGCACGCTTTTTGAGAACAAACCGACGAAGTTTGCATTTGATAGCAAGCACGTTGACGTTTTGGAAAGGGCTACCGGTTACTATAAGGGTGATTACGTGCTTCCGGCTCGTAGGGTTACTGGCTATATCACGAAGTTGCGCAGACCTAAGAACGAAACGTCGGGCACAATCACCATTGACTCGGTCGTTGGTGACGTCGAGCGTAAGGTTGAATTGGACTTAACGGGCGATGACTATCACCAAGCAGTTGTCGCACACGATAACTCGAAGATGGTTCGTGTTGAAGGTGATGTACACGTAAGGAGTAAGTCTGCCCAGTTGTTGAACCCAAAGAACTTTGGGGTCATCGAGATCGAAGACCTCCTTTAGGTGTTCGTCAGTACATATTCATTGACTCAGATTCAGCCGGTATCTTAACCGAGCGAAAGGGATGAGCTTCGAATTCGGTTGCACCCACCTCGTGACGAATTCATAGTTTGTTGCTGGCCCTCAGTAAAAGTCTGCACTCTCTACGGATATACTCGTTACTGAAGCACATTGAGTCCAACTTACCCGCTCTGATCGAGTTTGACGGTGTTCTGTGCGTAGCGTAAATCCTCTGCGAAATCGCGGGTGTAGTTCAATGGCAGAACGGCAGCTT
>DHVE01000141.1 GCA_002412495.1 Betaproteobacteria bacterium UBA5216
GTGCGCAAATCCTTGATGCGCGATTGATCGAGCACATACGACCTTATCTGGTGACCCCAGCCGATATCGGTCTTGGCGTCTTCCATGGCCTGTTTTTCTTCGTTGCGCTTGCGCAGTTCCAGTTCGAACAACCGCGACTTCAGCATTGCCATCGCTTCGGCGCGGTTGCGATGCTGCGAACGGTCATTCTGGCACTGGACTACGATGCCCGTTGGCGCGTGCGTGATGCGCACTGCGGAATCGGTCTTGTTGATGTGCTGACCGCCGGCGCCGGATGCACGAAAGGTGTCGATGCGCAGATCCGCAGGATTGATGTCGATCTCGATAGAGTCATCGACTTCCGGGTAGACAAACACGCTGGCGAACGAGGTGTGCCGCCGGTTGTTGGAATCAAAGGGTGATTTGCGCACCAGCCGGTGCACCCCGCTTTCGGTGCGCAGATGGCCATACGCGTATTCGCCGGAGATTTTCAGCGAGGCGCTTTTCAGACCCGCGACTTCGCCCGGTGATTCTTCGAGCAACTCAACCTTGAATTTTTTGCTCTCGCAATAGCGCAGATACATGCGTTCCAGGATTGAAGTCCAGTCCTGCGCCTCGGTGCCGCCGGAGCCCGCCTGAATGTCGAGAAAGCAGTTGTTGGCGTCCATCTCGCCAGAAAACATGCGGCGAAATTCCATCTCGGCCACGGCTTTTTCAAGCGCATCGGCATCGGTGGCGACCGCATTCAGCGTGGCATCGTCGGACTCCGCGCGCGCCATCTCGAACAGATCTTGTGCATCGCGCACGCTGGAAGCCAGCGCGGTGAGCGAATGGACCGTGTATTCGAGGGATTTGCGCTCCTTGCCGAGTTCCTGGGCGCGTTTGCTGTCGCCCCAGACGGCGGGATCTTCGGCGAGCCTTACAACTTCATCGAGGCGATTGCGTTTGGTATCGAAGTCAAAGATACCTCCGCAGCTCCGTGGCGCGTGCGTTGACGTCGGCGATTTGCTTGGCAATGGCGTTGATGCGTTCGGCTTCCATGATGCAGTTAATCCTTTAAAGGCGGGATTATAACCGATGGCCTATTACAGAATCGAACTACACCATCAACACCAAACCTGTCATTCCCGCGAAAGCGGGAATCCATAACACAGTGCCACTTGAGACGGGCTTATGGGTTCCCGCTTTCGCGATAACGACGGGTGGAGAGTAATGCGCTTTACCGCAATTTGCGCCTGCCTACAAATGCTCCCAATGATCCAGCATCAATTGCGTAGACACATTGCCGTTGTATTCGTTAATTGAGAAGCGATACACAGCGCGTATGGCATCCGGCAGCGGTTCATTGTGGCCGAACAAAATGCCTTCAAACAGTTTGCCGTCGCGCCGCAGCCGCAGCTTTAAGTGCCGCTCGCTGACCACGCGCTGCTGCACGATTTCAAACGGATCGAGAAAACGCGGCTCGGGGAATCCGTGTCCCCAGATGCCGTCGCGTAGGGCGTGGGCGGCGTCCAGCGTGGCGTGCTCCACGGGGAGGGTGCCGTCGGTTTCGATTTCGCGTTCGAGATCGGCGGGTGACAGCAAGGTGCGCACCACGTCTTCAAACAGGGCTTGAAATTTTTCGAAGTCGCCCTCGTGCAAGGTTAAACCCGCGGCCGCCGCGTGGCCGCCAAAGCGCAGGATCAACCCCGGCGCGCGCTTCGAAACCAGATCCAGCGCATCGCGCAGATGCAACCCGCGAATCGAGCGGCCCGATCCCTTGATTTCGCCTTCGACACCGCGCGCGAACGCAACGGCGGGACGATGAAATTTGTCCTTGATGCGCGAGGCAACGATGCCGATCACCCCCTGATGCCACTGCGCATCGTAGAGGCTCACGGTGTAGCCGCTGGCGTTTGTGCTTTGTTCCAGCGCGGCGAGAGCGGATTCCTGCATCTCGGCTTCGATGCCGCGGCGCTGGCGGTTCAAGGCGTCGAGTTCCTGTGCGATGACCTGTGCGCGCGCCACGTCGTCGGTGATCAGGCATTCGATGCCCAGCGACATATCGGTCAGGCGCCCGGCGGCATTCAGGCGCGGGCCAACCGCGAAACCGAGATCATGCGTGCCCGTGCGCGCCGGGTCCCGCGCGGCGACGCGTAGCAGCGCGGCGATGCCCGGCTGTGACTTGCCCGCACGGATGCGGTTCAAGCCGTGATGCACGAGGATGCGGTTGTTTTCGTCGAGCCGAACCACGTCGGCGACGGTGCCCAGGGCTACGAGGTCGAGCAGGTGCGCCAAGTTCGGTAAGGCGCGAGGCGTGAGGCGCGAGGCGTCGGTATTGCGTTGGCGCAGTTCTGCCCCGGATTTCACGAGCGCGCCGCGCTCCCGAAGCTCGGCGCGTAGGGCCAGCATCAAATAAAACATCACCCCCACGCCGGCCAGATGTTTGCTGGGGAAAGTGCAGCCATGCTGATTCGGATTGATGATGCACCACGCATCGGGCAGCGTGTCGCCGGGCAAATGGTGATCGGTAATCAACACCTTGATGCCGAGCCGGTTGGCCTCGGCGACACCTTCGACACTGGCAATGCCGTTATCGACGGTAATGATCACGTCTGGCGCTTTTTCGCGCGCGGCCAGTTGCACGATCTCCGGCGTGAGGCCGTAGCCGTATTCAAATCGATTCGGCACTAGATAGTCGATCACCGCACCCATCGAACGCAACGCGCGCATGCCGACCGCGCAGGCCGTGGCGCCATCGGCATCGTAGTCGGCGATGATCAGCAGCTTTTGTTTCGCGGCAATCGCGTCGGCGAGCAATGCCGCCATGTGTTGCAGGTTCAACATCGCAGCGGGCGGGTGCAGACGATCGAGGTCGGTCGCGAGTTGCTGTTCGCTCACGATGCCGCGCGCGGCATACACGCGCACGAGCAGCGGATGCACGCCGCTTTGCGCAAGCGCGTTAACGGATTCGGCGGAAACAGGGCGTGTGGTGATGACCGGCATGGTTGTTATAAGTATCTGTTTTTACGCCAGAATTTATATTGATCCCAACGCTGGATGACAAATTGGCAAAGGCTGACGTCACTGTGGCTGATGATCGTTAGAGTATTGACTGCGCCGGATTGAAGCGCATCGCACAGTGGACTGAACCAATCGCGCTCGAGCGCGGTCACAGCGTCGCTCCAGGCTTGCACGTCGCCGCGGCGCAAATGTGATTCCAATGATTCCAGCGAAAAAAAATGCGACGTGTTTTTAAGGTTATCCGTGGAGATACGCGCCGGCACATCTTCAATGGCACAACCGCCATGATGTGCCAGTGCGCGGATGGTGGCGTCGCCGCTCCAAACCGTGCCGAATGGAGCGGGCGCAGGCACGGTGGGGGGAAGCGTTCCGCCGCCCCACAACCACACGCTATTGACCGGCAACTGGCCGCGCGCCTCGCGCGCGTCGTTAAAGGGATGCGAATGCAGCAGCATTTGCATTTCGGTGAGGATGCGATGCCAGCGCGCGCTGTCCGCGCCCTTGGGCAAGAACGGGCGGACGTCGCGGCCGATGACCGTGGCGAGATGGGTGGTGGTCAGTGCGGGCGTGGTGTCGCCGCGCAGAAACCAGTGGTTGGGCTTTGGCGCGTGCAGCGTGACGCTTTCTTCGCGCAGATGCTCGCCCAGTGTGGCGGCGAAGGCCGTAGATTCCTCCGGCGTTATGGTCAACGATGCGGGATCGGCGAGTACCAGCGCATTGCGTCGTGTTTCCAGATGTACGGGCGTCGCGCACAGCCAGTATCCGCTGGCGGCGGCGAGATTTGCGCCGCGTGCCAGCAACGGCGCGAGCGGCCAATCCTGTTGGCGCGCGATGCCGAAGTGCTGGCACAACCATGCTTCTGTATCCACCGCGGTGTCGTTGCGCATGGATGCGCGCGCGAGCATCGCTTTGAGCTGTGGCGCGTCCACCGCGCGCCACAACGCTTCGCCCAGTTCGCGCGGTGGCAGCAGATGGGGGATGAAGAGAGTGCAATCCATGGGAATGCGCGCGAGTGTAGCACCCGACAAAGTGTGAATTGAAGTAAACTTCGCGTTTTCAAAGTCTCGCCTTCAGTGAAATCCTACGAACTCTTCATCGGCCTGCGCTACACGCGCTCGCGCCAGCGCACGCGCTTTATTTCGGTGATTTCGCTGATCAGCGTGATCGGCATCGCGCTGGGCATGACGGTGCTGATCACCGTGTTGTCGGTGATGAACGGTTTTCAGCGCGAGGTGCGCAAGACGATGCTGAGCGCCGTGGCGCATGTGCAGATTTCCGGCTTTGACGACAAGCTGTCGGATTGGGAAAAAGTTGCCGCCATCGCCAAAGCACATCCGAACGTGCAGGCCGCCGCGCCGTATGTGAACGCGCAAGGCCTGTTAACCAGCGGCAGCCAGGTGCGCGGCGCCTATCTGCGCGGCATCGTGCCGGAACTGGAAGGGCGTGTGGATGATCTGGCGATCAGCATGCGCCAGGGCAAACTCGACAGCCTGAAGGCCGGCGAATTCAACGTGATTCTGGGCGAATCGCTGGCGCGCGCGCTGAATGTCAGCGTGGGTGAAAAAGTCGTGCTGGTGGCGCCCCAGGGGCAGGTGACGCCGGCGGGCATCTTGCCGCGCCTGCGTCAGTTCACCGTGGTGGGCACGTTTCGCGTTGGGCATCATGAAATTGATTCCGGCTTGGCGCTTACGCATATCGAGGATGCGCAGCGCCTGTATCGCATGGGCGATCAGATCAGCGGCGTACGGCTGAAACTGGATGATCTGTTTCAGGCGCAGCGTGTGGCGCGCGATCTGTCGGCGCAAGTGCCGCCGAATACGCTGGTGAACGACTGGACGCGCATGAATGCCACGTATTTTCGCGCCGTCGATCTCGAAAAACGCATGATGTCGCTGCTGCTGTTTTTTATCATTGCCATTGCCGCGTTTAATCTGGTGTCGAGCCTGTTCATGGTGGTGAAAGAGAAGCAGTCGGACATCGCGATTCTGCGTACGCTCGGCGCATCGCCCGGCGGCGTGATGAAAATCTTCATGACGCAGGGCATCGTGATCGGCGTGGCGGGCGTGTTTTTCGGCATGGTGTTCGGCATCCTCGGGGCGCTGTACGTGGATGTCATCGTCGGGTTTATCGAGCGACTGTTCGGCTTTCGCTTTCTGGATCCGTCGGTGTATCAGATCTCGAGTTTGCCTTCCGAATTGCGCCCGATGGACGTGGTGCTGACCGCATGCCTGTCGTTCTTCATGGCGTCGATTGCCACCATTTATCCGGCATGGCGCGCGTCCAAGGTGAATCCGGCGGAGGCGCTCCGCTATGAGTGATGCAAGCATGAAGGAAGCCGTGATCGCCTGCCGCGGCCTGCGCAAGATTTATCAGCAAGGCAAGGTCGAAGTGCCGGTGTTGCTGAGCATAGATTTTGAGGTGGCGCGCGGCGAACGCGTGGCCATCGTCGGCGCATCGGGATCGGGCAAGAGCACGCTGCTGCATCTGCTGGGCGGCTTGGATCAAGCGACGGCGGGTGATATTTTCATTCTGGGCAAGAACATCCGTACGCAAAGCGAGGCCGAACGCGGCGCCACGCGCAACCACGCCTTGGGATTTGTGTATCAGTTTCATCATCTGCTGCCGGAATTTACCGCCATCGAAAACGTGGCAATGCCGCTGCTGATTCGCCGCACGCCCAAAGACGAAGCCTACGCGGCCGCGCGGCGCATGCTGGGCGACGTGGGTCTCGCGCACCGGCTGGAACACACGCCGGGCGAACTCTCCGGTGGCGAACGTCAGCGTGCGGCGCTTGCGCGCGCGCTGGTAACGCGGCCCGCTTGCGTGCTGGCGGATGAACCCACCGGCAATCTGGATCGCAAAAACGCGGGCGCGGTGTTTGATCTGATGCTGGAGCTGAATCAGTCGCTCGCCACGAGCTTTGTCATCGTCACGCACGACATGGAAATCGCCGCGCGTGCAAACCGCGTGATGCGCCTGATCGACGGCGCGTTGCAGGCGGCCTGATCCGGCAGCGTGATCAGGGTTTCGCCACCGCTCCGATATCGCGCAGAAAGCCGCGCACCCAAGCCTGCCGCTGTTGCAGGTGCTGGGTGAACTCGGCGCTGCCTTTCCAGATGTTTTCGTAGTGGCTGCTTTGCGCGTGCGCCTTCCACGGTGCGCTGAGGTAGACGCGGTGGAGCGCCGCTTCCATGGTTTCGACGGCTTCCTTGGGCACGCCGGCCGGCATCGCTAGGCCGCGTCCCGAGCCTATGTGTATGTTGTAACCAAGCTCTTTCAGCGTGGGCGTGTCGGGCACGATCGCCATGCGTTGCAACGTGGAGACCGCCAGCACGCGCAGCTTTTTGGATTCCACCGCGGGCATGCCTTCGGAGACGTTTTCGGTGGACAGGTGCGTGTGTCCGCCCATCACCGAGATCAGCGCCTCGGCGCCGCTTTTCATGGAAACCGCCTTGAATCGCGCGCCGGTTTCCTGCTCGATCATGTAAAGCAGCATGCGCCCCGAACTGGTGGGCGAACCAATGCTGCCGACCAGTGTGCCGGGCTCGCGTTTGGCTGCGTCGATCAAGTCCTTGAAGGTTTTATACGGCGAATCCGCCGACACGATGACCGCTTGCGGGTCCTGCGCCAGCATCGCGAGTGGCGTGAACTGGTCGAGGTTGATGCTGAATTCGGGTCGCAGCGAGGCGCTGATCAGCGTGCTGCTGACGCTGGCCAATATCACGTGCGGGTCGCCACGTTTGTTCTTGATGTAATTGAAGGTCGCCGTGCCCGCGCCGCCGTTTCGATTGCTCACGGTGATGGGCTGGCGCACCCACTGCTCGCGCGTGAGAATTTCCGCGATGATGCGCGCGACACGATCGGCGCCGGCGCCGGGACCGGTGTGTACCACGAATTCCAGCGGTCGCGAGGGAAACGATTGCGCGCTCGCGGCGGAGGCCAACCAAACCGAGATCGCGAGGCATGCCGTGGCTGCCATCGCTGTAAGAGGGGTGTGGCGCATGAAGGTGTTGCCCGCGGATCAGGATGCAGGCGTGGTTGCGACCGTGCGTATGCGGCAGATGGCGCTGGCGCGTTGCACGTCATCATAAAGCGTTGCGTCGCCGAGCATCTGCGTCAGCAAAAAATGCGGCGCGGCACGTTTGATGAGGCGTGGCGCGACGATGCCTGCGGCGATGAGCGCGAGTCCGCTCCATAACCAGCCCATCAGTGCGGCCGCGATGCCCGCGCCGAGTACCGGCAGGGCGAACAGCGGCAGCAATAAGCGCGCGCCGAGGTATTGACCCGAGCGTGCCGGGTCGAATTCGACGGAGATACGGCCGGCACGATACGCCGCGACGAATTCAGCGTGCGTCATTGGAAAAATGCAATAAAAACAATGCGTTAAATTCGTCAGTCGAATGTGGCTTCGCGATGGAAGCGTTTCTCCAGCAACTGCCGGCCGGCGGGATTGGTCATTACCACCAGCGTCGCGCCGGATTTGATTGCCGCGTCGGCTGGCGGGTTGAATTGCCAGGCATTTTTTTCACGCAGCGCGAGCACGATGTAGTCGTTGTTGTGCAAATCAAGCGCACCCAGCGTGGTGGACTCGAAATTCGCGGGGATGTGAATTTCCTCGACGCGCAGGTTCTTGTCCGAGCGCAGCATTTCGTCGAGAAACGACACCACCTGCGGGCGCACCATCGATGACACGATGCGCATGCCGCCGGTGAAATCGGGCGACACGATGGCGTCCGCGCCGGCCTTGCGCAGTTTTTCAATATTGCGCACCTCGTGGCAGCGCGCGACGATGCGCGCCTTCGGGTTCAACTGCCGCGCCGTGATTGAAATAAGCAGGTTGCGGCCGTCGTCGCCAGTGACGGCAAAAACGCCTGCGGCGGTTTCCACGTGGGCCTTGAGCAGCACATCGTCGTCGGTGGCGTCGCCGTGAATATAAAGCGTACCGGGATGTTTTTCGAGATGGGTTTCGATTTCGCGCATGTCAGGATCGATGATGGCGTAAGGCCGGTTGGTCGCTGCCAATTCGTTGGCCACGTTGCGTCCAACGCGCCCGCTACCGCATAGAACGTAGTGCTGATTAAGCTTATGGATGTTTTTTTCCATCCGGTTTCTCCAGAGTGCTTCGTTGATTTTTCCTTCGAGCAGGAAGGCGGTAAAAGTTGATAACAGGTAGGTGGCCACGCCGATGCCGGCGAAGCCGACGAAAATGGTGAAAACACGCCCGCCGGGGCTGTTGGACAGATCGATGATTTCACCATAGCCGATGCTGGCGATGGTGATGAAGGTCATGTAAATGCAGTCGATCCATGTGGCTTTTTCACCACCGATGATTTTGTAGCCGATGGATCCGATAGCCATGATGGCCGCGAGTGCGACCAGGCCCCACACGAAGCGCATATAAGGATTGCGGTTCATGGCGGCGACGGGGATATAGTGTTCTGACATGTGGTGCTACGGACGGAAGTAATGGGACCTGCGTTCAGGCCCTAATATTCAACGGGAATGGGATCGAGGCTACGCCACATATACCACGTCGCCACCGAGCGCCACGGCGCCCAGGTGGCACCGATGCGCTGCATGCGCGCCGGCGTGGGCTTGCGTCCGCGATTGTAATTCAGCGTAATGGCTTTTTGCAGCCCCAGGTCGCCCACGGGAAACACATCGGGCCGCGCCAGATTAAAAATCATGAACATCTCGGCGGTCCAGCGGCCAATGCCCTTGACCTGGATCAGCGTGTTGATCAATGCCTCGTCGCCGAGTTGTTTCCAAGCCTCGGCTTGCAGGCGGCCATCGTGAAAGTGAGCCGCCAGATCGAGCAGGTAGCCCGACTTCTGTCCCGACAGCCCGCAGCCGCGCAGGTGCTCCAGCGTGGAAGCAGCTATCACCGCGGGTGTCACCGCGTCGTGCGCCGCCACAAAGCGTTCCCACACGCTTTGCGCTGCTTTTACCGAAATTTGCTGACCGACGATGGCGCGGGCCAGCGTCTGGAAGGCGTCACCGCGGCTGCCCACCGTCAGGCCGCCGTGTTGCGCGATCAATTTTTTCAGTACGGGATCGCGCGCGGAAAGTTCATCGGTGGCGCGTTTCCAGTAGCGGGGTTTCATCGTGATTTTTTCTTTTTTCGTTGCAGATTGCGGCGGTTGCGCTGGCGCCATTGCCACATGACGCCCAAACGCCAGGCCCAATCGGTGATGAAGTATCCAGTGAATGCCAGCAGTATGGCAAGCAGTGGAATGCCGATCAGCAGCGGCTGGCCCACGCTGGTCAGCCAATGCCAGGCCATCGCGAGCCATTCCACGTAGCCCTTGTCGTCGAGGCCGGACGTGAACGTCGGCAGCTCGCCACCGTGTTGCAGCAGCACCAGTTGTCCGATCCGGAATGCCAACCAGTACAATGGCACGATGGTGAGCGGATTGGAATACAGCGTGACCAGTACCGACAGCGGCAGATTTACCTTGAACGTGATCGCCAGCAGCGCGCCGGCGGTAAACTGCACCGGATTGCTGCCGGGTATGAGCCCCGCGAACAAACCGGCCGCGACACCGCCTGCCACGGAGCGCCGGTGCAGATGCCATAGATTATGATGTTGCAGGCGATGCCCGAAGCGCGCGATGTGACGATGGTCGCGTATCGTTTGGTGGCCGGGCAGCACGCGGCGCAGCAGCTTGCGTAACATGTGGTTAATTGTAGCGATAATTTCAGGATTCCCAACCCTATCAATCTCCTCGTCCCGTTTTCGGCTATAAGGGAACACGAAAAGCGTAGCCAGAGGGTTTGGGCGAGGGCGCGCGCGCAGCCGATACCGTCGGATGCCCGCGCTGCTTGCCGGTCCAAATAATTGCCTTTTTTCATCCTTTTCTTCGTAGCGGGCATCGCGTTTCTCCAGCAGCAGGCGGCGTTGCCGCCGCTCGCGTGGTCCGCCGCGTTGCCGCCGCTGATCGCGTTGGCGTGGTTCGCGCGCGGCCGGCGCTGGCTATTCGCGGCGACGATGGCGGTATGTTGCCTTACCGCCGGATTCTTTTATGCCGCTACGCGCGCGCAACTGCGCATGGACGACGCGCTGCCGCCGGCGTGGGAAGGGCGCGATGTGCAGTTGGTGGGCGTGATCGCGGGTTTGCCGCAAACCTACGAACGCAGCGTGCGTTTTGAGTTCGATGTCGAGCGCGTGATAACGCCCGATGCCATTGTGCCTTCGCATATTGCGCTGACGTGGTGGGGTAATCCAGCAAAAGACGGCCAGCGCGGCACGCAACCGGAAATCAGGCCCGGCGAACGCTGGCAGCTCACCGTGCGGCTGCGGCGGCCACGCGGAAGCGCCAATCCACACGGCTTTGACTACGAAGCGTGGTTGTTCGAGCGCGATTTACGCGCTACCGGTACGGTGCGTCCAAGAAGCAGTGGAGGCGGCAATCGGCGTATCGATGCGATGGTGCATCGCCCGGCGTACTGGATCGAAGCCACCCGCGAACGGCTGCGCGCGCGCATTCTGCAGGCATTGCCGGACATGCCGTACGCGGGTGTGCTGGCCGCGCTCGCGATTGGCGACCAGCGCGCGATACCGGCGGATCAGTGGCAGACGTTTACGCGCACCGGCATGAATCATTTGATGTCGATTTCCGGATTGCACATCACCATGGTGTCGGGGTTGATCTTCGCGCTGGCCTACGGCCTGTGGCGACGCAGCGCGCGGCTGGTGCTGCGCCTGCCCGCGCGCAAGGCCGCAGTGATTGCGGGGGTGATGGCTGCCCTGGTCTACACCTTGCTGGCCGGATTTGAGGTGCCCGCGCAACGCACGCTCTACATGCTTGTGGTGATGGCGGTGGCCTTGTGGCTCAACCGGCTAAGCGCCGCGTCGGCGGTGTTGAGCGTCGCGTTGCTGGTGGTAGTGCTGATCGATCCGTGGGCGGTGCTGGCGGCGGGCTTCTGGTTGTCGTTTGGCGCGGTGGGCGTGATTTTGTATGTCAGCGTGGGCCGCGTACACAGTGCGGGCACGCCGCATTGGCTCGTCACCTGGGCGAAAGTGCAATGGGCGGTGACGCTGGCGCTGATGCCCGCGTTGCTCGCGATGTTTCAACAAGTGTCGGTGATTTCACCGGTGGCCAACGCATTGGCGATTCCACTGGTGAGTCTGGCGGTAGTGCCGCTGACGCTGGCCGGCATGGTGCTGCCGGTGGATTGGGTGCTGCAATCCGCGCATCTGGTGATGGCGTGGTGTTTCATTGCGCTGGAATGGATGAGCCATCTGCCGGCGGCGGTGTGGCAGCAGCACGCGCCGCCGGGTTGGACGGTAGGGGGGGCGGTCGCGGGTGCGGCAATTCTGCTGTTGCCGCGCGGCGTGCCGTTGCGCTGGGCGGGACTGGCGGGATTTCTGCCCCTGTTTCTCGCCGCGCCGCCGCCCTTGCCCGAGGGCGAAATGCAGCTCACCGTGCTCGATGTTGGCCATGGGCTGGCCGTGGTGGCGCGCACGCGTCATCACGCACTACTGTTCGACACCGGCACGGCGTTTGGCCCGCAAGCCGACAGCGGCAATCGCGTGATCGTGCCGTACTTGCGCGCGGCGGGCGTGGCGGCGCTCGATGTGATGATCGTAAGTCACGACGACCTGGATCATTACGGCGGCGCGTCATCCGTGCTGCAGGCAATGCCGGTGGCGCAACTGCTGACATCGATCCCTGCCAGCGATCCGCTGCTGTTTGAAGCCGCGAGCGCGGGTAAATGCATTGCGGGACAGGCATGGGAATGGGACGGCGTGCACTTTGACATGCTGCATCCCACGCGCGCGAGTTACGACGACGCATCGATCAAGGACAACAATCGCGGCTGCGTGTTGCGCATTGCAACCCGTACGGGCGCGGCTTTAATTCCGGCGGACATTGAGGCGCGCGCCGAGCAGCAGTTGCTCGCGTCGTCGCGAGACAAGCTGCGCGCGCAAGTGCTGATCGCGCCGCATCACGGCAGCAAAACGTCGTCGATTCCGGAGTTCGTGCAGGCGGTGGATCCGCGCATCGTGATTTACCCGGTGGGTTACCGCAATCGCTTCAATCATCCGCATGTGGATGTCGAAGAGCGTTACCTGCGGCAAGGCAGCCACGTATACCGCACCGACCGTGATGGCGCGCTGACCTTGCACTTCGGCGCGACGGATGCCATCAAGGTCACGCCGCATCGCGCGATTTACCGGCGTTACTGGCAAACGCCGATGGTGGGGGATGCGGTGCCGGATCCGGACGAACTTTGAATACTTCATGAGCTGCTTCAGGCGGTGCTGCGCGTGGGGGGCAGGCTGGATACAATAGCAACATGGTCAAAGCACCTCATTTGAGACTGGTCACGCCGGACGCGGCAGACCCACAATCGTGGATCGGCGCAATCGCCGCACGCGATTCGGTCGCTGCCGCGAAGACGTTGCGCGACGTGATGGCGTTTGTGACGCCGCTTTACGAGAGCAAGACACTGGCGAGCGGCGAACCGGTGCTTTCACACGTCATGGGCGCGGTTTCGCTGCTTGCCGAGTTGCAATTGGGCTACGAGGCGGTGGCGGCGGCGTTGTTGTGGCCGGCGCTGGAATCGAATGCGGCGATGGCGAAAAAGGTGCGCGACAAATTCGGCGCCACCATCGCCGGATTGGCCGAAGGCGTGCTGCGCATGAGCGCCATCGGCGTCTTGTCCGGCCGCGCGAGCCACTTGAAGGGGGGTGAGCAGGCCGCGCAACTGGAAGCCTTGCGCAAGATGCTGCTGGCCATGGTGCAGGACATGCGCGTGGTGCTGATCAAACTGGCGGATCACACGCAGGATTTGCGCCATGCCGTCAAACAGGCGGACAGCGCGGCGCGCCGCGAAACCGCGCAACTCACGCGCGATATCTTTGCGCCGCTGGCGAACCGTTTGGGCGTGTGGCAGTTGAAGTGGGAACTGGAAGATCTCGCGTTTCGCATTCTAGAGCCGGACGCTTACCGGGAGATCGCGCGCCTGCTCGACGACAAGCGCGTGACGCGCGAGGTCTATATCGAAAACGTGATGGCGATGCTCAAAGACGAGCTTGCGCGCGCAGGTATCCGGGCGGAGGTGATGGGGCGGCCCAAGCACATCACCAGCATCTACAACAAGATGCAGCGCAAGGGCATGGATTTCGAGGCGTTGCATGACGTGCGCGCGGTGCGCGTCCTGGTGGATGACGTCAAGGATTGTTATGCCGTGCTCGGCCTGGTGCATAACCTGTGGTCGCCCATCCCCAAGGAGTTCGACGACTACATCGCCAAGCCGAAGGGCAATAACTACCGTTCCCTGCACACGGCGGTGATCGGGCCCGAAGGCAAATCGGTCGAAGTGCAGATACGCACGCACGAGATGCACCAGACCTCGGAGCTCGGCGTGGCGGCGCACTGGCGCTACAAGGAAGGCGGGCGTTCGGACAAAAGCCATGACGAAAAAATCGCGTGGCTGCGGCAGATTCTCGACTGGAAAGACGAAGTGCCCGACGCCGGCGAGCTGGCGGAGCAATTCCGCACCGGTCTGTTTGACGACACGATTTACGTGTTTACGCCGCAGGGCAAGGTGGTGGATTTGCCGGCGGGCGCCACACCGGTGGATTTTGCGTATCACGTGCACACCGAGTTAGGCCATCGTTGCCGGGGCGCGAAGGTGGATGGCGTGATGGCGCCGCTCAACACGGTGCTGCGCAACGGCCAGCAGGTTGAAATCGCCACGGTGGCGGCAAACGACAGGGGGGGGCCCAGCCGCGATTGGCTGAATCCGCAGCTGGGTTTTATCAAGAGTCAGGGCGCGCGTGCCAAGGTGCGGCAATGGTTCAATCGGCTGAATTACGACGCCGATGTGGCGCAAGGCCGAACCCTGCTGGAAAAAGAATTGCAGCGTCACGGCCAGACTGCGCTCAATCTCGACAAGCTGGCGGAATCGGAAGGGTACGCCAAGCTGAATGATTTTCTCGCGGATATCGGGCGCGGCGACATCGGGCCGAAACGCTTGCAGGATGCGTTGCGTCCCGCGCCGGCGGTGGCGCCCGCGCCAGCAACGCTGCCCGCGCCGCGCAAATCGCGTTCGAACAGCAACGGCGGCGTGCTGGTGGTGGGCGTCGATAAGCTGCTGACAGTGCCCGCGAAATGCTGCAAGCCCGCGCCGCCGGAACCCATCATCGGCTTTGTGTCGCGCGGGCGCGGCGTCACGGTGCATCGGGCGAGTTGCGTGAATGTGAAGCGTCTGGCGCCGGAACGTATCGTCGCGGCTGAATGGGGCGCGGCAAGCGGCGCGACGTTTCCCACCGAGATCGAAGTCGAGGCGCTGGATCGTACGGGCTTGCTGCGCGACATCAGCGAGGTGTTCACGCGCGAGCGCGCCAATGTCACCGCGACGAATACGATTACCCGGGATATGCTGGCGCGCATGCGCTTTACGCTGGAGATTGGTAATCTTGAGCAGTTGCAGCGTGTGCTGGCGATGATCCGCGAGGTCAAGGGCGTGATAAGGGCAGGGCGGCGATAGTTAGTAGGTAACTGTTTTTAAACGATATTTATAATGGCGCATGTCAGTAGCGGCGCCGCACAATAAGGGAACACCGTGGCAAAGCTAAAAGACAAAGTGGCGTTTCTCACCGGCGCGGGCGCAGGCATCGCGAAAGCGACCGCAAAACTGTTCGTGGCCGAGGGCGCGAAGGTGGCGATTATTGAATTGAATCGCGCGGCGGGTGAAGCGGCGGAAAAAGAAATCCGCGCGGCGGGCGGCCAGGCATTGTTCATCGAAACCGATGTGACCAAGGATGACAGCATGAAGCGGGCGATGGATGCGACTGTCGCCCAATTCGGCCGGCTGGATATTATTTTCAATTGCGCGGGCGGCTCGTTGCAGGAAGACGTGCCGGTACACGAGATGGATCTGGATGTGTGGCATCGCACGGTCAATCTCAATTTACTGCATCCGTTTTTAAGTTGCCGTCACGGCATTCCGCATCTGATCAAGGCGGGTGGCGGCGCAATTGTTAATGTCACTTCGCACCTCGGTTTGATGGGGTCGCTGAAGCCGGCGTATGCGGCCACCAAGGGCGGCATTATTTCGTTCACCAAAACGCTGGCGGCGCAATACGTGCAGCACAACATCCGCGCCAACGCGATTGCGCCCGGCTCGATACGCACCGAGCGGCAGATCAAGCGTTATGAAAACCCGGAGTGGATGAATGCCGAGAAAATGTCGCCCGCCGCGCGCGAGCGCAAGATCGCGCACAAGTTGTATCCGTTTTCGGCGGGTGCGTCGGAAGACATTGCGTCCATCGCGCTGTTTCTGGCGTCGAACGATTCGCGCATGCTGACGGGCACCACCATCGCGGCGGACGGCGGGCGTTCGTCGTATCTGAAAATTTACACCGGGGAAGATTGAGTTGAAATTGCAACGGTGGTGTGCGGTGGCCGCGGTTTTCTGCGTGACGGGCGTGTCGGCGCAAAACTACCCGAGGAAACCCATACGCATGGTCATTACCTATCCGCCGGGCGGCAATACCGATCTGGTTGGTCGCGCGATGGCGGCCAAGCTCTCCGAGCAAATGGGCCAGCAGGTGGTGGTCGATAATCGCGGCGGCGCGGGGGGCGTGATGGGCAGCATGATCGCTGCGCAGGCCGCGCCGGACGGCTACACCATCATGCTCGGCACTTCCGCGGGCATGGTGGTGAATCCGCTGTTGTCGAGCAAGTTGCCGTATGACGCGCTGAAGGATTTTGCGCCGGTGAGCAACGTGATCATCGTGCCGCAACTGCTGGTGATCAATCCGCAGTTGCCGGTTAAGTCGATCAAGGATTTGATCGCGCTGGCGAAGGCCAAGCCCGGCACGCTCAACGCGGGTTCCAGCGGCGTCGGCACGCCGAATCACCTGGGCACCGAACTGCTGAAGGGGCTGGCCGGTATCAATATTGTGCACGTGCCGTACAAGGGCGGCGCGCAGGCGCTGACGGATGTGATGGGCGGGCAGATACAAATGGCGTTCAGCAGTATTCCGGCGGTGTTGCAGCACATCAAGGCGGGACGGCTCGTCGCGCTGGGCGTGGGCAGCGCCAAGCGTTCGGCCGCACTGCCCGCTGTGCAGGCCATTGGCGAAGTGGTGCCCGGCTATGAATACACCACCTGGTATGGCATCTTCGCACCGGTAAAAACGCCGCAAGCCATCGTCACGCGCCTGAATGCGGAAATCGTCAAGGGACTCGCCGCGCCGGAGATACATCAGCGCTTTGTCGCCAATGGCGGCGACCCCGCGCCGAGCACGCCGGATGAATTGCGCAAATACATGATTGAGGAATCCGCGCGCTGGGCGAAAACCATCAAAGCGGCGGGAATCCGCATCGATTAGCCGACGTCGTATGAAACCAGTCCCGTTGTTGCTGTTGGCGCCGGTGCTCGCATGAGCGCAACCCGTGTCAAAACCGGCGAGCGCCGTTAAGTCCGGACGCGTCGTGGTGGGTTATCCGCCAGGTGGCTCGTCTGACATACTCGGCCGCCTGGTCGCGCAGAAGCTCACCGAAAATACGGGACAGCAATTCATAGTCGATAACCGCCCCGGCGCGGCGGGCATGATCGGCGCTGACATCGTGGCGAAATCGCCGCCGGACGGCAATACGCTGATCGTGGTGCCCGCGACGCACGCGGTGAATCCGTCGCTCTACGCGAAAATGCCCTATGACAATCTGCGCGATTTGTCGCACGTGAGTTTGCTGGCGGAGTCGCCCTATGTGCTGGTGGTGCATCCAAGTCTGCCGGTCAAAAGCGCGCGTGAACTGGCGGAACTTGCGCGCAAAAGTCCCGGACAACTCAACTATGCGGCTGCGAGCCTCGGCGGATTGCCGCATCTCGCGGGCGAACTCTTCAACCAGATGAATCGCGTGAAAATCGCCGCGATTCCCTATAAGGGCGGCGCGCCGGCCACCATTGATCTGCTCGCCGGACATGTGCCGATCATGTTCAACAGCATGATCGCGTCGATTCCGCATGTGCGCGGCCACAAGCTGCGCGCGCTGGGCGTCACCACCTTAAAACGCGCCAGCGTGTCACCCGAGGTGCCGACCATCGCGGAGCAGGGCATGCCCGGCTTTGATGTCTCCGGCTGGTACGGCGTGCTGTCGGCGCCGGGTTTGCCGCCGGAAATACTCGCGCGGCTGAATGCCGAAATAGGGCGCGGCATGCGTGATGCGGCGGTGATCAAACGGCTTGCGGGGGAAGGCGTGGATGTTGCGACTTCCACGCCGGAGGAATTTGCCGCGCGTATGCGCAGCGAAATGGAGCGCTGGGGGAAAGTGGTGCGGGCGGCAGGGATTAAGGCCGAGTAGTTCGAGCGTGTATTTATGCAGTAAATCGCAGTTCGATACCCCGCACGCCCGGCAATCCTTCATACCGCGACTGCCAAGTCTCCCCGGCCTTAACCGGTAACGCGGCCGTAAGTGTGCCGGTGGTAATTATTTCGCCGGCGGCCAGCGGATCAAACGCCGCTTGCGTGGCGACGATATCCGCGAGAAATGCCAATGCCAGCGCGGGATGATCGAGCGCGTTGCTGCCTTGGCCGCGATCCATAACGTTGCCGTTGTTGCTCAGCGTCACGCTGCAATCGCGCAGTTGTTTGGTCAGTGCAGTTAACTGGTCAGGATTGATGCTCACCGGCGTGCCGACGACCAGCCGCCAATGCAGGGAAAAATCCGCCGCGAATTCCGCCGGGGTGCATTTCCAGTCGGCAAAATGACAGCAGACGATTTCGAAACTCGGCGCGACCCATTCGATAGCGCGCAATATTTCCACCGGGTCACGGCAATTCACCGGCACCGGGCCGCGCAGCTTGAAGGCGGTTTCGGGTTCGATCAACGGTTGCGAACTGTGCGCGAGCGATAGCGTGGCCTTGCCGTCGTTTGCGTAAACGATGGTGCGGTCGTAGATCGGGTGCCAGATCGGCGAGGTCGCGCCGTACTGCGGCCAGATGTTGCGATTGGTGAAGCCGATTTTGCGGCCCAGGGTTTTTTCACCCCGTGCACGGCGCCGCTTGATAAGTTCGGCGCTGATGGCGTAGGCATCGTCCCAGTGGAACGCGGCATAACGCGCGGCGATGGAAGGCACGATGCGTCCGGCGTCCCATGCGGCCAGCAGTTCCGTGGCTATATCGGTGGTTAGCATCGCTTTTTTAAAACCTTTCGACGCAGATTTACGCAGATGAACCACGATTTAATCCGCGTAAATCCGCGCAATCTGCGTCAAAGGGTTTGACGTGGGTATTGTGTTTCAAGTATTTGTTTTTAAACGATTATTTTGCACATCGAAATGTGATGTTATGGTGGCCTTTTGGTTGTAATCTCTATGTACACCATCGTTTTTCATGAAAGCAAAATATGATCGAT
>DHVE01000147.1 GCA_002412495.1 Betaproteobacteria bacterium UBA5216
GCAATTCAGGGGAGCTTACGCCTCGATCCGAGAAACCCGACGGCTTGTCGGCCACGGCTAAAGTCCTGTAAAGCAAACCGAGGCTGGCGCGGGGAGCAAAGCGTTGTGTCAGCATGTCGATTTTCGCCTAATCCTGCCCCCTTGCCATGTACCGCGCAATATGAACGGTCGAGTCGTGCGTTCAGGACGCCCCGCCCACCTTCAGGTACGACGATCTCCCGCCGTCCGCGTTGATGGTAGTACCGGTCAGCATCCGGGACTCGTTCGAGGCAAGGAACACCGCTACCGCCGCGATATCATCTGGCTCCCCCGTGGAAAACGGGTAATTCCGCCGCATGGTAAATCGCTCCACTTGCCGCGGATCGCTCATATCCACCGCAGCCTCGCTGCCCCAACGCTTCAGCCATCGTTCCGTCCTGATCGATCCCGGCGCAATCGCATTGGCGCGTATGCCGTGCGGCGCATAAAGGGCGGCCAGCGTTTTCGTAAATGAGACGATGCCGCCCTTGGCAGCCGCGTATGCGGGGCGCTCCGATCCGATCTGTCCGAGGTGGGACGCAAAATTGATAATCGATCCGCCGCCGGCCGCGATCATGTGCGGGATGCCATGCCGGCAGCACAGGAACGGATGGAGCAAATTAAGAGCGATTGTCTTGTGCCAGACGTCGAGATCCATCTCATGCGCATTGACGTCCTGCGCCAGCGAGCCGCCCGCGCAATTCATCATGACGTCAAGCCTGCCGAATCGCTCAATGGTGCGAGCCACCGCCGCTGCCACGCTGGCCTCATCGGTAACATCCGTCTCGACGAATATCGCCTCTCCGCCGTCCTGCACAATCTCTCGCGCGGCGCGTTCTCCCACCTGACGGTCTATTTCGAAGAGCGCCACGCGGGCCCCCTCCCGCACAAATGCCTTGGCGGTTGCCTTCGCAATGCCTGCGCCCGCACCGGTCAGAAACGCCACTTTTCCCTTGAGTCTGTCCATCGCCGCTCCTGATATGTTGTTAGTCGGGGCGCGCGCCCGAGGCCTTTACGACACTCGCCCACTTTTCGATTTCTTTTCGCAGAAAGATGGCCGCCTGCTCCGGCGTGTTTCCCACCGGCTCTGTACCCAGCGCGCCAAAGCGCTCCAGAACGGCTGGGTGGCGAACCACGCGGGCGATTTCGCCGCTGAGTCTTTCGATGATCTCTCGCGGCGTGCCCGAAGGCGCGAGAACGATGTACCAACCCGTGACTTCGAAGCCCGGCAAGCCGGATTCCGCTACCGTCGGTATGTCCGGCAACTGGCGCAGGCGCTTTGGACCTGTCACGGCCACGGCACGCAACGCGCCCGACTTCACATGAGGCATGACCGTCGAGGTCGCGTTAAAGACCAGTGCTATCTCCCCCCCCATCAGCGCCGCCGACGCAGGCCCTCCGCCCTTGTAAGGCACGTGGATGAACTGCGTCCCGGACAATAGCTGGAACAGCACGCCCGCGAGGTGCGTCGCGCTGCCATTCCCCGTCGAGCCGTAGGTGATCTCACCCGGGCGCCGCTTTCCCAGCGCGATCAGTTCCCGGACAGTACGCGCCGGCACCGCGGGGTGCAGGGTAACGAAATACTGCCCCGTGACGAGCTGCGATATCGATGTGAAATCCCTGATCGCGTCGTAGGGCACCTTGGCCTGAAGGCTGGGATTGATCGCATGTTCGGAGGCGACCGTGATAAGTGTGTAACCGTCGGGGGCCGCTCTCGCGACGGTCTCGGTGCCGATCATCGCACCGCCGCCCGCCCGGTTGTCGACCACGACCGGTACACCGAGACTTTCGCCGAGACGCAGCGAGACGATGCGCGCCGTGACATCCGTTCCTCCGCCAGCGGCAAAGGGAACGACCATTCGGATGGTGCGCACGGGATAGGCCCGTTCAGCCGCGCAAACCGGTTCGCCGAGGACGAACAACATCATGGCCCCGAGCACGGCCGCCATCGGAACCCCTAACAGGAATTTGAAACGCCCTCTTTGCATAAGATCCCAATGTATCCGCGCTGGATGGCAAAGGCAGTTGCCGAGCAAGAAATTCATGGCGAACAGTCTATCCCCCTAATGTCCGAACAACCCCGCTATTCCGTTCGTATTCCCGCAGCCTTGATTACCTTCCCAAGACTTGCCATCTCGGCTTTTATCGATGCCGCAAACTCTTGCGGCGAGCTGCCGACCGTTTCTGTACCTTCTCTGAGAAGAATTTCCTTAACATCTGCCTTGCTTAGGGCTTTCGTGATTTCATGGTTCAGGAAAGTAACGAGTTGGGTGGGTGTCTTGAGCGGCACAAACATTCCGGCATCCGTAACCGACTTATAGCCCGGCAGCCCCGCGTCCGACACCGTCGGCAAGCCCGGCGCGACCATGGAGGGCCGGGCGCTCGTCACGGCCAGCGCACGCAGTTTTCCCGCTCTAATATGCCCCGAGACTGACCCCGTGCTGGCAAACCCCACCTGCACTTCGCCACCCAGCAGGCCGAGCACCGCCGGGCCTTGGCCTTTGTAGGGGACGCGGACGATGTTCACGCTCGCCATGTACTTGAACAATTCCGCCCCAAGATGGGATGCCGCGCCGGCAGCACCCGACGCATAATTCAAGGATCCGGGTTTCGCCTTGGCAAGGGCGATCAGTTCCTTGATGGTTGTCGCGGGCACCGTTGGATTCAGCACGACGATCGTGGGTGTACTCGTGGCAAGTGTAACCGGCACCAAATCATTAACCGGGTCGAATGGCACCTTCTGCAAGAACTGCATCATCCATAAACTGCTGCCGTGAAACAGCATGGTGTAGCCGTCCGCTGGCGCCTTCACCACGATTTCTCCAGGAATAATACCGGTCGGACGATTGTCCACGATAACCTGTTGACCAAGACTCGATGTGAGTGACTGTGCGATCAGCCGGGCAATAAGGTCCGTTGAGCCGCCGACCGGCGAAGTCAGAATGCGCACGGGTCTGGTTGGGTAATCCCGTGCATCCACCGTTCCATAGAACATGACAACGGACAAGGCCAAAACGGATTTCAGACAACGATACATCACATACTTCCCCTTGAAGTTCATGGTCAGAACCCGCGCCGCGAAACGGTTACTCTCACAGGACGCAGACGATTTAACAAGTCGCACCATCTTTCTCCACGGAAGGCATCACAAGCAGCAAATTTTGCCGCGATGCGCCGGTTGGTTTACTCCGCGCGCGCGCCGGATTTCTCAACCACCATGCGCCATTTGGCGATTTCCTCGCGGATGTAAGCAGTAAGTTCGGGACGCGATTTCGTCGCCACGGCGAAGCCCTGACGCCGCAGTTGATCGGCGACATCCGGCGTGCGCACCAAGCGGTCAAACTCGTTGTTCAACAGCGCGATTATCGGCTCAGGCGTGCCGGTTGGCACCAGAATGGCATTCCAAAGCGCGGCTTCGAAGCCCGGCAAGCCGGATTCGGCAATGGTCGGCAGTTGCGGCACGAGCGGCACGCGAGAGAGGCTGGCCACCGCGATGCCCCGCAGCCTGCCGCTGTTGACATGTGGCAACAGACTGGTAAGACTGCTGAACATGAGGTGGATCTGCCCGCCCACCACTTCGGTCAGTCCACCGCCCGCCCCCTTGTAGGTGATGTGCAACAAGTCAACGCCGGCCGTGGCCTTGAACAGCTCCGTGGCCAGGTGCGCCGAGGAACCGATCCCGCCAGAGGCGTAATTCAGTTTGCCGGGCTGGGACTTGGCCAGCGTGATCAACTCCTGCACGCTTTTAACCGGCAGGCCAGGTGTGACGGCCAGCATTACCGGCGTGGAACCCAGAAACGACACCGGCGTGAAGTCACGTATCAGGTCATAGGGTGATTTGCGGTACAGGCTCATGTTGCTTGCGTGCGTGTTGGTGCCCAGCGTCAGCGTGTGGCCATCGGGCGCTGCGCGCGCCCCCGCCTCGCCCCCCACATTGCCGCCGGCGCCGGGCCGGTTGTCGACGACGACCTGCACACCCAGCGATTCAGACAGGCGCTGGCTCAACACACGCGCCACCAGATCGCCGTTGCCGCCCACGCCATAAGGAACGATGAAGCGGATGGGCTTGCCGGGAAAACGCTGCGCCATCGCATACGGGCTGGCGAGCATGAACCACGCCATCACCGCATGCACAAGGCGAAAGCGCGCGCGCCTCATGGTTTCATGTCCGGTCGACCTTCAGCAGATCGACGAGTCGAGCGACGTTATCCAGGGCATCGAGTTTCCATAGCGCCGCAATAATGGCATCGGCCCGCGCGCGCGACATTACGCTGGCAGTGAGCGTGCGGAATTTCTCTTCGACTTCGGCGTCGCTGAGCGGGTTTTTGCAATGCCCCTTGAAATACTCGACTTCCTCGACGATGCGCGTGCCATCCTGCATTTCAACCATGATGCGGCAGGGCCAACGCGCCGGGTAGGCGGCGGTGAATTCGGGTATCTCGCGGACGGTCATCTTGCCCATCAACGCCTTCAGACGCGGATCGCGGATACGGGCCTCGTCGAAACTCGCCGCATCAAGCTTGCCGTCGGCGAGTACCGCGGCAACCAGCCACACAATGCTGTGATCGGCGGTCTCGCGTGTTTGCGGGTTCCACAGCGATGCCGCGCGCTCGCTGTCGGTATAGCGTTTGGCGACCCAGTAACTGTCGATGGTGATTGAGCGGATGGCATCCATGTTCACGCGTCCCGCGAGCTTGAGCGCCGCCGCAACCGGCGCTTGGGCATGTACCACCGCGGGGAAAAACTTGAGGTGCGTCTGGGCAATGCGGTACGGCGCATCACCGATCCCGCCGAACGGCACCCACGCAAACGGCCCGAGCACGCGCGCCAGCCCCCAACGGCCGGTGATCGCATTCTGCGGGCCGGTGATGCCCTCGTGCGCGAGTTCGGCCGCGAACAGGCCGTTGCGCGCGGCATTGGCCGCGGCACAGCCCTTCCACATGGACAGTTCCCCCAGTCGCGTCTGTGCCAACGCAAGGTTGGGCGTGATCGCTAGCGCTATCGCCTGTTCGCAAGTTGAAGCATCCAGACCAAAGACCCGTGCGGCGCCCGTGGCGGAGCCGATGGTGTCGAACAAGGTGTTGTCCCATCCCTGCTCGCGCGTCATCACATCGGCAAAATTACAGGCTGTCTCATAGGCTGCCACCGTCGCGGCGATCAGCGTGCGACCGCTGGCGCCGCGAGACTCCGCCGCGGCGAGCACCGCGGGCAAGGTGTCGCTAGGGTGGCAACTGGAGCCGGCAAGATAGGAATCGTTGAAATCCTGCGCACGCACCAGCACGCCGTTGGCAAAGGCGGCAAGTTCCGGGGTGGAGGCGTCGAGCGAGCCCATCACGCGCGCGGGGGGTTTGCCGATTGCGCGCCCCGCAATGGCCCGTGCCAGCCGGCAGGACTCGTCGTCAAACGCGCCGAGTGCGCAACCGAGGGTATCGATCCATTTGCGTTTGGATTCGTGTACGACGTGCGCGGGCAACGCATCGAAGTCAAGGCTCGATGTGTAGCGGGCAAGCTGGTGTATCAGCGGGTCAGAAGGCGGAAGGGTCATGGAGACGGATGTGAAGAGGCGATGGCGGATTCGTGCACGACCGGGTCGACGATCACGCAGCGGGGTGCAAGCGACACGCGGATATCAGCGTTGTAATGTAGCACACGCTCGTACGCCACAATGGGGGTGAGTCCCACGGGGTGTGCATCGGCATGTGCGCTTGCCCATTACTAACTGCATGACGCACGCGAACCCGCCAGGGCGCGCGCGTAGGCGCTACTAGCCCAGCTTGGCGAGTTGGGCTTTGTATTCCTCGCGCGTCGACTTGAAACGGTCGAACGGAAACTTCATCGGCACACCTTCGAGCGCGGCCATCATCATCATCAGATGCGCTTCCCAGCCTGCGCACGCGCGTGCGATGTCTTCGTTCCGCGGCACGCCCACGGTCAACGTGAGCTGAGTGCCGCCACCCGAGGGAGCGAGCGCCCAGCGTACCGGACGCGCGGGATCATTGGGGCCGCCCCAGGAATACTCCAGCAACTTTCGCGCCTCGTATGCGGAAACCTTGCTGTCGATCACCGTACCGCTGTCAGTGAAATTGATTTTCACCGCGCCACCCTGACGCAGTTCAATCGTGCCCGGCGCAAGCCACAACTGGAATTTCTCCGGCGCGGTAAGCATCGCCCAAACATCCGGCGGGCTTTGTTCAAAGTGCCGGGTCAGTTGCCCCTGCAGATTGTCGCCTACGTGGCTTAGCTTGCCGATATCTTCATTTACGTCTGTCATGCTTGCTTCCTCTTTTCATGAATCAAGGTGATTATCGTTTGCGAAAAATCTCGTGCGGCGAGATGAAAAACAGCAACGGGATCAAGCGTTTGATTATACATTTCAAGCTAATGATTTGCCTCGCAAGCCCGCACCAACCGACTCCCCGCCGCTTAATGCTGGCCGAAATAATTCGCCATGGCAGCCACAGCAAATTTCCTGGAGAGGCCGGCGGTGTGGTGATCGTGCAGACCGCGCGTGGGGGAAGACCGCCCAGAGCGCGCTATCGCCGCTGCAAGTGATTCCAGTCCCGCGGTAATTGGATGATTTTTGTGGTGGGCTTGGTGTGACCGCCTTCCATCACCATCAGGCGATTGCGGTACGGGTCGCCACACACAATGATGCTGATAATGTCCGGCCCCGACAGCACTTTGATAATGTCATCCGGGCTGCCTGCGAAAGCGGGAGGGAAAACGCCTTCCGCAACCCGCTCCCGCGCCATGACGCCCGAAATACTGGTGTAACGCGACAGCCAGTCGAATTCACGCAAACTCATGCGGGTGTGTTCGCACAGGTATTCCTTGACCTGCTGTTTGCTGTAGCCCGCCGCGGCCAGCGTGCGGGCGACCGGCGGCGACAGCATCACGGTCAGCATCACGGTATCCGCATGCGGCCCGCTGCCGGGAAAATTGTAAATGCGCGTTTTCTTGAGGATCTCCTGGGACAACATTTTCAGTGTAATGCTGGCGCCATCCTGTTCCGGCCGGTCGTAGGGCGCGGGCGAAGATCCCCAATTGCTGGTGATGCCGACCGTGACCGTGCTGGTACCTCGATCAAAGCCCTGCTCCACATGGAACGGCTCCCACGGACTGCCGTCGGCATGGCCGGTGTCTTCCGCCAGCGCAAAGGCCAGCGGGTAACCGAAGGTGCCCATGTAGGTCGATCCCGGGCGAAACCCTGCAATGTTGCGGATGATGAGACCTATCGCCCTGCCGATTACGGCATTCGGCAGCCTGGAGGCGAGTTGTCCGCCTGCCTTGATGCCCAGTTGATCAACAATAGGCCCATTGAACAAAACAAACGGCACCAGCGCGGACGAACTGCCTATATTATTCAGGCTGCATTTTTCCTCGCCCAGCGCCTCCACGGCGGCGATCAGCAACGGCATGTGTTCTGGACGGCAGCCCGCCATGACGCCGTTCGCGGCAATGTTCCAGGGTGTTGCCTGCAAGTTGGCGGACTGCAAAACCGCGATTACCTCATCCGGCGCCCGATCCGTAAACCGCAGAAAAGCCTCGATCCGTTCCGCCGTCGGAGGCACCACAGGCAGGCCATCACTCCATTCACGCTCATCGAAATACTGTTGAATCTCGTCAGCGCTGCCCGTGAAAACGGTCGCACGCGCATTTGCGGCCGGTGCCGATGCGGCTGATTCAGCACTGTCCAACGTCAACCCATCCACGATTTTGTCGAGCAATGTTGACTCGATGTTTTTGCTCATCGTATTCACATCGTGTATTCCGAGTGGACCGGGATACTCGGCAACGTTGAGACTCTCCACGCCACCGGATTTGCCGGTCAGGCGTGCCAGCACGGAAAAGCCAGTGGTCGTGATAACCACGCTCGGAATACCCGCCTTCTCGGCTTCTATGGCCGGCCGCGCCGCGGCCGGAGCGCAAACCCCTCAGGCGCCGTTGCCGGAAATGACCGCGTGGCACCCCTTCTCTCTGGCCAGATCCGCAATCAGCCGAGCGCGCTCTCGTTGCTGCGCGGGGTGATCGCTGCCAGTGGTATGCGGAAACTCGGTGTACGGCACGATCTTGATGGACGGAAACCGCTGTTGCAGCAGCTTGCGGATAACGGGAAATGTCAGATCCCCCTTGAACACGCCATTCCAGACTTCGCCGATGGTACGGCCATTCAGCGTTTCCAGCCGCGGTGCGCTGCTGCTGCGCTTGACGGCATCCAGCCCCACCGGGCTTACCACATCGATTTTTAGCATGATCCGCGTCTCGTCTCCATGAGCGTTGTTGTCACTGTCGTGTCTATCCCAAGTGGCCATCAATCGAGCGCCAGCTTGTCGATGCCTGATTCTCGTGCCACCTTGCGCCATTTCGCCAGGTTGGCGGCGATATGCGCGCGAAATTCCTCCGGTGTTGCGATGGTGGGCTCCGCCGCCTGCGCTTCCAGTGATTTGATGGTGTCTGGCTCGCGCAGGATTGCGCCGACCTCGGCATTCAGTTTGTTAACGATGCTGGCGGGCATGCCGGCCGGACCGAGTATGCCCCACCAAATGCTGCCTTCGTATCCCGGCACGCCCGCCTCATGCACGGTGGGTACCTCGGGTATGATCGATGAACGCTTGAGACTGCTAACACCCAGCGCGCGAAGCCGTTGCGTGCGCACATGCGGGATCGCCGAGATCAGCGTCGCCACGGCAATCTCCACGTTGCCCGCCATGACGTCGATCATCGCCGGCCCGCCGCCCTTGTAAGGCACCTGCATGATATTCACGCCCGCCATCAGCTTGAACAGTTCGGCCGCGAAATGATGATTGCCACCCGTACTCGAAGAAGCGTAGCGCAACTGTCCCGGCTTGGCCTTGGCCATTGCGATCAAATCCTTGATCGAGTGAACCGGCAGTCCAGGCCAGGTCGCAAAAAGATTGGGGCCAGTACCGATCAGTGCAACGGGTGCCAGCGATTTGACCGGGTCGTACGGCAGCTTGCGGCCAGTGGACGGTACCATGGTGTAGGTTACCGAAGCGATCAGCAAGGTATAGCCATCGGGGGCCGCGCCCGCCGCAAGCGCGCTGCCAATAATGGAATCCGCGCCGCCACGGTTGTCGATAACGAACTGGCGCTTCAGGCGCGTGGTCAGTTTGTTAGCGACAAACCGCCCGACAATATCGTTGCTGCCGCCGGGCGGAAAGGGCACGATGATGCGTACCGGTTTGGATGGATAGGCTTGCGCTGCATCCATGCCTTGCGCGTATGCCAAGTGGACAAGCGCCCACGAGCCAAACACGAATAATAATGACAGGACGTGATGCACGCGCATGCGAGCGACAATGGCGCTGACGGCGCCGGCGTATCGCCAGCGCGCCACGCCGGCCCAAAGGGTTGAGACTTCCAATAAACACACAACATTACGTGCGCCACACACAGTAGCTGTCATCGTCGGCACTCCCACTCGACGTTTACCACACGGTCCGAACCGTGCTTGCCCAAATGCTTAGTATGACATGCTGACGCGAAACCGCCGATTCACACGCAGCACGCATCACATCGTGGAAAGCATGGATATGCCGGCACACCCATTCGCGCGCCACGTAGTATGCTTTGCGATTGACCAGCGAAACGACGGAGTGCGCCATGCGCCGCGCGGCAGTTGTTAAACCACCTACGGTTGGGTTCATCGGTTTAGGGCTGATGGGCGGGCCCATGGCGCGGCACCTCGTGCGTCAGGGCGTACCGTTGCTGGTCCACGACATCAACCCGCGCGCGGTAGCAGCGGTTGTGGCCTGCGGCGCACGTGCCGCGGCGTCGCCGAAGGCCATCGCTTCGGAGGCAAGCCTGGTCTTCACCTGTCTCGCGTCGCTTGATGCGATCAAGGCCGTCGCATTAGGAAAAAACGGTTTGCGTGAAGGCCGCAAGATCAAAACGCTTGTTGACCTATCGTCCACCGGTTCGGCTTTTGCACGCGAGATGGCCGCTGCGTTAAAGCCGCATGGCATCACATGGCTGGATTCGCCCATCACGGGCGGCGGCGTTAAGGACGCGGCGGAACATGGCCAACTGACGATCATGACATCGGGGCCACGCGCCGCCTATCGGCTTGCCGAACCGGTGTTGAAAAAACTGGGCAATGTCGTGGTGTATATCGGCGCCAAGGTGGGACAGGCACAGACCATGAAGCTGCTTAACAATATGTTTGGCGCTACCGCACATGCCGCATCGTGTGAAGCGTTCATCTTGGGGGTGAAGGCGGGGCTGGATCCCGAAATCATGCTGGAGGTCATTAATGCTGGCGAAGCAAGCAGCAGTACTACCCGGAATCGCTTTCCCCGCGCCATTCTGCCGCGCACCTTTGACTTCGGGGCGCGCATGGCCATCTCCGCCAAAGACACGACGCTGTGTCTGGAAGAAGCGGACAACCTGGGTGTTCCGACCTGGATCTTGCAGTCCGTACGCCAAGCGTGGGCGTATGCGATATCGCAGGGCGGCACGGACAAGGATAGCAGCGCGCTGATTACCTATTTCGAACCGTGGGCGGGCGTCCAAGTGCGTGGCAAGGCCGCGAAGAAACGGAGCCGGCGATGAAGCGCGGCGAACTTGTGCTGTTGTGCGAGGCGCGCTGGTATCCCGCGCTGTCGGCGCGCTTGCATACGAGCCCCCATCCTTGCTCGTTGCTACGCATGCCCGCGAACGTTGCGCCGGATGCGATGGTTGCCGATTGGCTGCGCACCCGTACCGGCACGTCGGCGCGGATCATCGTGAACCTGTGCAATATTGCTTCGGTGGCATCCGCGTCACTGAGTACCGATCTGAAACGGCGCGGCGTGGATTACCTGGATGCGCCGCTCACAGGCACCTTGCGGGATGGCAAACAGGGGAAACTAACGGTTATTGTGTCTGGACCGGAAGCCGCCTTTGCGTTGGCAAGACCTGCGTTGGAAGTGATCGGCAAACGGGTGTTCTACATGGGTAAACAGCCGGGGGCCGCGCAGTTAATGCAGCAGATTAATGGCTCTTTGGCATCAACCCTGCTGGCGGTTGCGTGCGAGGTATACGTTACGGGCGTCAAGGCCGGGTTGACGCCTGATGCCATGCTTCAGATTTTCAGCAATGGCAGCGGCCGCAACGCAGCGAGCGCCGAAATTGTGCCGCGGCAAGTGGTATCGCGCCGTTTCTGTCATGGCAAGCGTATTGCCGATGCCTATCGGGAATTGTCCCTGATGAATCAGGAAGCGGATCGCCGAGGGGTTACGATGTGGGTTGGCGGAAAAACCAGGCAGCTCTATGGCCTTGCCGCACAATTGGGCAAGCCGCACGACGACATCACGCGATTGGTCACGCATTATGAAAATTGGGCAAAGGTCAAAGTGCAAGCGGCGGGCAAGGCGCCGCGCAGAAAATCCGTTAGAATGTAAATAATTGTTTTTAAAGGATAACTTTATGAGCAGATTACCAGAGAAAGTAGCATTCATTACCGGGGCGGGCGCAGGCATCGCCAAGGCAACTGCGCTGGCATTTGCGCGCGAAGGCGCGAAAGTGGCGCTGGCCGAAATCAACACCGAGTTGGGCCGCGCCACGGAAAAACAGATACGCGATGCGGGCGGCGAGGCCATTTACTATGAAACCGATGTCACGCAGGACGAATCCGTCAAGCGCGCCATAGACGCCGCGGCGGCGCGTTATGGCCGGCTGGATATTCTGATGAATTGCGCCGGTGGTTCCCTGGTAGAGGATGTGCCCGTGCACAAGATGGATCTGGGCGTGTTTGAACGCACCATCGCGCTCAATTTGCGGCATCCGTTCTTGTGTTGCCGCCATGGCATTCCGCACATGATTGCGAGCGGCGGCGGTTCGATCATCAATTTCAGCACGTGGCTCGCGCTGATTGGACAAGAAAAGCCGGTGTACGCCGCGGCAAAGGGCGGCATCGTTTCGTTTACGCGCACGCTCGCAACCGAATACATGAAAGACGGCATACGTGCCAACGCGATCGCACCGGCCACGGTGCGCACCGAAAGATCCATCGCGCGCTGGGAGAACAAGGACTCCAAGGCCGCCAAGCCCCCACCGGAAGTACAGGCGCGCAATGCGGCGAATCGCAAGCTGTATCCGTTCTCGGTCGCGGAGTCCGAGGATATTGCGGCGGTTGCATTGTTTCTGGCGTCGAATGAATCGCGCAGCATCACTGGCGCGGTGATTCCCGCCGACGGTGGCCGTTCGTCCTGTGTCAGGATGGCGATGCCATGATCCTGATGTCGGAACCTGTAAACGCTACTCCATGCGTATGCCGGCTGCCTGAATCACTTGCGCCATGCGCGCGGATTCCGCTCTGAATTTCGCCTCGAATTGCTCCGGCGTGCTGGCAACCACTTCCAGCGCGTTGCCGCGCAGGCGTTTTGCCGCCTCGTCGGTAGCGAGCACGCGCACGAATTCGCGATGCAGTCTGCGGATGATCGCATCGGATGTGCGTGCCGTGGTGAACATGCCGTAAATGCCCACCGATTCGTAACCCGGCAAGCCTGATGCGGCCACGGTGGGCAGGCCAGGCAACAAGGGGGAAGGCTCGGCGCTGGTGACGGCAAGCGTGCGCAGGCGACCGCTTTTGGCGTGCTCCACCACCGCATTGGGGACGGCAAAAATAAGTTGTACCTGGCCGCTGATCATATCGATCATCGCCGCGCCCGCGCCCTTGTACGGAATGTGGGTGATCTTTACGCCAGCCATGTGTTTGAAGAGTTCGGTGGCTAAATGCGGCGTACTGCCGGTGGCGGTGGAAGCGTAGTTGAGCGCACCGGGCCGCGCCTTGGCGAGCGCAATCAACTCCTTGACGGACTTGACCGGCACTGAAGGATGTACCGTCACCACCAATGGCGCGCTGGCGGTCCACGAGATCGCGGCAAAGTCCTTGAGCGGATCGTACGGCATTTTTTGCATCAGCGCGCCCATCGCCAGCGCGCCGCCGTGCGACAGCACCGAGTAGCCATCGGGCGGCGCTTTCGCCACGATTTCAGCCGGGATAATATTGCCCGGCCGGTTATCGACGATAAGCGGCTGGCCCAAAGGGCCGCCCGGCCCTTGCGCGAAAATGCGCGCCATGAAATCGAATATGCCGCCGGGCTGATTGGCGTAGATACGGATGGGTTTGACCGGAAAATCCTGCGCGTGTGTCACGCCGGTGGAACACAGCGCGGACAGGATAAACAAGGCGCGCAATCGGTTTCGCATGGGGAAATATAAGAAATCCGGACACTGGGTTTGCGTAGGCCTCAATGTATCTCCCACCCGCCGCGGGGTCAATGCGAGACTTATTCGCTTCAACTGCCACTCGCCCCGTCCAAAAACGTAACAGCCCGCTCACCCAATTTTCGATAACTATTTGCTTGCCACGGAATGCCAATGCTCGCGATGGCACATGGCGCACCGCCGTGTCCGCTGACAAGATCAGCGTTTGATCGCCCAAACGCCACCCGATCATTATGCGAGCCATGTGTGCCACCTGTGCGCGCCGCCGGGCAGGCATAACGCGCTAATCACGCTTGTGCGAATTGACGTGGACTACGGGTCACGGTCACCCGCTTCATCAAACGCAGCTGTGGCAGCTTGTAATCCGGCATGGCATTGTGCTGGGTGGAAATGTTATCCCACATGATCAAATCGCCAGGCATCCACTTGTGGCGGTATCCAAACTGCTTTTTCACCAAATGCCCAGCTTCATGAAATCGCCCTCATTCATGCGCCAAGCGCCGAGCATAGGGATCGGGCCTCGCACCGTCATGCCTGGCCGTTCAGCCGGGCGCCCCTCATCGGCAATCGACGCGGCACGGCACATTGGCGGTGTCGGGCCGCGCATCCGGCACGAACCCGTCGCGGTTGGGCATGCGGATTTTCGGCAGCGTCTGCGCGTTCATGACTGCGTCCGCGCCGACAATGCCGTTCAGATGCAGCAGATAGGCGGTCACCGCGTAGACCTCATCCGGCGTCAGCGTCTGCGGCGCGTTGTAGGGCATCGCGCGGTACACATAGTCGTAGATGGTCGTCGCGAACGGCCAGTAGCTGCCGATCGTCCGGACCGCACGGTCGGACTTGAGCGTACCCTGCCCGCCCACCAACCGGTCGGCAGGCTTGCCCTCGCCCTTGGCACCATGGCAGGTGGCGCAGGACTTGTCGTAGACCTGCTTCCCTTGGGCGACGTTGCCACTGCCGTTGGGAAGCCCCGCACCGTCCGGACTGACGTCGATGTTCCAGCCGGCGATTTCACGCTCGGTCGCGGGCCGGCCAAAGCCGTAGGTCTGCGCGGCGGCCGGAAGCGCGAGCAGCAGCACCAGCGCGACGCCCGTTCTAAGTTCAAGCATGGACATTGGTCACCTCCCCGCCAGACCCGACCTTCCAGCTCTGGATCATGTTGTTGTGGTAGCCGAAATTCATGCCGCGCTCGGCGATCAGCTGCGCCCGCGTTGGCTGCACGTAGCCCGACTCGTCCATTGCGCGGCTCTGCAACACCGCCTCCCCGCCGTCCCACTGCCACGGCAGCCGGAAGCGCACGACCGCGCGGTCGAGCACCGGCTCCTGCAGCGCGGCCTGGCGCCACGTACGTCCCGCATCGACCGAGACGTCGACGCGCTTGATGCGGCCGCGCCCCGACCACGCAATGCCGGATATCTCGTGAAAGCCCTTCTGCCTCAGCCGGTGATCCGCCGCCGGATAGGTGATCACCGACTTGGCGTCCATCAAGAGGGTAAACTGGCGCGCAGTGCCATCGGGCATCGGGTCCGTGTATTTGGATGTTTCCTCGCGCGTCATGAACGGCTCGGCCGCGACCTTGAGGCGGCGCAACCACTTCACGCTGATGTTGCCCTCCCAACCCGGCAGGAACAACCGCAGCGGATACCCCTGCTGCGGCCGCAGCCGCTCGCCGTTCTGCGCGTAGACGAGCATCGCGTCCTCCAGGCATTTTTCCATCGGCACGCTACGCGACATGCCGGCGGCGTCGGCGCCTTCGGCCAGCACCCACTTGCCACGCGGATCAACGCCGGCCTCCTCAAGCACGGTCGATAGCAACACGCCCGTCCATTCGCAGCACGACACGAGCCCGTGGCTGATCTGCACACTCTTGCCGAAGGGCGACCGCAGTTCGCGCGAGCCGTTGCCCGAGCACTCGAGGAAATGGATGCGCGATACGGAGGGAAAGCGCACAAGATCGTCCATCGTGTAGATCATCGGGCGCTTCACGAGGCCGTGCACCATCAGCCGGTGCTGCGCGGGATCAATGTCCGGCACGCCCGCGTGCGAGCGCTCGAACACGAGTCCGTTCGGCGTGATCATGCCGCGCAGGTGCTGCAGCGGCGACTGCAGAGAGCCGGCACCGGGCATCACTTGGTCACCGCGGCCCTGCCGGATTACATGCTTTTCAAACGGGGACGGCAACCCGTACGGATCCTTCGATAACGGCTGCCCCTCTTGTTTCATCCATGCCGGCACGTTCGGCGGCGTGTTGTCAGCCGTCTGCGCGCCTGCCGCCCCAGCGCCGATCGCGCCGCCGGCCAGCGCGGCGCCGCGCGCCAGAAAGCGCCTGCGGCTACCCGCTCCGACGCCGGCATCAGGCACGTCCGCCTCGCGTATGTCCTTGCTCATTCTTGTTCTCCTCCCGGGTATCCGCGCAGAATATACCGCGCCCGCAGCAAATGTAACGCACCACGGCACTGAGTATCAATCGGTGCCACGCCACGTCTCAATGAATGGACTACGGGAGGCGCATCCTGGGATGACGATCACCTGCACACCTTGCGCGGCGTGCCCTTGCCCGACCGTGCGGTAAGTGTCTTGCCATGCCTGAACTGATCGGCACGATTGGCGTTGATTCGACAGGCAGTCCCATCGCGCTTGGCGCAGGAATTCCGGGCAGCACTGCGACGCGGCTGCATACAACCATAGTCTGCGAAACCTTCAGCATGCGCGCCTACGGGTTCGACTGGACTGACTGAAACGGGTTGCTACTTAAATGGATCCCGAGGGTCGTCGTTACCGCGAGGCAGCCAACCGGGCAAGCCGTCGTTACGCCGTCTCAATATGGTTGGCGCCACGGCGGGACGCGGTGTCGCTCCGACCGCGCCAGACTGTGCAGGATGCATGGCAGCGGCCGATGCAGGGGTGGCATCCGCGACCGGCTGGACAGCGGAAGACGAGGCCCGCTTCCAACGGTACTCCATGAGCACATCTTTCTCATCAAATTCGAAAGTCACTGATTCCCGGCGGGTGACCGAGGCGCCCGCAATGACGGTCGCCAGCGATACGATGGCGCCCGGCTCGTCGTCGCCCGGTTGCAGGTAAATCGCCGTGCGGGTGCCGTCGATGTTCTTCGAATTGACACTGGGCTTGCCGAATTGACGCACAACATCATTCAAAGTGGATTTGCCCTTTTGCATAACTGCCAGCTGCTGGGACTCGATTGCTGGTCCGGTGGCGGCGCAACCGGCGAGCACAAGAGTAGCAATGGTAGCGAACAGCAATGGTTTCATGGTGACTTATGTTCCTTGAGAATTGATAGTGTCGAAGCAGAGCAGGCGGCGTCCTTGCGCACGGTTTCGGTGCCTCGCGCACGCTTATGGGGCAAAGGGATATTGAGGGTCATGGACTTAACTCTTCCTTAATCTGTTTCCGCCAATACCGGCGCTTCCATTCTAATCAACTACGCTCGCGCCCCGCTGGGCTCAGATGCTCCCCGTGTTGACCAACGAGAAAATCGAGCGCATGCGTCGCTTCGATGGGCTACGCGTGATACGCCATGATGGCACCAAGCCCGACGCATTGATAACAGAGCAAGGTCCGGGCCAGGTCTGGATACAGGAATTTCATCGCTCTTTTTGCATAAACCGAAATGTATCCGCGCGTCGCAACAAGGCCAATCGCCGCGCAATTTCCTCGCAATTGCCGCCAGACTGTGCGCGGCGCAAAAGACCGTGTTTGAAACCAGGAATATAAGTCAGGCACGATTACCTTTCTTGAGCTTCCAACGCCCCACCTCCTTCGAAGCTGCGTACCGTTGGCTTAATGCCTCGCTTCTTCTTGATGAGGCACTCACCTCGCCCCCTCTGTCGCGGACCAATATACGACCATCCTTCGCCACCGCAGCCTTGAGAAGTTGCCGTAAGTCTCTTGCCGCTCTGAACCGCCTCCCTAGCCTCAGGGATGCTGCGCGCAGCAAGAGATTAAGGTATGATTTCTTTTTGCTGTAATTATATACAGCTATCCTCTTTGCACGAAAAAGTAACAAGTGCTTGTTTAAATTCAGTTTATCAACCTTGCCCGCCCTCCCCTCCTACGCTGAACTGCACTGTGTCAGCAACTTCACCTTCCTGCGCGGCGCTTCGCACGCGGAGGAGTTGGTCGCACGCGCGCAGGCGCTGGGCTATGACGCGCTCGCCATCACGGATGAATGTTCGCTCGCCGGCGTGGTGCGCGCGCATGGGGCCGCGAAGCAGCATGGCCTGAAGCTCATCATCGGCACGGAAATTCAGATTGATAACGGGCCGAAGCTGGTGTTGCTGGCGACCAATCGTGAAAGTTACGGGCACATTTCGGCGCTGATTACGCGCGCGCGCATGCGCGCGGACAAGGGCAGTTATCGGGTGACGCTCGCTGATCTGGAATTGAATCTGGATCATTGTCTGGTGTTGCTGATACCGGGCACGCAACCACAGCCCGAACACGCCATTCTCCTCGCCCGCCGCTTCCCCCAACGCGCGTGGATCGCCGTAGAACTGCTGTGTGGCGCGAACGATCACGCGCAACTCGATACGCTGCGTGAACTATCCGCGCAAACGGGCTTGCCTTTGGTGGCCGCGGGCGATGTGCACATGCACGTGCGCTCGCGCAAGCCGCTGCACGACACACTCACCGCGATACGTCTCGGCGTCACGGTTGCGAAAGCAGGGCATGCACTGCACCCGAATGCCGAATGTCATTTGCGCACGCGCCTTGTGCTTTCGAAAACGTATCCGCCCGGGTTGCTAGCGGAATCCGTGCGAATCGCCGCCCTGTGTGATTTTTCACTGGATGTGTTGCGTTATGAATACCCGGAAGAACTCGTGCCGCCGGGCAAGACGGCGAGCGAATACCTGCGTGACATCACGTTCGAAGGCTTGACGAAACGTTATCCACGCGGCACGCCCGCGCATGTCATCCAACAAATCGAACATGAGCTGCAACTGCTCGCCGAGTTGCAGTACGAACACTTTGTGTTGACGGTGTACGATGTAGTGAAATTCGCGCGCGCGCAAAACATTCTGTGTCAGGGGCGCGGCTCGGCGGCGAATTCGGCGGTGTGTTACGCGCTGGGCATCACCGAGGTGGATCCCGCTCGCATGAGCATGCTGTTCGAGCGTTTTGTCTCGCGCGAGCGCGACGAGCCGCCCGATATCGATGTCGATTTCGAGCATCAGCGGCGCGAAGAAGTCATCCAGTACATCTACAACAAATACGGCCGCGACCGGGCCGCACTGGCCGCGACGGTGATCACCTATCGCTCCAAAAGTGCGCTGCGCGACGTGGGGCGTGCGCTGGGGTTTGAAAGCGGGCAGATCGACCGGCTCGCGCGTTCAATGAGCTGGTGGGACGGCAGAAAAGTGATTCCCGAGCGCATGCGCGAAGCCGGCCTCGACCCCGAAGCACATATCAATAAGCTGTTGTTTTTATTGATAGATTTGATTATCGGTTTTCCGCGTCATTTGTCGCAGCACGTCGGCGGTTTCATTATTTCGCAAGGACCGCTGGGGCGTGTGGTGCCTATTGAAAATGCCGCCATGCCGGAACGTTCGGTCATTCAATGGGACAAGGATGATCTCGAAGCGCTGGGTTTGCTTAAAGTGGATGTGCTGGCACTCGGCATGCTCTCCGCGATACGCCGCACGTTGGATATGGTGAACAACACAAGCGGCACACCGCTCACCATGCAAACCATACTCGACCGCGGCGACGATCCCAAGGTGTATGAAATGATCCAGCGCGCCGACACCATCGGCGTGTTCCAGATCGAATCGCGCGCGCAGATGACCATGCTGCCGCGCTTGCGGCCTGCAAAGTTTTACGATCTGGTGATCGAGGTTGCCATCGTGCGGCCCGGCCCGATACAAGGCGGCATGGTGCATCCGTATCTGCGGCGCCGGCAGGGGCTGGAGCCGGTTTCCTATCCGTCCGACGCCGTGCGCGCCGTGCTGGAACGCACGCTCGGCGTGCCGATTTTTCAGGAGCAGGTGATGCAACTCGCCATCGTCGCCGCCGGTTTCACGCCGGGTGAAGCCGATCAACTGCGCCGCTCCATGGCGGCGTGGAAGAAAAAAGGCGGCCTCGAACATTTTCACCCGCGTCTGATTCAGGGCATGAGTGATCGCGGTTACACGCGTGAATTCGCCGAGCAGATTTATCAGCAGATTTGCGGCTTTGGCGAATACGGTTTTCCGGAGTCACACTCGGCAAGTTTTGCCTTGCTCGCTTATGTGTCGGCGTGGCTCAAGCATTACGAACCGGCGGCGTTTCTCGCTGCGCTACTCAACAGCCAGCCGATGGGTTTTTACTCGGCTTCGCAACTCGTGCAGGACGCGCAACGCCATGGTGTTGAAGTGTTGCCGGTGGATGTCACTGCCAGCGATTGGGAATGCGCGCTGCCATTGGCAAACACGGTGCGGCTGGGGCTGTGCATGGTGAGCGGGCTGGCACGGACCGCGGGCGAGCGCATCGCCCTCGAAAAATCATTGCATGTATTTAAAGATACCGAAGAATTCGCAAGGCGCGCAGCACTCAATCAGGCCGATCTGCAACGCCTCGCCGCCGCTGGCGCGTTAGCCACCCTCGCGGGCCATCGCCGCAGCGCGCACTGGCTCGCCGCCGGCGTGCAACCCCGGACGCTACTGCTACAGGATGCCCCCATCCGGGAAGGGCCGCCGCAACTGTCCGCGCCCAGCGAAGGTCAAGACATCGTTGCCGATTACCGCAGCACTGGCCTCACGCTCGGGCGTCATCCGCTGGCGCTGCTGCGCCCGCGTTTGCAGAGCATGAAACACGTTACCGCCACGGAACTCATGAAACGGGCCGATGGCGACCACGTGCGCGCCTCGGGCATCGTCACCTGCCGTCAACGCCCTGGCACCGCCAGCGGCGTGGTGTTCGTCACGCTTGAAGATGAAACCGGTTACGTCAACGTGGTGGTGTGGAGCAAGCTGGTTGAACGGCAACGCCGCGAGTTGCTCGGTTCGCGGCTGATGGGCGTCGAAGGCAAGCTGCAACGCGAAGGCGATGTGATTCATCTCATCGCGCACCGGCTCACCGATCACACGCGGCTGCTCGGCACGCTGGCGACGGCGTCGCGGGATTTTCATTAACCGGGATGCAACCACCCCACCACTGCATCACGCGGCTCCCGCTCAATCGACCTTCGCTCCCGAGACCTGCACCGCTTTTTGCCAAGCCGCGTGTTCACGCTTCAGGAACGCGCCGAATTGTTCACGCGTGTTGCCCACCGGCACAAAACCCATGTCGGTCAGGCGTTTGTTCACCTCGGGCGTCGCGATGATTTTCATCACTTCGGCGCTCACGCGGTCGAGTATCGGCGCGGGCGTCGCGGCGGGCGCGACGATGCTGGTCCAGGTTTGCAGGTCGTACCCCTTGAGGCCCTGCTCGTCCAGCGTCGGCAGGTTCGGCATGTGCGGAATGCGCTTCGCGGTGGATACACCTATCGCGCGCAGCTTACCGGCGTTCACCAGCGTCAGCGTCACCGGCACGGTGTCGGCCACCAGCATCACCTGCCCCGCCATCAAATCCGTCAGCGCCTGCACCGAGCCTTTGTACGGCACATGCGTAAGCGCAATGCCCGCTTGCGAGGCAAACACCGCGCTCACCAGATGCGAAGTGCTGCCGCTGCCCGACGAACCGTAATTCATCTCGCCCGGTTTTTGTTTCGCTAGGCGAATGAACTCCTGCACGTTTTTCGCCGGCAGCGAAGGCGTCACCACGAACACCATCGGTATCGATACCAAATGCGACACCGGTGCAAAATCGCGCATCGTGTCGTAGCCGATCTTGGGATACAGATGCGGATTGATCGCCAGCGCTGCGCTCCCGCCGGCAAGCAGGGTGTAGCCATCTGGCGCGGCCTTGGCCGCGAGTTCCGTGCCAAGCGCGGCACCCGCACCGGGGCGGTTATCCACGATCACCTGTTGTCCCAGCGCGGGCGACAGCCGCTCGCCTATGGCGCGCGTGATGATGTCCGCCGCCTGCCCCGGCGGAAACGGCACGATAATGCGCACGGGCTTCGCCGGCCACTGCTGCGCCTGCAAGCTCTGCACTACACACAAACCCGGCAACAGGGCGCCGGCCATCACGGCAAACATGCGTCGATTCAGTCGTTTCAAAATGGTTCTCCGGGAAATTGCTATTCAAACGGGTTCAGGTCAATTTTCTATATCATACCGCCTCCGATTCAATACGCATCACCTTGGAGCCGTCGCATGAAAGTAACACCCATCGCCGTGCTGTTGTTCGCGGCCGTCGCCTTGCCCGCCGCCGCGCAGCAGTACCCCATCAAGCCGCTACGAATCATCGTGCCCTTCGCGCCCGGCGGCGCCTCCGATGTCATCGCGCGGCTACTGGCGGCCAAGCTCACCGACAGCCTCGGGCAAACCGTGGTCGTCGATAATCGCCCCGGCGCAGGCGCGAACATTGGCATCGGCCTCGCCGCCAAATCCGCAGGCGATGGTTATACGCTGCTGGTCGCAAGCTCTGCGTTCACCGTGAATCCCACGCTGTATGCCAACCCGCCCTACGATGCGATGAAAGACTTTCAGATGGTCACCTGCGTGGGCACCGCGCCCAACATGGTAGCGGTGCATCCCTCGCATCCGGCGAAAAGCGTGAAGGAACTGATTGACCTCGTGCGCGCACAGCCTGGCAAGCACAATTATTCATCGCCCGGCGCGGGCACCACGCCACACCTGTCGGGCGAAATGTTTCGTCTCGCGTTCAAGATCGATCTGCGGCACATCCCCTACAACGGCGCCGGGCCGCAGATTCAATCGCTGCTGGGCAATCAGGTGCCGATCGGTTTCGCGTCGATCCCCAGCTTCGCGCCACAGGTGAAGGCCGGCACGTTGCGCGGTCTCGCCGTCACCGCCGACAAACGCATGGCGCTGCTGCCGGATGTGCCTTCAACGGGAGAGCTGGGCTACAAGGGCCTCGAAGCCGACACTTTTCAGGGCGTGTTCGCGCCAGCGAGCGCGCCCAAACCCATCATCGCGCGCCTGCACGGCGACATCATGAAAGCCATGGCCACGGCCGACATGCGTGAGCGGCTCAATACGATTGCGATGATCCCCGTCGGCAACTCACCGGCGGAATTCACCGAGCAGGTCAGAACCGACATCGCGCGTTGGGGTAAAGTCATACGCGAGGGCGGCATCAAGGCGGATTAACCGCGACAGAATTTCCATCACCACCAGCATCCCCCTAAAAGGAGGCATCATGATCAAACGTTTTACGCAAATGCTGGGCATCGCGCTACTCACCCTGCTCACGCAAACCCACGCCGCCGACATCAACCGCGAGTGGGTGGATTTCACGCCGCCCTCGGAAATTCGCTGGGTGAAAAATCCGAACGGCAGCAACGAGCAGGCTATTCTATTCGGCGACCCGAGCAAGCCGGGGCCCTACGTCGCGCGCATCAAATGGTATCCGGGCAAATTCAGCCGCCCGCACTTTCACCCAAACGACCGCTTTTTCGTGGTGATCTCCGGCACGTGGTGGATGGGCACCGGCACAAAATATGATCCGGACAGCACCGTGCCCGCGCCCGCCGGCAGCTACGTGATTCATCGCGCCAAGGGCATACACTACGACGGTTCTAAAGATGGCGAAACCATCATTCAGGTTTGGGGCATGGGGCCAGCAACATCTACCCCCGCAGAAGAGAAGTAACGCGCCGGCGCGATACGCGCCAGCAAATGCTCATTCCACCTTGATACCATTCGTGCTGACCACTTCACGCCAGACCCGAAGCTCGCCAGCGATAAACTGGCGAAACGCCGCGGGCGTGCTGCCCACGGGCTCGCCGCCGTCTTCGGCAATCCGGTCCGCGAGCTCGGGTGATTTCACCGCCCTCGCCAATGCGGCGGAGAGTGTGTTCACGATCACCGTCGGTGTCGCCGCCGGTACCGCGTAGCCATGAAAGGTCGACGCGTTGTAACCAGGCACACCCTGCTCCGCGATAGTCGGCAGTTCGGGTAGCGTTTTCGAACGCTGCGCGGTGCTGATGCCAAGCACATGGAGCTTGCCTGATTTGACCAGTGGCCCCGCGCTCAGCACGTTGGCAAAGGTCGCGGAAAGCCGCCCCGAGGTCAGGTCCAGCGTGGCCATGCCGGTGCTGCGATAAGGCACATAGGTCGCCTGAATGCCTGCCGCGGCGATGAACCAGGCCGTAACAAGATGCGTGCCGCTGCCCGTATTGCCCGCGCCGAAGGTCAGCTTGTCAGGTTGCGCTCTGCCAAATTGTATGAGTTCTCGCACCGAGCGCGATGGGTTGCCTGCATTGACGACCAGCAGATAAGGCGCGCGAGTCGCCAGCGATACGGGCACAAAGTCGCGCAGTGGATCTATCGGATAGTTGCGGTAGAGTACCGGCGCAAAGGTAAAACTGGGCACCACGGCGAGCAGTGTGTGCCCGTCTGGTGCGGCTTTCATCACAGTGGTAAAGGCCGCGATACCCGCCGCGCCGCCGCCCGATCGATTATCGACAACGACCTGTTGCCCGAGCAACCGCGTCAGCCGGTCGGCAATCAGCCGCGCCTGAATGTCAGTAGCGCCGCCCGGCGCCTGTGGCACGACAAGGCGAATCGGGCGCGTAGGGAACGGTTTGTCTGCTTGCGCAAGGGCTGCGGTGGATGACAGCCCCACTAGCGCGCAAGTCAGCGGTACAAGAACTCGAGCGCAGTGAAATGTATTCCGCGTAGCACGGCCGCCCGTGCGCCATGCGGGCATGGCCGACAGGCTAAAGGGTCACTACGACGTTGTCATTCTCAACCGCAACCGGAAACATCAAGAGTTTGGTGGGTTTGCCCGACTGGATAAGCTCGTCGCCGGTGAGCAAATCGAACTCAAAGCCATGCCACGGACAGGCGAGGACTTCACCGTCGCGCCCGTAAATCAGTTCGCCCACCGCGCTGGGCAAATGCGTGCCGACGATCGGGCCTTTGCACACCGGCGCGCCCTTGTGCGGACACACATTGCGCACGGCGCGAAACTCGCCGTTTTTCAATTGCGCAATGCCGATTTCGCGACCGCCGATGTCGATGATCTTGAATTTTCCGACGGGAAAGTCGGTGGTCTTGCCTACGGTGTGTTGTTTCTTTTCAGCCATGATGACAACCTTGCCATTTCATCCACTCGGTTCCCTCTCCTTCAAGGGGGAAGGGAATTCTTTGGTAATCCAAAATCCGACGCGCTATCGCATACGGAACGTCGTCAGCGCGTTGCCCCAAAATATCTTCTGCCGCTCCGCCTTGGGCAGACCGCGCAGCGATTGTCCCGGCATGTCGTTATCCCAGTGCGGGTAATCCGTGCTGAAGCACAACTGATCGTAGCCCATCAAATCAATCAGCTTGTCGAGGTCTTTAGGGTCTTCCGGCTCATCAATCGGTTGCGTACTGAAACGGATGTGTTTATGCACATACTCCACGGGGGACTTTTTCACCCACGGCACTTCGTGACGCAACTGCCGCCAGGTACGATCCATGCGCCACAGCAGCGGCAGCAGCCACAAAAATCCATACTCCACGAAAATGACTTTCAGATTCGGAAACTTCTCGAACACACCGCTGAACACCAGGCTGTTCACGCTCGACTCGCCCGCCTGATTGAGCGTGACGTAGCGCTCGACATACGAATCGGGAATGCCGCCAGCGGCAATCGGCGGTCCGTAAAAAATGCTGTCCGGCCCGGTGACGTGCACCAGGATCGGGAGTTGCATTTCCTGCGCAGCTTCGTAAATCGGCCACCAGTAACGGTTGCCCATTAAAATGTTCAGCAGCGGCAGCGAAATCGCAACGATCTGCGGATGTTTGCCAATGCGTCGTATTTCGGCGGCGGCGGCCTGCGGATCCTGCGACGGCACCGACATCGCGAACTTCAGCCGGTTGTCCACCTTCAGCCATTGGTCGATCAGATAATCGTTGAACGCCGCACACAATACGATGGATTCATCGGTGCCTGCCAACGTGCTGCACAGCGCGCCGGTTTGCAGGCAGTTCAACACCGCATGCTCGATGCGGTTTTTGACCAGCAAGTCCTGCACCAGAAAATGCGGGTCGGAACCTGACACGCCGCCACACGGCGGCCGCGCATCCTCGCGATTTACCTGACCATTGGGATGCAGATACTTCAATGATCTCGCTTCGGCGCCCACGGTTGCGCGCTTGCGCAGAAAGCGCTGCTTCCACGCGTCGGGCATGTAGGGAAACACACTGCTGATGCCGTCCTTCACGTACGGATGGACATCGCAATCAACCACTTTAAACGCGGTGTCCTGACTAGAGGGAACGGACTTTTCGGGCATATCCATATCAATGAGCTCCTGCTCTTACAACCATGAAAACCAATTAAATTTTACGCCAATCCACGGAGCGCAGCCATTGAAAAGCCGTTTTCTTCCACTATTTGGCCAAACCCAGTTCACTCAGTATCAATTTCATCGCCGCGTTTTCGCCATCGAGAAACTTCCTGGTTTCGCGGCTGCCAGCATAAATATCCTGCCACAAACTGCGTTCCATTTCTGCCTGCCACGCCCTGGTTTTAACCGTGCGCGCGAAAACCTGTTCCCAGTAGGCAATTTGCTCCGGGCTCATGCCGCGCGGCCCAATGATAGCGCGCCAGTTGGGCACATTGGCGTCCACGCCCTGTTCTTTCCATGTCGGCACATCGGCCAGTGCGCCGCTCATCCGCTGCGCGGCTGCCACGCCTATCATGCGCAGCTTTCCGGCTTGTGCATGCGGCAGAACCAGCGTGGCCGCGGAAGTCACGACATCAATATGACCACCCAACACCTGCGTGACCGAGTCGCCGGAAGAATTAAGCACCACGGCTTTCATCTTGCGCACATCGCCTCCAACCGCTTTTATCGCAAGCGCCGCCGCAATATGCGTGGCGCTGCCCAATGTGCTCCCCACGGCGAAACTGGGGCCATAGGGATCTTGACGCAAGCGCTCGATCAAATCCCTACCGGAGCGAAAGGGTGAATTCGCATTCACCGCAAACACGGTGGCGTCGTTGAATAACAACGCCAGCGGTGTGAAATCGCTATAAGCGTATTTGGTCTTGCCGGTAAGGTGATTCGATAACATGATGCCCGAGCCGACCGAAAGATAATGGCCATCGCCCGCGAACTGATTGAGATAATTCAGTGCCAGCGTCTGGCCCGCACCCGGCTTATTCAATACCACGGTATTGGCGGTCACTATGCCGCTGTCTCTCCAGATGCGCTGAATCACGCGTGCGGTGCTGTCAAAAGCGCCTCCGGTACCCGTACCGATCACGAACTCGACCGGCTTTTCCGGCTTCCACTGTGCAGCGGCAGGCACGGCAAGCAACAGAAGGCCATAAATTATCTTTTTAAAACAATCCATTAGAGCATTGTTGCTCATACAGCATACTCCTCTCGCGCAGTTGATGCGGCCCGGCATCTCAAGGTAGAGTTGCGTCCCCGCTGTCTGATTGCAATTTGATTGTAATGCGGAAACCGGAGTTACTCCCATGAGCGTACAACCCTTGCACACACCCGCCGCTGCTTCAGAGGCTGACGCAGCACCCACACAAACGCTTTCGATCTCGCAGCACATTGCCGAGTTCGCCGCCAACCTGACCTACAAATCGATACCGAAAGCCACGCGCGAAAACGCCAAGTATCACGTGCTCGATGTCGTCGGCACCGCGATTGCCGCGACGCGTTTTGATTTCGCGCAGCATGCGTTGTCGGGTTTGCTGGGGATAGCCGAGGGCGGCAAGAATTCCGTCATCGGCATGGGCGTCAAATTACCGCTGCGCGACGCGGTGTTGTTGAACGGCATTCTGGCGCACGGCCTCGATTACGACGACACGCATCCGGGCGCGATCGTGCATCCCTCCGGCAGTGCGTTCCCGTGTTCGCTTGGCGTGGGTGAACACATCGATGCGTCCGGCAAGGATCTGCTCACCGCCTACGCGCTCGGCGTTGAAATCGCCACGCGTGTTGGTGTCGCGGCGCACGGCCTGATGCACATCCGGGGCTATCACACCACCGGCATCGCCGGGCATTTCGGCTGCGCGCTGGCGGCCGGAAAACTGTTCAACCTCAATGCGCAGAAGCTGACGCTCGCGCAGGGCCTGGCGGGCAGCACCTCGTCGGCGGTATCGGAGCATCGCGCCGATGGCGCATGGAACAAGCGCATGCACCCGGGCTGGGCCGGCGTCGGTGGCATCACGGCCGCTTCACTGGCACGCGGCGGTTTCGTCGGCACGCGGCGCATTTACGAAGGGCCGGACGGCTTGTTCCAGTCGCACACCGGCGGCAAACTCGCCGAAGTGGATTTGCCCGCAATGACGGGCGCGCTCGGCGACAAATGGTATCTCGATGAAGTTGCAATCAAGCCGTATCCGATCTGCCACTTGCTGCACGCCTGCTCCGATGCCGCGCTGGCGATCCGCCGCAAGCACAACGTGAAGCCCGCTGACATCGTCAAAGTGCGCGCGCTGCTGCATCCCGACACCTTTCATTACGTGTGCGAGCCGGCGGAAATGCGCAGGAAGCCGGTGTCGGATTACATGGCGAAATTCAGCGTGCAGTACGTGGTGGCGGCGTGCCTGGTGCGCGGCAAATTCGGCTTCGCCGAACTCGAAGCCGATGCGTTGAACGACAAGGAGATACTCGCCCTGGCACAAAAAGTATCGCACGACGCCGATCCCGAATCGCAATACCCGAAATATTTCTCCGGCGGTGTCGTCGTCACCACCAAGGATGGCAAGGACCTCGTGCACATGGAAAAAATCAATCGCGGCGCCGGCGAACGCGCATTGACGAGCGAAGAAATCGCCACCAAGTTCATGGAGAACGCCGAGATGGCGATCTCGCGACCGCGCGCCGAACGTATCCGTGACGCGGTGCTTGAACTTGAAAAATTCTCCGCGTGCGAATTGGGCCAACTGCTGGCGGGGCAATAACGCCCAATAAAATGAACATTAAAAACAATTACTTACATTCAACCTTTCCGGCGCTGATACTGGCGCTGGGCAGCGCGACGGCGGCGGCGCAGGCCGAACTAGGCTACCCAGCCAAGCCGGTGCGCCTGATCGTGCCGTTCGCGCCCGGCGGCGGCACCGACACACTCGCGCGCATGGTGGCGCAGCGACTGAGCGAAACCCTCGGTCAGCCGGTGGTTGTTGATAACCGCCCTGCGGTTGATGGCGTCGTCGGCAGCGAAACCGTGGCGAAGGCCGCGCCCGACGGATACACATTGATTTTGGTATCGAGCAGCCATGCCATTAACCCGGCACTGCGCAAGAGCCTGCCATACGACACGCTGAAAGACTTTGCGCCGATCACGCAAACCGCCGTGCAGCAACTGCTGCTGGTAACGCATCAGTCGGTGCCGGCCACCAGCGTCAAGGAACTCATCGCGCTGCTTAAGGCCAACCCCGCCAAATACAACTATGGCTCCAGTTCCAACGCCACCGCACTGCCGATGGAACTGTTCAAGTCGATGAGCGGTACCCAGGTTCAGCATATCCCATACAAGGGCACCGGGCCGATGATGAACGATCTGCTCGGCGGACAAGTACAAATGGGCATCGTCGGCGCGGTGGGCGCGATTCCCCAGGTCAGGAGCGGCCGCTTGCGCGCGCTGGCCATCGGCGATTCGAAACGTTCCGCCACCCTACCCGATATTCCGACCGTCGCGGAAGCCGGCGTGCCTGGCTATCAGGCGTCGATCTGGACCGGGATGTTCGGGCCGGCAAAACTGCCGCGCGCCATCATCGACAAGGTGAATAAAGAGGTGGTGCGCATAGTGCAGCAGGCCGACTTCAAGGCAAAGATGAATCAGATGGGTTCCGAATCCGTCGGCAGCACGCCCGACGAATGGGGAAAATTCATCGAGGCCGAAATCGTCAAGTGGGCGAAGATCGCGAAGATCGCCGGGCTGAAACCAGAATAAATGCGCTATACGCGTATGAAGCTGCTCGCGGGGCTGACATTCGTAAGCGCGGCCGTCTGCGCCCAATCCTATCCCTCGCGCCCGGTGCGTATCATCGTGCCGTTCGCCGCCGCCGGCGGTTCGGACATTTTCGCACGCACGCTGGCGCAGCGCTTCACTGAAAATTTCGGCCAGCAATTCATCGTCGACAATCGCGCCGGCGGTAATGGCAATATCGGCGCCGAGGCCGTGGTCAAGGCCGCGCCCGACGGCCGCACGCTGCTACTCACCACCAATGTGCTGACCACCAACCCCTGGTTGTATCGCAGCATGCCGTTTAACGTCGAACGCGATCTCGCACCCATCACCTATGCGGGGTCAACACCCAATCTGCTGGTAATTCATCCGTCGCTGCCGGTGAAATCCGTGAAGGAACTTGTCTCGCTGGCGCGCACGCGTCCGGGAGAACTCACCATCGCCGCTTCCGGTATCGGCACGCCCTCGCATTTGGCGGCGGAACTTTTCAAGCAAACCGCACGCGTGAACTTGCTGATCATTCAATACAAGGGCACCGGCTCTTCCTTTAATGATCTCATCGGTGGACAGGTCGCGATGTCCTTCGGCAGCCTTGCGGGACTGGTGCCCTTTGTGAAATCCGGCCGGTTGCGCGCGCTGGCGGCCAGCAGTTTGAAACGCGCGGCCTCGCTGCCCGATGTGCCCACGGTCGCGGAAACCTATCCGGGTTTTGAAGTATCGACCTGGTACGGCTTGCTTGCGCCCGCCAATACGCCGCGCGACATCATTACACGCGTACAGCAGGAAACCGTGAAGGTGCTCGCATTGGCCGACGTCAGGGCGCGCCTTGCCACGCAGGGCTTCGATCCTGGCGGCACCACGCCGGCGGAATTCGCGGCGCTGATTCGCAATGATCTCGCGCGCTGGCAAAAAGTGATACGCGAGGGCGGCATCAAGGCGGAGTGACGCCCGATCCTGCGGCGGCCCAGAACGCGGCCGGCCGTCATGGCAACCGCCGCAAGGTGCGCGCACCGCGTTACAATTCGTTTTTTACGCCACACGGATTGGATCGCACCATGTCGATGATGTTACTGGATCAGGAAACCAAGGACGCGCTGCAACAGCTCTACGGTGAAACCATCGAGGCCATGGAACTCGCCAAAAAGAGTCCGGATCTGGATGATCTCGCCGCGACATTCGCGGTGGCGCTACTAAAGCTGGGCCTTGCCACCGGGTTTATCGAACAAAAGTATCCCGGCTTTGCCAAGGACGTTGAAGAAAAGCGCCAGCGCGTGATCGCGGCGCTGACGCAGGCGCAAACGGCAAAACACTGAGATGCGCCGTTCAGCGTTCAACGGGATCAAGGCGTTCATCGCATTGACGGCGGGCACACTGGCGGTGCTGTCGGCGACCACCACCGCCGCGCAATCGTATCCCGTGAAACCGGTGCGCATCATCGTGATGTACGGCCCCGGCAGCACCATCGACATCATGGCACGCCTGATCGCGCCGAAGCTCACTGAAGGATTGGGGCAACCGGTGATCGTGGAAAATCGCGCGGGCGCCGGTGGCGCCATCGGCATGGACATGGCTGCGAAGGCGCCCCCCGACGGGCACACGCTGACCATCGGCGCGACCGGGCCGTCGGTCACCAACCCGTTGCTATATCCCAAAACACCGTTTGATCCCCTGCGCGATTTCGCCTACATCTCGCTGATCGCCACCGGCCCCGCGGTGATCGCGGTGCATCCTTCCATTCCGTCAAAAACGCTGAAGGAACTGGTCGCGCTCGCAAAATCGCGTCCCGGCCAACTGAACTATGGCACGCCGGGCGTTGGCACCAGCCCGCATCTTGCGGGCGAATTGTTCAAGCAGGTCACCAGCACCAGCATCGTGCATGTGCCGTACAAGGGCAATGCCGAGGCCATCACGGATCTGCTCGGCGGGCAAATCAGCATCGTGTTTACCGGTGTGCCGCCGGTGGTGCCGCTGATGCAAAGCGGCAAGGTCAAACTGTTGGCCACCACGGGGGATCAGCGCGTTCCCGCCATTCCCGATCTGCCCACCATCGCCGAAGCCGGTTTTCCGGGCGCCGCGATGGGCATCTGGTATGGTTTGGTCGCCCCCGCCGCAACGCCCAAAGACATACTGGCACGCCTGCACAAAGAAATTACGCGCATTCAGGCGCTGCCCGATATCCGCGAGCGTTTCGTGCAGCTCGGTGCCGAGGCCAAAACCAGCACGCCGGAACAATTCACCGCACTGGTGCGCGATGAATTGGCCAAGTGGGCCAAGGTAATCAAAGCCGGCAACATCAAAGTGGAATAACGCATCTGCCGAATCTGCCATATCTGCCTTATCTGCCACATTCGCCTTTTCAGCCAAGCCCGCCCTATGAGTGATCAACCAATCTACCTCGACAATGCCGCCACCACCCCGGTTGATCCGCGCGTGGTGGATGCCATGCTGCCGTATCTCAGACAGCAATTCGGCAATCCCGCGAGCGGCACGCATGCTTACGGCCAGGCCGCGTCGCGCGCCGTCGAGCTTGCGCGCGAGCAAGTGGCCGCCCTCGTCAACGCCGACACCGCTGAAATCGTGTGGACTTCCGGCGCCACCGAATCGAATAATCTTGCGCTCAAGGGCGCGGCGTTCGCCAACGTCCAACGCGGCAGGCATCTCGTCACTGTAGCCACCGAACACAAAGCCGTGCTCGACACGCTCCATTGGCTGGAATCGCAGGGCTTCGAAACCACCGTGCTAGCCCCTGAGCCCGATGGATTGATTTCACTGGAGAAATTTGGCAATGCCTTGCGTACCGACACCGTGCTCGCGTCGGTCATGCTGGTGAACAATGAAATCGGCGTGATTCAGGACGTGGCGGCGCTGGGCGCCCTCTGCCGCGCGCGCGGCGTGTTGTTTCATGTCGATGCCGCACAGGCCACCGGCAAACTGCCGATTGATCTGGCGGCGTTGCCTATCGATCTGATGTCGCTCACCGCGCACAAAACGTATGGTCCCAAGGGAATCGGTGCGCTGTATGTGCGCCGCGCACCGCACGTGCGCATCGACTGTCAGATGCACGGCGGCGGACACGAACACGGCCTGCGTTCCGGCACACTGCCCACGCACCAGATAGTCGGCCTCGGCGAATGCTTTCGCATCGCGCGCGACGAAATGGCCATCGAAGTGCCGCGCATCCGCGCTCAGCGCGACCGGCTGTGGGACGTGCTGCGCGCCATCGGCGGCGTGCGCCTGAATGGCGACTTCGAGCAACGCGTCGCGCACAATCTGAATATCAGCATAGCGAATTGTGATGTGCCCTTGACTGATCTGACGGCCGTGTCGATTTCGTCGGCGTCCGCCTGTATCGGCGGGCAGGCCTCGCATGTCATCGCCGCGCTGGGCGGCGACACCAGTGCGATGGTCATGCGCATCACGCTCGGACGATTCAACACCGAAAACGATATTGACTTTGCGGCGCGCTATCTGCGCACTAAAATAGAGCATTGCCGCTCGGTCCGATTGGCGGTAGCCTGACCTGCATCCACCATGCACGGCCGCGGGAATCATCAACAGGATTAGCGCATGGAAGACCTTGATTTTGTCACTGAACCGGAAAAAAAACTTGTCTACGACTCGGCGGTCGCGCGGGCGTTTTTCCAGGCGTGCGGCACGCCGGTAAAGGCGACCAAGGGCACCACGTTATTTGTCGAGCACACGCCCGGCGACAAAGTTTATTTTATCGCCGTCGGAGAAGTTGCGCTGTCACTAAACGGCAAGAGCATAGACATCAGCCGCACCGGCGAGATCATCGGGGAGATGTCCACGATAGTCGGCACACTGCGCGCCGCCACCGCCACCGCACGGACGGATTGCATCTTGATCGGCCTCGCGCGCGAACAGTTTTTTGATGCCCTGCGACGGCAACCTGACTTCGCGCTGATGCTGATGCGCATGATGCTCGCACGGCTGCGGCTGGCGCTGTCGATTCTTCGCATGCGTGGCGGCGTCGGAGGCAGTGAGGCCGCCGCCAACACCAGCCGCGTGATCGACGACAGGCTGCTCAAATCCATCGAGGCCACCCTGCCCGCCAACGCACGCAGCCGCTTTCCCAAGGATCGCGTGGTGCTGGTTGAAGGCGGCACCGGCACCTACATGTATGTGGTGCGCGAGGGCAGTGTGTCCATAGCCATAAAAGGCAAAGTGGTCGAGAACATCGGCGTGGGCGGTATTTTTGGCGAAATGTCGCTGGTGGATGACGCGCCGCGCGCCGCGTCTGCCACGGCCACCAGTGATTGCACGCTGCTCGCCATTGACCGCGCCACCTTTACCCAATTGATCAAAAGCAATCCTGCATTCGGGCTGGAATTGCTGAAGAACGTATCCGAACGCCTTCGGTACCTGAATGCGCAGCGCAAATAAGCCGCGCATCAAAATCGCGGTCTCGTTGTTCGCCGCACTGACCACTCCCCTGGCGCCGTGTTTGTACGCCGCGCGGCCCATGATCACCGACGATGCCCGCACGGTGGATGCCAAGGCCTGCCAGGTCGAATCGTGGATGCGCAGCAATCAGGGCAGCAGGGAATTTTGGGCGCTACCCGCCTGTAATTTCAGCGGCAATATCGAACTCACGCTGGGCGGCGCGCGCACCACCAACGCGGTAGGTTCGACCACCACCGACGAGGTGCTGCAAGGCAAGACCCTCTTCAAGCCGATGAACACCAACGGTTGGGGCACCGGGCTTGCAGTGGGCGGAATACGGCATCCCGGCGATGGCCGCGCCGTGAGTGAACTGTATGCCTATATGCCGACCAGTTTTTCGTTTCGCGACGACACGTTCTTCCTGCACACCAACGTGGGCGTGCTGCGCAACCAAGTCACGTCAACCGCGCGTGTCACCTGGGGTTTGGGCAGTGAAACCCAGCTCGCCGCGCGAACCTGGCTGATCGCGGAAACCTTTCAGCAAAAAGAGGGCCGTCCCTTTTTTCAGGCTGGCGTGCGGCACTGGATCGTGCCCAATCACGTACAGATCGATGCGACGGTGGGCAACCGGTTCGGCTCGCGCACCGACGAACGCTGGTTTTCCATCGGACTGCGCCTGCTGTCGCCGGCGTTTCTGCCGTAGGATTACCGTCCGGATTTACCACCAGTTGAGAACTCGCCCGCCAAAGGCCATAATTCCGTCACGGAATTATCGCTGACCCCATGGAAAACGCCGCGCAACCGCCCAACACCCGCACCTTCATGTGCGCGGTGGTGTTCATTGACATCATCGAGTATTCGAAAAAGCCGGTCGCGCGCCAACTGGTGATCAAGCAGCGCTTTAACACCATCGTCGGCAAGGGCCTCGAAAACGTGCCGACCGCGGATCGCATCATTCTTGATACCGGTGACGGCGCGGCGCTGTGTTTTCTGGGTGACCCGGAAGACGCATTGTTTGTCACCAACAGCATCCGCAACGATTTCGCCACCGAGACCGAAGTGCCCGAACTCAAGGTGCGCATCGGTATCAACCTCGGCCCGGTCAAGGTCATGCGCGATCTCAACGGCAATCCGAACATCGTTGGCGACGGCATCAACGTCGCGCAGCGGGTGATGTCGTTCGCGCAAACCAACCAGATTCTGGTATCGCGTTCGTATTACGAAGTTGTGTCGCGGCTGACGCAGGAATACAGCCAGCTTTTTCGATTTATCGGCGCACGGGAAGACAAACACGTGCGCGAGCACGAGCTATACGAAGTCGCCGTTGGCGGCGCGCAGGAATCGCCCGCCGAAGTCATCATCGCCGACTTGATTGCACCGCAGGCCGCACCGCAGCCGCAGCCGCAGCCTCAACCCCAACCAACCCCTGCACGCCAAGCCGTGCCATCGTCCGCTGCCGCCACGCCTGCCACGCCCCCATCGGCGCCGGTGTCCATGCCGCCCGCCGAAACCAGACGCAGCAACACCGGGCTGATTATCGGCGCCACCGCCGCCATCTGTCTGAGCATCGGCGCGGGGGCATGGTTTATTTCGAACCAACGGAGCTCCGCACCAGAACCTGAAAAAGTAGTTCAAAAACAAGAAGTTACAAAAGAAACCCCGCAGCCGAATTCGCAGCCCGTAACGCCCGCCGCAAAAAGCCCCGCCAAAGCGCGCGAGCATGTAGCGGCGCCGAAACGCCAAGCGTCTGGTCCCGCGCCTGCACCAGCACCAGCACCATCCGTGCCGCCGCAACAACAAGCGCAGCAACAGGAATACATACCGCCCGCCGTGCCCCAATCCGACGTTTATGTGAACGGTCGGCAGCTTTCCGTACAGGAGCTGCAGCAGCACCAGGCAATCTATAACACGCCCGTACAAGCCGGCCGTTATTGGTATGACCCGACCAGCGGCCTGTATGGACATTGGGGACGCGAAGCCATCGGTTATATCCGCACCGGTCACGGCTACGGGCCGGTCCCGGCCAATGCCTCCAACGGCAACACCGGCATCTATATCAATGGCCGCCATATCAACACTGTCGAGCTGACGCGCTGGCAGGCATTGTTCAGGCAGGTGATCCAGCCAGGCCGCTACTGGCTCGACGGCAATACCGGCAACGTCGGCGTCGAAGGCAATCCCACGCCGACGGGCAATGTACGCGCGGCGATACAGGCATCGCGCGGACATCGCTGATCGATTCTGATCGATAAATTGCCGGTTGATTTAAGCGGACCGCACACGCCGGGCCAACAACATCGGCAAGCGCAACACAAATCCAATGAACAACCGCGTGTGCATCCACGTCAGCAGGGCGTTGTCGCGCCCATAACGAAAATGCGACACGCCGCCCTCGTCCGCGCGGTAATAACGGACGGGCGCGGGCAGATTCACCGGCTTGACGCCGCGCCAGCACAGACGCACCACCGCCTCCGGATCAAAATCAAAATGGCGCATCCAGCGCTGACCGCGCATGATCTGCATCAGCGGCATCACGGGATAAACCCGGAAACCGAACAACGAGTCGCCAATACCCGCCCACAACGTTTCCAGATTGGCCCACCAGTTTGAAACGCGCCGGCCCTTGACACGCAATCCCGGCGCGCTGGCATCGAATACCGGCACGCCGAGCACCATGCCCTCGGGTTGCTTGACCGATGCCGCCATGAACGCCGGTATGCAGTCGGCGGGATGCTGTGCATCGGAATCCATGGTAAGCACGTGACTGAAGCCTTCCGCCGCCGCGAGTTCCAGCCCGTGCAGCACGGCCGCGCCCTTGCCCTGATTGCGCGGCAGCACGATCACGCGCAGCCCGGCATCATCCGCGGCCATCGCCTGCAAGCCCTCGCCGCTGCCATCAGTGCTGCCGTCCACGATCACCCAGACCGGATTCCAATGCTGGCGCGCCGCGCGTACGGTTTCATACACTTTGGCACCGGGATTGTAGCTGGGTATCAGAACACAATGCGTGCGGGAAACATCCATCATGAAGGCGAGTGCGAAGGCAGTGTCGGCGCGCGGGAATCATCCACCGCGGGCAGCGACGCGGGCGGATAAACCACCGGGCCCCGCGCCAACTCATACGCGAAGTAGTCTTCCAGCTCCACCATGAATCGCTGCACGTTGCCGGGTGGATCGAAGCGCCGCCCCAAACGCACGCGATAATGAATCGGCAACGGCGGCTTGCGAAACAGCGGCCAGCCCTTGCCTAGATACCTTGAATCGGTTTCTATCAGCACGGTTTGCACCGGTACATTTGCATGACGCGCGATTACGCCGATGCTGCCTTTAAGCCTGTTCACCGGACTGACCACGGTGCGCGTGCCTTCCGGAAACAACAACAGGTGACTGCCGTAATCAAAATCCCGCATCGCCAGCCGCACCATGCGGCGCAGCGGTTCATTGCGAATGTAGCCCGCCAGCCGCGCGCCCGCGCCGAGAAACAGATTGTTCATCAGTTGCGATTTCAGCACGCAGGCCACGTTCGGCAGGCGCGAAATCACCATAACCGCGTCCAGCAAACAAGGATGATTGGGCGCCAGTATCAGCGACGGTTCATCGCGCAGCGCATCCAGCGCTTCCACGTCGAAACTGAAGCGGCGCGACAGGCCCAGCACGGCGAGGTAAAAACGGAATCCCACCGAGATGACGTACCGCCCCACCACCCGTCCGACGCGCGCGGACAGTAACGGACGCATCACCAGCGCGATGGGCGTCCACAACAAACACAGCACGCCCAAGACCGCGCCCCCCAGGTAAATCACCAGGTAATCGTAGCCATTCAGCAGAACACGCAAAACGCCGCGCATCAGTGTACCGGCGCGCCGCTGTCTGAGGCAGCACGGATATTGTGAATACGCATGCGCCAGGCCTTCAGGGTCCGTCTGATATGACGTAACGAGACGAGGTAATAGATGCCCTTGAACATCAGCAACGGCATCCGGATCGGCGTCCTGCCGTACACATCGCCAGCCAGCACCGACAGCAGCGCCTCCTTGACGCGGAAGATATTGCGCGGCCCCATGAACATGTCACGCAGGGTGGGATTGGTCACGCGGTAAATAAACCACGAAAACTCGCGCGGGCCGATGCGCAGGGTCTGGTCGAATTTCTTCAGGGCGGCCGCTGCCTGTTGAGGCTGCCGCAGACAGGTCTCCACGGCTTCGGCGGCGGCAAAAGCGCTGTTCATGGCCAGCATTACGCCGGAAGAAAACACCGGATCGATAAACGTGTAGGCATCGCCGAGCAGCAGGTAATTGCCACCGTGCGTGTGGTCGCACACGTAGGAAAAATTGCCCGTGGCCTCCACCGCCGACACCAATCGCGCATTATGCAATCGCCGGCTCAGCGGCTCGCACAACGCGATCGTATCCCGCAAAAACTGCTCGAGCGATCGTTTCTGGCGGGTTTTCATGTAATAGGGCCAAGTCACCGCGCCCACGCTGGTGGCGCCGTCGGCCAGTGGAATAAACCAGAACCAGCCATGTTCGAACCAGTAAATGGTGATGTTGCCTTCGGCCTTGCCCGGATTACGCGCCGCGCCTGAAAAATGCGCATAAATGGCCGCACTGTTGTGCCTGGGATTGCGGCGCTTGGCCTTGAAGCGACTGGCCAAAAAGGTATCTCGGCCCGACGCATCGAGCACAAAACGCGATTCCACGGTTTCCCATGTGCCGTCTTCATGCAGCGCCTGCGCACGCGCGCCCGCATTGCCGGGCAGGAAATCCACGTGTCTGACCTGGCAGCCTTCCACCACGCGCGCCTGTTTGCGGCGCGCGTTACGAATCAGAATTTCGTCAAACTCGGCGCGCCGCACCTGATAGGCCATCGGCATTGATTTATCCAGCGCGTCGGCGAATTCAAAGGTCTGCGTGTGGTCATGCCAGGGCGAGACAAACTCGGCGCCCCACTTTTCCATGCCGATCGCCCTGACTTCGCGCGCCACGCCGAGTTTTTCCAGCAGCGGCAAATTCGCGGGCAACAGCGACTCGCCGATGTGAAATCGCGGATGGCGCGCCTTCTCCAGCAGCGTTACCGCGAAACCCCGTTCGGCCAGCAGCGCCGCCGCCGTGGAACCTGCCGGCCCGCCGCCAATCACCAGCACATCGCAACGGGACGCTGCCGTGGCGGCGCCGGCAAGAGGCGTGTTCATATCGGCAATGGCTTGTTATACATCGTGCGGAATTGTATCGTATCATCGCGAAACACATGACAACCACCGCACCGGCCGCGGCGCCAGCACCCTCGAGCATGGCTGTTGCGGAATCGGCGATTTTTTGATGCTTGCCGGAACGGTCGGCCTGACGTTCCCACAAATAAAGCCCTAAGCCCCCAAGATCGCAAAAACCCAATCGGCTGAATCCGCCCGCAACCATCGCAAAACCTAGCCTCACCCGGATCACGAACACCATGCCAGACGATCAAAAAAAGCCCATCGGCGCCAGCACCAGCGAATTGCATCGCGAAGTCGCTGAACTGATGGTCGAATGCCTTAATCTTGAAATCACCGCCGGAGAAATCACGCCCGATGCACCGCTGTATGGCGAAGGCCTGGGGCTGGATTCCATCGACGTGCTCGAAGTGTCGCTGGTGGTCTCCAAGCGCTATGGCCTGCAACTGCGCGCCGACAATCCGGACAACCAGCATATATTCAGTTCGCTGCGCAGCCTGTCGGACTACATCGCGGCCCACAGAACCCGCTGATGGCCGGATTCGCGCGCGGGCTGGGCATGGCAACGCTGTTGATCGGCTACGCACTGCTCGCGCACTACACGAATGAATCACCGCAACACGCGAGTCTCGGCGCCGTGGTATCGATCGCGCCGCTGGCGCTGATCGCCTCGGTGTTTGCATGGCACTCGCCGCACCGCGCGTTGCTGCTGGGATTGCTGGCGGTTTCGTGCGTTGGCCTGTGGGCTGGCTGGAGCCTGCTGGAACGGCATTTCGGCTTGGTGAACTGGCTGCAGCACGCGGGCATGCAACTCATCCTGTTCGCGATGTTCGGGCGCACCCTGCTGGCCGGTCGGCAGCCGCTGTGCACGCAGTTCGCGGGCATGCTGCATGCACCGCTATCCGCGCGGCAGGAACATTACACACGGCAGGTGACCGTCGCCTGGACCCTCTTTTTTGCCGTGATGGCAGTCATTTCCACCCTGCTGTATTTTCTGGCGTCACTCGCCGCGTGGTCGGTGTTCGCCAACATGCTCACACTGCCGCTGGTGGCCCTGATGTTTATCGTCGAATACGGCGTGCGACGGCGCGTGCTTCCCGAAATGCGCAACACGCACATCCTTGACGCCGTGCGCGCATTCGCCAAAATGCCGGCTCGCCCGCACTGACTCCATGTCCACCCTGCCCCTGGTAACACACACCGATCCCGACAGCATCATTGCCTGGCGCGGCGCGGGTACGCGCGACGGGCACCACGGGTACGACGGGCGCGCCGTCACGCTGCGCCGGTTTCTCGCCGAGGTACGCGAGCTCGCCGCACATTTTCCGGCGGGCGGACATCTGCTCAATCTATGCAGCGACCGTTATCGCTTCAGCGTGGGGCTGGCCGCGGCTATCGTGTCGAAGAAAATCAGCTTGCTACCTTCGACGCATACCCCCGGCGTCATCCGCGACATCAAGGCCTTCGCGCCCGACGTGTTTTGCCTGACCGATAGCAACGCACACGCTGTGGATTTGCCGCAACTGCGTTACCCGGCGATGGATGACGCTCACGCCGGACCTTTTGCCGTGCCCTGGATAGACAGCCAGCAACGCGTCGCCGTGGTGTTCACGTCCGGCTCCACTGGCGCGCCGCAGCCGCACCCCAAGACCTGGCGCGCGCTGGTTTCCTGCGTGCAAGCCGAGGCGGCCTGCCTGGAAATGCCGCGGCATCCGCCATGCAGTGTTGTCGGCACCGTACCGCCGCAACACATGTACGGATTTGAATCCACGGTATTGATTGCATGGCATAACGGCCACGCCCTCAGCCACGCGCAACCCTTTTACCCAGCCGATATTTGTCAGGCGCTGGCGGATGTACCCGCGCCTCGCGTGCTGGTGTCGTCACCCGTGCACTTGCGCGCCCTGCTCGATTCGGGACTGCCGCTGCCGGCCATCGACCGCGTGGTGTCGGCCACCGCGCCGCTGTCGCTGCAGCTGGCGCGCGAAGTCGAGGCGCGATGCGATGCACCGCTGATGGAAATCTACGGCAGCACCGAAACCGGCCAGATCGCCAGCCGCCGCCCGACCCAAAGCACGCAATGGCGTTTGTTTCCCGGCATCCGGTGGCTGGTCGAAGGCGACCGTGTCCGCGCCACCGGCGGCCATATCGAAACCGCCATCGCCATGAACGACGTGATAGAGCCGGTGTCGGACGACTATTTTCTGTTGCACGGCCGCATCGCCGACCTCGTCAACATCGCAGGCAAACGGCATTCGCTGGTCAGCCTCAATCATCTGCTGAATCGTATTCCAGGCGTTATGGATGGCGCGTTTTATATGCCCGACGAACCCATCGATGCCGGCGATGGCCGCATCACGCGTCTCGCGGCTTGTGTGGTCGCGCCGGAACTCGATGCGCCGCGCCTGCTGGCCGCGCTGCGCGAGCATGTGGATCCGGTATTCCTGCCGCGGCCGCTGGTGTTTGTCGAGGCGTTGCCGCGCAACAGCACCGGCAAGTTACCGCGCGAGGCGCTGCAATCCCTGATTCAGCGTCACACCACACCGGCCATCGAGGCCACGCAGGCCAGTCATGAATAACACCACCGTGTCGTGGAGTATACCGGCGGATCATCCCGCGTTCGCGGGACATTTTCCCGGCAACCCCATCGTGCCGGGCATACTGTTACTGGATGCCATGCTGCACGCGATTGCCGCCACGGGTGTGACAATGAATACCTGCGAAATCCGTTCCATCAAATTCCTGGCCCCCGCGCGGCCCGGCGAGTCGCTGCGGCTGGAACACGCGGCATTGCCGGGCGGCGCCATCCGTTTTGAATTCGTCGCGGCGCACGATCAACGCTTGATCGCCAGCGGCACGGTGGCGCCGGCCAGCCATGGCGTTGATAGTCCCGGTACCGCGGCATGATCGCGCGCCCTGCCGTTGGCAACGCCCGTGACGCGCTCCCTGCGGAGCACGCCGCGTGGGCACGAACGCCCGAACGCAGCAACCGCCTGCTGCTGCGCGTAATGACATGGATATCGCTTCGTATGGGGCGGCGCGCGGGACGCGTGATACTGCATTTCATCGCGGCCTATTTTCTGCTGTTTGCGCCGGGCAGCCGGCGCGCCTCGCGCGACTATCTGCGGCGCGTATTGCGGCGCGAACCGCGCTGGCGGGATCTTTATCGGCATTTTCATACCTTCGCGGCGACCATTCACGACCGGGTTTATCTGGTCAATCACCGCTTCGATCTGTTCGACATCGAAGTGCACGGCGAGGCGCTGCTGCAACGTCTGCTCGCCAACGGCAACGGCTTGTTTCTGCTGGGCGCGCACCACGGCAGCTTCGAGGTGATCCGCGCGCTGGGCCGCGGTCACGCCAATCTGCGGGTCGCCATGGTGATGCATGACGGCAACGCGCAAAAAATCAGCAGCATGCTGGCGGCCATCAATCCCCATGCCGCACGGGACATCATCGCGCTGGGACACGTCGATTCCATGCTGAAGGTCTCGAAATTTCTCGACGATGGCGGCGCCGTCGGTATGCTCGCCGATCGCACACCGGGCAATGACCCGTTGCATGCCGTGCCGCTGTTCGGCGCGGACGTCGCGTTGCCCACGGGACCGTTTCGCATGGCGGCCTTGCTGCGCCGCCCGGTGGTCTTCATGACCGGCCTGTATCTGGGCGGCAACCGTTACGCGATTCACTTCGAAGCGCTGGCGGATTTTTCTGCCACCCCGCGCGCGGAACGCCCCGCCGCCCTTGAAGCCGCCATCGCGCGCTACGCCGCGCTGCTGGAACACTACTGCCGCCTGGCGGCCTTGCTGCGCCGCCCGGTGGTCTTCATGACCGGCC
>DHVE01000032.1:0-121 GCA_002412495.1 Betaproteobacteria bacterium UBA5216
CGCGCGCAGTTTGCCGCTCTTGATGTGAGGCAACGCGCCCAGCGCGCTGCTGAAATACATCGGCACCTGGCCCGACATCACATCGACGATGGCTTGCCCGCCACCTTTGTAGGGGATGTGC
>DHVE01000032.1:454-20058 GCA_002412495.1 Betaproteobacteria bacterium UBA5216
CCCGCCATGCTTTTCAGCAGCTCGGCGGCAAGATGCGTGCTGCTGCCGGTGCCCGCGGAAGCGTAAGCGAGCGGCTTCGCGCGTGCTTTCGCCTGCCCCTGTGCATACGCTACCAGTTCACTCACCGATTTTGCCGGCAGTCCCGGATACACCACTAGCACATTCGGATAGATCACCATCATCGATACCGGCGCGAGATCCGTCAGCGGGTCATAGGGCAATTTCCGGTTCAGGCTGACGCTGATGGCGAGCGGCCCCACATTGCCCATCAGCAGGGTATGGCCGTCGGGCGCTGTCTTCGCGACCAGATCGGTGCCGAGGTTGCCGCCGGCGCCCGAGCGGTTATCGACGACCACGGGCACGCCGAACGACTCGGACAGCTTTTGCCCGACCGCGCGCGCCACGATGTCGGCCGCGCCGCCGGGCGGATACGGCACGATGTAGCGGATCGGTTTACTGGGGTACGGCTGCGCCGAGGCAGTCAGGCTTGCCACGAGCATCAGCAGAAACACCAGGATGCGCATGGCTATGCCGCCGGGGTATTGCCCGTACTGGCCAGGCGCGCCAGCGTGGACACATCATCCAGCTGGGTGATGTTCCAGCAGGCTTCGATCAGTTGTTCGATGCGTGCCTTGGGCAGCATCGGCTCCACCAGACCACGAAATTTTTCCACCATATCGCCGTCGCTCATCGGGCGATCCACGCTGCCCGTAACATGATCGATGTGGCATTGCACGCGCTGGCCGTCGCTCATTTCAATGATGACATGCGTTTCGTCTTCGCGGATTGCCGCGTCGGTCTCGACGGTGACGCTATCGCGCAGCCGGATCACGACGGGGTTGGACAGGCAATCGTCGCCATACTCGCGCTCGGCAACGCGTCGCGCCACCACGGCCACGGCCGCCGAGTAGAACACGCTGAGCTTGGCCTCGAGTGTGGTCTTCGGCGTCTTCTTGCCGCAGAGTTCAAGCACCAACGGGCAACAGCGCAGCACGATCTTGCGTACCGCCGCGGGGTCAATATTGTGACGGGTCGCCAGCGTGATGCAGCCTTCGATGATCGGATGGATCACCACGCCGCACGGGTACGGCTTGTAGGTGTTGGTGGCGATTTCGTAACGCGTGCCCAGGTCGGCGGTGACAATTTCCAGATTGGGATTTTCTCCGAGCACGCGCATATAGCCGCGCGGCGCTTCGAGGCTTTGCTCGGAACTGGTGAAATTTTTCTGCGCCAGCAACGCGGCGAGCAAACCGTTTTGCGCGGCGCGTCCGATGTGCAGATTTTTGCACATGCTGCCGAACATTTCGCGCAAGCCCGCGGCCTGCGTCGCGGCAATGCCGAGTGCCCACACCATTTGTCGCTCGCTCAGGCCCAGCAGGCGGCCGCTGGCGGCGGTCGAGCCGAAAATGCCTGCCGTGCCGGTGATGTGCCAGCCGCGGTTGTAATGCCACGGGTAGACCGACAGGCCGATGCGGCAGCCGATGTCGTAACCGATAACCATGGCGTGCAGGAAATCCTTGCCCGAGACTTTGCCGCGCTCGGCGAGTGCCAGCGCCGCGCAACCGACGACGCCGCCGGGATGCATCAACGTCGCCGGGTGGGTATCGCTGAAGGACAACACGTCGGCGGATACGCCATTGACGAAGGCGGCATTGCTGATGTCGAGCCGCTCGCTGCGACCGAGCACGGTGGCGAGCCGCGGCCCGGATAGATCATTCACCGCAGCCAGCGCGCTATCCACCGATTCCGTGCGGCTGCCGGCGATGGAACAGCCCAGCCAATTCAGCACCGCGCGCTTGGCTTCGTGAATCACGGCATCGGGCACATCGGACGGTTGCGAGTTGACGGCGAATCGAGCGAGTTGTTGTGTGGTGGCGGTCATACGATTCCTGATGTTTGAGTGTAGGTGAAAGCGCTTATGGTTTACGCGGCAAGCAGCCGGGCGAGGTCGTGCGTGCCGTGCCGATCCAGTTCGAGCACGCAATCACGAATGCGTTCGGCGCGGCTGCGTGACATGACCAGTTCCGCGTTCTCCATGAACTTGGCCGCGATTTCATCGCCCGTCAGCGCGCGATCGCCCGCGCCCCGGTTGATTTTTTCGACGTGTGTAAACGTTTGTCCGTCTTTCAGGCGTATCACCACGCCGCCGGAAAAATAGCGCGGGAATTGTGATTCGGCATCGGCGTCGTAACTCACGCGATCCGCGATGGCGAGGATGGCGGGATCCTGCAATGCATCGGGTTCGAGTTCAGCCAATCCACAGCGTCCGCGCACCAGTGCCGCCGCCAGCGTGAAATACACGCTGAACTTGGCGATATATTCGGTGGCGGGATGACGCCGCACTTCCGGCCGCGTACACACGCGGGCAAAGGTTTCGGGATGCAGCAGCGCGCGCACCTCGGCGATGTCGCCCGGTTGAAGGTTGTGTTTGCGTTTGAGCACCAGCGCCGCATCGACGCAGGCGTGCAGAATGTGGCAAATCGGATAAGGCTTCACCGCGATTTCTTCCGCGCGCCACGCGGCGCCGAGTTCGCTGGTGAGCGTATCGACGCGTGTTTCCGGAAAATAAGCCCCGGTATGACTGCGCAGCAAGCCGTCCGCACCCTCGTAGACTTTTTCCGGGCCGGTGAATCCGCTGCTGGCGAGGCTTGCCGCGGCGATGCCGCCGACGGCTGCCCAGCCGGCGTGGATGCGTTTGCTCCATGCGCCCTCGGTGCGGAATTCACCGATCGCCGATGCCGTGCTGCCCGCCAAGCCTTGCGCCCAGGTGATCTGATCGGTATTCAGATTGAGCAGCCGGGCGGCAGTCACGGCACACCCGAGGTGGCCGGCCACGCCGGTGGTATGAAACCCGGATTTGTGCATCATGCCGTTGGCAGCCATGCCCACGCGGGTGATGGTTTCAATGCCCAGCAGGTAGGCCGTGATGAGTTCCTCGCCGCCGCGGTTTAACTGTTCCGCGAGGCCGAATGCACACGGAAACGCGGCCGCGCTGGGATGCACCGGGCCTTCCGCATGCGTGTCGTCGTAATCGAGGCCGTGCGCGAGGATGCCGTTGACCAGCGCGGCGTCTTTTAATGGCAGGCGCGCGGCCATGCCGATCACGGTGGAGTGACCGCTCTCGCCGGTGGCGTTTGCGCCACTGAGCGCGCGATGCGCGAAATCGAAATGCGTGGCGGCAAGCGTCGTGCCCAACGTGTCAAGCAGGTGGTGTTTGGCGAACGCCTGAACGCGCGCCGGCACGTCTTCGTAACGCAGGTTGGCGGCGAATGCGGCGATGCGGCGAGCCGGCGACGGATCATTCGATGTGGCGGTTTGCGTGCCGGCGTGCGCGGGGGCCGAGACGAGCGATGATGGGTTCACGCGTGAATTCCTCACTGTGGTGGCGCGCGGCTGCCTACTTGCGCTTCCAGATACCGGAATGGTTGTTTTCCCGGACGAAGCAAACTAACATTTGCCGGGAGCGGAATCAACCCGAGCCGTCTTTTCCCATTCACCCTCCGGAGAGTCGCAATGTCCAAGCAGTCGCAACAGACCAAGCCGAAAATCGATATCGAACGCAACAAGCTGGGCAAGAAAATTCGCCGCGAAGTGGTGGGTGCCGAATACGATGACCAGTTGCAGAATGCAGAGAGCGACTTCTCGCAGCCGATTCGTGATTACACCACCGAAAATCTGTGGGGCCGGGTGTGGGCCGACAACACGCTGTCGCGCAAGACGCGCAGCCTGCTCAACGTGGGACTGACCACCGCCTTTCGCTGCTCGCACGAGACCAAGGTGCATATCCGCGGCGCGCGGAATAACGGCGCCACTCGCGAGGAAATACGCGCCGTGCTGATGCAGGTCATGATGTACGCGGGCATACTGGCGGTGCGCGAGGCGGTGCGCGGGGCGAATCAGGTGTTTGCCGAGGAAGACGCCAAGAAGAAAAAACTGAAAGCGAAAAAACGCTAACACAATCGGCGCACCCTCAGTGCGAGTTGTGATATCAACCGGGCTGTGTGTGGCATTGGCCGGTGTTGTGCTGGACGCCACCGCTCAGCCCGCTTCGGCAAGTTCAGGACAGGCCTATCCCGCTAAGCCCGTGCGTTTTGTGGTGCCCTTTGCGCCGGGCGGGGGCACCGATATTGTCGCGCGCGTCATCGGCCAAAAGCTGAGTGATGCCTGGGGGCAGGCAGTGGTGATCGACAACCGGCCGGGCGCGGGCAGCACGGTGGGCACGGCGCTGGCGGCGAAATCGCCGGCGGACGGTTACACGTTGTTGATGAGCAGCATCTCGCTCGCTTTCGACACCACGATTTACAAGGACTTGCCGTACGATCCCGTGCGTGATCTGGCGCCGGTCGCCCGCGTGGCCTCGCAGCCGAATCTGCTGGTGGTGCATCCGGCGTTGCCGGTCAAATCGGTCAGCGAACTGCTGGCTCAGGCGCGCGCCAAGCCCGGTGCCATTAACTATGCGTCGGGCGGCAGCGGCAGCGGCCCGCATCTGGCGACAGAACTGCTGAAAATGCTCGCGGGCATTCATCTTACGCATGTGCCGTACAAAGGCACCGGCCCCGCGTTAAACGATCTGCTGGGCGGACAGGTGCAACTGATGATTGCCGTGATGGCGCCGGTCTTGCCGCATGTGGTGTCAGGCAAATTGCGTGGCGTGGCGGTCACGGGCGCGGCGCGCTCGCCCACTGCGCCGGATATTCCCACCATCGCAGAATCCGGCGTCGCGGAATACGAATTCAATACCTGGTACGGCATTCAGGTGCCGGCAGGCACGCCGCGCGGCGTGGTCGCGCGTATCAATGAAGGCGTGTTGCGTGCCTTGCAGGCCGCGGACGTGCGCACGCGTTTCGCGGCGGGCGGACTGGAGCCGTTGCCGAGCACGCCGGAACAATTCGGCGCCATGGTGCGTAGTGAAATAACGAAATGGACCAAGGTCGCCGCGCGGATCGGCGGCGCGAAGTAATGCGGCCATGGTTTGCAATCCCGTGTTTGCTTGCGGCCGGCATCGGGGGCGCGGCAGCGCAGCAGTTGGCTTATCCCGTCAAGCCGGTTCGGTTGATCGTGCCGCTCGCGCCGGGTGGCGGCAATGACATCCTGTCGCGTGGGCTCAGCAAACACCTGAGCGAGAGCCTGGGGCAAAGCGTGGTGATTGAAAATCGGCCGGGTGCGAGCGGCATCATCGGCACCGAAACGGCCGCGCGATCCGCGCCGGATGGCTACACGCTTTTGATGGCGGGTTCCGGACAGATGTCGATCAATCCGAGTATGTATCGCAAGCTGCCGTACGATCCGCTCAGGGATTTTGCGCCGATTACGCAGGTGGCTTCATTTCCGTCATTGCTCACGGTGCACCCGTCACTGCCGGTGAAAAACGTGAAGGATTTAATGGCGCTCGCCAAGGCGCGGCCCGGTCAGCTCAACTATGCCTCGTCGGGTAACGGCAGCGGGTCGCATCTGGCGATGGAGTTGTTCAAGGTGATGGCCGGCGTGAGCATCGTGCATATTCCGTTCAAGGGCGCGGGGCCGGCGTTGTCCGAACTCATCGCAGGGCACGTGTCGTTGCTTTTCAACAATCCGTTGTCGTCGATGCCGTATGCGCAATCGGGTCGCATCCGCGCGGTGGCGGTTACCGGCGCCAAACGTTTGAAGGCCATGCCGGAGATACCGACGGTCGGCGAGTCGGGTTTGCCGGGCTTTGACGCGAGTGTCTGGCTGGGATTGTTTGCGCCCGCGGGTACGCCCGCGGACATCACAACGCGCCTACAATCGGATGTGGTAAAAATTCTGGGGCGCAACGACGTGCAGGATAATTTTGCGCGGCAGGGTATAGATGCCGTGGGCAACACACCGGAACAATTTATCGCGCGCATCCGTGCCGACGCGGCCAAGTGGGGCAGCATCATCAAGGCCTCCGGCGCGCGCGTCGATTGATACATTAAATTATCTTTAAAAAACAATAGGATACAGCATGACTTCCTCGCAAGCCGATAGCCTGACTGATCACGTTGCGGCGTTTATCCGCAAAACCCGCTACGACGATATTCCCGCGTCCGTGGTCGCGTGCAGCAAGAAGGCGATACTCGACACGTTGGGCGTCGCGCTCGCCGGCGCGAAGTCCGAGGGCAGTGAAATCATTCAGCGGCATGTAGTTGAGCTGGGTTGCGGCAGTGGCGGTGGCGCGGCCATTTTCGGTACGACCGCCCGCGCGCCGGCGCGCTTCGCCGCGCTCGCCAACGGCTGCGCCATGCACGCCGACGATTACGACGATACTTTTCATCCCAGCCGCGTGCATCCGTCGGCGCCGGTGGTGGCCGCCTTGTTCGCGGACGCCGAACGCGATGACCGATCCGGGCGCGACGTGCTGACCGCATTCAACGTCGGCGTCGAGGTGACGTGCAAAGTCAGTCAGGCCATCGACAACGAACATTATCAGCGCGGCTACCACGCAACCGGCACCTGCGGCGTGTTCGGCGCGGCGGCTGCTGTGTGTAACTTGCGCGCCGTGCCGCTGGAGGCCACGCGCTTTGCATTGGGTATCGCGGGCAGTTCGTCGTCTGGGCTGCGTGAGAACTTCGGCACCATGGTAAAGCCGCTGCACACCGGGCGCGCGGCGGAAAACGGCTGGGTGGCGGCTTCACTGGCCGCGTCTGGCTTTACAGCCGCACCGACCATACTGGAAGGCGAACGCGGATTCTTTCTGGCTGGCGGCGGACGATACGATGAAAAAATCATCCGCAACCGCATGGGCGCGCCTTGGACCTTTGATTCGCCCGGCGTGGGCATCAAGCCTTTTCCGTCGGGCGCGCTGACGCATCCGGCGATGTCGAAAATGCGCGATCTGGTGATCGAGCACAACATCACGCCGGATCAAGTCGCGCGCGTCGGCATCAAAACCAATCGTCTATTGCCGGAGAATCTGACCTACCACCGTCCGGTGACGGGCTTGCAGGGAAAATTCAGCATGGAGTTTTGCCTCGCGTCGATACTGGTGCTGCGCCGCGCCGGACTGGCGGAATTTACCGATGAGGTGGCGGCGCGCGCGGACATACAGGACGCCATTGCAAAATTTGACTACACCACCTACAGCGATGACGAAGTCAAGGCGGGCGGCTACACGCGGCTTACCAGTTTTATCGACATTCATCTGAAATCCGGCAAGACAATATCGGCGCGTGTCGATGAAGCCAAGGGCAGCGCGGCGATCCCGATGAACGAAGACGACGTCGCGGAAAAATTCCGCGAGTGCGCCGCGTTTGCCGGGTGGCCGGCTACGCGCAGCGAGAAAATCGTCGAGGCGGTGTATGGAATCGAGAAGCTTGCGAAGATCAGCGCGTTGACCGATTTGCTGGTGCGCGTATCGTGAAGCGTTTTGTAAGCCGTGTGCTGTTTTTGACGGGTATCACAGCCTGCGCCGCGAATGCGCAGCAGGCCGTGTATCCGCAACGCCCGATACGCCTGATCGTCCCGGTCGCCGTTGGCGGCGCGACCGACATCGTGGCGCGCATCGTCGCCAGCCGCTTGTCGCAGGCGCTCACGCAGCAACTGGTGATCGATAACCGGTCGGGCGCGGGTGGCATCATCGGTACCGAACTCGTCGCGCGCGCCACGCCGGATGGCTACACCCTGCTGTTTGCGTATGCATCGCATACCATCATGCCGTTTTTGAGCCGCAAGGTGCCGTACGATCCGGACAAGGATTTTTCGGCGATGGGGCAGGTGGGCGCCACGCCGCTGGTGCTGACGGTGCATCCGTCGCTGCCTGTGGGCAACGTGAAGGAATTGATCGCGCTGGCGCGCGCGAAGCCCGGACAGATACGCGCTGCCGCACCGGGCATGGGCGGCGTGGGACACATCGCCGCCGAAATATTCAAGCTCGAAAGCAACACGGATATCACCACCATCATCTACAAGGGCGGCGGTCCCGCGCAGCTCGCGCTCGCGCAGGGCGAGGTGCAATTCGTGTTTGCCACGCCGCCCGCGGCCATGGCGCAAATCAAAACGGGCCGGGTCAAAATTCTCGCGACGTCCAATCCGGTGCGCTTGTCGTACCTGCCGGACGTGCCGACGTTTGTCGAAGCGGGGCTGCCGGGTATTGACGTGATGCCGTGGCAGGGGTTTCTTGCGCCGGCCAACACACCCCGGCCCATCGTGATGCACTTTAACGCGGCGCTGAATGGTGTTCTGAAAGAAGCCGAGACCAGCAGCAAACTGGCTATCGCGGGTTCGGACGTGGTGCCGACCACGCCGGAAGCGCTCGGCGAAAAAATCCGCAAGGAACTCGCTTATTTTTCGCGCGTGATCAAGGCGGCGAAGATCAAGCCCGCGGAGTAATCCGGCCCACGTTTTATTCGGGCTTGATGCCCGCCGCGCGCACGAGTTTTCCCCAGCGCGGCAAATCGATCTTGATGCGCTCGGCGAATTGTTCCGGCGTGTTGAGCACCGGCTCCATGCCCTGGCTTTGCAGGCGTTGCGAGACGTCCTTGTCACCGATGGTTTTGACCAGCGTGGCGTGCAGGCGCGTGATGACCTCGCGTGGCGTGGCGGCGGGCGCGACAATGCCGAACCACGAACTGGCTTCGTAGCCGGGCACGCCGGATTCGGCGACGGTGGGCAGTTCGGGCAGCAAAGGCGTGCGCGTACTTGAACCCACCGCCAGCACGCGTATTCTGCCGGCCTTGGCGTGCGGTAGCGAGGTCAGCACCGGGTCATACATCAGCGCGGTTTCGCCACCGAGCAGACTGATCATCGCCGGCGCGACGCCCTTGTACGGGATGTGCAGAAAATTCACGCCCGCCATGCTTTTCAGCATTTCGACGCCGAGATGTGAAACGGAACCCGCGCCCGCCGTACCGAAGGTCAGCTTGCCGGGATTGGCTTTCGCCAGTGCGATCAGTTCCTTGATGGTGCGCGCCGGTATCGAGGGATGTACATCGATGACAAAAGGGCTCGCGGTCAGCATGGTGACCGGCGCAAAATCGCGCACGGGGTCATAGCCGATTTTCGCGTAGAGATGCGGCACCACGCACAGGGTCGCCATGCTGCCCAGCGCCAGCGTATAGCCATCGGGTGCTGATTTCGCGACGTATTCGGTGCCGATGGTGCCGCTGGCGCCAGTGCGTTGTTCCACCACGACTGCGCTGCCGAACGCTTCGGTGAGTTTTTGCGCGGCCAGGCGCGCGTTGAAATCGACTGCCGCGCCAGCCGCTGAACCCGCGATGATGCGCACGGTTTTGACGGGGTAGCTGATCGCGCGATCCTGCGCGGGCGCGTGCGCGTTAAACAGTGCGAGTGTCGCACCGTAAATGCAATGCGTCGTAAATTTCATAATATAAACAATCGCTTATGTTGTTTATTCAAGGGGCGAGGGTTTTGCAAAACGCAGCGGCGTCCGGGCACGCTTCCATCTGCCAGCATTGCGCCAGTAGCTGCTCGGCTTTGTCACGCGTGTAAACGGTTTGCAGCTGGCCGCGTGTTTTTTGGCTGATGTCGTCATCGTTCAACGGACGCGCCACGCTGCCGCGGCAATGCAATTCGCTGGCTTCCAGCACCGTGCCGTTTTTCAGCGTGACCCGCACGTGCGCGGCTTCGCGTCCCACCGTGTCGTCATTGGTGAACGTCACTTTTCGGCGCAATGCGCCGATCGCGGGATCGCGCACCACTGCGTTGGAAACTTCCGCGATGCCCGCGGCCTGGTAAACCAGCGTTGCCACCGCCCAGTGTTGCAGGCTGACCAGCGCCTGACCGCGGTCTTTCGGGTCGGGCAGATTGGTGAGTTTTGCCGCCAGCGGATTGAGCCGCATCGCAATGCTTTCGATTTGCGCGGCATCAAACGCGGGTTGCTTCACGATCTCCAGACACGCATCGACAATCGGATGGATCACCACGCCGGACGGATACGGTTTGTAGGCGAGCGTTGACATCTCGAAGGTGTCACCGAGGCCCACCATGGCGGCTGCAAAATTAGGCTGCTGCGCAAACGACACGGCAAATCCTTTGGCGCCTTCGATCATCGTGTCCGAGCATTCGAAATTGCGCGCAGCGAGCAGTGCCGCCGTCAGTCCGCACCGCGCGGCGTGGCCGGGGGTAAAGTGGCTGCCCATGGTGGATTGCGCTTCACGCAGTCCGCTCGATTGATTGGCGGCGAGACCCATGGCGGTTGCCATATGGGATTCATCGAGGTGCAAAACTTTTCCGGCGGCAACGGCTGCGCCGATGCAGCCGACCAGACCCTGAATCGACAAGCCCACCGCGCTGGCCGCCGGCGGCACGCACAGAATGTTGCCCACGCGGCACTGGATTTCGACGCCCAGTATCAGCGCGTGCAGCAAATCCTTGCCCGACACCGGCTGGCGTTCGCAAAGCGCCAGCAACGCGGCTGCCACCGGGCTGGTGGGATGCGCCACCGTGGCAAAGTGTGTGTCGTTAAAGGCGAGGGCGGCGGAACTCATCGAGTTGATGAACGCGGCGTTCAGGGCGTCCAGCCGTTCGCGGCGGCCGACAATCGTGGCGGCGGGCGCGCCATTGAACTCCGCGAAAAAGCCCAGCATCGACTCGACATCGTCTTCGCGCGAGCCGCCCGCCGCGCAGCCGATGTAATTCACAAACGCGCGCAGGCCTTCGTGGCGCACCGCGCCGGGCAGATCTTCGTAACGGGACGCGCATACATAACGGGACAGTGTTCGGGTGAGGTCTTTCAAGGGAAGCACTCCTGCGGGTAGGTGATGCGCGTCGGGGATGGTTTCGGATATAGTTGTTGTGCATGGCACTCTAAGTTCTGCGCACAGAATAATCAATCTCACGGAATACACGGTATGGAACTCAATCTGAAAGGACGCACGGCGCTGATCACCGGCGCATCGCGCGGCATCGGTTTCGGCGCGGCACTGCACCTCGCGGCGGAAGGCTGCCATCTGCATCTTGCCTCGCGCAACGCCGCCGATCTTGAAGCCGCGCGCAAACGAATTACCGGCGCGCATCCGGTCAATGTCACGATACACGCGCTCGATCTGTCGCGCGAGGAAAACATGCTCAAGCTGGCGCGGGCCTGCGGGCCGGTGGATATTTTGATCAACAACGCGGGGGCGATTCCGCATGCGCCGATCTCGGCCTTCGATGACAAATCCTGGAAGGAAGGATGGGATTTGAAAGTGTTCGGTTTTATCAATCTCACGCGCGAGGTGTATCGCGAGATGTGCGCCAGCAGGCGCGGCGTGATCATCAATATCGCGGGGCTGGCGGGGGAGCGTCCCACCGCAAACTACATCGCGGGCAGCATGGGCAATGCCGCGCTGATGGCGATGTCGCGCGCGTTGGGCGCGGAAGGCGTGGGGCATGGCGTCCGGGTGATCGCGGTCAACCCGGGCGGTATCGCCACCGAGCGCCAGACGGAATCGCTCAAGGCGCGCGCGAAACACAAGTTCGGCGACGAAAGCCGTTGGGAAGAATTTGCCACCAATCGCCCGATCAAGCGCCTGGGCACCGTGGCCGAAATTGCCGATGTGATTGTGTTTTTATGCTCGGACCGTGCCAGCTACATCAGCGGCACGGTGATCACGGTGGATGCGGGGGCGAGCGTGGCGATCTGAACGCCGAGGGCCTCAGTCTGCTTTCAACCCCGTTTGCTTCACGACGCGCGCCCAGTTTGCCAGTTCGGTTTTGATCAGTGTCAGCAGCCGCTCGGGGTTGCCTCCCGCGGGTATCAGGCCCTCGGCGGCGATGCGTTGCGCGAACTCCGGCTCCTTGATGATGGCGTTAATATCCGCATTGAGCTTGTCTACGACAGACTGCGGCAATCCCCTCGGGCCGAGCATTCCGTGCCAGTTGTTCACTTCTATTTCAAAACCGGATTCGAATAGCGTCGGTATGTCCGGCAATGGCGCAATGCGCTTGGGTGCGGTGACTGCAATCGCGTTGAGCCGGCCGAATTTCAGGTGCGGCACCGCGCTGGCAACGGCCGCCAGCGTCAATTGCACGTGGCCCGCCATGGTATCGACGACGGATTGGCCGGTTCCTTTGTACGGCACATGCACGAGCTTGATGCCGGCAAGCATCGAGAACCATTCAGACGACAGATGCGTGATGCTGCCTTGCCCGCTGGTGGCATAGGCGATCTGCCGCGGCCGGCTTTTTGCCAGTGCGACGAACTGCTTGACGTTGCGCGCGGGCAGGGAGGGGTGAACCACCATCACGAACGGGCCGTCGTCGGCGCGGATGATGGGCGTGATATCGGCCAGCGGGTCGTAGCGCAGATTGTACAAATTGGGTGATACGGTATATGTCACGCCGGTAACCAGCAGCGTGTAGCCGTCGGCGGGTGATTTCAGTGCGACTTCAGTGCCGATGGTGCTGCCCGCCCCCGCGCGATTTTCCACTACGAACTGCTGTCCCGGTACGGACGAAAGCTTGGCCGCAAGCAGGCGGGCGATCAAATCAGTACCGCCGCCCGGTGAAAACGGCACGATGACGCGCACGGGTTTTACGGGGTAGGGCTGCTGAGCGTGGGCCGTTACCGCGCTGACGGCCATCAGCACTGCGGCGGCACCGCGCAGCACGTTTGGCAAATTGGCCGTCATGCTTATGCCACCGCCGCTGCGCTGGCAGGCGACGCTGCTTTTACCGTGTCGTCGTAGTATCGCCCGATCGGCTCGCCGAGCAGCGCCGTGCGCAGCATGTAGCGGATTTTCGAGCGGTCGTAATTGGGCACGGCGATATGCATGGTGCAACGATTGTCCCAGATCAGCAGATCGTGCAGGCTCCACTGATGCCGGTAGGTGAACTCAAGCGAAGTAGCGTGCTGATTCAGAAACGCGAGTATCGGCGCGCTCTCGGCTTCGGTCATACCGACAAAAGAACGGATGCGCTGGCCAACGAACAACGATTTGCGACCGGTCTCGGGATGCGTCTGAATCACCTTGTGCACGACTGGCGGATTGATTCTTTTCATCGCGGCGACTTTTTCCGGATCGCGCTTGTCGAGCCCCTTGATCAGCGAAACGTCGTGGATGGCCTCGAGCTTTTCGAGGAACTCGCGCAGCGTGGGACTGAGCGCTTCGCAGGCCAGATACTGATTGCTGAAAATGGTGTCGCCGCCGACCGGAGGCTTTTCCTGACACCACAGAAACGACGCCTTGGTGGGACGCAACGTGTAGGTGCGATCCGCGTGCCAACTGGTGCCCGCCGTGGCGGTTTCGGATGGTTTGCCGCCCATCGGCTTGTTGGTGACGATCAGCATTTCCTTGTGATCGGGATGGCGATAGTACGGCGCGGCCTCGTTGGGATCGACATCGCCGAAGCAGGCGGTAAAACGAATCTGCTGTTCCGGCGTCAATTCCTGCTTGGGAAACACCAGCACCAGATGCTTGTGCCAGGCATCCATGATCTGTTGCCGCGCGGCGTCGCTCAAGGGTTCGCGCAGATCGATGCCGGTGATTTCCGCGCCCAGCGCATAGCCGCGTGGCGTGACTGTGATGGTTTGCATGTGGATCCCCTTCTGAATCGGATCAAGCTATTTTACGCACAGGCACATGCAAATGCAGCGCGCGCAAAATGGCAGCCGATTCAAGGTTCGGATTGCCGTTAGAATAGCAACGGCACTGGTATTTGATATCACACTGCGGATTCCACAATGAGAAAAACGTACTGAGCAACACGGGATACGCGTTTTCAAACACTACTTGGGAGAGTAACCATGAATCGACTGATAACCGCCGTGCTCGGCGCTGCGCTAAGCGCCACGGTTTACGCACAAACCGCGAGCGAATTGCTGAACGACGGCAAGAACCCCGACAACATCACGACCCAGGGCATGGGTTATGCCCTGCATCGCTACAGCGCGCTCAATCAGATCAATAAAAACAACATCAAGCGGCTGGTGCCCGTGTGGAGCTACAGCACGGAAAACAATTTTGGCGAGCAGGCGCAACCGCTGGTTTACAACGGCGTAATGTATGTCACCAATGCGCGATGGACCTCCGCCATAGATGTTGAAACCGGGCGGCAGGTGTGGCGCACGGCGGAAGAGTGGGATCCCGGCACGCCGCGCGTGGTGTGCTGCGGATTGTCCAACAAGGGCGCGGCCATCTATAACGGCAAGTTGTATCGCCTGACGCTCGACGCGCATGTGCGCGCGCTCGATCTGAAGACCGGCAAGCAGGTGTGGAAACAAAAATTCGCGGAGTGGAAAGAAGGTTACTCCGGCATCACCGCGCCGATCATCGCCAACGGCGTATTGGTGACGGGCATGTCGGGCGCCGAATTCGGCGTGCGCGGCTTTCTGGATGGGCGGGACCCGGAGACCGGCAAACAGTTGTGGCGCCGTTACCTCACGCCGGGGCCGGGTGAAAAAGGTCATGAAACCTGGCCGCAAAACAGCGAAGCCTACAAACGCGGCGGTGCAACGCCGTGGGGCATAGGTTCGTATGATCCGGAACTCGACTTGACCTACTGGGGCACCGGCAACGGCGGCGCGTGGAATCCGATCGAGCGGCCGGGGGACAGCCTGTATGTGGCTTCGGTGGTTGCGGTACGACCGAAGACCGGTGAGATCGTGTGGCATTACCAATTTACACCGGGTGATCCGCTGGATTTCGACGCCATCAACGAAAACATTCTTGCGGACATCCGGATCAACGGCAAAGTGCGCAAGGTGCTGATACACGCCGACAAAAATGCGTTTCTATACGTGATTGATCGCGCCACCGGCGAACTGCTGGCGGCCAATGAATTTGCCCGGCAGAACTGGGCGGAACGCATCGATCTGAAAACGGGGCGTCCGGTTTTCACCGATTTGCTCAAGCGCATGCTGGCTGGCGAAGAAGTGGAGTTCTGGCCGGGGCCACGCGGCGGCAAGAATTGGGTGCCCGCGGCGTTCAATCCGCATAACGGGCTGATGTACATGAACATCGCCAATCATCCGCGCATGTTCAAGTTCGCGCCGATAGGCGAATACAAACCCGGTGAGCGTTATACCGGTGTGCAAACGCGCGTGCCGCCGCGCCGGCCGGGCGAACCCGACGGGTTTTATGTGGCCGTCGATCCGCTGACCGCGAAACCGAAATGGAAAATCCCGCTGATGGATTACATGCAGTGGGGCGGCATGCTCGCCACGGGCGGCGGCTTGCTGTTCTCGGGCAAGCAAACCGGCGAAGTGGTGGCCATCGACGCCGACAACGGCAACATGCTGTGGAAGTACCAGACGGGCTCCGCGATCAACGCGCCCGCGGTGACGTTCACGCACAAGGGCCGGCAATACGTGACGGTGTTGTCAGGCCGCGGTGGCGGTGCGATCAACGTCAACGGCGAACTGCGCGACGCCGTGCCGCTGGGCGGCATGGTGTGGACGTTTGCGTTGTTGCCGGAGTAAGAGGCGGTTTACGTGCGTAGCATGCTTGCGTACGGCGTTTGGCCATGCACGGATTGTAGCGGCGCTGATTAAATCGCGAAGGTAAGCGAAAGCCCCCAAGCAATATCCTCTCTCCCGCCGGGCGGGAGAGGGCCGGGGGGAGGGCGGCGCCGCGCCGCAACGGCCAATAAATACGCCGCCGCACCGTTGAATGGAAGCCAGCGGAAACGGCGTTGGTTTTCGCGCAGCCGCTCGGCCATACTCGCCTGCTGGCGCGCGCCAATTCCCGCGGCGCTGGCGCGTTTATTGGATCGGCCATCGCCGTTTCGCTGGCTGGCCATAGTGCTTAACTGGAGAAGTATTGTGTGGCTTTTGGCATGCGCACTATACTTCACTGTGCCAAGACGCATTGCGCTTGTCGTATAACCCAGGACACAAACCGTGGTCTGATTTCAGTGGAGCAGAAAACATGAGTACGGCAGAAACCGCTACATCGCCCAATCCGGCGAAGAAACCGCAGAGCATCTGGAACAACCACCCGTTCCACTTTCACATCGCGGCTTATTTGATACCGCTAGTTTTCGCGGTTTTGCTGGCATTCTGGTTATATGTCCGTCACGTGTTGCAAAAGATCGCAAACGCCGCTCCCGCCGACGCGTTGCAAGCCGTGGCGGATTCGCAGGCCAACATTACCTGGGCGGCCTTTTTGCTCATGGCCGGTGCGACCGTGCTGATTTGGATCGTCGCCAGGCGAATTGCCACCCAGTTGGACATCCTGAAACGGCAGGCTGCTGTTATCCGCGTCTTCGATTTCAAGACCGATATCCCGCTGGATACGCCCATCCGGGAGATATTCGGTTTGGGACGTGCCATGCGTCAGATGAAGGACACCATCCAGAAATTCATGCGAGTCACGATTGCGCTGTCCGGCGAACGCGATTTTGGGAAGCTGCTGGGCCGCATCATTCATGAAATGCGCGAGTCACTGGATGGCGATGGCGGCGTCATCTATCTCTACGACGACAAGACCAATGTTTTCAAGGAAACGTCCCAGCGCTGGGTCAAGGGCGCTCGTCCACAGCCGAATGCTGTTGCGGACATCTCGCTGGACGATGCTGCCCATCCAGTCGCCCAGGCCGTGGCCAATGCGCACGCGACGACTGTCCACACGATCGGATTGCCGCGCCCCAAGGGGCTGGAGTATCTGAGTGATCGTTACGGCAATGAGTCTGTTTTTCTGGTTGCCGTTCCGCTGCGCGCAAGCGACAACTCGCTGGTTGGCATTGTTTGCAATTTTCTCGCCCCCGGCAAGCCGCATCCCAGCGCCGAGCGTACCGCACTCGCAGAGGCCTTCTCCAGCGTGGCGGCCGTCGCCATCGACCAGCAGCGTCTGCTGGAGGCCCAGAAGGCACTCCTGGATTCGATGATCAAACTGCTGGCGGGCGCAATTGACGCCAAGAGCCCCTACACCGGCGGTCATGCCGAACGCGTGCCAGAGCTTGGCATCATGCTGGCCGAGGAGGCATGCAAAGTAACCGAAGGCCCCCTGGCGGACTTTAGTTTCAAGACCGAGGAGGAATGGCGTGAGTTCCGGATCGGGGCGTGGCTGCACGATTGCGGCAAGGTCACTACACCGGAGTATGTGGTCGACAAGTCCTGCAAGCTTGAAACCATCTACAACCGCATCCATGAGATCAGAATGCGCTTCGAGGTGCTGCTGCGCGATGCGGCGCTTGCCCGCCACGAGGCCCTCGCGAAGGGTGCCGACCCTGCCGCGGCACAGTTGGCTTATGACACGCGCAAAACCGAGCTGCTGGACGACTTCGCCTTTATTGCCGAATGCAACCTGGGCGGCGAATTCATGGCGCCCGAGAAGCTGGAACGCCTTAACCGGATCGCCTCGCAGACCTGGGTGCGTAACTTCGACGACCGTCTTGGCCTGCCGCACGAAGAGCTTAAACGCTACACGGGAGATCCTGAACCTTTGCCGGTGATTGAAAAACTTCTCGCCGACAAGCCGCAACACGTTATCCCGCGCACCGACACGCGCAGCGTCGATCCCAAGTGGGGCTTCAAGGTCAAGGTGCCCGAAAGCCTTTATAACTATGGTGAAGTGTATAACTTGAGCATCGGACGCGGTACGCTCACCGAGGAAGAACGCTTCAAGATCAACGAGCACGTGATGCAGAGCCTGATCATGCTTGAGCAATTGCCATTGCCAAAAAACCTCAAGAGAGTGCCTGAATATGCCGGCACCCACCACGAAACGCTGATCGGCACGGGCTATCCGCGCAAGCTCACCGAATCAGAGCTGACGGTGCCCATGCGAATCATGGCTATCGCCGACGTGTTCGAGGCGCTGACGGCCTCTGACCGGCCTTACAAGAAGGCCAAGACGCTTTCCGAGTCGGTCAAAATCCTGTCCTTTATGAAGAAGGACAAGCACGTGGATCCGGTGCTGTTCGAATTATTCCTGACCTCGGGTGTTTACAAGAAATACGCCGAGAAGTACCTCAAGCCCGAGCAAATCGATGAGGTGGATGTCAGCGGTTACGTGACCCGCTGAAACGGCAGCCGTTCGCGGCCCCTATGGCCAAGGTCGGCTAAAACGGAAATGCCGCCGTACGCGGGAACTGCCTTGGTCGTCGACTCATCGGACATAGCAGTCGTTGGAGGTGAGAGCCACCAATGGCCGCGATGCGTTATTTGGCAGACGGCCATCTGAGCAAAAGCGAATCGCATATTCAAAACGGCGCGATAGCGGCCACGCTATAGCCACGTTAGCCAATGGTCGTTGTCTGCGTTAATTTCTGGTGCGTTTGAATGTCGGTTGCTTCCAGCTGGTCAAAAGGGCTAGTAGTTCCACCAGCCGCCACCTTGAGCACATGCGTATAAATCATGGTCGTGCTCACGTCAGAATGGCCCAGTAATTCCTGAACGGTGCGAATATCCGTACCCGTTTGCAGAAGGTGCGTCGCGAATGAATGTCGCAGCGTGTGAACGCTTGCGTGTTTGGCGATTTTTGCTTGTGACAGAGCCTGCTTGATCGCGCGTTGCAGTCGTTCTTCAAATAGATGATGGCGTCTCCGAATCCCGCTGCGGGGATCAGTCGATAAGGTGGGCGAAGGAAACACCCAAAACCACGCCCAAGTCTTGCCGGCATTCGGATACTTCCTTTCCAGGGCAAAAGGCATTTCAATACCCGGCGACTGTGCCTGTCGGTCAGACTCCCAAAGTGCCCGGCCACCTGCAATCTGCGCTTTCAATGCGGATGCCAGCCCGCGTGGCAGCATCACCACCCGGTCCTTGCCGCCTTTGGCTTCGCGAATAATGATGACATGCCGGTCAAACTCCACATCCTTGATGCGCAGCCGCAACGCCTCCATGAGACGCATTCCGGTGCCATACAGTAGCCGCGCCAGCAGACCCACCTCGCCGTCCATGACGGCCAAAAGGCGTGACACCTCGTTTTTACTCAAAACAGAAGGCAACCGCTTCGGTCGGTTTGGACGGTTGATGTTATCCAGCCACGGAAGATCGATATCCAGCACCTCGCGGTACAGGAAAAGCAGGGCGCTCAAGGCTTGATTGTGGGTTGACGCGGAGACCTTGCGGTTTGTGGCCAACATGGTTAAGAATGCTTCTATTTCGGGCGCGCCCATGTCGCGTGGATGCTTCATCCCATGCCAGCGTATGAAAAAGCGCACCCAGTAAAGGTAGGCCTGCTCGGTTCGCAGGCTGTAATGCATGTAGCGTATCCGTTCGCGCAGTTGGTCCAAAAGGCGCGCGGACCGCAAGGGAGGCTTGCTGGGTTTCATGGATAAATTTATACATGTATGTTTGTACAGTATATGCATCCTAAGCCCATGTTGCAACAGGGTTTTTGGGAAGTCTTGCCGCCAAGTTAGACCGCAAGCGGTAGTGTTATTCCGCAGAGCGGTGCGGTCTATATTGAGTTCCCTTTATGTCGCTGCTGTAGCCGCGGACAAAAGTTTTTAATGATATAACGCTGTTCGGCCATTCATGAATCGCAGAATCCGTGCTATTCAGCGAAGTGATCTACCAGCGGCACTCGCAACTCGCGTTGAAGAGGACCGCTGGTAGATCACTTCGCGGAACCAACCCGAAGTTGTCCCAATTTTTAGGTACAGTTTGTTCGCGAGGTTGCGAACAAACAGCTTGGCTTACGTTTCCGCTGCGCCAAAAGAGAACTCATCATTGGAACGGATGCCGCTGCTTCGCAGCCGCCCCGTTCAATTCAAGAGTT
>DHVE01000049.1:0-16822 GCA_002412495.1 Betaproteobacteria bacterium UBA5216
AGCGTGAGCAGGGTGGTGGCCACGGGACGGCGGACAAACGGCTCGGAGAAATTCATCAGCCGGTTTCCTCCACCGCATCCGCGATTTCTTCGGCGCGCTTGCCACCCTTGGCACGATAGCGCCGTGAAAGACTGTCAAACGCGAGATAAATCACCGGCGTGGTGAAGAGCGTGAGCACCTGACTCACGATCAGCCCGCCTACCATGGTGATGCCGAGCGGCTGGCGCAGTTCCGCGCCCACCCCGTGCGACAGCATCAGCGGCAACGCGCCCAGCAGCGCGCACAGCGTCGTCATCATGATCGGCCGAAAGCGCAGCAGGCACGCCTGAAAGATGGCTTCGCGCGGCGCCTTGCCTTCGTTGCGCTCCGCGTCGAGCGCGAAGTCGATCATCATGATCGCGTTCTTTTTCACGATGCCGATCAGCAGAATAATGCCGATGATGCCGATGATGCCCAGATCCATGCGCGCGACCAGCAGTGCGAGCAGCGCGCCCACGCCCGCCGACGGCAGCGTGGACAAAATCGTCACTGGATGAATGTAGCTTTCATACAGCACGCCGAGCACGATATACATGGTGACAATGGCCGCGAGGATCAGCAGCAGCGTGTTGGTAAGCGACGCGCGGAAGGCCAGCGCCGCGCCCTGAAAACTGGTGCGTATGCTCGGCGGCAGTCCAATTTCCTTTTCCACCGCTTCGATGGCCTTCACCGCGTCGCCCAGCGATACGCCCGGCGCGAGGTTGAAGGAAATCGTCGATGACGGAAAGTTGCCAATGTGATTGATCGACAACGTGGCGGGTTTCTCCAGCAGCCGCGTCACCGTGGACAGCCGCACCTGCGTGCCGCCTGCGCCGGGCACGTATATTTCGGACAATGCCTGCGGGCCAATGCGAAACTCCGGCTTCACTTCGAGCACCACGCGGTACTGGCTGGTCTGCGTGAAGATGGTCGAAATCAAGCGCTGGCCGAACGCGTTGTAGAGCGCGGTGTTGATCGCCGCCGGCGTCACGCCAAGACGCGCCGCAGTGTCGCGGTCGATTTCAAGATACGCCTGCAAGCCCTGATTCTGCAAATCGCTGATCACGTCGGTAATTTCGCGCTGCCGCCGCAGGCGATCCACCAGTCGCGGCACCCAGACACCGAGATCATCAATTTTCGCGGTGTCGAGCGTGAACTGAAACTGCGTGCGACTCACGCGATCCTCGATGGTCAAATCCTGTACCGGCTGCATGTACAAGGTAATGCCTTCGAGCTTGGACACGCGTTCTTGAATACGCCGGATCACCTCGGAAGCGTGCGGGCGTTGCGCATGCGGCTTCAGGTTGATCAGCAGGCGGCCGCTGTTCAGCGTGGCGTTCTGCCCGTCCACGCCAATGTACGACGAGAGGCTTTCCACCGCCGGGTCTTCCATGATTTTTTGCGCCAGCAGTTGTTGCCGTTCCGCCATCGCGGCAAACGAAACAGTTTGCTCCGCGTCGGATACGCCCTGAATCACCCCCGTATCTTGAATGGGAAAAAATCCTTTAGAAACAAATACATATAACACAACCGCCAACACCAGCGTGCCGATGGCGACAAACAGCGTGGCGGCCTGCCGGTCGAGCACCCACGTCAGCATGCGGCCATACCCCGCGATGATCGCGTCGAACCACGCGCCGGTTTTTTTGTAAAACGCGCTCTGCTCGGCTTCGGGCGTGTGGCGCAACAGGCGCGCGCACATCATCGGCGTCAGCGTCAGCGACACCACCGCCGAAATCAGAATCGACACCGCCAGCGTGATCGCGAACTCGCGAAACAAACGGCCCACCACATCCCCCATGAACAGCAAGGGAATCAACACCGCGATCAACGAGAACGTCAGCGAAATAATCGTGAAGCCGATCTGCTTCGAGCCTTTGAGCGCGGCCTCCAGCGGCGATTCGCCCTCTTCGATGTAGCGCGCGATATTTTCGATCATCACGATCGCGTCATCGACCACGAAGCCGGTGGCGATGGTCAGCGCCATCAACGTGAGATTGTTGATACTGAACCCGGCGAGATACATCACGCCGAAGGTGCCCACCAGCGACAGCGGCACGGCGACACTGGGAATGATCGTTGCAGCCACATTGCGCAGAAACACAAAAATCACCATCACCACCAGCGCCACCGCCAGCAGCAATTCAAACTGTACGTCCTTGACCGATTCGCGGATGGTCACCGTGCGGTCGGTCAGCACCGCGACATCCACCGCAGCCGGCAGCGCGCCCTGCAACTGCGGCAGCAGCGCCTTGATGCGGTTCACCACTTCGATCACGTTGGCGCCGGGCTGGCGCTGAATGTTCATGATGATCGCCGGCGTGTCGTTCATCCAAGCCGCGAGGCGATTGTTTTCGGCGGCGTCGATGACTTCCGCCACGTCCGACAGATACACCGGCGCGCCGTTGCGATACGCCACCACCACCTTGCGGTATTCGTCCGCCGACTTCAGTTGATCGTTGGCGTCGATGGTATAGGCGCGCTCCGGGCCGTCAAAGCTGCCCTTGGCTGCGTTCACATTGGCCGCCGCCACCGCCTGCCGCACGTCTTCGAGACTCAAACCATTGGCCGCCAGCGCCGAGGGATTCGCCTGCACCCGCACCGCGGGGCGCTGTCCACCAGAGAGCGTGACCAGCCCGACGCCCGTCACCTGCGAGATTTTTTGCGCGACGCGCGTATCGGCCAGATTCTGCACCTGCGTCATCGGCAGCGTTTTGGACGTGATGCCCAGCGTGAGGATCGGCGCATCGGCCGGATTCACCTTGCTGTACACCGGCGGCGCGGGTATGTCCGTCGGCAGCAGATTCGAGCCCGCGTTGATCGCCGCCTGCACGCCCTGCTCCGCGGAATCGAGATCCAGTTCCAGCGAAAATTGCAGCGTCACCACCGAGGCGCCGCCCGAACTGGTGGACGACATCTGGCGCAACCCCGGCATCTGCCCGAACTGCCGCTCGAGCGGCGCCGTGATCGACGACGCGATCACTTCGGGGCTGGCACCCGGATAAAACGTGGTCACCTGTATCGTCGGGTAATCCACCTGTGGCAGCGCGGAAATCGGCAACAGCCGGTAGGCGATCATGCCCGACAGCATGATGGCCAGCATCAGCAACGAGGTCGCCACCGGGCGCAGGATGAATATTCGGGACGGGTTCATGCCGGCGTTACCTTGCGTTGGGATTCACGCATCGGCATCTACTGCGCCGCCGCTTCAGCTTCTTTCTTCTTGCGCCAACTGCCATCGCCCTTCTTGCGGCGCTCGCCCTTGGATGCGTCGGCCGCCGCATCCGCCTTCGCCGCGTCGGCGGACGCACCGTCTTTCGGCGCATCGGAGGACGCGGCCGGCGCGGCGCCATCAGCGGGCGGCTTCTTGCGACGCGGACGATCCGCTTCCGCCGCGCCGTCGCCCTTGGGTGCGTCCGCCTTCGCGCCATCACCCCTGGCGGCATCCGCCTTGGACGCATCGCCTTTTGGGGTATCGCCCTTCGCGGGGGCACCCGTCACGCCATCACCGCCCTTGCCTTTACCCTTGCCGCGGCCTTTGCCCTTGCCGTCGCCTTCCAGCGCTCGCCGCTCGGCGACTTCGACTTTCATGCCGTCGCGCAGCCGGTCCATGCCGTCGATCACCACGCGCTCGCGCGGCTTCACGCCCGATTCGATCTCGATGCGCGTGCCCTCGGTAACACCGGTCTTCACCGCACGCAACGACACGGTTTGATCGTCGTTCAGCACATACACAAACAGCCCCTGCGCGCCACGCTGTATCGCCGACGTGGGCACGGTAATCGCGTCTTCGCGCGTATCGACGAGCATGCGGATGTTGACGAACTGGTTCGGGAACAACAGGTTTTCGTCGTTGGGAAATTCCGCCTTCAGCTTGATGGTGCCGGTGGTGGTGTCGATCTGGTTATCCGCGGTGAGCAGGCGTCCCGAAGCGAGGCGCGTTTTCTGTTCGCGGTCATAGGCCTCCACCGGAATTTTTTCGCCGGACTTCAGGCGCTTCAACACGGTTTGCAGACTGTCCTGCGGAATCGTGAACAGGACCGATATCGGCTTGGTCTGCGTAATCACCACGATACCGGCGGCGTCGCCCGAGCGCACGATGTTGCCTTGATCCACCTGGCGTAAACCCAGCTGGCCGGGAATCGGCGCGGTGACGCGCGAATACGTCAATTGCAGCCGCGCGGTATCCACCTGTCCCTGATCGACCTTCACCGTGCCTTCCAGTTGGCGCACCAGCGCTTCCTGGCTGCTCACCTGCTGCTCGGCGATGGAATCCTGCTTGAGCAGCACGCGATAACGCTCCAGATCGACGCGCGCATTGGCAAGCAAGGCTTGATCGCGCTGCATCTGCCCCTCGGCCTGCAGCAATTGCGCCTGGAACGGCCGCGCATCGATCTCGGCGAGCAATTCGCCTTCTTTCACCACCTGCCCTTCCTTGAACAACACGCGCATCAGCTGACCATCGACGCGGCTGCGCACCGTGACCGTGCGCAACGGCGTCACCGTGCCCAAGCCGTTGAGATACACGTTGAGACTGCCGCTACGCGCGGGTGCCACCGCCACCGGCGCCACCGGACGGCCGCCGCCCTTGCCCTTGCCTTTGGCGCTTTTGCCATCGCCCTTGCCGTCACCTTTGCCATCCCCCTTGGCATCGCCGACGGACGAGCCGGCATCGGCAGACGATGCCACCCATTGCTGATAGCCCCAATAGCCCCCGCCACCCAGCGCCGCGAGACTCACCAGCCACGCTGCCCACTTTGTTTGATTTGACATCGCCATATGATTTAACTATCGAGGAACCAATTGAAGGTGGGAACGATGAAAGTCATTCACGGACCGGACGTTACAATTTACATGCACGTACAAGCAAGCGAAAATCCGGCTTACAGCATACAACAAAGCTCACGGCAAAAGCATCACGCGGCGTGAATGGGCCGATCAAGCGAATGCTGCGAATCCGACAAACCCGGCGAATCGCAACAAAATGTTACGGTGCGCTTCGCGCCGTCACCGGCGGCCCGAGGATGCCGTCCCACGGTTGCCAAGTCGATGCCAGTCGGGCATTCGGATGGAAAATAAGTTCCTGGATCACGCCCCGCATATTGCGCTTGGCGCGCTCCAGTTGCGCGAGATCGGCGCCTTCGAACACCACGTCGATGTCCCTGTAACGCCAGACTTCGACGTAATAGTAATAACCCATCACCTGCCGCTGGAAGGTGAAGTCCGCGCGCCGCGCCAGTTCGGCCAGCAACGGCGTCATCGCCACACGGCGGCGATCCGAAAACCGGGTGACGAAATTCGCCTGCGTGGTTGATGGATCCGTCAACATTAATTGCCGGAAGATCACGTTGTCCACGCCCACGCGCGCGGCAAAATCCAGATATGCCATCACATCCGTGGCATCGTCCACGGCATTCGCCACCAGCACGCACGACAACCGCACACGCGTGCCGCCGCGCCGCGCGCGGGCCACCATCGCGCGCAACGCGGTTTCATCGGGCGAATCCCGATAGCGCATCAACTTGGCGTTCACGCGATCATCCCAGTGCGCGCGGCTGATATTGAGATGCGCCACGCCGGTGTCGGCGATCCAGTCGATCAACGGCCGGCCCTCGCGCATGTCGAGCAGACCCGAACCATTGGTGGTCACCGTGCGCTTGCGTGCGCCTTGCCCGTCAGCCGCCCGCAGCGTGCGCAATATGCGCGGCAGGCGCGCATCCTGGCTGGGCTCGCCGCCCGTCACCGATACGCTGGGATTCAGCGGCCGCAGCGCCTCCAGCACCGCCTGCATCGCGGCAAAGTACCGCGTATCGTCGTGTTCGATGGTTTTCTGAACATCAAGCGCGACGCCGCGCGAGGCCGGGCGCAATTCTTCCACGCAAAACGCGCATCGCGCATTGCACGGCTGCGCGCTGTAAATCGACAGATTCGCATTGGCGTAAATGGTGGCCGCTTGCCCCCACAGATCGATCGTCACTGTTTTGCGCGCCGTGCTGTTGGCGGCCAGATCAAACGCCGCGCTCTGCCTGTCGCGCCACTCTGGCACAAATCGTGGTACGGCAGGCGCCTCGGAACGCGACGCAACGAATGGCACATCGGGCGCGTTCATGCGAGTTCACCCATGCCGGCCGAGCGCGCCTTGAGATCGGCGCCGTACACCCGCCCGTCGGGATTCACCATGCGAAAATTTTCGCCGGCGAGAAACGGCTCGTCCCAATCGTGCTCGCCGCTGGCCAGACCGTAACGCTGCAGGTAAAAAATATTCGCGCGCGGCTGCAAACCCGCTCGCGTCACGGCTTCGGTCACCGCGCGGTCATCGTCCTCGTAGCCTTTGCGCAGACGCACGTTGTAGATCACGCCGCGCTCGCCGCCCAGTGCGGCACACGCCGCCTGAACATCCGCCGCCAATGCCAGCAACCCGGCGTCGTGTTGCATAAGATATTGATTTATTGATAGTTTTATCAGCAACGGCGCACCCAGCCGCGCAATCCAATGCCGCAATTTCACAGCGCGGCGCGGCAGCGCCACGCCATTGGTGCACAGAATCAAGGTGCCGCAACGCGCGTCGGCGCGTAACCGGTCGACGAATTCAAAAAAGTGCGGATGCAGCGTGGGTTCGCCGCCTTCAAGCTGCACGTCATAATTACCCGTGGCCGGCAGGCTTGCCGCCAGTTGCGCCCAAGTGATCCACGTATTCCCCGTTGGCGACGAATACGTGCTGCACCAAGGGCATGCTCGATTGCAGTGATTGGTGAGCGCCACGTAGACGCGATGCGTGCGTCCGGGAAACGGGTGATCATGCGGTTTGTCGTGCGGCATATCGCGTTGATTTCCGGGTTGATCGTCACGCGGCTTGGCAGGCATGGGGGAAGTCACGTCATTCCTCGATCCGCTTCGACACATACGGGATGACTTTATCGACCGCGCCGCGCCGGCCCAGTTCCGCGTCTTCCCGCAAGGTAATGGTCTGATTGAGCAACGCGCGCAATTCCGACGCCAGATCGTCGCGCGGCCATGCCGCGCCCGCAAGCGCGCGATAGGTCAGCGTGCAGGCGCCGTCATCCGCCTGCTCGAAGCTGTGCTGCACCAGCGGATAACGCCGCAACACGGTCGCGACGTCCTGCGTGCCGATCCGGTCGCCGTTGCCAGATCGAAAACGCACCGGCACCCGTCCTTCCAGTTCCATCAGACGCGGCATCGGATCACCACAGGGACACGGCGCGAAATCGATGCGCCCCCAATCGCCGGTGCGATATCGCAACAGCGGAATATACGGATTACGCCCCCCGGTCACGGTGATTTCGCCGCGGCCCCGCGTAGGCAATCCCGCTTCGTCCAGCGTCTCGATGTACACGTCGTGTGGCAGCCAGTGATAGCCCGGCCCGCGCGGGCACACATAGCCAAGCGGCCCGGTTTCCGTCAGCGAATACCAATCAACGACCGGACAACCGTAGGCCGCTTGCAGTCTGGATTTCAAGGCCGGCGACATCGCCACCGCCGTGGTCACCAGCGCGTGCGGGGCGCCGCCGATGCCGGCCTCCAGCATGTCGGCAAAACTCAGCGGGTCGCCGGTGAGCAGGCGCGGCGCGAAGTGGCGGAAATAATCCGCGCGCGCGTTAATGTCCGGCCAATCATCGGCAAACAAATTCAGCTTGGCGAAGCCCGCGCCGCCCCAGCCGAACATCACCGTCGGATAAGTCACCGTGTGGCGCTGCGAGCCCACCAGAAAACACGCGGTATCGCCGGACGAAAATCGGGTATTCACGCCGTAACGCGCCAACGCAAGATTCAGCAGCGGCAGATAACACGCGACCGCCAGTGCGTCCTGCGGCACCAGCAACGCGTGCCCGGTGGTGCCCGCCGTGCGATACACGATCATGCGGTCGAGCGGCACGTCATCGGGCACCAGCCGCGCGGCATGACTGGCGATATCTTCGCGCGCGGTGGTGGGCAGTTCCACCCAGTGCGACGCGATATCGATGCCGTCCGCCACGCGCCCACGATACAACGGCGTGGCGGCGATACGCGATTGTGCCCACGCGAGCACGGCATCGTCCGGCCGCGGCGCGCGCCCGCCGCGCCCGGCGTCCAGCGCCGCCGCATAGACGGACAAGCGCGCCACATCCTCATGTGTTAAGCGATCACCCGCAGGGTGGTTCCAGCGCGGCGCGCTCTTGTGCGAATACAGGGCGGCGATGGTCGCGCGGCTCGCGGCGCTGGCAGCCGGCGACAACGCGTATAACTGCGGCAGCGTGGGCGCCTGGGGCAGGGCAGGCGGCGACGTCAGATCGATGCCGTTCACTCGCGCGACCCTTTCGCCGCCGCGGCTTCGGCCGCCTTGCGCGCCATTTCCTCGCGCACCTTGAGTTCGCGCGCTTCCTCCGCCTCGCGGCGCTTGCGCGCTTCTTCCTGCACCCGGCGCGACGCGGCAACAACACGCTGGCGTTCGACACTGGAGATCGCTTCGAGCCGATCCTGTGCCTGCGCGGCCTGCTCGCCATGCGGCACGCATCCCAGCGCCTTCAGGCACAGCCGCGCGAGTTCTTCGCGGCGGTCGTCGTCTGTGACAAAGGCATTTGCCGTCGTCAGCGCTGCGAGTTCGGCAATGCCGCCGCCGTACAGCCAGTTCTGCGCATCGGCCGCGATCGAGCTGGTATGCGCGTGGGCGCGAAACCACGGATCGGCGAGCAACCACGCGGCGGTCAGCATCACGCGCAACTGGTTACGCTGTTGCCTGTCGGCCGATGCCGGGTGCAGGCTCGCCAGCCAGCGCGCATCCGGATTCAACAGACCCAGGCCACGCAGCACATCTCCCACCACCGCGCCGGTTTCAATGCCTTTCGCGGAACCCACCGCCGGCTCGGCCAGCAGATCCGGCGGCATCTCGGCGAGGCGGCGTGTGAGTTGTTGCAAAAGGGGGCCGGGGCGGAGGCTCATTTTTTCTCCCACAGTTGATGCGCGAAGTTGCGTGCGAATGCCATGACTTCGTCCCAATCGCTGATATACGCGAGACGCCAGCCCTGCTCCGTCAGCGATTTTGCGTTCGCGTCAAACCGGCGCATGAACGGATTCATGCGGTCGGGGGCATGCAGCAACAGGGTGCCGCCGCCGCCCGCCTTGTGCAAGGCTTCCCGCGCCGCGTCCCAACCCGTGCGGGTGCCGTTCTTGCCCTGCTTTTCGTTGAGCGAGCTGTAGATGTCAGTATCGGTGACGATCAGCAGATGCACCGGGCGGTGCGCGGCCTTGAGCTGCGCCGCCATGTCATCGAGCCGGAAAATGCCGTAGCTATAGCCTTGGCCGAGATATTGCGTCATCAGCCGCAGCACGGAATTCTGATCGCGGCGAAAGCCGTCGGTGGCGATGGATTTGCCGGGCTCGCCCGACAGGCACGCCATCACGCGGCCCCCGGCACGCAACGCCGACAGCGCGATGATGAATCCCGCCAGCACCGGGTACGACAACTGCGCGCGCGGATTGGGCATCGAACCCGAGCAATCAATGCCAATGTAAAGATCGAACGGCTCCTTGTGCGGATCCTGCCCCGGCGATTCGCCATGGACGCGCGCGAGGGTGGTGACGCCGGGCACCACGTGCGGACTGCGCGTGATGCTTTCCAGCCAGTCGATCTCGCCGAACGAGCGGCCCATGTCCCACGTTTCAAGACCTTCGGGTATCGGCTCCCGCGCGATCGGTGATTCCTTTTCGGGAAACCGTATCAGATACGGCAACGCGCGCTCGCGGTAGTAGCGCACGGTGATGTCTTCGTCGCTCGCATTCGGACTTAACTGCTTGAGCAGCGCGCGATATTCCTCCACGCCGCGATAACGCTGGTAGGTTTTTCGGCCGCCCGGATCGTCTGAATTCCCGTCCACCGTGTTCTCGCCGCCCCCGTTCGGTTCGTCCGCATCCTGCCGCCCGGCATCACCCGCCACCCGCGGGTCTTCCGACGGATGCAGCACCGGTTCGCTTTCATCGGCTTCGATTTCCGACAAGCCGTCGGGCAATGCGCCTTCGTCGCCGCTGTCGTTGTCCAGCAGTTCGCGCGCGGCTTGTTGCAGCTTGTTGCCTTCGGCCTCGGTGAGATAGCTCAGACACAGCGCGCCGAACGACGCCGCACCCTTCAGCCAGTCGCGCGCATACACGCGTATCAGACGCGCGCCGAGCTGCGCATCGCCTTCCTGCGCCTCGGTCAGCGGCGCCTGGACCAGCGTGCCGCGATCCAGTTGCCACAGCAACTCATACATGCGCAGATAAATACGCCACAGCACGCTGCCGTTTGCGCCGCCGTCGCCCAGTTGCGCGTAAATCCGGTCGAGCCGCAACCCATGATGGCGCTGCAGGCGGTTGTTGATAAACAAATCCGCATACAAATTGGCGATCATCGGCGCGTGCTGCTCCACGCCCGGCAGGCCGCGCCGCACGCGCACCAGCATGCGCGCATGGTCGTTCAGGTCACCGGGGCAATAAATATGATGACCGATCTCGTGCCCCATCACCTCCAATGGGAAACCGGCGAGGCCGCGATCCGAAATTTCTTCGAGATTCAACACCACGGCGTTGTCGACAAATCGAATCATCGCGAAGCTGCCCGACAACTGCTCGCGTTTCGCGTCATGACTGTTCAGGCACCAGCGCGGATCGGACAGCCGGGCATACGAACTCCACAGCGCCAGCGCATTTGGCCACTGCGCGCACCACGTCTCGCGCAACTTTTCCAGATCGGCGACGCTGGCCGTCACGGCTGCGGAGAGCGCAACAACGCCACTTGATAGGACGTGCGCAGCGTGACCGCGATGATGCCAGCGCAGACCACCGCCGTGTGCGCGGTTTCCAGTTCGGCGAATTTGCGCGATTGTTTTTCCATGGTGACCGTGCCATCGGCGCCGGCCTTCGCCATGGGTGGCGCCGGGTTCAGCGGCCAATCCCCGGCGCGCCCCATGCGCACCAGTTGCACGCCGTAGCCGTCGGCGGCGATCCACCATGTCGTGTCGCCGTCGCTCGCCGCCAGTTTGTTCGCGGCCAAGCCGATTTGCGGCTGCACCGAAAACACGCCGCCGGATTCAGCGAGACCGCGATAACCGCCGCACCAGCCCAGCCACTCCGGCGCTCCGCCTTGCGCGCCGCCGACCTCATCGGCGCGCAGCGTGGGCGCCGCCGCCAGCGCTTGCCATAACCTTGCATCGGGAAGCGACGGCAAATCGAGCGCCTGCCGCGCCCACGCGGGCGGCAAGTCCGGCCCGTCCCGCAAAGCCGCCGCGCGATACGCCGGCAGGCCCACACGCCACGCCAGTACACGCCCCAACGCCAATACCGCGTCCACGTCTTCCGACTTCGCCGCGATGGGCACCAGGCGGCGCGTCCAGTCTTGCGCGCGCGCCGCACTCGTCTGGCACAGTTGATGAAGCGCGTTAAGCAACGCGCCGCTTAAGCGCCGCGGATCGCGCGCCAGCGCGGGTGCGAGGGCGGCCAGCAATTCTTTATAACAGGCCGCGAGCACGGGATCACGCGCCCGTGCGCCCAGCCAGCGTTGCGCCACCAGCGGCAATGCCTGATCGTAGAGCGCGTCGATCACCGCGGGCACGGCGGCTTCGTCGTGAACCGCCAAGCGCTCGGCCACCGGATCGAGCGTGTCCCTGACAAAGGCCAGCCAGTCTTCGGCTTCCAAGGCGCGATACTGCTGCCGCGCGAGCCGGAAACGCTGATTGAAATCCGCGCGCGCGGCTTTCAGCGCGGCCGCGAGCGGTTTGCCGATCACGCCTTCCATTTCAGCCAGCGCAGATAATTCGTGTAGCGTTGATGCAGGTATTTCAACTTGAGGATGTCGTCAAAGCGCGGGCCGTAAAGCTTGCGCTCGCCGCTCCATTGCGCAAGCGTGCGCTCGATGCGCGCGAGCCGGTTGCGCACTTCCGGTTCCGGCAGGCCGTCGAGCCCCTTCTGGTATTCGGCGTCCAAGCTGGCCACCGGATCGTCCTTGTCCAGATTAAGACGGTCGTATTCCTGGCATGACTGATCGAACAATTGCCGCAGCCAGCCGATGCGATCAACGCGAAACACCGCCTGCCCGGCCTGCTCGAACACCGGCGCATCGGCGTTCTGCACGAGCTTGTCGTGCAGAACGAACGGCAAAATCTGCCGGATGTCTTCGAGCGTGACGAAGTCGTCACCGCGAAACCACGCCATCGCCTTGACGAACACCAGCGTAGTCATCAGCGCGCGCACCGACAGGCCGTTACGCGTCTGCTGGCCGAGATCCTTGGCTTTATCCTTGCCAGTGTCGAGCGCGTCGAGCTGGTGAAACTCGACGCCGGACAGTTTTACCGTGTCCTTGGTTTTGTACTCGACCTGCGCCGCCGCGTATTCGTAGAACTCGAACTGGCTGGCGAAATGTTCGATGCGCCGTCGCAGCGGATCGGGCAACTTCACCGCGAGTATGGCCGCGCTCGCCTGATCGATTTCGGCCTCGTTGAAAATGATCGCCCGCGGCACCATGGTTTCGGGCTTGAGCCCGGCCTCGACGCGCGACAACAGGTCGCCGAGAAATCGCGGATTAAAATGCAACGCCTTCACCACCACGTCGATGCGGTCGCGCAGCGCCTCGATCACCTGATAGGTGCCGCCACCCGCATCGTCGTTCGCCGTGAGATACCACGCGGCTTCGGGGCATTCGTAAATCTGATCGAGCAGTTCGGCGTAGTTGTCCGCCATCACGGTGAGCAGCGCGGATTGCGTGCGCGTCGGAATGCGGTTGTATTCGTCGATGATCTTCACGCGCATCGCGAGCCAGCGCCGCCACGCAATGCGGATCGCGTCCATGCTCTCCGCCTTCACCAGATCGCCCGGCAGCGGATTGCCCAGGAGATCGGTGATCGTCATCTGCGGCTGGCCGTGCTGGATCGCGCGTTTGACATCCTTCAACGAGTAGCCCGCGAGGATTCCCATGAGGATGGCACTCGCCGTTTTGCCGCGCCCCGGTCCACCCACCAGCAGGCAGCGCTTGCGCGCCACCAGATTCAGCAGCGGCAACAGCACAAAACTCGAATAACTTTGCCCCGACGGCAAGCGCAGGATGCTTTTTTGATCGCCGAAGGGATACTGCGGCGCGGGGCCATCGTGATACTCGATGTCGTAGTACGGGTTGATGATCGCCTGATTGACGATCCAGAAATACGCCTGCCGCAGTTTCTCGTCCAACGCGACACCGGCGCCGGCCGCGCCCGCCGTTCCCGGTTGCTGTGCCAGCGGCCCGCTGTAAAGATCGGCGACATCAAACGCTTTCGCGCTTGGGGCCTGGCGCGGATTGGTAGGCGATTCGGAAACCTTTTGGAACATGTCCAGCAGACCCATGGTGATGTCTCCGCAACGATCGTTTGTTTATAAAAACCAATAAAAACAATTACTTACTGGATTTATGCCATTCCGCATACGCCTGCACGAACGCCTCCTGCACGGCGGTTTCGACCGCGCGTGGCGAACGCCGCTCGCGCACCAGCCTGATCGCCGCGTCGGCGCTCAGGCCGCCGCGCGCCAGGTAACTCGCGGCCACCATGCCCGAGCGCCCCAGCCCCGCGACACAATGCACCGCCACCTTGCCGTTTTGCGCCAGTGCTGCATCGAGCCAACGCGCGATGTCGTGCATCAGCTCTGGCGTGGTCGCACGCTGATCCAGCAAGGCGTCGTGCCGGTACACGAGCCCCGTCGCGGCCGCCCCTTCCGCCAGCAATTCCACACCGCGCGCCGCCAATTCATCGGGCGTGGCCAGCGTCAACAAATGCGTTACGCCCGCCGCCTTCAACGACGCAAGATCGGCCGCCAGATCACGCTGGTAATCGCGGCGACCCGGCATCAGCGTTATCCCCAGATTCGGCAGCGCGGGCGTCAGCCAATCCACGCGCAGAGGGCCGCTGAGCATCAACTGCCGCTCGATCCTCGCGGCGGCGTGGCCCGCCGTATAAAGCGCCCACAGCTTTTGCCAATGATTGCATTCGTCGAAGCCCAGGGTGTGCACGGCATAGCGCAGTTGCGCGATCAGCAATTGCAACGGGTCGCGGTCGCTATCCAGCAGCGCCGGATAAAATCCGCGCAGCTTGCGGATGGTTTCCCACGCGCGGGCGAGCGCCGGTGCGGCGCCATCCGCCACCGCCGCGCCGTACTGTGCGTTGCGCAGCCCTTTGGATAACTCCCCCGGCAACGCGGCGGGCAACACACCCGCGAGATCGCGTACATCGAGCAACGCATCGGTCAGGCGCGTGGCCGCCGCCAGGTCTTGCGCGCTGTTCAGCGGCGTCCAGATGAACAACAAATCGTTTTCGAGCTTGGCAAGATCCTTAAGGATGTGTCCGCGGTGCGTGTGAAAAAAATCAATCAGCCACACGTTGCGATGTGCATCGAGAATGATGTTCGCGCCATTCAGATCGCCATGCACATGCGCGAACCACCAGGAGCGACCGGTCTGCCGCGGCAATTTAGCCAGCGCCGATTCGTAAAAATTGCAAATGTTGGGCGCCGCCACGCCGCCCGGTAGCGCGAGCGTGGCGCCATCAGCCTGGGTGCCCAGCAGCGCTTCCACGCGCTTTCGCACACCCGGCGCCCACTTCGGGTTGAACTCGTAATAGTCAAACAAATCCACCGCCTCGCGCTCCGGCGCGCTGTAGAGCCGCGCGAGTTGTTCGCCGAACACCGTGTCGAGAATTTGATTGATATCGGCCTGCGGCAAGCCCTCACAGTAGAGCCGCTGAAAGGTGTTCGCCACGCCGCCGCCCATCGCAGCGTAACGATACTTGATCGCGCCGCGCTCGCCCCAGTCCGCGAAGTCGGTGATGCGCGGCGCCGAATTGCCCAGCACCTGTTCGATTTGCTCGAAGGCGGCGCGCTCGCGTCCGATGGGATCGCGTGCGCCGATTTTCACCACGTGCGGCACCTGGCGGCGGCGCTCGCGGTCGGTGCCATCGCACGCCAGCACCAGATTGCCGGAGAAGCCGCCCGACAATGCCTTGGCGCGCACGGTGGAACAATCGCGAAACAGATACGCCAACAGTTGTTTGTCGACATCGCCGGGCGCCAACTCACCAGCAAACTCCATCGCGGGTTGAAAGCCGCCAGTGACTTGCAGCGGCGCTTCGTCGAGCTTGCCGCCGAGAAAATCCACGAATCCACCGACGGAATCGATGATGCGTATGCCGAGCAGATTACGCAGTTGCTGGAGCGCGAGAAAATGCCCGTTGCGGCTGGCGCTCGCCGCCAGCGCGGAACACACGGCAATTTCCGCATCCGGGAAACGCGTGCGCAGTTCATAGGCGAGAAAGCTCACCTTGGCCTCCGTCCACACCCCCATCACGCCGATACGCGCGCGCGGCGCGGCCGCCGCCGACAGCGCCGACGCCAGCGGCGTGCCCAGAAAATCATTCAGTCCCGGAGAATCGATGATAACCGGCGGATTGCACGAGACGGCTGTTGGCGGAAACGCGAATTGCGCGCCGCGCGTATCCTTTATGCAATGCGTCCCGAACTGCTGCAAGTGCTGCTGCTGCGCGGGATCCGCCGCATCGTGCCAATCGCGGATGTGCACCAGCTTCAGTTGGGCATCGGATTGCTGCTGCGCCCAGCGCATCACGCGCGCCACCGGGCCTTCATCGGGGTTTTCGCCCATCAGCCGCCGCGCCTCTTCAAAGCCGATGTGCAGCAGATTCGGCAACGCCTCGTAGCGCCCGACCGGCGCCACGAAATCATGCTGCAGGCACTGCGTGATAAGAATGGCAGGGGTCGTCACGTCAAGCCCGACCTCAAGCCATCGCAAAAACCAATCCGGCCATGACGGATCCGCCTACGCCTTCAAAGCCTTGTAACGCAGGCGTTTGGGCCGCGCGCCCTCTTCGCCCAGACGCTTGCGCTTGTCGGCCTCATATTCCTGATAGTTGCCGTTGAAGAACACAATTTGTGAATCGCCTTCAAAGGCGAGGATGTGCGTGGCGATGCGATCCAGAAACCAGCGGTCGTGCGAGATCACCAGCACGCAGCCGGCGAATTCGAGCAGCGCGTCTTCGAGCGCACGCAGCGTTTCGACATCCAGGTCGTTTGACGGTTCGTCGAGCAGCAACACGTTCGCGCCGGTAATCAGGGTTTGTGCCAAATGCAGACGGCCACGCTCGCCGCCCGACAGGTTGCCCACCAGCTTCTGTTGATCCGGTCCCTTGAAATTGAAACGGCCGAGGTAAGCGCGTGACTGCATCTCGAACTTGCCGACGTTAATGATGTCGAGCCCGCCGGAGATCGCCTCCCACGCGGTTTTGTCGTTGGGCAGCGCATCGCGATTTTGATCCACCACCGCGAGCTGAACCGTCGAACCGATGACCACTTCGCCGCTATCGGGTTTTTCCTTGCCGGTGATCATGCGGAACATCGTCGATTTACCCGCGCCGTTGGGGCCGATAATGCCGACAATCGCGCCGGGCGGAATCGCAAAATTCGCCTTGTCGATCAACAGCCGGTCGCCATACGCCTTGCTCACGTTCTTGAACTCGATCACGCTGTCGCCGAGACGATCCGCCACCGGGATGAAAATCTCCTGCGTCTCGTTGCGCTTTTGATATTCGTGCGATGACAGCTCCTCGAATCGAGCCAGACGCGATTTCGATTTTGCCTGACGCGCCTTTGGGTTTTGCCGCACCCATTCCAGCTCTTTCTTCAACGCCTTCTGCCGCGCCGATTCGGTGGATTCCTCGACCTTCAGCCGCTCCTGTTTCTGATCGAGCCACGAGCTGTAGTTGCCCTTCCACGGGATGCCGTGACCGCGGTCGAGTTCAAGTAT
>DHVE01000049.1:17146-62737 GCA_002412495.1 Betaproteobacteria bacterium UBA5216
CCGCCACCACGGTGCCGGGGAAGCGCGTGAGAAATTGCTCCAGCCAATCGACGCTTTCCGCGTCCAGATGGTTGGTCGGCTCGTCGAGCAACAGCATGTCGGGCTTGGAGAGCAGCAAACGGCACAGTGCGACGCGGCGCTTTTCACCGCCCGACAAGGGCCCGATCTTCACGTCCCACGGCGGCAAACGCAGCGCATCGCCCGCGATATCCAGTTCATGGTCCGAGTCGCCGCCACTGGCATTCACGATGGCTTCGTACTTCGCCTGCTCCGCCGCGAGCTTGTCAAAATCCGCGTCCGGCTCGGCGTAGGCCGCATAAATTTCGTCGAGCTTTTTCTTCGCCGACGCGATGTCGCCCAAGGCTTCTTCGACCGTCTCGCGCACGGTTTTGTTGGGATCGAGTTGCGGCTCCTGCGGCAGAAAACCCACGCGCAGGTTCGGCATCGGCTCCGCGTCGCCGTCGAATTCAGTGTCCACGCCAGCCATGATCTTGAGCAGACTGGATTTGCCGGATCCGTTAATGCCGAGCACGCCGATTTTCGCGCCGGGAAAAAACGAGAGGGAAATGTCCTTGAGTATCACGCGTTTGGGCGGAACCATCTTGTTCACGCCACGCATGCTGTAAACGTATTGAGCCATGTTAATGCCTGATGCCTGATTGAAAAGAGTGTGAGTTGCGGATTATCGCGAGAAACGAGGGCGCATGATAGCCGAAAACCGGCGGGCCGCTTCCCCACTCGCGCCCGCGGTCATTTTCGGGGCGCGCACCGCGCCGTGTCTACTTGCGACCCGGCTTTAGCGGGCTGTTTGCAGGCACTGTTCGAGATCGGCCAACCGGTCGGTAAAAATCAGCACCTCGCCGATATTCTGCGCGGCGCCGCACGCTTCGGTGGGCTCGACGCAGACACAATCCTTCTGGTTGCGCTGGCCGAACGACCACGACTGCGCAATAATCGTTTGAAATCCCCGACCGTAAAATCCGCCCCCGAATTCAAGCGCCGCCTTGTTCGCGGCGGCGCCATCGGCCCCGTGGTTATCCGCGAAGTGGATTTGATGGGTGATGACCCGGCGTTTTGAAAACAGACCCTTTTGTGCGACGACAATGCGGCGATCCGACCACACCACCGTATGCCGCCGCAACCGGCTAAACGACATGAACACCGCGCGCCCCAACCGCGGCACCAGCGCCACATCGGCGGCGATGTCCCGCCACCGCTCCTGCTCGCCCGGCTCCAGTTGAAATGCATCGAGATATTTCGACGTGGTTCCGGTGAGGCGATTCACAACCATCGCAAAAACCACGATCCCAACCAGCGCGGCTATAAACAGCAACAGCGACATACGGACACCCCGGGGGCGGTTAAGCGGAACGCGGCAATGTATCGTTCGCGGGCGGCTTTATGTCCGCGGCCGCGCAAGCGCACGAACACACGGCGAACCCCGCATTCAGTCAAAAAAGGCGAATGTCCGGGTTTCGATGCTCTCGCGCGACGGCGCGTCGGGCGGCGACGCCGGATCGTCAAAAGCGCTGTGCGCGGTAAAGCGCGAGGGCTTGCTCGCGTCCGAATCAAACACCTTGAACACCAGCGCCTCGTGGCGCTCCATCCGCGGGAAGTGGAACCACACGTGCGCCGGATTGTGCGAGATGTGATACACCTCGCCGGTGCGGTCTCTGTAGCGCCGCTGCACGCGGATAAATCCCTGCTGCGGAATGCTGCGGCCATCGCAGATGCCCAGCGGATCCATCATCACCGCGCCCCGTATCGGCCGCCACACCTGCACAATGGCCCAGCGTTTTTTGAACCGGCGCTCGGCTTCCGCATCGCCGACAATTTCGCGCAGCCGGCGCGGGGCTGAAGTCTCGGTGTAGTCGTTATGCACGCCCTTGACCGTGGGGCGCGCATTGATCGATTGCTGCATCTGCTCGTCGCTCACGCGCAGCGTGTGATCAAACACCACCACGTCGGCGGCGCCGGTGTGCTTCTTGATCAGCGCCCGCACTTCGGCATCGTAGACGCCCACGCGCTGCGCTTCGTCGGTGAAATCCCTCACCTGGGTATGGTGATCGACAAACACGAATCCGTGGGTATCGATATCGAACGTGTCGCGCAATGGTCTGCCGTTGCGCACGCTCATTTCGTGTTGCCGGTACTGCGGATCAATCGCCTTGTGCGCCATCTCCGGCCAATCGATGTAACGCACCGGCGGCACGCCGGTGTCGACGATATAGTTAAACTGGGCGCGTATGGCGTCGGCGGTCTCTGCGATACGGGGCCTCTCGGCGACGATGGTCATGGGCGGTTCCTTCGACTGAAGATTCGTAATGATAATAGCGGGTTTTTACAATGGGCGTGTACGGCGCCTAACACCGCACGCTGCGCGCGATGCTCGCCACCAACGGCCGCGTATTTGATCCGCATTTGTAGACGCTCGGAAGTTATGTAAAGCTACTTGCCGGCCACGTACAATCACATCGGCCCTTCAACTATTAATCTTTTATTAACAATGGGTTATCGTCATGAGACCACCACGACTGCCGCGCGCCATCGGGATGGCCATCGCACTGGCCACGCTTTACAGCCTGCCGGCTGCCGCCGTGCTGACTGAATTCAATATCGTTGCGGTCGAACCGTTCGCTGACGGCGCCGCGTTCGGCAGCACGGGCGCCTACGAGCGCGTGCGCGGCACCTTCAAAGGCGAACTCGATCCGGCGGACGCGCGCAATAAGGTGATCGTCAACATTGACAAAGCGCCGCGCAACGCCGCCGGACGCGTCGAATACGAGGCGGATTTTTTCTTGCTGCGTCCGTTGGAAGCAGCACGCGGTAACAACAAGATTCTGTACGATGTGACGAACCGTGGGCGTATACGCATGAATGATCGTTTCATGGATGCGCCTGCTGCCGCGCAAGATCCGCGTACGGTCGCAGATGTCGGAAACGGTTTTCTGCTGCGACGGGGATATACGTTGGCATGGATCGGATGGGATCAGGACGCGCCTCGCGGCAGCAGTCTTAAAATGAAGCCTGTCATCGCCGTCAACAACGATGGCACGCCCATCGTGCGCACGATACGCGACGAGATAGCGCTTAATACGCGCGCCCGTGTTGTGTCCGGCAAGGACGGAACGCTGGCGCTCCGCCTTTCGTATGAGGCGTCTTCACTAGATCAGTTTTTGGCGAAACTCACCATCCGTCGCCGCGAAGACGGCCCGCGCGAGGCGGTTCCCGCCAGCAGCTGGGCCTTCGCCAACACTCGCGAAATCGATCTGCTGCCCGGCGATTCGCCGCCCAAGAACGGATCAATTTACGAGTTTCACTATCCTGCGAAAAACCCCAATGTGCATGGCATCGGCTTCGCGGCAACGCGCGATTTTGTTTCCGCGCTGCGCCACGATAGGCGCGCGGATCCGCGCCACAAGAATCCAGCCGGCCCACAGATAAATTCCGCTTTTGCCTTTGGCAGTTCTCAAGGCGGACGATATTTGCGCGATTTTGTCCGGCTGGGTTTCAATCAGGATGAAGCGAAGCGCAAGGTGTTCGACGGCGTGCTGGCGCACATATCGGGAATCGGCGGCATTTTCTTAAATCATGAATTTGCACAACCCACACGCACCAGCACACAACACGAAGACCATACATTCCCGGAAAACGAATTTCCCTTTTCGGCTGCACATATGCTTGACCCGATCACGGGAAAATCTGGCAGCCTGCTGCGCAACGACGGCTTCGACCCACTATGGATGGAAACCAACACGTCCACGGAATATTGGCAGAAGGGCGCCTCGCTGCTGGCAACCGATCCTTTGGGCCAACGCGACATCGAGCTGCCGCCGAATGCGCGCGTTTACCAGATTGCCGGCACGCAACACAACGGCACAGCTGGAATGCGCTCAACCCCAGGGCCTTGTGCCAATTCGCGGAATCCGCACAGTCCAAACCCAGCACTGCGTGCCTTGCTGGTTGCGCTGGACGAGTGGCATGGCGAGGGTAAGCCCGCACCCGCTTCGAACATCCCACGCATCAGGGATGGCATGCTGATCGCTGTCGAAACACTCGACTTCCCGGCGATTCCCGGCGTGGTCATCGCGCAGCGGGCAAACGAGATCGGCGTGCTGACGGATTGGATCAAGCCAGCGTTGGACCGGTCGAAACTGTATCGTACGCTGGTACCTCGGATAGACGCTGACGGCAACGAAGTCGCCGGCATCCGGCTGCCGGAAATCGCCGTGCCGCTGGGCACCCACACCGGCTGGAATCTCTACAAGGCGCCCTACGTCGAAGGCGAATTGTGCGACCGCGACGGCACGTATATCCCGTTCGCCGCCACCCGCGCCGAGCGCGAAGCGCGCAAGGATCCGCGCCCGTCGCTGGAAGAGCGTTATGGTTCGCACGCCGCCTATGTAAAAAAAATCGAGGCCGCCGGCAATCAGCTCGTCGCGGCGCGCCTGCTGCTGAAGGAAGACGCGGAACGGTTGGTCGAACGCGCGAACAGCGCCGACATCCGAAAGCGCTTCGGGCCATGATGCGCACGCTTCTGGCCGCGTTGACTGTCGCGCCGGTCGCACTGGGCGCGGCGGCGCAGGCACAGAATTTTCCTGTTAAATCAATACGTCTGGTCGCGCCCTATCCGGCGGGCGGGCCGGTGGACGCGGTGGCCCGCACCCTTGCGCCCCGCTTGGGCGAATTGCTCGGACAGCAAGTGGTGATCGACAATCGGGCAGGCGGCGGCACCGTAATCGGCACGGAAATCGTCGCGCGCGCCGCACCCGATGGACACACCTGCCTCATCATCACCAGCGCCATCGCCATCAACCCCGCCGTGATCCGCAAGATGCCTTATGACGCGCAGCGCGATCTCGCGGCAGTGACCAAAATATCGAGTTCGCCTTTCATACTGATTACGCATCCGGCGGTGCCCGCGCGCAACGCCGCCGAACTCATCAAGCTCGCCAAGGCGCGCCCCGGCGAACTCCTGTTCGCATCGTCGGGCATCGGCGGCGCGAATCACCTTTCCGGCGTGCAGTTCAATCTCGCGGCCGGCATCAACACCGTTCACGTGCCTTACAAGGGCACTGCGCCGCTGCTGACCGATCTGATCGCGGGACAAACGCAATTCAATTTCAGTAATCCGCTGGGCTCCATGCCGCTGGTGCGCGCGGGCAAACTCAAATTGCTCGGCGTGGCGGCGCCCAAACGCATGGAGTTCGCACCGGAGATACCGACGATTTCCGAATCGGGATTGCCGGGCTTCGAAACCGGCGTATGGTTCGCCTTTTTCACCACCGGCGGCACGCCGCGCGACGTTGTGCTGCGGCTCAATGCCGAAGTCACGCGCACGCTCGCCACACCCGATGTGCGCCAGAAAATCACCGCCGGTGGCGCGCTCGTCAATGCCTCCACGCCCGAGGAATTGTCGGCCTACCTGCGCAGCGAAATCCAGAAATGGGCGCAGGTGGTCAAAGCCGCCGGCGTGATCGCGGAATAAAACCCTCTCTGTGGCGCGAAATCGCCGCCTCCTCCAACGCAATTAACGAAAGCAACCCCATGAAAAAGCCCGTCAAATCACCCGCACGCAGCAAAGCCTTCAAAGCCGGCATCGCCACGCGCGGCAAAGTACTCGGTACCGAATACGTCAAACGCGCCTTCAAGAACGCCGACGAATTCACCTTGCCGTTCCAGGAAATCGCCACCGAGTTCGCTTGGGGCAGCGTGTGGAACCGCAAGGGCCTGTCACTGCGCGACCGCAGCCTCGTCACGCTGGCGCAATGCATCGCGTTGAACCGCCCCAATGAAATCCGCATTCACCTGCGCGGCGCGTTGCGCAACGGCATCAGCAAAACCGAATTAAGCGAAATGTGCCTGCATTCGTTTTTGTACTGCGGCGGACCGGCATCGCTGGACGCGTTTCATGTAATGAAAGAAGCGCTGCCGGGGTTGGAAGCGGAATTGAAGGCGGAGCGGAAAAAGCGTTAATCGCATGAGAAATTCGTAGGGCGGGCAAAACGCTTTTTGTTTTGCCCACGCAGCCATATGTAATCCGCCGCAACGCGTGGGCACAAAGAACGTGCCCACCCTACGCTCGCTTCCCACCTTCGACCTAGAGGTAAATAACTTACGGCATGTACATGCAAAACAATCGCTCAGCTCAACCCTTCAACCCCGCCATCCTCCCCAGCACCTCACAAACCGACGCCGTATCCTGCTGCGATAATCCCTGCGCCATCGCGGTGGTGTAGAGCGGCGCGCAGGTGTTAAAGAGCGGCAGCGGGCAATCGATGGATTTCGCCATGTCGCCGATGACCTGCATGTCTTTTTGCCATACTTCGACTTTCATCGTGGCTGGCAGATACTGTTGTTTGACCATCAGCTTGCCGCGCAGCTTGAACACGCCATTGCCGAGCACGGGGCTGTCGGAAAACAAATCCCACACCTGTTGCGGATCGAGTTTCATTTTTCGCGCGAAGGTCATGCTCTCGCCCACGGCGACGTTGTAAATCGCCACCAGATGATTAGCGATAAATTTCATTTTGGTGCCGTTGCCATAGGCGCCGACGAACTGCACGTTTTTGGTGAACACATCGAGCACCGGCTTGACGCGTTTGAACGTGGCCTGCGGGCCGCTGGCGAAAATCGTCCAGCCGCCTTCTTTCATGCGCACCGCCGTGCCGCTGATCGGGCAATCGAGCGTTTGCGCGCCCGCGAAGGCGAGTGCGAGTTGCGCCTGTTCTTTGTCGGCAAGTGTCAGCGTGCTGGTTTCGATGACCACCAGCGGTTCGCGTTTTTTGTCGCGCTTGCTTTTGCCTGTTCCGGCGGCGATTTTTTTCACCACGTCCGCCAGCACGCTGGCCTTGGCAAGCGAGGTGATCACGACATCCGACGTGGCCGCCACCGCGATGGCCGACGCGAGTGCCCGGCCACCGGCTTTTTTCAGGCGCGCACGCGCCGCCGCCACCGGGTCATAGCCGACGACGTTGTAGCCCGCCGCGCACAGCGCCTCGGCCATCATGCCGCCCATGATGCCCAGACCAATTACACCGACGGTTTGTAACTGATTGTTTTTATGGGCAATTTTTTTCATCGCCCTTACTCCATCACCAGCGCCGCGCGCCCGATCGTCTGTTCTTTGTCCAGCCGCTGATGCAATGCCTCGGCTTCGGCCAGCGGCGCCTTGTCGGTAACCAGCGCCTTGAATTCACCGCGCGCGACGAGGTCCAGCGTGTCCATCACTTCCTGACGCGTGGCGTAGCGGCTGCCCATGATTTCGATTTCTTCGCGCAGCAGTTTGGCCGGATCGGCATTAAACGGCTTGCCGCTGCCGCCGAGCGTGACCAGGCGCCCGCCGCGCCCCAATGCGGCAAGCGCGGGCTCCAGCGTGCTGGCGTTGCTGACAAAATCAATCGCGACATCGATGCCTTTGCCGCCGGTTGCTTCGCGCAGTTGTTCCGCCACGTTGCCGGTGGATGCATCGATGGTGATATCCGCACCGCATTTCACGGCAGTTTCAAATTTGCTGGCGGCGGTATCCACGGCGATCACTTTATTTGCCCGCGCCCAGCGCGCGACCATCAGCATGTGTATGCCTAGGCCGCCACCCGCGCCGAACACCGCCACGGTATCGTGCGGCGTGATGCGCGCGCGGCGGATCACTTTCACGGGCGTGGCGAGCGCGTCGCAAATCACGCCGGCTTCGGCCGGGTTTTGGCGCCAGTCAATGCCATCGGGGAATTTCATGAAACTGCGCGCGGGCAGCTTGATGTATTCGGCGTAGCCACCGTCGGATTCGCGCCCGACGTAGCCGCCAAAGTTTTCGCACAGCGTTTCGCGGTTGATGCGGCACCAATGGCAGTAACCGCAACTGAAATAGAAATACGCGGTAACACCATCGCCGATTTTGATGTCGCGGCTGTCGACACCGGCGCCGACGGCGACGATCTCGGCGGCGATTTCGTGCCCGATGATGCGCGGATAGTGGTTGAGTTTCAACCGTCCGGCACGCGCATGATGAATGGTGAGACCCGAGCCGCACGCCAGCACGCGCGCCACGGCTTCGCCCGGTCCGGGCGTGGGATCGGGCACGGTTGCATAGGTAAACGGCATGCCGGGACCCGGCAATAAAATCGCTTTCATGCAGATTGCTCCAGAAAGATGCCGCCCGGGGCGGCTGGCCCTAACCGAATTTTATTTTGGCAAGCGCGGCAATCGCATCGTTGACTTCGATTTTCAGGCGCGCGAGCGTCGCCACCGATTGCTCCAGATTGCCGTCTTTGGCAAATTGCTCCAGTTCTCGCGCGACCGCCGACGCGGTGGTGGCGCCCATGCTGGCACTGGTGGATTTCAGCGAGTGCGCGGAGCGCTTCAGCGTATCCCAATCCTGCCGCTCGATGGCCGCGGCGGCATCGTCCACCAACTGCGGAGAATCCGAGGTGTATAGGCCGATCAGTTGCCCGATGATGGTGCCGTCGTCGCTTAACGACGCTCTCAACACGGCGATTACCTGTTCATCGATCATTGCGGCGTTCCTTGTGTTCCTTGAATCCCTTGCGATGGAAATTGCGCGGGCACGCTATTCGCTCATCAGTATCTTACGCGCTTCGGCCAGTTCTTTTTTCTTGGCGTCGTCGATCTTCGGATACTTCAAGTGCAGTTTTTCCATCGCGTCGATAATAGCATCCGACACCGCCAGTCGCGTGAACCACTTGTTGTCGGCCGGTATCACATGCCACGGGGCGTACGGCGTGGCGGTATTGCGCACCATCTGCTCAAACGACTCCATGTACGCATTCCAGTACTGGCGCTCGCGGGCATCGGTGGCGGAAAACTTCCAGTTTTTGTCGGGGAAATCGAGCCGCTCCATAAAACGCTTCTTCTGTTCTTTTTTCGACACATGCAGAAAAAACTTGAGGATCAGATAACCGTTGCGCGACAGATACCGTTCGATCGCGCGAATGTCCTGATAGCGCTCGTCCCACACATTCCGGGTAATCACTTCGCGCGGCAGCTTTTGCTTCATCAGATATTCTTCGTGCACGCGCACCGCCAGCACTTCTTCGTAATACGAGCGGTTGAACACGCCGATGCGGCCGCGTTCCGGCAGCGCCTTCATGCAGCGCCACATATAATCGTGATCGAGTTCCTCGCTCGACGGCGCCTTGAATGAATACACCTGCATGCCCTGCGGATCGAGGCCGGAGGTGACATGCTTGATGGTGCCGTCCTTGCCCGCCGCATCCATCGCCTGAAATATCAGCAGCACGCCCCAGCGGTCCTGCGCAGAAAGCCGCGCCTGCTCGTCCGCCAGCAATTCAACACCGCGCGCAAGCATGGCCTTGGCCTCGCCCTTGAACTCGGATTTCAGACCGCCGGTGTCGTTAGGATCAATGTCCTTCAGACGGAATTTTTTCCCGTCGGTAATGCGATACGGCTCCACCAACTTGCGAATTTTCTTGAACTCGGACTTGGCCATGGCCACACCCCCCGGTTTTGTTTGACAGGTATTCTAGGCGAAACCCGGTACCCTGTCGTGTTTGCCCTGTCGGGCGGTATGCACAGGTAAAATGCGGCAACCTTCGGTCGCATCTTCTCCCCGTACAACGGCTTTCGCAACGAGCTACTCTCCTTCATGTCACGCGACGAATCCACCATCCGCATCCGCGGCGCCCGTCAAAACAATCTCAAAAACCTGTCGCTGGATCTGCCCGCGAATGAGCTGATTGTCGTCACCGGCGTGTCGGGCAGCGGCAAATCGTCGCTGGTGTTCGACACGCTGTATGCCGAGGGCCAGCGCCGCTACGTCGAAACGTTTTCACCCTACGCGCGGCAGTTTCTCGACCGGCAGGATCGCCCGCAAGTGGACAGCATCGAGGGCATACCGCCCGCCATCGCCATCGACCAGACCAATCCGGTGCGCACCTCGCGCTCCACGGTCGGCACCATGACGGAGCTGAATGATCACTTCAAGCTGCTCTATGCGCGGGCGGCGGAACTCTTTTGCCGGGGCTGCGGCGCCGCGGTTGCGCGCGATACGCCGCAAAGCATTTTAAAGGCGCTCACCGCGCGCGCGGCGGCCGCGGGTGACCCTCGATTGACCGTGACGTTTCCGGTGCCGGTGCCGGAAAACTTCAGCCTGGCCGAAGTCAAAAGGCTGCTGGAAGCGCAGGGTTACACGCGCTTTTTGCAGGAGGAAGCAAAACACCTGGAGGTCATTCAGGATCGCTTTCGCGCTAGCACGGCGGAACCCGCGCGCGTGATCGATGCCATCGAAGCCGCGATCAAGGTGGGACAAGGACGCGTAAACATCCACGCGCAAGATGACACGCCTCACGCACCATGGCGCTATTCCACCGACCTGCACTGCCCCGACTGCGACATCCACTACCAGGATCCCACGCCGAGTTTATTTTCTTTCAATTCGCCGCTGGGCGCGTGCGACACCTGCCGCGGTTTTGGCCGCGTGATCGGCGTGGATTACGGGCTGGTGATTCCGGATGAATCCAAAACATTGCGCGAGGGCGCGGTCAAGCCGTGGCAAACGCCCAGCAACAAGGAATGTCAGGATGATCTCGAAAAATACGCGAAGAAACGTGGCATTCCACTAGATACCCCGTGGCGCGATCTTTCTAAGGCGCAGCGGCATTGGGCGATCCACGGCGAGCCCGAATGGGTCAGTTGGAAAAAATCCTGGCCCGGCGTGTGGTACGGCGTGGCGCGGTTTTTCAAGTGGCTGGAAACCAAGGCTTACAAGATGCACGTGCGGGTACTGCTGTCGAAATATCGCGCCTATACGCCGTGCGAGGCCTGCGGCGGCGCGCGGCTGAAACCCGAGGCGCTGTGCTGGCGGCTGGGGCGGGAAATCTCCGATACGCCGCTGTACCTTCCGCGCGGCGCGGGCTTTGATCAAATCCGGCTCGCGCAACTGCCGGGCCTCACGGTGCATGATCTGATGCTGCTGCCACTGGATACCGTGCGCGCGCGCATGCGGCAACTCACGCTGCCCAAAATGGCTGACGACGCCACCGCGATGCTGCTGAAAGAAATCCGCACGCGTCTGGATTACCTCGCCGATGTGGGCCTCGGCTACCTGACACTCGACCGGCAATCGCGCACGCTGTCCGGCGGTGAAGTGCAGCGCATCAACCTCACTACCGCGCTTGGCACCTCGCTCACCAACACGCTGTTCGTGTTGGACGAACCGTCGATTGGTTTGCACCCACGCGACATGGGCCGCGTGATCGGCGTAATGCACAAGCTGCGCGATGCGGGCAACTCGCTGGTGGTGGTGGAACATGATCCGCAGGTGATGCTGGCGGCGGATCGCATACTCGACATGGGGCCGGGACCGGGCGAACGTGGCGGCGAAATTGTCTATTTTGGCGAAACAAAAAATCTAATAAATTCAGAGACTTCCAGAACAGGGCGCTACCTGGCCGGCACCCTGCGCGCGGACAGTGGCGTGCGCGGCATCAAGCCGGATGCGCGCGTGCGCAAGCTCACCCTGCGCGGCGCCACCGAACATAACCTGAAAAATATCGACGTCGAAATTCCGCTCGGCCATCTGGTGTGCGTGACCGGCGTATCCGGCTCCGGCAAATCGACATTGATACAAGATGTGTTGTACAGCGCGCTGTTAAAGGCGCAAGGCAAGCCGTCCGAGACGCCCGGCGCGCATCGTGCGCTATTGGGACACGAGCACATCACCGACGTGGTAATGGTCGATCAATCGGCCATCGGCCGCACCACGCGCTCGAACCCGGCCAGCTATGTTGGCGCGTTTGATGCCATCCGCGATCTGTACACCAAAACCCCGCTCGCGCGCGAACGCAGTTACACGGCGGGCACCTTCAGCTTCAACTCCGGCAATGGCCGTTGCCCGGCGTGCGGCGGCAACGGCTTCGAGCATGTCGAAATGCAGTTTTTGTCGGACGTGTATTTGCGTTGCGCCGACTGCGATGGCCGCCGTTACCGCCCGGAAATTCTGGAAATTCACATCGAAGGCAAGTCCATCGCCGACGTGCTGGACATGACCGTCAGCGAAGCATTGGCCTTCTTTGCGGCGGAGCCGAAGGTATGCGCCGCGCTTCGTCCGCTGGCGGAAGTGGGGCTGGAATATTTGCGCTTGGGGCAACCCGTGCCCACGCTTTCAGGCGGGGAAGCGCAGCGCCTGAAGCTCGCGGGGCATTTGGCCGAGGCCACCCACTCAACACTCAACATTAAACAGTCAACCCTGTTCCTATTCGACGAACCCACCACAGGACTGCACTTCGAGGACATCGCCAAATTGCTGCGCGCCTTTCGCGAACTGATCGCGGCAGGGCATTCGCTGGTGGTGATCGAACACAACCTCGACGTGATTCGCGCGTCGGACTGGATTATCGATCTGGGTCCGGAGGGGGGCGACGCGGGCGGCGAGATCGTTTGTGTAGGCACGCCGGATGCGGTGGCGGCACATTCGGGATCGCACACCGGCAAGGCGCTACGCGAATACGAGAATGCACCAACGCCCGCAAAATCCGCCACACCCATCACTAAACACTTCCCCCTTAAAACTCAAAACTTCATCAAAATCCACCACGCCCGCGAACACAACCTCAAAAACATCGACGTAGACATCCCGCGCGGCAAGTTCACCGTGGTCACCGGTGTCTCTGGCTCCGGCAAATCGACACTCGCCTTCGACATTCTGTTCGCCGAAGGCCAGCGCCGTTACCTTGAATCGTTGAACGCCTACGCGCGGCAATTCGTGCAGGGCGCGTCGCGGCCGGATGTGGATTCCATCACCGGCATCCCGCCGACGGTGGCCATCGAGCAACGCACCAGCCGCGGCGGACGCAAAAGCACGGTCGCCACGCTGACCGAGATTTATCATTTCCTGCGTTTGTTGTATGTGAAGCTTGGCACACAGTATTGCCCCGACTGCGATGTCGCCATCGAACCGCAAAGCGCGGACGCCATCGTCGCCAGCATCATGAAACAGTCGCGCGGCGACCGCGTGGGCCTGCTCGCGCCGCTAGTGGTAAATCGCAAAGGTTATTACACTGATTTGGCGAAGTGGGCGGCGGGCAAGGGCCACACGCACTTGCGAGTCGATGGCGAGTTCTTGCCGACGGGACAATGGCCGCGCCTTGCGCGTTTCAGCGAACACACAATTGAACTACCGGTCGCCGACGTGCGCGTGCTGCCCGAGAACGAACGCGCGCTGCGCGAGGGCGTGGCGCAGGCGCTGGAGCACGGCAAGGGCATTGTTCATGTCGTCGGCAGACTGGACACACTGGCGCGTGCCATCGACCGTCGCGACAAACAGATGCCGCAGTTGCCGCAAACCGCTTATTCGGCCAACCGCGCCTGCCCGTCATGCAATCGCAGTTTTCCCGAACTCGATCCGCGTTTGTTTTCGTTTAATTCGCGCCACGGCTGGTGTACCGCGTGCTTCGGCACGGGACTGAAACTCGCCGGCTTTGACTGGGACGCCGAACGCGATAAAACCGGCACAGAAGAACATGTACTCGATTCGTGGATCGAGTGGCTGGAGATCGAAGAACCCTGCCCCGCGTGCCACGGCCATCGTCTCAATCGCGACGCGCTCGCGGTGCGGCTCAATGGGCAATCGATTGCACAGTTAACGGCGCTACCTGTCGCCAAGGTCGCCGCCACGTTCGGACAAATAAAACTACAGGGGCGCGCCGCTGAAATAGCACGCGACGTGCTGACGGAAATCCACACCCGTCTGACGTTTCTGGATGAAGTTGGGCTCGGCTATCTCGCGCTGGATCGCGCGGCACCCACGCTCTCGGGCGGCGAAGCACAGCGCATACGCCTCGCCGCGCAACTCGGATCAAACCTGCGCGGCGTGTGCTACATCCTCGACGAGCCGACCATTGGGCTCCATCCGCGCGACAACAAAATTCTGCTCGACACGCTGAAAAAACTCGAAGCCAAGGGCAACACGCTGGTGGTCGTTGAGCACGATGAAGACACCATCCGCCGCGCCGCACACGTAATCGATCTCGGCCCCGGCGCGGGCAAGGTCGGCGGCGAAGTCATAGGCGAAGGCACGGCTGCTGATCTGATGCGCAATCCGCAATCGATCACCGGGCGCTTTTTGTTGCAGCCGTTGTTGCATCCGCTGCACCCACCGCGCACGGTGAATCACAACACGCCCGCCATCGAAATTCACGGCGCGACGCTGCACAACCTGCAAAAAATCAATGTGCGCATACCGCTGGCGCGTTTCACCGCGATCACCGGCGTGTCGGGGTCGGGTAAATCGACGCTCGCGCGCGACGTTTTACACTCGCAACTCGCCCTGCTACTAAGCAAAAATAATCATTCAAAAACAAATACTTACAATGCATTAACGAACTGGCAATCGGTGGGCCGCGTGCTTGAAGTCGATCAAACGCCGATCGGCAAAACCCCGCGCTCCTGCCCCGCCACTTACGTCGGCTTCTGGGATGCGATCCGCCGATTGTTCGCCGAAGTGCCCGAATCGCGCATGCGTGGCTACACCGCGAGCCGCTTTTCATTCAACACCAGCGGCGGACGCTGCGAAACCTGCGAAGGCCAGGGCATGCGTAAAATTGAAATGAGCTTCCTGCCCGACGTGCGCGTGGCGTGCGAAACCTGCCGCGGCGCGCGCTTTAACGCCGACACGCTCGCTGTATTGTTCAAAGGCAAATCGGCGGGCGACGTGCTGCGCATGAGCGTGGACGAAGCTGTCGAATTTTTTGCCGCGCACCCGGCGATCCACCACGCGCTGACACTATTGCAGGACGTGGGGCTGGGTTACCTCACGCTGGGCCAGCAAAGCCCAACGCTGTCGGGCGGAGAAGCGCAACGCATCAAACTCGTCACCGAATTATCGAAAGTCCGCACAGATACAGGCGACGCCGGCCAACGCGCAGGCCGCGCCGGCGCACAAAAAGCCACGCTCTACGTACTGGACGAGCCAACCGTTGGTCTGCACATGGCCGATGTGGAAAAACTGATCCGTGTGCTGCACCGCCTGGTCGATGCCGGCAACACGATCGTGCTGATCGAACACAACCTTGACGTCATCGCCGACGCGGATTGGATTATTGATCTCGGCCCCGAGGGCGGAGATGCCGGCGGGCGCATCGTCGCGCAAGGCACGCCGCAAGAACTCGCGCGTCAGCCAAACCGTTCACACACCTCGCGTGTGCTAGCGGAGTTTTTGGCAACGCGGTCGGTGTAGAACGTCGTGTAGGGAAGCCCGAAGGGCCGGCGAACCGGGGGCGGCCTTTCTTTGGTTACTCACTTTAGCCGTACAAAGAAAGTAACCAGCCGCCGGGCTGCCCCCGGCGAACTTGGGGTTGACGTCCAACACACGCAGTTTGGCAAGCTCACATGCAGCGCAATAGAAATGCGCCCTACCCCATGTGCGGCCGAAGCTGGCACGTTAATCCAGCGTCGCCCCCGACTCCTTAACCACCTTAGCCCACTTCACTATATCTGCACGAATCACCTTCGCAAACTGCTCTGGCGACCACGGCGCAGGGTCGGCCCCTTGTCCCGCAAATTTTTCGACGACATCTTTTTGCGCCAGCAGTTTGTTGATGTCGGCATTGATTTTTTGCACCACCGCCTGCGGCGTGCCGCTGGTGGTGAGGACGCCGAACCATGGCGTGAGTTCAAAACCGGGAAAGCCCGATTCGATCATGGTCGGCACGTCCTTCAGCGCGTCGAGCCGTTTGACGGTGGTGACGGCCAGCGGCTTTAACAAGCCGCCGCGGATGTGGCCGATCACCGTTGGCAGGCTGCTGAACGCGAGTTGCACTTCGCCAGCGATGACGCTGGTGGAGGCGATGGCGATGCCGCGATACGGCACGTGCGTCATCTTGACGCCGCCAGCGGTGGCGATCATCGGGCCAATCAGGTGATTGACGGTGCCGTTGCCGCCGGAGCCGTATTTGAGTTCGCCGGGTTTGGCCTTGGCAAGCGCCATCAGCTCCTGCATGTTCTTCGCGGGCAGATTGTTGTTCGCCACGATGACGTAAGGCACCACCGCAAGATTCGCCACCGGCGCGAAATTTTTCTCGGGGTCCCAAGTGAGGTTCTTGTAGAGCGCGGGGTTGATCGCGTGCGTGCCGGGGAAACCGAGCAGCCAAGTGTAACCGTCGGGCACGGCGCGAGCGGCCATTTCGGTGCCGATGTTGCCGCCTGCGCCCACGCGGTTATCGACGATCACCTGCTGCGCCCATTGCTCGGCAAGTTTTTGCGCGACGATGCGCGCGAGCACGTCCGACGCCCCGCCGGTTGCCTGCGGCACGATGAAGCGCACGGATTTGGTGGGGTAGTTCTGTGCTTGAGCAACGGCACAAAGCCCCAGCGTGGCAACGGCAATCAGGAAATGCACTAACGAATGGGTAAATTTCATAGGATCACAACCTCCAAAAAGCGTCCCTCGTCCCAACCCTTCACCCGGCGGGAGAAAGGCTTTTCACCCTCGCCGCCGGGCGAGGGTGCCGGGGTGAGGGAAACACTCTTGAACAAAACCTATCGCGGCCTGTCGCCCTGCAAGGTAATCCGGTGCATCACGCGTTTGTAGCCATGGTAATCGTTGACCGGAAAATGCAGCGCTGCACGGTTGTCCCACAGCGCAATGGAACCCGGCCGCCATTGGAACCGGCAGGTGAATTCGGGCCGCACCTGATGGCGGTGCAGATAGTCGAGCAGCGGCGCGCTCTCTTCTTCGGTCCAGCCCTTGAAGCGCACGGTATGCCCGCCGTTGATGAAGAGCGATTTGCGTCCGGTTTCCGGGTGCATGCGCACCACCGGGTGCTCGGCTTCGAGCACCTCGTGCGCGTGCGCGGTGGGGCTGTCGGCCACGCGATCCTCGCGCGATTTCGACACATCCGCCTTGGCGGAACTGCTGATGCCGATCAAGCCGTCGAGCGTGCGTTTCAGGCCTTCGGACAACGCGTCATACGCCAGATACTGATTCGCGAACATCGTGTCGCCCCCATGCGGCGGCAATTCGCGTGCCGCCAAAATGGTCGCCATGGGCGGCAGTTCAAGATACGTGGTGTCCGAATGCCACATGCCGCCGAAGTTGATGCGTTCGTGTTCGAGCTTGATCACGGGCGTAATCACCGGAAAGCCGTCGAGCCCGCGGATGAACGGATATTCAACCGGCTTGCCGAAACGTTCGGCAAACGCCAGGTACTGCGCACTGGTGATGTTCTGATCGCGAAAAAATATCACCACATGTTCCAGCCACGCTTGGCGAATTTCGGCGATGGTTTCATTGGAAAGCTCGCGCGCCAGATCGACGCCGCTCAATTCGGCGCCGATGGCGCCCGCTATTTTGTGGATGGTGATTCCGCTACCCGGCATGGCTCCTCCCTCAGCTGCACAGTATACCGGACGCGGAGTTATAATTTGCGACACCCTTATCGAGGAAACGCCATGAACTGTCGCCTGATGCACCGAATCCTGTTCCTCGTGGCGCTATTGCTATCATTGGGCGGCTGCGCCACCCACAACACCATCAGTGACGGCGACGACAGCCGGCTGATGTTGAAGGGCCACGATCCGGTAAGCTATTTCACACTCGCGGCGCCCGCGCCGGGCAGTCCGGCCATCAAGGCCAATCACGAGGGGGTAACGTATCGTTTTGCGAGCGAAGCCAACCGCGCCTTGTTTGTGCAAAGCCCCGACAAATACAAGCCGCAATACAACGGATTTTGCGCCAATGGCATGGTGTACGCGATACCACTGGGCGGCAATCACGATACCTACAAGATCATCGATGGCCGGTTGTTCATGTTCGGCGGTGCAGGCTCAAAGCGCTATTTCGAGATGGATCAGGAGCGCAATCTGAAGCTCGCGGAGAGCTACTGGAAGACCGAGGTGCAGGGCAGCATTCCGCGCATTCAATCGTGGAAGCGCCTGATATTCAAGGTGCCGCACTACAAGACCAATCGCGAACTGGCCGCCGAGTGGGAAGCGCGCCAAGGCAAAAAATAAGCGCCGCCGAAGGGGCGCGCGCATGTGTCGTCTAACGTGAGCGGCTGGCGCGGACTGGCCGCGGTGGCGGTGCCGGTATCAACGCCGGCCGCGATTCTGCTCATCGCCTGGTTTCTGGCCGTGCAAGTGGCGGCGCTGCCGACCGCCGACGCCGCATTAGCGATGCACGCGCCGGTGCTGGTGCTGACCCTGAGCGCCCTGCTTGCGGCGGCGTTTCAACGCGGCCGCGTCTTCTTTGCCTTGGTCACGCTCGCCATTGCGTGGTTTGCCATGCGCACCTATCTCGGCCGCGGTCTGATCGGGTTTCCCGCGCGCGCGGTGTTTGTCTCGCTGTGCATTTATGTGCCGGTCAATCTGGCGGTGCTTGCGCTCACGCGCGAACGCGGCATTCTGAATCCGCACGGGTTGCTGCGCGCGGTAATCATTGCGCTGGAATGCGGTGCGACGGCGTGGCTGGTGGCGTCGGGCAACCGCGAAACCGTCGATTGGCTTTATCAACCGCTGACGTTCCTGCCGTCCACCCCATTGTTGTCGGGCTCGCGCATTCCGCAAATCGGCCTGCTGTTGATGGCCGCAGGCGTGGCAACGGCCCTGGTGTTGTGGTGGCGCTCGCGCTCGGCGATGGATCTCGCGTTCGCTGGCGCCATCGTGGCCTGGGGCATCGCGGCGCAAGGCGTGTTGCACCGCGAGTGGCAAATCGCCTATGTCAGCGCCGCCGCGCTGATACTCGCGGTGGCGGTATTGCAGGACGTGTACCGCATGGCGTTTCGCGATGAACTCACCGGTCTGCCGGCGCGCCGCGCGCTGAACGAACATCTGGCGCGGCTGGGCAGCCACTATGTCATTGCCGTGCTCGACATCGATCACTTCAAGAAATTCAACGACACGCACGGTCACGATGTTGGCGATCAGGTACTGAAAATGGTGGCGGCGCGCATCGCGCGCGTGCGCGGCGGCGGCAATGCCTATCGCTTTGGCGGCGAGGAATTCGTCATCGTGTTTCCGGGAACAGCCCTCGCGCGCGCCTTCTCACACCTCGAAGCGCTGCGCCTGGATATCGCCAATCACGGCTTGATGCTGCGCACCGCGGAGCGCCCCGCGCAATCGCCCGCGCGCGCCAACGCACGTCCGCGCAAGCCACGGGCCGCGAGCGCACCGGCGGGCGGCAAAAAACTCTCCGTCACGATCAGCATTGGCGCGGCGGAACGTAATGAAAAACTCGACGCGCCCGCCGACGTGTTGACGGCAGCGGACAAAGCGCTATACCGGGCGAAACGCGCCGGGCGGAATCGTGTCTGTAGTTGACGCAACCGGCTGTTTTTGTTGGACGCTTAGTTGGATGCTTAAAATGCAATAGGAGAATTCGCATGCAGTGAACCGCGGGATCTGCGAACGAGGCCCAATGCGAACGGGGTTCAATTGACCGCCCGGTGAGGCCGGGATATATTGAAATTCATACAGAGGAATCACATGAACAGGCGGGACACGGTATTCGCCCTTGCGGCACTTGGCGCCGCGCCGCAATGGGCAGGCGCTCAGCAGGCAAAGAGAATCCCGGTGATCGGATGGTTGCATCCCGGATTCCCGGGCATTGCGGGAACCAACCCGGCCGTAGCGGCGGGTTCCAAGGGTCTGCGGCAGAATGGCTTGGTTGATGGCGACACCATCAAGATCGAGTATCGCTGGGGGCAGGGCAAGCCCGAGACCCTACCCGACCTTGCCGCGGAGCTTGTGCGCCTGAAAGTTGACATCATCGTAGCGACCGGATGGGTCTCCATATTGGCGGCGAAGGCCGCAACCAACCGGGTTCCCATTGTCGGCGTCGATCTCGAAACCGACCCCGTTGCAAGCGGGCTTGTTGCCAGTCTTGCGCGGCCCAAGGGAAATATCACCGGGCTGTTCCTGGATCAGGCGGACATGGCGGGCAAATGGCTGCAGTTGATGAAAGAAGTGTTGCCCGCCGCGAAGCGCTTCGCGGTGTTGTGGGATGTGAACACCGGCCCGTACCAAAGGAATGCGGTTGCGGCGGCGGCGAAAGCCATATCGGTGGACCTGCGGCTACTGGAGTTCCGTGATCTGGCGGGACTCGAAAACGTGCTAACGCTCGGCCTGAAGGATCGGCCACAGGCCATCGTCCAGTTGGGTTCGCCGCTGTTCAGCCAGTTCAGCAGTCGCATCGCCGAGTTCCTGGCGCCCCATCGCCTTCCCGGAATTTCCCCGCACCGCGAGTTTTCGACCAGCGGCGGACTGATGTCGTACGGCCCCAACCGAACCCTGTTCTTCGAGCGGCTGGGGCACTACATTTCCAGAATTCTCAAAGGCGTTCCGGTCGGCGATCTACCAGTCGAACAACCTACCCATTTCGAATTCATCGTGAATTTGAAGGCAGCGAAGGCGCTGGGAATCCAGTTCCCGCCCGGCGTGTTGACGCGCGCCAATACGGTTATTGAATAACAGCACCGTGTGCGGCGGCTTCCGCGCAATAAGAAACGTCTGGATCACCCATTCGCCGTTCGTTGTAGAGGGGTGCCAACCGGGTCATGCCGTTTGCCCTTATCAAGCCAAAGGCAAATTCCTTGAGCAAAACGGCTGTCTGGCCGGCCCGATGCGGAAACCGGCGGACAACCGATGCTGGTTGCGCGCCGCACTTGAACACTTTCCGTCCCCGCAAGCATGCGAGGCCGCTGCAAGCGCGGATGACGAAGGCCCATCCGCCGCGATTGCTTTTAACCACCGCGTTCTGCCGCTACAATCCCCGGCATGCTGGATATAGCCCACCTCCGCGAGGAATACATGCGCGCGGGTCTCGACGAGCGCGACGTGCTCGCCGACCCGCTGGCGCAATTCAAAACCTGGTTCGACGACGCCACGGCGGCGGAGATACCGCTGCCCAACGCGATGTCGCTGGCCACCGTTTCCGCCGATGGCAAACCCGCCTCGCGCGTGGTGCTGCTGAAAGGCGTCGATCACGGCGGTTTCGTTTTTTATACCAACTATCACAGCCGCAAGGGCCGCGAGATCGGCGCCAATGCGCACGCTGCGCTGCTCTTCGCCTGGCTGCCGCTGGAACGGCAGGTGCGCATCGAAGGCACGCTCACCCGCGTTACCGCGCGGGAGTCGGATGAATACTTTGCCAGCCGCCCGCTGGGCAGCCGTCACGCCGCAATTGCCTCACCGCAAAGTGACGTGATTACAGACCGCGCGGCGCTGGATGCGCTGTATCAACACGCCGTCAATGCCGGTGGCGATGATCCTGCGCGCCCCGCGCATTGGGGCGGCTATCGTTTGATGCCCGCTGAAATTGAATTCTGGCAGGGCCGCGAAAGCCGGCTGCATGACCGCCTGGTGTACCGCAACACGGTGGATGGCTGGAAAATATCGCGACTTGCGCCATAGCACAATTTGCCCAAATTGCGCCGAATTCCGGATTGAGGTTAACGTAACGCGGACAGGGTGCGCCTTCAAATGCCGTCGGCCGAATCCTGGATCCGCGGTTCTTTGGTTAAAGGAACTGAGTGCCTATCCACCACGCCACCGCGGCCACAAACGCCGAACACGGAATGGTCAGCACCCATGCCCATACCAGCGTGCCCGCCACGCCCCATCGCACCGCATTAACTCTGCGCGCCGATCCCGCACCGACAATTGCACCGGTGATGGTGTGCGTGGTTGATACCGGAATACCAAGCCCCGTGGCCATGAACAGCGTTATCGCGCCACCGGTTTCGGCACAGCAGCCCTGAAATGGCTTGATCTTGGTCAGGCGCTGGCCCATGGTTTTAACGATGCGCCAGCCACCGAACAGGGTGCCTGCCGCAATGGTGGTATAGCATGCGACCACCACCCACATGGGGATGCCTTCTTTTGCACCCGTTACACCATAGGCAATCAACAACATCCAGATAATTCCGGCGGTTTTTTGCGCATCATTACCGCCGTGTCCGAGCGAATACATCGACGCCGACAGTAGCTGCAATCGTCGCGACCATCGATCCACTTTTCGTGGCGTGGCATGCTGTGCGATCATCGAAAAGACCACCATCAACAGCGATGCCAGCAAGAACCCCAGCAGCGGCGATATCACGATAAACGCCACCACCTTTATCAGCCCGCTCGACACCAGCGATCCGGCGCCCGACTTGGCAATGGCTGCGCCCACCAGCCCGCCGATCAGCGCGTGCGACGAACTCGACGGTATGCCGTAATACCAGGTAATGATGTTCCACGATATCGCGCCGATCAGCGCGCCAAACACCACGTAATGATCAACGATGTTGGCGTCCACGATGCCCTTGCCGACGGTGGTGGCCACCTTCAACTGAAATACGAACAGCGCAACGAAGTTGAACGCCGCCGCCATCGCCACGGCCTGATGCGGCTTCAAGACGCCAGTGGACACCACCGTGGCGATGGAGTTGGCCGCGTCATGAAAACCGTTCATGAAATCAAAAGCCAACGCGACAAGCACGAGTATTACCAGCACTTCGAAACTCATTCGGCGCCTTTCAGGTTGGAACGTCCACTTACCGGAAAATCAGGAGTTCTCGAGAACGATGCCTTCAATGATATTGGCGACATCCTCGCAGCGGTCGGTCACCGTTTCCAGCAACTCGTAGATGGCCTTCATTTTGATGACCTGACGCACATCGGCCTCGTCGCGAAAAAGCTTCGCCATCGCCGCGCGCATGATGTGATCCGCTTCCGATTCAAGGCGGTCGATTTCCTCGCACGCCTTCAGTATGGCGCTCGCGTTGTCCATGTTCGACAACTGGCGCACCGCCAACTGCACCTGCTCGGCACACAACACGCACACCTCGGCCAGCTTTTGCGCCTCGCCCGTCAACACCTTGACGTCGTACAAAAATATCGACTGCGACACGTCTTCCATCAGATCGAGAATGTCGTCCATGCGCGTGATCAACTGATGAATTTCGTCGCGATCGAGCGGCGTGATGAATGTCTTGTGCAGCAGTTCGATGGTGGTTTGTGTCACCTTGTCGGCGCGTTTCTCGATGGTTTCGATGGCGTAGGCGCGGCGCTGGATGTCATCGCCCGCCACCATCAGCGCCACCAGTTCGCGGCTGCCCAGCACAATCTGCTCGGCATGCTCGTTGAACAATTCGAAGAAGCGCCCTTCCTTGGGCATTAACCGGCCAAACATATGTCAGCTCCCTTTATGTGCGCCGAGTGTGCATCGGGTGTACCGCGGATGGAGTGCGTCGGGTGCGCGCTCCGGTAGACACCAGTACACTTCACACTTCCCACTTCCCAAGCGCGGCGCGTAGTGTACCTGTTTCCAACGCGCGGCGTGAAGCTTTGAGCCGCGCTATAATTCGTTTCTTGTCATCAATGTCTTTGCCTTCCCTCCGCTGGCCCAGAACGCACGCGCTGCTCGCGTGGTATTTCGTCGCGGTCTGGGGTTCCGGTTTTATCGCCACCAAGATCGCGCTACAGCACGCAGCGCCGCTGACGTTTCTGAGCATTCGTTTCGCGTTCGGCATTGTGTGCCTGATTCCTTTCGTGTGGCTGACGCGCCCGTTGTGGCCAGTTTCGCGCGCAGAATTTGCCCACGTGGTGGTGGCGGGCCTCCTGATGCACGCGGTGCATCTGGGCGGCAGCCATTACACGCAATATCTCGGCCTGTCGGCCGGCATCACATCGGTGCTGCTGTGCATCCAGCCGTTGATTACCGCGCTCATCGCCGCACGCTGGCTGAACGAAAAGCTCGCGCCGCCGCAGTGGCTGGGCATCGCAGCCGGTCTCGCCGGGGTAACCCTGATCGTATGGCACAAGATCGACGTGCGTGAAGCCAGCATCGGCAGCCTGATCGCCGTCACCATATCGTTGATCGGCGTGACGGCCGGCTCGCTGTACCAGCGCGCGTTTTGCCCGCGCGTGGATCTACGCGCGGCAGCGCTGGTGCAATTCGCGGCGGTGTTCGTTGTGCTGGCGCCGCTGGCCCTGGTGTTTGAAGACAACACCGTGCGCTGGTCGTGGGCGCTGGTGGGCGCGCTGCTGTACCTGGTGATCTTCGCGTCGCTGCTCGGCGTAAGCGCGTGGCACACCCTGCTGCGGCACGGCGCCGCCACGCGGGTCACCAGCCTGATTTATTTCACGCCGGTGTTTGCCATCGTGCCGGAGTTTTTATGGTTCGGCATCACGCCATCGGCGGTCAGTTGGGCCGGCATCGTGATGACCTGCGCCGGCGTGGCGTTGGTGGCTTGGCGTCATGCCCCGGCCATTGACCCCCAAAATACCATTCAAAAACAATAACGTATGCGTTAACCCCGTGAGCATCCCGCTGATTTTTCTGCTCACCATATTGCCGCACATCGCGTTCGCCGGTGCGCGTGTTAATTTGTCACTGTTCGCGCTGCATCTGGGCGCAACACCCGCCACAGTGGGCATCATTATTTCGCTGATCGCCGCGGTGCCGATGGTGTTTTCGGTGCGCTGGGGACGCCGCATCGACCGCGCCGGCATTTACAAACCCATGCTGCTTGCGGCGGGGCTGGTGCTGACCGCGCTGCTGCTCGCCTATGCGCTGCCGCGCGTGGAAACGTTATTCGTGGTCAGCGTGATGATGGGCTCGGGCTTCATGCTGTACCACATCTGCATCAATCAGGCTGCCGCGCTGGTGGGCCGCCCCGAAGACCGCACGCGCAATTTCAGCGTGCTGGCGCTGGCGTTTTCTACCTCGGGGTTTCTCGGCCCGATGATGGCCGGATTCGCCATCGACTGGATCGGCCATCGCAATACTTTTCTGCTGTGCGCCGGCTTCATGGTAGCGGCGCTGCTGTTGATACGCGACCGCAAGCAGATCATCGCGGGCCATCACCAGCCGGTCTCGCACACGCCGAACAAGCGCGTCATGGATTTGCTGCGCATGCCCGCCCTGCTACGTATTTTTATCATCAGCGGCCTGATGTCGATGTGCTGGGACCTGTACACCTTTGTGATGCCGATACACGGCTCGGGCATCGGCCTGTCGGCATCCACCATCGGGCTGGTGCTGGGCGCGTTCGGCAGCGCGATATTTCTGTTCCGGCTGATATTGCCGTGGGTGGTGCGGCGCATAGACGAACGCAAGTTGCTGATTGCCGCCATGGTGCTCGCCGGCTGCATGCTGGCGCTGATCCCGCTGGTGCATAGCGTGCCGTTGCTGATGGCGGTGTCGTTTGTACTGGGACTGGCGCTGGGCGGCACGCAGCCTATCATCATGGCGATGCTCTACGCGCAGGCTCCGCCGGGACGCGGCGCCGAGGCGGTGGGCATGCGCACGCTGCTGCTCAACATCACGCAGGCCGCGATCCCGCTGATCTTCGGCGCGCTGGGCGCGTGGATGGGCATGGCGCCGGTGTTCATCGCGATGGGCGCGCTGCTGCTGGCGGGCGCGTGGTACGCGCGGCGCAAGGCTTAGAACGTCAAGCCTCACCGCAAAGGCGCAAAGGAAACGCCGGCTGGTGAACTTGTTTCTTACCAGCGCGCAACGTTAGTCCCGCACAAAAACAAAACGGCCGGCGCATGCACACACAACGTGCAACGCCGGCCGTTCTTGAAGCGGTAAATCTTAGCTCAGGTGCTTGCTGACCAGCTTGGTCATCTCGAACATCGAGACTTGTTTCTTGCCACCGAAGATCGGCTTCAGTTTGTCGTCTGCATTGATGTTGCGCTTGTTCTTGCTGTCTTGCAGGCCATGCTTCTTGATGTAGGCCCAGATTTTCTTGGTGACTTCGGTGCGCGGCATCGCACTGTTGCCAATGACTGCACCCAGTTCAGCGCTGACTTTCATCGGCTTCATGAAGGCGGCATTCGGCTTGCGCTTCGCTGCCTTCTTTTTCGCCGGGGCTTTCTTTGCTGCTTTTTTCTTTGCTGCCATGGTGTATCTCCGTGGTCTGGTATGGTTAATCAGTTAGCCAATTTTGCTTGCCTTGCCGCGTGCTGCAGCTCGGTGGCGCAAGAATGCCGAGGGAAATCAGCCTTGTCAATGCTTTTCTATAGGAGAATCGCGGTGTTTTCCCTCTGAAAACCGCGCACGGTTTTGGCGCGGCTTGCCGGGCCGCCCCGCATCTGTGTAATCTTTGGGCGGTTGAATCGCACAATTTTGTCTTGAGAAGGACGCTTCCGCATGGTACTGACAGCGCAAGAGCAACAAGAAATCAATGAGCTAGCGCAGCAATTTGAAGTAGCTACTGGCGCTCAGGCGGTCGCGGCCATTATCGGCAAGGCGGATGAATATCCCGATATACCCTGGAAGGCATTTGCCCTGGGCGCCGCACTGGCGGCGCTGGCGGTGGTGGCCGACGAGTTCATCCATCCCGATTGGGCAAGCATCCATACCCCCTTGCGGGACGTGGCCGCGATTCTGGCGGCCGGCGTGTTGAGCTGCGTGGCGGCCATGGCGATACCCCGTTTCGGGCGGATGTTTATGCATCGCGGGCGCGCCATCGGCGAGGTGCGCCAGTACGCACAGGGCGTTTTTCTCAAGCGCGAACTGTTCAAGACCGCTGAACGCGTGGGCATCCTGTTGCTGGTGGCACGTTTCGAGCGCCGCGTGGTGATACTGCCCGACAGCGGCATCGCGCGGCACCTCACGTCACGCGAGCTCGATACGGTGATCGCCGCGATGGCGCCGTATCTCGCGCAAGGACAGGCGGTCGCAGCCTTCCGCGCGGGGTTTGCGGCGCTCGCCGCACTGCTCGCACAAAAAGGCGTGACGTTCGCGCGGCACGGCAATGAACTCGCGGACGGCGCGGTCGTCGAGGAGGGCGCATGATGCTACGGATACAGCGAGTGCTAGCCGGTTTAGTCTGGCTGGCACTGTGCGGCATCACGCTGGCTGCCGACGTGCCGATGTTGAGCGGGCGCGTGGTGGACAACGCCGAGCTGCTGACACCGGGCGCGCGTGAACGCATCAGCGCAGCGCTCAAGGCGCACGAAGCCAAAACCACCAATCAGATCGCGGTGCTGACCATTCCCACGCTGGGCGAAGACAACATCGAGCAGTACGCGGTGCGTGTGTTCGAGCAATGGAAACTCGGCAAGAAGGGCAAGGACAACGGCTTGCTGCTGGTGATCGTGCCCAAGGAGCGCAAGATCCGATTCGAAGTGGGGCGCGGATTGGAAGGCACGGTGCCCGATGTCGTCGCCAGCCGCACTATCCGCAACGTCATCGCGCCGGCGTTCAAGGCCAATCAGTTCGACAAGGGCGTCGAAGACGGCCTCGCGGCGATCATCCAGCAACTGGAAGGCAACGCCAGCGATAATCCCGGCGCGAAGGACGAAGCCAAAGATGCCTCGTCCGGATTCAAGGACCCCAACCTGCCGATGGGTGAACGCATTCTGTTCGGCGTGTTTATCTTCGGCATCATCGGTTTATTCACCGTCATCGGTATTTTCACGCCGGGCATGGGGTGGTTTTTATATTTCTTTCTAATCCCGTTTTGGGCGCTGTTTCCCATCGTGGTGGTTGGTGTCAAAGCCACGATGGCGATACTGGGCGTCTATCTGGTGGGGTTTCCCGCCGCAAAACTCTGGTTGCCTCGCACGCAATGGTACAAAGACAAAACCCGCACCACGCTCGCCGACCGGCGCCGTCGCGGACGCGACTTCGGCGGCGTCAATCATAGCCGCGACAACTGGTCGAGTTCGTCAGGATCGTGGGGTTCCAGCGGTGGTGGTGGCAGCAGCGACAGCTTTTCCGGCGGCGGCGGTGACTCGGGGGGCGGCGGAAGTTCGGGGGATTTCTGATTTAACCCCTGCAAAAACCTCGCGGCAAAGCACGAGGGCACGAGGGCACGAAGGCGCAACGGAAACGCAAAGAACCCCTTGTATGCTCTTGAACTTCTTTGCGGCGCTTCTTTGCGCCTTCGCGCCTTTGCGGTAACGCTTTTTTGCTTTATCCCGCCTTTTTCAGCTTGCTCAAAAAGTGTTTGCGGAACTTCGCCACCTTGGGCGCCACCACAAACTGGCAATAACCCGCGCCGGGATTGCGCGCAAAATATTCCTGATGATAATCCTCGGCAATGTAAAACACGCTTGCCGGTGACACCTCCGTCACGATCGGATCGCGCCACAAGCCCGCGCCGCTTAAGTTGGCGATGACCTGCGCCGCCGCGGCCTTTTGCTCAGGCGAGTGATAAAAAATCGCCGAACGGTACTGCGTGCCCTCATCGTTGCCCTGGCGGTTCAGCGTGGTCGGATCGTGAATCACGAAAAACACTTCAAGTATTTCCTTGAACGACACCACTGCGGGGTCGAACGTGATCCGCACCACCTCGGCATGACCCGAAACGCCCGTACACACCTGCTCGTAGGTGGGATTGGGACGCGCGCCGCCCATATAGCCCGACTCGACCGAGATCACCCCCTTCAAATCGTCGAAGACGGCTTCAAGACACCAGAAACAGCCGCCGCCCAGGGTGGCGGTTTCTTTGCTGCTTTGCGTTTCGCTCATGTTGAGTCCTTTCGTGTTTTTCGTGATGCCGGGAATTCTGCGGCAATTTCAGGCACTAAGTCGTGGCGGTTGGCGTAACCTTACCATTCTTCGCTGTAAGCTTGCCGGGCCGCGACCGACCAACCGGGCAAGCGCAAGGATTGCCGCGCAAACTCAAGGAGAAAATCATGCTTTCGTTACGTCAGTGGATTGTAATCGCCGCGCTGTTTATCGCCGGAACAATGTCTGCCCTCGCCCAATCGCCGGCCATCAAAACCGCCAAGGCCACCTTCGCCGGCGGCTGCTTCTGGTGCATGGAAGCACCCTACGACAAATTGCCCGGCGTGATTTCAACCACTTCCGGCTACATCGGCGGCACGGTCAAGAACCCGACCTACGAACAGGTGTCCAGCGGGCGCACCGGCCATACCGAAGCGGTGCAGGTGGTATACGATCCCACCAAAGTCACCTACGAAAAACTGTTGCAGGTGTTTTGGGTGAATATAGACCCGACGGTAAAAAACGCGCAGTTCTGCGATCACGGCACGCAATACCGCAGCGGCATTTTTTATCACGACGAAGATCAGCGTAAACTCGCGCAGGCATCGAAAGCCGCGCTGGATAAATCCAAACCGTTCAAGGAACCCATCGTCACCGAGATCACCCAGGCCAGCGAGTTTTACGCGGCCGAGGATTACCACCAGAACTACTATCAGGTAAATCCGGTGCGCTACAAACTCTATCGCAACGGCTGCGGGCGCGATGCTCGGCTGAAAGAGTTGTGGGGCAAAGCGCCGGATTAGTCAACGCTTGTTTGTTGCGATGTAGGTCGCACTGAATACCGTGGCTGTTTTAGGCGAAAATTTCGGCTTGGTACGGTCACGAGTCAGCTATGAGCCGCTGGGCGAAGGTGGTCGCACGAATGACTGTTCATCGAGGGCGGATTCAACCGGTGATGAGTTCCAGCGCCGCCGGAAATCGCTCGCGCTCCATGACCAGCGTGTCGCGATCCCAGACGCACGCGCGGGCGTTGCCCCTATGGCAAGGCCGGCACCGGAGCCCCTCCAGAAAGCGCGGCGATGCATCAAACGACCCGCGTCAACCCGTCAGCCTTTGGTTTTCAACCTATCATCGTTCGCCACAATAAAACTACGAATCTGATCCGACATATCCAGCAGCTTCAGCCATTGCTCTTTGTAAAGCGTCACCGGAAAGCGCCCCATGCCGTAGATCGACACGGCGCCTTTTTCACTCACCTTCATGGATATACCAGTGGCCGCGCCTTTTTTCAGCGCGGCGTTTTCGTTACGCAGGCGCTCGAGCTCTGCTTTCAGGTCTTCGTCCGACATTAATTTCTCCTTGGTTTCAATTGCGTTACTTTACGCGGTTTTGCGTCGCGGCGCGCGTGGTCAATCCACACGTGCGCCGATGCGCCGGATGACCGGCCCCCACTTCTCGCTTTCGGATTGCATCAGTTGGCGGAATGCTTCAGCCGTGCCGCCTACCGGCTCCAGCCCTGCGCTATTCAGCTTGGCGCGCACGTCGGTGTTGTTCAACGCGGCATTGAATTCGCGATTCAGCCGAGCGACGATTTCCAGCGGCGTGCCCGCGGGCAGCAACACGCCGTTCCACGCCAGCGCTTCAAAATTCGTCAGGCCGGCTTCGGCCACGGTGGGCAAATCCGGTGTCAGCGCATAGCGCGTGGCGCCCGATACCGCGAGCATTTTCACCTTGCCGGCTTTGGCAATGGGCGTGATCGCGGTGGGAACGGCAAACAGTAACTGCGTGTCGTTGCCCGCCACCGACGCAATCGCGGGCGGCGACCCGTTAAACGGCACGTGCACGAGGTCGATGCCCGCCATCGATTTCAACAACTCCATCGACAAATGCGACGAGCTGCCGTTGCCCACCGAGGCGTAACTCAGTTTGCCGGGGTTGGCCTTGGCGTGCGCGATGAGTTCTTTCAACGATGTGGCCGCCACCGCGCCGCTCATCGCCAGCACATTGGGCTGACTGGTGGTGGTGATGACGGGCATCAAATCCCTGAACGGATCGTACGGCAGCTTCGCGTAGAGATGGGGGCCAAAAGACAGCGGCCCGTTGAACGACAGCACCAGCGTGTAACCATCCGGCGCGCTCTTCGCTACAGAATCGGTGGCGATGGTGCCGCCCGCGCCGGCGCGATTTTCGACGACGACGGGCTGACGCAATGCGTTTTTTAGCTTGTCACCAAGAATGCGGCCAATGACATCGATAGAACTGCCTGCCGGTGCGGTCATGACAAACTTGATGGGCTTGGACGGCCATGGCTGCGCAGCGGCTGTCAGGCTAAATGCACAGAACGCGGATACAATTAAGTATTTGTTTTTAAACATATTTTTAATTACACTTCGGGATAGGTGCGGCAGTTTGAAGCACGCGTGTGCTCTGCTATAAAGGCGGTTGTCACCCGCCCGACCGGCGCTGCATACCCCGTTTCAACATAGCGAAAGACTCATGACCTGGCAACCCGAACTCGATGAACTGCGCGCGCGCGAAGCGTTTGCAAAGCAAATGGGCGGTGCGGATAAAGTAAAGCGCCAGCACGACGGCGGACGACTCACCGTGCGCGAGCGCATCAGCGCGCTGCTGGATGACGGCAGCTTTCATGAAGTCGGCGCCATCGCGGGGCGCGCGAGTTACGACGCCAATGGCAATCTTATGGGCCTGCAACCCGCCAACTGTGTGTTCGGTCGCGGGTTGATCGACGGCAAGCCGGTGGTGGTGTGCGGCGACGATTTCACCGTGCGCGGTGGCTCGGCCGATGCGACCATCAAGGAAAAAACCGTGATGGCGGAGCAGATGGCCAACGAGTTTCGCTTGCCGATCGTGCGCATTATCGAAGGCTCCGGCGGCGGCGGTTCGGTCAAAACGATAGAGACCACGGGCCGCGCCAATCTGCCGGGGCGCGTGGGCGGCACCGCCGGTTATCACTATGCATCGATCAATCTCGGCACGGTGCCAGTGGTGGCACTGGGGCTGGGCTCGGTCGCCGGACTGGGCGCTGCGCGGCTCGCCGCGAGCCATTATTCGGTGATGACCAAAACCACTTCCGCAATGTTTGTGGCCGGCCCGCCGGTGGTGGAGCGCATCGGGCAAAAACTCGGCAAGCTGGAACTTGGCGGCTGGCAGATACAGTGCAAGGCCGGCGCGGTGGATCACGCGGTGGATACCGAAGCAGAAGCCTTCGCCTGTGCGCGGCGGTTTTTGTCGTATCTGCCGTCGTCGATATACGGCACGCCGCCCGTGGCGCCGTATCACGAAACAGTCTCTCGCAATGATGACGCCTTGCTCAAGGCGATCCCCAAAGACCGCCGCAAGGTTTATAAAATGCGCGCCATCGTCGGGACGCTGGTGGATCGTGACTCGTTTTTTGAAATGGGCGCGATGTTCGGCCGCTCGATCATCACTGGCCTTGCGCGCATCGACGGGCGTTCGGTGGCGCTGATGGCGGGTGATCCGTATCACTACGCTGGCGCCTGGACAGCGGATGCCTGCGCCAAAATTATTCGTTTTGTAGATCTGGCGCAGACGTTTCATCTGCCGGTGGTGCATCTGGTCGATTGCCCCGGCTTTCTGGTGGGTCTGCAAGCCGAGCAAACCGCGACCATCCGCGCGGGGGTACGCGCGATGACGGCCATCGATCAATGCACGGTGCCGTGGTGTACGGTGATCGTGCGCAATGTGTTCGGCGTGGCCGGCGCGTTGCATCAGCCGCCGGGGCGCTTGTCGCTGCGTTATGCCTGGCCATCGGGCCACTGGGGATCGCTACCGCTCGAAGGCGGCATCGAAGCCGCGTATCGCGCCGATCTCGATGCCGCCACCGACCCGGCGGCCAAACTCACCGAGATCGAAGACCGGCTAAATAAACTGCGCTCGCCGTTTCGCTCGGCGGAAACGTTTTGGGTCGAGGAAATCATCGATCCACGCGATACACGCAAGTTGTTGTGTGAGTTTGTCCGCTTGGCGGAACCGCTGCTGACGCCGGGGCCGGCTTCGTTTACGATGCGGCCCTGAAACCCAGATCCCTTCCCGCGTAAGGCACAACCTCAAACCCGTCGTTCCCGCGCAGGCGGGAACCCATAACACACGTCACTTCGGCAATCATCGTACGGATACCCGCCTACGCGGGAAGAACGAGGTTGGTTTTACACGCTCGTAGCGGCATTGCGAACTTCAAATATATCCCGACTCAAAACACCATGACCACCCGCCCCCCCATCGACCTCACCCGCTTGTTCACGCCGCAATCCATTGCCATCATCGGCGCCTCCAGTAATGACACCTCCATCAGCGGCCAGCCGCTGCGCCTGATGCTCGAGGCGGGCTACGCCGGAAAAATCTACCCGGTCAACCCCAAGCGCGACGAGGTGCAGGGCGTGAAGGCTTACCCCAGCGCGCAAGCGATCCCCGGCCCGTGCGACGTGGCGCTGGTGGCTGTGAGTGCCGCGCAGGTGCCACAGGCGCTACGCGATTGCGGCAAGGCGGGCATACCGTTTGCGGTGGTGCTCGCCGGCGGCTTTGAGGAAATCGGCGCGGCGGGCGCCGACATGCAGCGCGAATTAAAAGCCGCCATCAAGGATAGCGGCGTGCGCGTGGTCGGCCCCAATTGCATCGGGGTCGCCAACATCGACACGCGCGCGTTCTGCGCCTTCGGCGGCGCGCTGTACAACAAAGGCCTTGAACCCGGCCCGGTGGCGGTGGTATCGCAAAGTGGCGGCGTGGGCCTTTCCATGATGGCGCATGCCCATGCGCGCGGCGTTGACACACGTTACCTCGTGTCGTGCGGCAATGAAGCTGATCTGAATTTTTTCGATTTTTGTCACACGCTGCTAGGGCAGGACGACGTGCAGTTGATTCTGGCGTATCTCGAATCGAGCACCGAGGGCGTGAAGCTGCGCGAACTCGGACAACGCGCGCTACAACTGGGCAAGCCGATTATTCTGCTCAAGGTGGGCAACAGCGGTGCTGGGCGGCGCGCGGCGGGTTCGCACACGGGCAAGCTCACCGCCGATTACACGCTGTTCAAGGCGGCGTTTCGCGAAGGCGGCTTTGTCGAAGTGCAGGATTTGCACGAGATGGCCGACGTGGCCAAACTGGTGCTCGGCGGACGTTATCCGAAAGGCCGCAACATCGGCGTGCTCACCGGCTCGGGCGGCTGGGGCGTGATGACGGCGGAGGCGTATGAGCGCAACGGCTTGCAGTTGCCACTGCCCACTGAGGACACCGCCGAAAAATTAAAGGCCGTGGTCGCTGACTACGGCTCGCGCGGCAACCCCATCGACACCACGCCGGTATATGGCAAGCAACACACGGTGCTGGAAATCATTGTCGATGAGCCGAACTGGGACATGCTGCACGTGCGCAGCGCGGGTGGCCCAGTGCTCAAGGAATGGCTGCCGAAATTTCTGGACATCGCCAAGCGCACCGAGAAGCCCATCATCGTCGGCTGGTCGCCGGTACCCGGCCTCGATCTCGATATCAAACACGAGCTGGAGAAAAACGGCATCTACTGCCCCAGCTTCGCCGCCGATGCCGGGCGCGCGGTCGGCCTGTTCACGGATTTTGCAATGAAGCGGCAAAGGATACTCGCGCGCGGCGACAAACCCGTCGCGCGGTCCGTCGCGAAACAGCCGTTGGATTTCGGGGCCAACACGGGCGTGGCGTTGGCAGAGCACGTATCGAAACAATGTCTCGCGCGTTACGGCATCCCATCCACCCAGGAAGTGCTTCTGTCGTTAGACGCCATACTCGCGTTGAAGGAAGCGCCCGTGTCGTTCCCGGTGGCGGTGAAGCTCGCCTCGGCGGACATCCCGCACAAAACCGAAGCCGACGCCGTGCGGCTTAACGTCAAATCACTCGATGAACTCAAAGCCGCCGCGCAAGCGGTGGTGAATGGCGGCAAAAAACACGCGCCCGACGCGCGCATCGACGGCATCTCGGTGCAGGAAATGGCGAGCGGCGTCGAGATGATCGTCGGTGCGGTCAACGATCCGCACTTCGGCCCCTACGTCATGGTGGGTTTGGGCGGCGTGCTCACCGAAGTGCTGCACGACGTGTCGCACCGCTTCGCGCCGGTCAGCCCGGACGACGCGCGTGAAATGCTCGCCGAGTTAAAGGGCGCGAAAATACTCGAAGGTTATCGCGGCGCGCCGCCGGCGGACGTGGATGCCGTGGTGGATGTGCTGGTGCGGCTGTCGTGGCTGATAGACGATCATCGTGATCGCGTGGCCGAGATTGATGTGAATCCGTTGTTTGTGCGCGGCACCGGTAAGGGTGTCGTTGCGGCGGATGCACTGGTAGTGCTGCGCGACGCCTGAATTCAAGCATCTGTTTTTAAACACTTCTTAATTAAGGCTTCGCGGTATGAACATCATCGCCCCTTGGTATCAACTCGGCTACGTCATCCCGCATCTATACACCGATCAGGATGCGTATCAGTTTTATCGCGTCGCGCCCGAGGGCATGATGCTGGTGACCACGGGCCTGAATCTGCGCGAATACAGCCTCGCCGCCGTCGAGGAAAATCTGCCGACGCTGTGGGATCGCTTTGACCTGCTGGCGAAAAAGAAGGTCGATCGCATTTCGCTCTCCGGCGTGCCAGTGGCTTCCGCGCTCGGACGCAAGCGCATGCTGGAAATTTTGGCAGAGGCCGAAAAGCGCACGGGGCTGCCGTGCGACACCGATCTTGAAGCGCATATCGCGACGCTGAATCACTTCGGTGCCAAAAAAATAGCGCTCGCCACGCGCTGGCCCGAAGCGGTGAATACGATGCTCACGCGCTATCTCGCCGACGCGGGCATCGAGGTGCTGGCGTGCCGCTCGCGCGGGCGCTCGCTGGATCAGAACAAGGCAAGTGTCGCGCTGGAAGACCACCATCTCGCACTGCAACTCGGCGCGCAGGTGCTGCGTGACGCGCCCGGCGCGCAGGCGCTGCTGATGCCCGGCGGTTTGTGGTTTGCGATACACGCGGTGCCGCTGCTGGAAGCGGAATTCGGCAAGCCGGTGTTGCTGAATATTTTATCGACGACGTGGGCGGCGCTGCACGGCGCAGGATCGGATATGCTGCACAAGCCGGATGCGAAGTGGGGGAAGGTGCTGGGGAGCTTGTAGTTTGTAACGACTACGCTTTTTCGAAATCGATGCGTTCGGTGACCGATAACCCTTGCAAATAACGCCGCAGGCAATCCAGACCCATCTCCACCGCGCCCAGGCGCACCCAATCGCGCCCGCCGACGATGCTGCTGCGGCGTGACGCAACACTGTCCGCTGTCGCTATCGCAAGACACACCGTGCCCGCGAATTCAATACGATCCGCGCCTTCATCCAGATCGATCAGCACTGCCAGCGCGTGGGTGGCACCCGTCTCATCAAGCGCGGCGCGCGCCACGGCCTCGGCGGCTTCTTTGGTGATCGCGTCCGGCACCTGCACGAGGCGCACCGCGTTGCAAATTTCCTCAAGGTCGCGCGCGACTACGCCGCGCCGGACGCGTTTTTCCGCGCCGGGCAAATGCATCAGCCGCCCCGCTATCTGCCCGCTGGTGAAGGATTCAACGATGGCGAGCGTGCCCGTACATTTTGCCAACTCGTCCAGCACCACGCCTTCGAGCGTGCGGTCGTCTTCGGCCAGAATAAAATTGCCGTAGCGCTTGCGGACTTCGGCTTCAACCGGCGCGAGCTTCGCACGGATGTCGTCCATGTCGGTGCCGCGCACGGTGAGTTTGGTTTCGAGTTGCGGGTAATGCGCGCGGAATCCGAGCTTGACGCTGCCGTCAGGCGCCAAGGCTTCGACGCCGGCGAGCAAGGTGTCCGCGTGCGACTCGCCGATGCCATAGGAGTGAAAACGCTTTAAAAACACCGTCGTCTGTTTACCGGCCTTCGCCAACAGGCGCGGCACGATTTGATCTTCGATCATGCGGCGCAATTCGCGCGGCACGCCTGGTGTGAAATAGAAACGGGCGCGGCCGATTGTGACGGCAAAACCACACGCCGTGCCCACCGGGTTGTCGAGCACTTCCGCGCCCGCCGGCAGCATCGCCTGCTTGATGTTGTTGGGCGGCATGACGCGCGAACGCTTGGTGAAAAATGCTTCCATCGTGACGAGCCATTCCTTGTTCAGCACGAGTTCGACGCCCGCCGCCTTGGCCGCGATTTCCTGCGACAAATCGTCCACCGTCGGCCCCAGACCGCCGTTGACGATCACCGCGTCGGCGCGTTCGCCCGCCAGCATGAAGGCGGCAAGCAGGCTGTCGCGGTCATCGCCCACGGTGGTTTCCTGCGCCACCGACAGGCCAAAATCCTCCAGCTTTTGCGTGATGTAACTGAAATTGGTGTTGACGATTTTGCCGGTGAGGACTTCATCACCGGTGCAAATGACTTCGATACGCATAGGGTTTTTACTTTGTGAATTTAATCGAACAAGGCGCCGAGCAGACTGCCGATACCGTCGGTCACCAGATCGAGGATGCCTTCGCCCGCGGCCGAAGCCACGCTGCCAGTGACGTCGCCCACCGCATCCAACGCACCACCGCTCACGGCTTCGATGGCGCTTCCGCCGATATCCGACAGCATGCCGGAGGCTGCGTCGCCGGCGCTATCGGATACCGCGCCGAACAAGGCATCGGTGGCGCTGGGCAGTGCGTTGCTCAGGCTTTCGCCCGCGCCGTTGCCGATTCCAGCACCCAATGCCGATAACGCATCGGCGGAAAAGCCTTCGTTGCCGAACAATGCCGCCGTGGCATCCGGCAGGGAACTTGCGGCGCTACCACTGTCCGCGAACACCGGAACCGACGAACCTGCCGCCGCGCCCACCGGCACGCTACGTCCCGCGCCCGCCACGCCGCGCATCGCGGCTTGGCCCAGTGCATACAAAATGTCGGAGCCGAGATCAGCACGGTCATAGCTGCTCCACCGGTCGCCCGCCGCGCGCGCGCCGTAGCGGCGATCACCCGCAGCACCCGGTTGCGGCTGACGTTGTCGCTCCTGCAAGTAGTGATCGACAGCTTTTTTCGCGGCATCGCGATCAAACACCGCGACCGGCGCGCGGCAATATTCGCAAGCATCCACCTTGCCGATGTTGACCGCCGCGCCGCAGCCCGAGCAGCGGATTTGCTCGACCTTGGCGGCAAGCTTCGCCCGTTCCGCCTGCGTGAGCTCGCGCACGAACTGCTTTTCGGCAAGGAAATTGTAAAAGGTGGTCATGCGCCCATGGCCCTTGCGGCAGGCCTGATAGGCAAATCGCGTGCCCTTCACCTGATCGTTGGTGAGTTTCATGCCTTCGCCGCAGTTTACGCAGCGCAATCCTTCGCTGAATTTCGCCGCTGCGCTGGTGGCCGTGCCGCCGCGTTGATGGATCAACTGGAATAACGCCACCGTGCCGTCGGGCGACAACGCCATGCTTTCGCCCTGATCAAACCAAATCGCATTGCAATCCATGCACACATCGATTTCCACCGTGGCATTGTAATGTCCGGGCAGCGCATAGGACGTCATCTTGGCGCTGCAATTGGTGCAGTGCTTGGTTGATGGCTTGCCTTCGAGCGGCGGAAATTGCGAGGCCGACATGATGATTACATTCCGGTATGCGATGTTGTCGTGTGGAATTATTTTTCGTTGAAATAGCGGCCGATCAATTCCACTTCATTTTTCGAGCCAAGGATTACGCCCTGCCGCTGATGCAGCTTGGTGGGCTGCACGTCCATGATGCGCTGCTTGCCGTTGATGGCGGCGCCGCCCGCCTGTTCGACGATGAACGACATCGGGTTCGCTTCATACAACAAGCGCAAACGGCCTTCGGCGTACTTCGCATCCGCCGGATACATAAATACGCCGCCGCGCGACAGAATGCGATACACGTCCGCCACCATCGACGCGACCCAGCGCATGTTGAAATCCTTGCCGCGCGGACCGGTCTTGCCGGCGAGGCATTCATCGATGTAGCGCTTGACCGGTGGTGTCCAGTTACGCATGTTTGACATGTTGATGGCGAATTCCTGCGTGTCGCCGGGAATTTCAATTTTCGGCTCGGTCATCACCCAACTGCCGAGATCACGATCCAGCGTGAAGCCCACCACGCCATTACCGACAGTCAGCACGAGTATCGTCGAAGGGCCATACACGGCAAACCCCGCGGCAACTTGTTTCGAGCCGGGCTGCAGAAATGCTTTTTCATCGGGGTTGGTCACGCCTTCGGGGCAACGCAGCACCGAGAAAATGGTACCCACCGAGACATTCACGTCGATATTCGACGAGCCATCGAGCGGATCATAGGTCAGCAGGTATTCGCCTTTCGGAAAACGATGCGGAATCTGCTGTGGATCATCCATTTCCTCGGACGCCATCGCGGCCAGATAACCGCCCCACTCGTTGGCTTCCAGCAGCACTTCGTTCGCGATCACATCAAGTTTTTTCTGCGCTTCGCCCTGCACGTTGTCGGTACCCGCGCCCCCCAATATGCCCGCCAGCGCGCCTTTGCTAATGGCATGACTGATCGACTTGCACGCGCGCGCGACCACTTCGATCAGCAATCGCAGTTCGGCGGAAACCACGCCCTTGGTACGTTGCTGTTCAACCAGATATTGTGTGAGTGTGACGCGGCGCATGGTGCTCCCTTGGTTAGCAGACGATAGAATGGCGAATTATCCAATTTCCGCGCCGCCGATGCACGCCCCGATTGAAAGGCCGCCCGCAAGTCCATGAAAAAACTGCTTTTACTTGGCGGCGGCCACGCACACGTGGAAGTGTTGCGGCAATTCGGACGGCATCCCATGGCGGACGTGGACATCACGCTGGTCAGTCCGGACCGGCACACGCCATATTCCGGCATGCTCCCCGGTTTGGTGGCGGGCCATTACGATTTTGGTGACGCGCATATCGATCTGGAGCCGCTGGCGCGTTTTGCCGGCGCGCGGTTTTTGCAAATAAACGCGGTCGCCATCGATGCCGCGAAACACAGCGCGAGACTGGCCGATGGTTCGATACTGAATTACGACGTGGCATCGATCGATGTAGGTTCCACGCCACCCGCGAAGGGATTGGCGGGCGTGGCCGAACACACGCTACCGGTTAAACCGGTGAAGGCATTTCTCGCGGCGTGGGATGCGCTGCTCGACAGAGTGCGCGCGGGTGACGTGCGATCACTCGCCATGGTGGGGGGCGGCGCGGCGGGCGTGGAAATGCTGCTCGCGATGTTGCATCGGATTACGCAAATGCACGTGCCGCGCAAAACCCGTTTTGTGTTGATCACCGACACGCCACAATTGTTGATGAATCACGCGCCGGGCGTGCGCGCAACGCTCACGCGTCATCTCGCCCACAAGCAAGTGGTGGTGTATTGCGCCACCCGCGTTACGCGCGCGGAAGCCGGGGCTTTGTACACTGACAACGGCACTCGCATCGAAGCCGACGCGAGTTTTCTGGCCACCGGTGCCGCCGCGCCGGCTTGGCTGGCGGGCAGTGGCATCCCATTGAATGAAAACAAATTTATTAATATAAACAAATACTTGCAATCAACCCGTCACAACGAACTATTTGCCGCGGGTGACTGCGCAACGATGGAAAACAAGGTGTATCCAAAGTCCGGCGTCTACGCCGTACGCCAGGGACCACCGCTGGCGGAAAATCTGCGGCGCTTTTTGCGCGGCGAATCATTGATTGAGTACACGCCACAACCACGCACGCTGGCGCTGATCAGCACCGGCGAGCAACACGCCATTGCGTCATGGGGCGTGCTGTCGTTTCACGGCAATTGGGTGTGGCGCTGGAAAGATCAGATTGATCGCAAGTTCATGGCGAAGTATCGCGCGCCTTGGCGGTCAACGTAACGCCCCGCTTACAATTTCGTCTGCGCCGCCGTAAACGGCTCATAGAGGTGACTGCCCGGAATTGCTGGTGCGGCCTCGCTGGCATCGAGCACAATGACGCCCCGGTACTTTGTGGTCATGTGCAACCCGACGGCGTTGAGCCACAGCAGCCGCGATTCCAGCGTGCCCAGTTTGCATTGGGCATCGCGTGCGTCACGGTCAAACGCAATTACACGCTGCCCGGTGCACACCACCGGCGCGCTCACCGCGCCATCAAACAAATTGCGCGTCCATAGCCGGTAACACGGATGAAAACTCGCGCTCTGGCTGCCGCCGCCACCGATTTTTTTGTAGCCTTCGCTGGTGTAGACATCCGCCGAGTCGATGGAATACATCGCCAGAAATCGCGATGGCGATTCACCCACGGCCTTGAATCGCTGGGTGGAATGGATGCCCGGCACCGACAGCAATTTCTTGAGATACCCGTCATACCAAGCGTGCCACGCAGGCTCTTGCGCGGGGTCGGTAAAGACGTGATCAACCATGTAGATCATTGATGTTAACTCCTGAAATTCAGTTTGCCTTGATACCGGCTTCCTTTACCACACGCGTCCATTTCGCGATGTCGGCGAGCAGGTAGGCATCGAATTCGGCGGGCGTGCTGCCGGCTGGGTCCATGCCTTGCCGGATCAACAGATCATGCACGTCGCGCATGCGCAACGCTTTCAAGGTGTCGGCATTAAGGCGCGCGACGATGGCTTTGGGCGTGCCGGCGGGCGCGAGAAAACCCCACCAGCTCGGCGCTTCGTACCCCGGCACGCCGGATTCCGCCACGGTGGGAATTTCCGGCGCGGCATTACTGCGCTTGGCCGACGTCACGGCGATGGCGCGGATGCGCCCCGCGCGTATCTGGTCTATCGAGCCGGGCAACGATCCAAACATGAGTTGCACCTCACCCGCGATCACGGCTGGCAGCGCCTGCGCAACACCCTTATAAGGGATGAGCGTGATGTCAAAACCGCCCATGCGCTTTAAGAGTTCAGCAGCCAGATGATTGATGCCGTTAACGCCGCCCGGGCCGTAGTTGATCTGGCCGGGCCGCGCCTTGGCGAGGGCAATGAGTTCCTTGAGCGATTTCGCGGGCAAAGACAGATTCGCCGTGATCGTTACCGGCGCCGTGGATACCAGCGCAATCGCATGAAAACCCGCCGCCGGCGCATACGGCAACTTCGGATTCATCGCGGCGTTCACCGCATGCGTGCTGCCGATGGACACCAGCGTATAGCCATCGGGCGTGGACTTGGCCGCCATTTCGGAAGCCAGCGAACTGCCCGCGCCGGGGCGGTTATCCACGATGATCTGCTGGCCTAGCAATTCGCTCATGCGTGGCCCCAGCGTGCGTGCTGCCACGTCCGCGCCACCGCCGACGGGGAAGCCGACGAGCATGCGTATGGGTTTGGTGGGGTAGGTTTGCTGTGCCGCGACAATGGCGCTCGCGCCAGCAAGCGGTACGCATACGCACGCGACAATTATTCGCTTTCTCAAGCGAGGGTCACTCGTGCAAATTTGCGCTTGCCGACTTGTATGACAAAAACGCCAGCAGCCAGCTTGAGCGCTTTATCGCTGATTTTTTCACCGTCGATTTTTACGCCGCCCTGTTCGATCATGCGTTGCGCTTCGGTGGTGCTCGATGTAAGCAAAGCCTGTTTGAGTACCTGCGCAATCGGCAATCCGGTGGGCAGCGCGACCTCTGGCATGTCGTCCGGCACGCCGCCCTGTTTGAAGCGCGCCTCGAAATCCGCCAGCGCCGCATCCGCGGCCGCTTTGTTGTGAAAGCGCGCGACGATTTCCTGCGCGAATTTCACCTTGACATCGCGCGGGTTGCCGCCTTCTTTAACTATTTGTTTTTGTTTATTAATTTTTGCAATAGAGGCAAATGACAGCAGCTCGATGTAACGCCACATCAACTCATCCGACACGCTCATCAGCTTGCCGAAAATCTCGTTGGGCGCCTCGTTGATACCGACGTAGTTGCCGAGCGACTTGGACATTTTGTTCACGCCGTCCAATCCTTCAAGCAACGGCATGGTGAGTATGCACTGCGGCGATTGCCCGTGATGTTTTTGCAGTTCACGGCCCATCAGCAGGTTGAATTTTTGATCGGTGCCGCCGAGTTCGAGATCGGCTTTCAGCGCCACCGAGTCGTAGCCCTGCACCAGCGGATACATGAATTCGTGGATCGCAATCGGCTGATTGCCTTTGTAGCGCTTGGAAAAATCGTCGCGCTCGAGCATACGCGCCACCGTGTGCGTGGCCGCGAGCTTGATCATGTCCGCCGCGTTCATTTTGTCCATCCACGTGGAGTTGAACACGACTTCGGTTTTTTCGCGGTCCAGTATCTTGAAAACCTGCTCGGTGTAGGTTTTCGCGTTCTTTGCCACGTCTTCGCGCGACAGCGGCGGGCGCGTGGCGTTTTTGCCGGTCGGATCGCCGATCATGCCGGTAAAGTCACCGATGAGGAACAAAACGTGATGGCCGAGGTCTTGTAACTGTCGCAGCTTGTTGATGAGCACGGTATGCCCGATGTGCAAATCGGGCGCGGTGGGGTCAAACCCCGCTTTCACCCGCAAAGGTGTACCGCGTTTCAGCTTTTCAACGAGCTCGGCTTCGATCAACAGCTCGTCGCAGCCCCTGCGGATGACACCAAGGTGGGTTTCTAGCTGGCTTTCCATAACAGACAGTCGATTATTTGTTTCACTATGTGAGACGCAGATGAGGCGATTGCACGGAATAAAGTTGACCCGATAAATGGTACTGGTATGCTCCGCGCTGAAAAAACGTAAATAAATCATGCCTCAAGCGCATTTTACGATTGTAACGCAAAAACTGGCCCAACTCGTTGGGACGGCCCGCTTTCGCCGCTGGGCATTGGCACTGGTGTTGCCATTCGCTGGCGTGGTAACGGCATTCGGCATTGCCCCCGATACGATCACGGAGCGCGTCGAACAAAGCGCTGTCAGCGAAAACATTACCCTGCCGCCAGTCACGGTACTGAACGAGAAATCGCAGGCGGCGCAATCGTTACCGAATCAGACATACTGGCGCGAAGAACGCATTCAGCGCGGCGAAACCCAGGCCACGCTGTTGGAACGGCTGGGCGTTGAAGACGAAGCGGCGGTAAGCTTCCTGCGTACCGCGCGTGACGTGCGCTCGCTGTTTCAATTGGTGCCAGGACGCGCGGTGAGCGCGGAAACCACGGCTGACAACCAGTTGGTCACGCTGCGCTATCTCAACGGCAATACGCTGCTCACGGTCACCCGCGACGGCGAATCATTCAAGGCCACTGAACAAACCGCCGAACTGGAAACCCGCGTGATTTCCGCAGCCGGTGAAATACGCAGTTCGCTGTTTGCCGCCACCGATCGATTGCAGGTGCCGGACGCCGTCGCCATGCAAATGGTGGAGGTGTTTTCCACCGACATTGATTTCCACAAGGATCTGCGCAAAAACGACCGCTTCTCGCTGGTGTATGAAATGCAATACGACCGCGGCGAACCGGTGCGTTCGGGGCGCCTGCTGTCGGCGGAATTTGTGAACAACGGCAAGACGCTGAATGCTGTGTGGTTCGCGGCGCCCGGCAGCGAAGGTTCGTATTACACCCTTGACGGCAAAAACATTCGCAAGGCGTTTCTGCGTTCGCCGCTGGAATTCTCGCGCATCACCTCGGGCTTTACCGCCGCGCGTTATCACCCGATTCTGCAAACCTGGCGCGCGCACACGGGTGTCGATTTTGCCGCGCCAATGGGCGCGCGTATCAAGGCCACCGCAGACGGCGTTGTGGAGTTTGCCGGCGTGCAGGGCGGTTACGGCAACGTGGTGATCCTGCGTCACCAGTCGAAATTCACCACACTGTATGCGCATATGGCCGGGTTCGCACCCAATATCCGCAAGGGCGCGCGCGTGCAACAAGGCGAAGTCATCGGCACAGTGGGCATGACCGGGCTCACCACCGGCCCGCATGTGCACTATGAGTTCCGCGTGGACAATGTGCACCGCGATCCGATGTCGGTGGCGGTACCTGTGGCTTTCCCCATCGCGCCGGAACACAAACCGCAATTCCTGCAAGCCGCGGCACCGCACGCCCGCACCATGGCCACGCTGCGCGGGGCGACGCTCTCCACGTTCGAGTAGGCCGCGGCGTGCCCGGCACGTTCATCGGGCTGATGTCCGGCACCAGCCTTGATGGCATCGATGCGGTAATCGCGCGTTTTGATCAAGGCGACGCCGCGCCTGCCTGCGTGCATAGTCACTATCAGCCCTTTCAGCCACAATTGCGCGATGCCCTGTTGGCATTGAACGCGCCGGGACATGATGAATTGCATCGTTCGGCCATTGCCGCGCATCAACTCGCGCACGCTTATGCGGCCGCGATTCGTACGCTGCTGGCGCAAGCGGGCTTAGTTGCGCGCGACATCACGGCGATCGGTTGCCATGGACAAACGGTGCGCCATCGCCCTGATGCGGGCTACACCACGCAGTTGGTGAATGCAGCCCTGTTGGCGGAACTCACCGGCATCACGGTGATCAACGATTTTCGCAGTCGCGATATCGCCGCCGGCGGACAGGGCGCGCCGCTGGTGCCGGCCTTTCATCTGCGGGCATTCGGCTCGGGCCGTGAGCATCGCGCCGTGGTCAACATCGGCGGCATCGCGAATATCACCGACCTGCCTCCGGGCGGCGTTGCAGCCGGATTCGATTGCGGTCCCGGCAACGCACTGATGGATGAATGGATCGCGGCAAATCTTGGTCGTGCATACGACGACAACGGTACTTGGGCCGCCACGGGCGCCATCATTCCCGCATTGCTCGACACATTGCTGAGCCATGAATACTTCGCGTGCGCTCCGCCCAAAAGCACCGGGCGCGATTGCTTCAATCTCGCGTGGGTACGCCGCGCGTTATCGGGCAACGAATCCGCAGTGGACGTGCAAGCCACGTTGCTGGCGCTGACGGCGAACAGCATCGCGCAAGGTGTGAAGCAACATTGCCCCGGCGCGCAAGCCCTCTATGTTTGCGGCGGCGGCGCACATAACGGCGCGCTGATGGCGAGGCTGGCGTCGCGGATGCCGGACCTGCGCGTGGCGACGACCAGCACGATCGGCGTGGATGCCGATTGGGTGGAGGCGCTCGCGTTTGCGTGGCTCGCGCGACAGACGTTGCTGCGCGAACCCGGCAATGTGCCGGGGGTGACGGGCGCCAAAGGCCCGCGCGTGCTGGGCGCGATTTATCCGGCGTGATGAATTGGGCACGCGAAGTACATGACATAAAAAA
>DHVE01000132.1 GCA_002412495.1 Betaproteobacteria bacterium UBA5216
TATTGAGAATTACCTAACTTCATGACAACCGATTTGAACTTTGTACGTTGCCTCAATGTTGGCATAACATTGGGGTTAACGCATGAAGACAAAGAACAAATTGGAAACAGCGGTAAAGCGACGCGTGCGTGCGGGGTGCCTGCTTCAGGCCGGATATACGCCGCCGCAGGTGGCCAGCATGGTCAAAGCGCCCCGGCAAACGGTTTACCGCTGGCGCGATGTACTCGAATCCGGGGGAATAGTCGCGTTGCGCGATATGAGCCGGGGCGGGCGTCCGGCGCAATTGGATGCCGAAGCTTTGGGACGGTTGCAGTTGGCCCTGCTCGAAGGTTCTGTTGCGCAGGGGTTCGATACCCCGCTGTGGACGATCAAGCGGGTACGGCTGGTTGTCGAACGGCAGTTTGGGGTGAAATACAGCGAGGTTCATATCTGGCGGCTACTGGGACAGTTGGGGTTTTCCAGCCAAAGGCCGGATCGGCGTGCACTGGAGCGTGACGATGGGGCTGTCGAACACTGGAAGAAGCGCACGCTGCCGTTGCTTAAAAAAAAGCGCGCCGCGAAGGGCGGTTGATTCTGTTTATCGACGAATCGGGATTGTCGCAGCGCCCTACCCGGGTACGCACCTGGGCGCCCAAGGGGCACACACCCACGGTGCAATTCCATTTCAACTGGGATCATCTGTCGGTAATTGCCGGAATGCATTTGCACGGCGTGAGTTTCCGTGTTCACGAGGGGGCTATCAAAAAGGAACAGGTTGTCGAGTTTCTGAAGGCACTCAAAGCCCAGTATCGCCAGCCATTACTGATTCTGTGGGACGGGGCCAGACCCCACCACAGCCGTCTGGTGCGCGAGTACGTCGAATCCATCAATGGTCACATCGACATTCATTTCCTGCCGCCCTACGCGCCGGAACTGAACCCGGTCGAATATCTGTGGGCATGGCTCAAGCGCCACGCGATGGCCAATTTCTGCCCAGACACGTTGGACGAACTGAAGCACACGGCCCGCGCCAAGCTCAAATCCGGACAGCGACGCCGAGCCATCATCGCCTCTTGCTGGGCTCAGGCTGAATTGTTTTGATGTCATACGGTTAAGTAATTCTCAATAGTTTGATGCGGTGCGATAACCTCCGTCGCATGCGTCAATTTGCGTGTGGCACGCAAAGAGGTTGTAGGAATATTTCTGACATCAAATAAGGCGAAAGCAGGCTCCAAATAACTGGTGTTTGTCTGATTAAGTCCCGTGGGCGGAGCGTGCACAATCCTTTCGCACCTAACGTAAGCCGACTGACTGTATAACCAAGGGAAACCAATCATGAGCCACGAGCAACTGGTGAACGAAATTCAGGAAACCAATTTGGCCTATCTGCTGCTAGCACAGCAAATGATCAGGACGGACAAGGCGATGGCGATGTTTCGGCTCGGTGTCAGCGATGATGTGGCGGGCATTTTGGAGCAATTGTCGGCGGGACAAATTTTGAAAATGTCCGCGTCGAACATGTTGCTCTGCCGCTTTCGCTTTGATGACCGGATCATTCTTGGGCTGTTGTCCGATCATGGCAAAGTCAAACCGATGGGCCAATCGCATGCGGCCGTGCTGATGGCCGGGCAACCAGCAGCCGGACTCGCCTGAGTTTTTCGGATTTGCGACGATTCACCCAAAAAAGACCGGGGCCATCCACCATGCGTAATAAAAGTGTCATTTCGGAAGCCAGGCAGATTGATCTTGCGGTGGCTCTGATTCGCCTCGGCGCACGCCTGGCGGTGCTGGAGGCCGAGACAAGTTTAAGCCGCGAACGACTGCTGAAGTTGTACAAGGAGGTCGCGGGCAAGTCGCCTTCGAAAGGCATGTTGCCATTTTCGACCGACTGGTTCGTCACGTGGCGGCCGAACTTGCATTCGTCGATATTCATCGACATTCATCGGTTCCTTACCAGGCACGCCTCGGTAGGCGGTATCGAAGCCATTATCAAAGCGTATCAACTCTATCTCGAGCACATACAAGTTCATGGATTGGAGCGTGTGTTGAGTTTGACGCGGGCATGGAGTCTGGTGCGATTCTTTGATGCAAAAATGCTGACGACAATCCCGTGCACGCAATGTCAGGGGCACTTTATTGTTCACGTGCTCGATCTGCATCAGCATTACGTTTGCGGCATGTGCAATATGCCTTCACGCGCGGGCCAAACCAAGAACGAAGCATTAGCGGTGTGCGGCGAGCTGGCGGCTCGGGATGCGCGCCATCATTCCACCAAGCGTTCGTCAGGAAAAACGGCGGCGGTTACCGGGTGAGCGGGTAAGTTACTTTACCTGTTCGGAGCGCTTCGCTGGTCCGGAAAAGACACCTATTTCACTTGTTGATCAAGGAATCAGTTGAGCTGAGGTCTTGTTAAGCTGAGCAGTCCCTGGATGAGCGACACATGCCGCTAAGCCGTAGCTTGCGAGGCTGTCTTCGTGAACGAGCTGGAGTGAATTTAAGTGCTTGTTATTGTTGGATATTCTATCGTTCTGGCGTCGGTATTCGGCGGCTTCGTTCTGGCGGGCGGGCACCTTAGCGCGCTGGTGCAGCCGATTGAATTACTGATGATCGGCGGCGCGGCGCTGGGCGCGTTTTTTGTCGGAAATACCAGTAAGGCGATCAAGGCAACCATCAAAGCGTTACCGTCGGTGCTGAAGGGTTCCAATTATTCCAAAGCGGTCTACATGGATCTGATGGCCTTGCTTTATGACATTCTTGCCAAGGTGCGTAAGGAAGGGCTGATGACTATCGAGGACGACGTTGAAAATCCGGAGAAAAGCCCGTTGTTCGCGCGTTATCCGAACGTGCTGAAGGATCATCATGTTCTGGAATTCATCACCGACTACCTGCGCCTGATGGTGGGCGGGAATCTCAATGCGTTCGAAATTGAAAATCTGATGGACAACGAAATCGGCACGCACCATCACGAAGGAGAGTTGCCGGCGCATTGCATCGCCAAACTGGGGGATGCAATGCCGGCGTTCGGCATCGTGGCCGCGGTGATGGGGGTGGTGCATACCATGGCATCCGTCGGACTCCCCCCTTCGGAACTGGGGCTGCTGATTGCCAATGCGCTGGTGGGCACTTTTCTGGGCATTCTGCTTGCCTATGGTTTCGTGGGCCCCCTGGCGAGCTCTCTCGAGCAGAAGCTCGATGAATCCTCCAAGATGCTTGAATGCATCAAGGTAACGTTGCTTGCAAGCCTGAATGGCTATTCGCCGGCGCTTGCCGTCGAGTTTGGCAGAAAGGTGCTGTATTCGACGGAGCGTCCCTCGTTCTCCGAGCTTGAAACGCACGTCAAACAAAAGAAATGACGGTGATCACGGTTTCCATCCCAAGAGAAGGCAAACGACATGGCCGACGATTCACAGCGTCCGATAGTCATCAAACGCATCAAGAAAAGCGCAGGCGGCCATCACGGTGGCGCATGGAAAATTGCCTACGCCGATTTTGTCACGGCAATGATGGCATTCTTCCTGCTTATGTGGCTTCTGGGATCCACCACCAAGGGAGAACTGCAGGGCATCGCTGATTATTTCCGCACACCCCTCAAGGTTTCGCTATCCGGTGGCAGTGGCAGCGGTGACAGTTCCAGTCCCATCAAGGCGGGAGGGCGCGACCTGACGCGTAGCGACGATCTGCAGATGCGGCGCGGCGAAATGCCCGAACAAAAGCGGCGCCTTGGCATTCGCGAGGCGAAAACGGAGGTCATGCGTCATGACATGGTCCGCCTCAAGGCGCTCAAGGGTCAACTCAATCAGTTGATCGATGCCAGTCCGTTTCTCCAGCAATATCGGAACCAATTGCTCATCGACATAACCTCTGAAGGACTGCGCATACAGATCGTCGATGAGCAAAACCGGCCGATGTTTGACCTCGGAAGCGCGAATCTGAAGCCCTACGCCAGAGACATACTGCTCGCATTATGCAAGCCATTGAACGAGGTTCGCAACGGCATTACGCTAACTGGGTATACCGACGCAAAACGTTACAGTTCGGGTGAACGTGGTTACAGCAACTGGGAATTGTCCGCGGACCGCGCCAATTCATCGCGCCGTGTTCTGATCGAAGGTGGAATCGAGGACGGAAAGATCAAGCGCGTGGTAGGAATGGCGTCCGCAGTGCTATTCGATCCCGGCGACCCGTATAGCCCGTCGAATCGGCGCATTGCCATCATCGTACTAAACACCGAAGCCGAAGAATCCCTCAATAAAACGAGTGGTGCGCTTGCGGCCAGCAAGGGCAATGTTCCTTCCAAGGATGCAATTGATGCGGCATCACGGTGAGACATTGTCGATACGGGCAACAGGGTCACCCGTATATGCGGGATGCGTCATCCACTTGGCCTGCGGCTTGGCATGCGGATTTGTCGCGGCGGCAGGCTACTGGTCAATGCCGCTGGAAGGGTGGCTGATAGTTGAAGGGCTGGCAGCGGCAGCCATGGGCAGGATGATTGGCCTGCCATGGTGGTGGATGCCAATCAATCTGTTTTTTTTCCTCGCCCTTTACCTGTTGTTGGACTGGGAGGTGCAGCCAACCCTTTACCTCATATTGTTTGGCGTACTTTTCTTGCTCAACGCCGCTGCATGCTTGCAGCGGGTGCCATTATTTTCGTCGAGCGACCGGGCGGCAGCCGTCGTGCATGAATTATTGCCGGCGCAAGGCGGTTTCCGCTTTATTGATCTCGGATGCGGTACCGGCACCTTCCTCGCCCGCTTGGCGTGCGCGCGGTCCGATGGTAACTATACCGGCGTGGAACTCACGCCAGTGCCCTATTGGCTGAGCCGTTGCAGAACGCTGCGGAATCGTGCTGTTGACATCCGTTGGGGGAGTTTCTGGGGTGTCAATCTAAGAGACTACGACGTGGTGTACGCCTATCTGTCTCCCGCGCCCATGGCCAGACTGTGGGATAAGGCACGGAGCGAAATGCGTCCGGGTAGTTTGCTGATCAGCAACGGATTCTGTATTCCAGGTGTTGCGCCAACGCGAACTATCGCTTTGGGTGACGCGGTCGGGTCAACACTTTACCTATGGCGCATGTGATGAATGCGCGTTGGACCATCCCGCAATGGGTAGAATTGACCACCAATGTAGATCTGCCCGTACTTGCGCGCAGCGTGGAGGAACTCGAGCGCATGCGCGCCGCAAGCAACGGTATATCGCCGCAAAACATTGCCGATACGGTTTTGCACGATCCGTTCATGACAGCCAAGGTGCTGCGATTTCTGCAGCGGCACAGGAGTCGTCGCCGGACGGCCGACATTACAACCATCGCGCATGCCTTGATGATGCTTGGGTTGTCGCCGTTTTATGAACATTTTGGCGAGCAGCCCGTGATCGAAGAGCAACTTGCCGATAATGCCGCGGCACTGGCGGGCATGCTGGCGGTAATGAATCGCGCGCGTCATGCGGCCCTGTACGCGCGTGATTGGGCGAAATTACGCAAGGACGTCGATCCTGAAGAAGTCATGGTTGCGGCGCTTTTGCATGAACTGGCTGAAATGCTGTTATGGGGCTTTGCGCCTTCACGTCTGGCCATGATCGCGGATATGCAGCGGCACGACCCCGCGATGCGCAGCGAAACCGCGCAGCAGGCCGTCTTGGGATTTCGACTCATCGATATGCAACTGGCGATGGTAAAGGCGTGGGAACTGCCGGGCTTGCTGCACGTTCTGATGGACGTGCAGCACGGGCGCAATCCACGAGTGTTAAATGTGGAATACGCCGTTGCCGTTGCGCGTCACTCTGCTCAGGGTTGGGACAATGCGGCGTTGCCTGATGACTATATCGCGATTGGAGAATGGCTAGGCATGGCGCCGGAAGCCGTCGAGCAGCGCGTCAGGAATGTGACGTCGGAGGCCGTCAAGGAAGGGCCGTGGTATGGCATTGCCTGCGCGGAACCCCTGGAGTTGACGCACCCACACTGAAGCGGTAGTTCGGCATCCGAATAGCCCGGCTATTCACCGTCTTCTTGATGAATCACAGGCGGCGGGCAACGCCGATACTTGGCCATGATTTCAACGATACATCATGGCTGAAGAACACGATTCCGAACGCACCGAGTCAGCTTCGCCGCGCCGTCTTGAACAGGCACGGGAAGAAGGAAACGTCGCGCGTTCGCAGGAACTGACCACATTTGCGTTGCTGATGGCGGGCGCCGGCGGGTTGTGGTTCTTCGGGGCGGGTATTTTTCAGCAAATGTGCGCCTTGTTGCAGCGCGGCCTCAGACTTGATGCCATGGTGGCGGCAGATGCCGCGCAAATGTCCTTGCGTCTGCATGAGCAATCCATCGAGGCATTGGTCGTGATTGCGCCGCTCCTGCTGCTGTTGATGTTGATTGCATTCGCGGTGCCTCAGTTGCTCAGCGGCTGGATATTTACCTGGAACGCGTTGCGCTTTGATTTTCAGCGGCTTAACCCCATCGCCGGTGTCGGGCGCGTTGTTTCCTGGCGCGGATTGGCGGAACTCGTCAAGGCCTTGGTCAAGGCAACGCTGATTGCCGCGGTCGGTGCGCTGGTTCTTTGGCATTATCGTGTGCCGTTGCAGGACATTTCGCAGTTATCCTTGGAAACGGCAATCGTCCAGACATCCCGAATCGCGGGTGTCAGCTTCCTGATTGTCGCGGGTGCTTTGGCGGTGGTCGCGGCGGCCGATGTGCCTTTCCAGATATGGCGCCATGGCAACGATCTGAAAATGTCACGCGAAGAATTGCGCCGCGAACACCGCGAGAGTGAAGGTGATCCGCAGGTCAAGGCCGCGATCCGCAATCAGCAGCGGGCAATGGCGCGCAGGCGCATGATGGCGGACGTTCCTACAGCGTCGGTGATAGTTACCAATCCTACACACTACGCGGTGGCGTTGCGTTATGACGACAAAAGCACTGGTGCGCCGCGTGTGGTTGCCAAGGGGGCGGACTTGGTGGCTGCCAGGATACGCGAGTTGGGTGAACAGCATCGCGTTCCTGTGCTGGAATCACCGGCGCTTGCTCGTGCCATGTATCACAACGCGGAAATTGGCGCTGAAATACCCGAAAAGCTGTATGCAGCGGTGGCCGAGGTGCTGGCCTATGTGTTTCAGTTGCGCCGCTACCACGAGCACGGTGGTTTGGCGCCCAAGCCGTTGATGCCGGTGGCGGTACCTGCCGGGCTTGATCCGCAGGGTGAGCTTCAATGATCAGCGCCTTGAATCTGCCGCGCTTGTCCGCCACGGAAATGCTGCGCGGGATCGCCGCGCCGATGCTTATCGTCATGCTGCTGGCGATGATGGTGCTGCCATTGCCGCCCTTCGTGCTCGACATGCTGTTTACCTTCAATATCGCATTTTCAATCATGGTGCTGCTGGTGGCCATGAATACGATAAAGCCGCTTGAGTTCGCGGTATTTCCCACGGTGTTGCTGGTCACCACGTTGCTACGCCTGTCGCTGAATATCGCCTCAACCCGCGTGGTGCTGCTCGAAGGGCACACCGGCCCCGGCGCGGCAGGGAAGGTGATTGAATCCTTTGGGCATTTCCTCGTGGGTGACAACTACGCAGTGGGTTTGGTGGTGTTCGTGATCATGGTGGTGATTAATTTCGTCGTGATCACCAAGGGCGCGGGGCGAATCGCCGAAGTGGGCGCGCGTTTCACCCTGGACGCGATGCCCGGAAAGCAAATGGCAATTGACGCCGATCTGAATGCCGGGCTCATCGGTGAAGAAGAGGCACGCAAGCGGCGCGCGGTGATCGCGCAGGAGGCAGACTTTTTTGGCTCCATGGATGGCGCCAGCAAGTTTGTGCGGGGCGACGCGGTGGCGGGGATCATCATTCTGATGATCAATATTCTGGGGGGGCTGATTGTCGGCGTGCTGCAACACGACATGGATATCGCAAGAGCCGCCAAAAACTACACACTGCTGACGATCGGTGACGGGCTCGTCGCGCAGATTCCCGCGTTGATTATCTCCACTGCGGCCGGCCTGGTGGTTAGCCGCGTCAGCATGGATCAGAACACCGGGCAGCAATTGATGACGCAGGTGCTAGCGAAGCCGCTGCCGCTGCTGATAACCGGCGCAATTATCGGCGTGATGGGCATGGTGCCAGGCATGCCGCACTTTGCCTTCCTGCTGCTGGCCAGCGGTTTTGCAGGGGCGGCCTACTGGATGCATCAGCGTAATTTGACTGCTGAACAAGCGGACAGTGCGCCGGCAGTGACACCACAGGCCGCGCCGGAAACACTGGATGTCAGCTGGAGTGATGTGACGCCCGTGGATACCTTGGGGCTTGAAGTCGGGTTTCGCCTTATCCCGATGGTCGACAAGGCGCAAGATGGTGAATTATTGCGAAGAATCAAGGCGATACGGCGAAAATTTACCCAGGACATCGGATTCTTGCCGCCAGTCATACATATACGTGACAACCTTGATCTGCGGCCAAACAGTTACCGCATTACCCTCAAAGGCGTGGAAATTGGCGCCCACGAGGCGCAGCCGGGATTATTTCTCGCGATCAATCCGGGCGGCGTTTCCACGCCGATCGCTGGCGCTTCTACGCAAGACCCGGCATTTGGCCTTCCTGCAGTCTGGATAGACGCCGCGCAACGTGACAGTGCCCAACAGCAGGGCTACACCGTTGTCGATGCCAGCACGATGGTGGCAACGCATATCAGTCAACTTATTCATGCCAATGCCGCGGACTTGCTGGGCCGCCAGGAACTGCAACAACTCATAGATCATTTGTCACGCGATACCCCGAAGCTGGTAGAGGACATTATCCCCAAACTGATTCCCATGGTGACCCTGCAGCGGGTATTGCAAAATCTATTGGAGGAACGCGTGCATATACGCGACATGCGCACCATTATCGAGGTGATATCGGCGCATGCCGCTCGTACGCAAGACGCCGGTGAACTGACCGCACTGGTGCGAGTGGCGTTGGGGCGTGGCATCGTGCAGCAATTATTTCCTGGCAAGTCCGATCTTCAGGTCATGGCGTTGGATCCCGACCTCGAGCGGTTGCTGGTGCAAAGCGCGCAGGTGGGAGCGGGTGACGGTCTGGTATTTGAGCCGGGACTTGCAGACACATTACTGCGTGGCACGCAGGCGGCCGCCCGTCATCAGGAACAACTTGGCTTGCCCGCGGTGTTGCTCACGCCAAGCTCGCTTCGCCCCGTGTTATCGCGATTCTTGCGGCGCGGTGTTTCTTCATTAACGGTGCTCGCGCATACCGAGGTGCCCGATGCCCGTTCCATCAAAGTGAACTCTGTTATCGGGAGTAAGGCATGAACCCCAGGAAGTTTGTTGGAAAAACGTCTCGCGAGGTACTGCAAAAGGTGAAGCAGGCACTCGGCCCCGACGCATTGATTGTATCCAATCGACCCTTTGAGGATGGCATTGAAGTCACCGCGATGTCTGCGGTGGCTATTAACCAGGTTTCGATGGCCCGTGAGTCACAACCCGCACAGGCAAGCGTCACCGACGGAATTGTGCAGAATTTAATGCGCGAGGTCGCGGCGATGAAGTCGCTGTTGCAACGGGAAATTTCCGGCATGGCGTGGTCTGGCCTGAAGCAGCGCGCGCCCGCGCGCGCTGCGATGATGCAGGTGTTGCTGAATGCCGGCTTCTCGCCATTGCTGGCGCGGCAACTGGTTACGGTTCTCCCAGAGCAGGCTGCATTGCCCGCGGCGCAGAAGGCCATCGGCGCCGAGATCAAAAGCCTGTTGCGCGTGATGACTCATGAAACGCTGGTTTCCGATGGCGGCGTGTATGCGCTCGTGGGGCCGACCGGGGTCGGCAAGACCACCACCATCGCCAAACTGGCGGCGCGTTGCGTCGTTACCCATGGCGCCGCCAGCCTGGGTTTGATAACGACCGATAGCTACCGTATCGCCGCGCATGATCAATTGCGCGTGTATGGAAAAATTCTCAACGTGCCGGTGCATGCGGTAAAGGATGCCGCCGAAATGAAGGCCACCGTGGCAAAAATGCGCGAAAAGAAAACGGTGTTAATCGACACGGTCGGCATGAGCCAGCGCGACCAGTTGCTGGCGGAGCAGAGTGCAATGCTGGCAGCTGGCGGCCAAGGGGTGAAGCGATTGTTGTTGCTGAATACGACCGCCAACGCCGCGACGCTGGATGAAGTTATACGCTCGTACTCCAAAGGCGGTCTGTGCGGCAGCATTATTACCAAACTCGACGAGTCGGCAAGCCTCGCGACGGCATTGGATTGCGTGATACGCCATAGGCTGACATTGCACTATGTGACCAATGGGCAATGCGTTCCCGAGGACATACGACTCCCGCATCCGGACTATCTGCTGCACCGCGCGCTGCGCCCGACTCTGGATTCCTACGCGCACGGTTTGCTCGAAGAAGAACTTCCGCTCGCGGCGATGGCGGAGGCTTCGTATGGCTGAAATCATGTTCCTGGAGCGCGGTGATCAGGCAGAAGGGCTGCGGCGACTGTTGGGCCATGACAGGCCACGATGCATCGTGCTGGCTTCC
>DHVE01000020.1 GCA_002412495.1 Betaproteobacteria bacterium UBA5216
TCAATCCGGGCCGACTCTCCGCCACCGCCATGATCGCCGGCAGCGCGCCGCAACTAATATGCACGCTGCCCAGACTGTGCCCGTCATCCAGCTCAAACGCCTGCACCATGCTGCCGTTCGCCAGCGCCGCATGCGGCGCGGAAAGGCGCTGCCGGGTACCCCACACGCCACACGTGGTGGATTGATCAAATGCCGCCAGCGTTTTAACGAGAATGCGGCTGTGCTCGGGCAGTGCGCCAAAGATGCCGCAGCCGAAGCCATCGAGTATCAACAGCTTGACGCGCGCCACCACCTCGGCGGGAATCACCTCGTAGCGCAAGCCGGAAATAAACTCGGCCAGTCCCCGCGTGTAGGGATTGTTGTCGCTTTGATCTGCCGTCATGATTTTTTGCACAGCAAGGGCGCCAACATTGCCATCGAAGAAAGTTGTTCAAAAACCGATACTTGCCGCAATATCTGTTCTGTCTGCTCCGGCGGCAGCAATACATTCGACAGGCGGCGAAACTTGGTTTCGATTTCCACCTGCGTGTACGGCAGCGCCGGCGAACCGCGCGCATCTTCCTGCTGGCCGGTCAGCACGCGTCCGCCCTTCAACATGATTTCAACGCGCGTGGCGCGCGGCTGATCGTCCACGGTCAAGGTATATGCATCGAGTTTGTCCGCCACGGACAGCACCTGCGGATCGCGCCACAGGGCCGGATCGATATACAGATCCAGGTCGTTGGAGCCTTTCACCAGCAGCACGCCCAGACTGTAACCCAGGCTCGCCTGCGCGCTGATCACGTCATGCGGCCGCGAGATCGACGTGACGTGCATCACCGACAGTTCGCGCATGCCGACACGAATTTTTTCCACGTCGCGATAATCAAACGGTTGATCGCGCATCAGATCGTTTACGATATCCAGCGCGTTGTGGCACGAGCCGATGGTGGGGTAAACCCGGAAGCGGCACTGCGTGATGCAATAAGGCTGCCCAAGGCCGGTCAACAACGATTCCGCATCCGCCTCGCCGCCGCCAAACGACGCAAAAATCCCGCGCTGCCCTTCGAACACCGACAGCGGCCCGGTCAATCCCGCTTTCGCCATGAACGCCGCCTGCATGCCGCCGCGCAAACCAATGGCGCCGTGGATGCGTTTTACTTCGCCGCCGGCCTGATCGTATTCGAGGATGCACGAGGCGTGGCTGCCTGCGATGGCAAAGGCGTGTGCCTGCTGTTCTTCGTCGAGACCGAGCAACTTGCCCGCCGCCGCCGCCGCACTGAAGGCGCCAAAAATGCCCTGCGGATGAAAGTGGCGCTTGAACACCGCCTTGAATAACGCGGCCCCCAGACGCCCCTGCACTTCGTAGCCCGCCGCCATCGCGGCGATAATCTCCTTGCCGCTGCAACCGAGTTTTTCGCCCAGCGCCTGCACCACCGGCACGATAATCACGCCCGTATGCGCGCTGCCAAACGAACCATGGTGCTGCAGCTCACAGCTATAGCTGAAAGTGGAATTGGCGTAGGCGGCATAGGGCGCGCTGGCGCGGTCACCATGGTAGGTGATCGCCGCATCATCCCCGCCGAGCGTGCGCACGTAACGATACACCGGCTGTATCCACGGCAAGGTGGCGCCGCGTATCTGCACACCAAGCGTATCGAGCAAACAACGCTTGGCGTGGAATACCACGTCCGGCGGCAGGTCTTCATACTTGAGTTGCGTGACCCATCGGGCCAGGCGGCCGGCCACTGTTTCCACGGACATGCGAGACTTCCTATATCGATTCGTTTTCTCGGGTTTACAACACTGACAACGCCGTGCGCACGGCTACATGTAGCCGCCGCCCGAGCAGATGATGCAATCGCCGGTGATGTAAGACGAATCATCCGACGCGAGAAACACGGCGACATTCGCCACTTCTTGTTGCGTACCCTGCCGTCCCAACGGCGAGAGCTTGAAGCGATCCGCGTCCGTGGTGGTGGGGTCGCCCACCTGTCCGGTGCGCACCATCTCGCCTTTTTCATTGCGATAGGTGTACCACTCGGGATTACGGCGGTCGTTTTCGATGTTCGCAAGGCACAGCAGATTCGCGCGCACGTTATACGGTCCGAACGCCTGCGCGAGACCCTTGATCAAGCCGTGCAGGCCGTGCTTCGATGCCGCCAGCGCGGATACATAAGGAAACGACGCCGTCACCGCCGAGTTGCCGCCCAGCGCGATAAAGGCGCCGCTCTTGCGTTCGATCATGCCGGGTGCGAGCGCTTTCGCCAGATAAAACGTCGAATGCAGATTCACTTCGAAAATCTGGTGCCATTCTTCGTAGGAATAATCCCACGGCAATTTGTTGCTGCGCACGCCCGCGACGCTGACGGAAATATCCACCTTGCCGAAATGTTCGAGGCCCTGCTTCACCACGCGATTCACTTCTTCGTGCTTGCTCATGTCCGCCAGCAGTGGCAACGTTTTAACCCCCATGGCCTCGCACTGTCGCGCAACCTCATTCAGTTCATCGCCCAACTGCCGCGCCACCAGAATCAGGTCGGTGCCTTCGCGCGCGTAGGTCAGCGCAATGGTCTTGCCGTTATTGCGTCCGGCGCCGGAAATCAGCGCGGTTTTTCCCTTGAGTCGCATAGCAATATTCCGTTTAAAAAAATTTACTTAAAAACAGATACTTATAATCCCACTACACCGACGTGTCGATCACGATTTCGTTGCCATCCACGCGAAACTTGTGCGGATGCTGATCGGAAACCCATTCGGTCCATTCGAGAATTTCCTGAAACTTCGGATCGTCCGGCCCCACCACATACGGCTGCGCCTGCGGATTAATGAACGCGGGCAAAAACGAAACGCGCTCGATGCCTTTTTTGCCGATCACCGCTTTCGCCACCATGGTCTTGCGACAATGCGTCGGGAACTGATAACAGCCGAGCGGCGGCAGGCATTCCTTGTCGATTGGAAACCACACCAGATTCCAGTCGAAGGTGTTGGCCGTACGCTTGTTCGAGCCGGTGGTCATGAAATTACCGATGCTGTAAAAACACACCTTGCCCTTGTAGACCTCGATCGCCTTTATCGAATGCGCATGGTGCCCGAGAATCAAATCGCAGCCCGCATCAATCGCCGCGTGCGCCACCGTCGGTTGATACGTGCAGATCGTCTTGGGAATATGCCGCAAGCCCCAGTGGATCGACATGATCACCACATCGGCCTGTTGCTTCGCCTTGCGGATATCGTCTTCGAGCGCGCGCAAATCCTCCTCGAACGGTTCGGTAATGATTTTGGGCGGCGTGCCGGGCTGAAACTCCTCGGGCGCGTAGTAGGTATGCGCGCGCACCGGCGCAATGCCCGCCTTGGTGGCGCCCGCAGCCTGTCCGTCACGCAGCACGGAGCAGTACGCGAGAAACGCAATCTTCACACCCTTGCATTCGACGATGGCAGGCTTGCGCGCTTCTTCGGCATTGCGGCCGGCGCCGATGACATGCTTGCCCATGCCGCGAAACATCTCGACAGTATCCAGCACCGCCTCGGGGCCCCAATCCATCGCGTGATTGCTGGCCACCGATATCACGTTCATGTTGGCGGCCTTCCACACTTCCGCCATGCCCGGATCCAACCGCGTCAATTGCCCGCCCGGCCCGTAGGAATATTGGGGCTCCCATCCGCGCTTGGAGTACGTGCGCTCGCACTGGCCGAAACGCAAATCCGCCTGACGCAGCACCGGCGTGATCAGCTCGGCGAATTTCTCGGTAGGCCCGCTGACCGGACCGATATCGCCACCGGCCATTAAAGTAACGGTGGACGTGGAGTTGTCGGACATGGCTTTCCTTTATTGTTGGGTTGCTGGAATTCAGTAAATCAGATTATGGTGTGCGGACGCCCGCCGACCTGAGCACCTTGCCTATCGTTGCCATTTCCGTTTTCATCATCGTGGTCAATTCTTCCGGCGTGCTGGCCGCCGCTTCGATCCCGCCTTTGATAAATGCCTCTCTGGCTTCGGTTGACTCAAGGTAACGCCGCACGTCGCGATTCAAGCGCGCGATAATGGCTTGCGGCGTTCCCGCTGGCGCAAAAAGACTGTGCATCGCCTCCGACACATAACCCGGCACGCCGGACGCCGCCACGGTCGGCACGCCCGGCGCCAGCGCCGAGGGTTGCGCACTGCCCACCGCCAACGCGCGCAGGCGACCTGACTGGATATGCGACGCCACGCCGCCAGCGGACGGAAACATCAACTGCACCTCGCCGCTCATCAGCGCAATCATCGCGGGGCCGCTGCCTTTGTAAGGCACACGAATAATATTGACGCCGGCAAGGTAGTTAAAAAGCAACGCGCCCAGATGATTGGATCCTCCCGGCGCGCCGGAGCCATAGTGCAACTGGCCGGCCTTCGCCTTGGCCAAGGCGATAAGCTCCATGACGGATTTCACCGGCATCGAGGGATGCACCACCAGAATCACCGGCGCGCGATCGGTGATCGACACCGGCGCGAAATCGTTAATGGGATCGTAATTCGTTTTCTCGACCAGCGGGCCGATCCAATGCGGGCTGCCGCTCACCAGCAGGGCGTAGCCGTCGGGCGGAGATTTCGCCACGATGTCGGCAATCACCACCGTGGGCCGGTTGTCCACGATCACTTGCTGACCCAGTGTTTTCGCGATGCCCTGCGCCACCAGGCGCGCCGGAAAATCATTGCCGCCGCCCACCGGCGACGTAACGATGCGTATGGGTCTTGCGGGAAAGTCTTGCGCAGGCGCCGCGATACTGAACGCCACGCTGAATCCCGCGCCAGCGACCGGCAAAATGATTTTCCGCCGCAGGGTTCTCACGACGCCTACTTTCCCGCGCCGCCCTGTGCAGCCGGCATCACATCACGTATGACTTTTCCCCACAGCGCTTTTTCTTCCGCCACGAAGGCCGCAAATTCACCGGGTGATTTACTGGGCGCGGACTCGGCGCCCTGATCGCCAATGCGTTGCCGCACCTCGGGCACATTCAACACCTTGTTGACCACATCCGCGTAGAGTTGCCGGGTAATCGCAGCCGGCGTGCCCGCCGGCAAAAACAAACCAAACCACGGGCTGACATCGAATCCCGGTAAAAGCGTCTCAGCCATCGTCGGCACCTCGGGAAGCACCGCGCTGCGATTGACACTGGCAATGGCGATGGCGCGCAACTTTCCGGATTTGACATGGGGCAGCAATCCCGCAACGCCGCCAATCAGCGTTTGAACGTGGCCTCCCACCAAATCGGCAATCGCGGGGCCCGTTCCCTTGTACGGTATGTGCACAACATCGACGCCGGCCGTGCGCTTGAACATCTCGAACGCCAGATGTTGCGACGTGCCCGTGCCGGACGAACCGTAACTCAAACGGCCGGGCGATGCCTTTGCCAATGCGATAAACGCCGGCAGACTGTTGGCGGACACACTGGGATGCAACGCCAGCAATTGCGGCGACACCGCGACCCGCGTCACCGCCGCAAAGTCCTTGATCGGATCAAACGGCAGGTTTTTGTACACGCCGGGATTGATCGCGTGCGTGGTTTGCAGGCCAAACAACACGGTATAGCCGTCGGGACTCGCTTTCGCCACCAGATCACTGCCGATGGAGCCGCCCGCCCCGCTGCGATTGTCGATCACCACCTGTCTGGCCCATACGTCGCTCATTTTCTGCGCCACGATACGCGCCACGATATCCGTGGTGCCGCCGGGCGGAAATGGCACCACCATCCGCACCGGCTTGTCCGGATAGCCGGCGGCCATGGCATGGCTGGGCACAACACTACCCATTGCGGCCAAGCCCGCGGCAAGCACCCTGCCCAGTGTAGTCATCAACGCCATGTTTACCCCCTCCTGGTACACACATCGTCCGCAGCTTCACCGCGCCCACTCACGGCATGGCAAACCCGCCGTTCACACTCACCACCTGCCCGGTGATCCACGACGCCTGCCCGCTCGCAAGAAACGCGATCGTGGACGCGATGTCTTCGGGTTCGCCGATGCGGCCCGTGGGATACATGCGCAGTACGGTGCGCAAGCGGCGCTGGTATTTCTCTTCGCCCATCTCCGCGCGCATGCGCGTCTCGCGTTCCTGCCGCAATTCGGTGTTGGTCGCGCCCGGCGCCACGATATTGAGCGTAACGCCGCCCTTGCTCACCTCCTGAGCCACGGATTTCACCAACGCGATCACCCCACCCTTGGCCGCGGCGTAATACGACAGCCGGGCTTGCCCCACTCGCGCGGCATCCGACGCGATGCAAATCACGCGCCCGTAGCGCCGTGCCACCATGTCCGGCAGCAACTTGTGCAGACACATCATCGGACCGTACAAACACACGTCGATCATCCGTTTCCAGTCCGCGGATGTGGATTCCAGAAACAGTTTGTCATCGAGGACGGCCGCGCTGCTGACGAAAATATCCACGGCACCCAGTTGCGCTTTAACCTGCGCGATCATGCCGCTCACGGCGTCTTCGGAGGTGATATCCGCGCGCACGCCGATCACCTGCGCCCGCGTTTCCGCTGCCAGTTTTCGCGCGGAGGCCTCCACCAGTTCACCATTAATATCCACCAGCGCAAGCTTTGCGCCGCCTTCCGCCAGCAGCCGCGCCGTGGCGTAGCCGATGCCGCGCGCTCCACCGGTGATCAGCGCGGTCTTCCCATCAAAACGCACATCCATGTTTTAACTCGCTTGATTAAAAATTGTTACTGCTCAGTCGATCAGAAAATCTTCATTGCAAAGGCGCAAAGACTGAAGAGTTGACGTGTTACAAAAAATCTATGCAGCGCGCCGGACTTGCTTGTTTACGGTTTGCAGACCCGGCGTGCACGACGCGCGCACCAGCACCGTGCCTTCAAACATGCGCCGCTGCGTGCGGTACACCGCGCCTTTCTCGGCATACCATTTGCCGTCCACCTGCTTCACTATGGCAGCCACCGTCAGCACGCCCGACGGCATCGCGATGCGCAAATCACTTTCCGGATCCGGTGTTTCGCGCGTGGCCTCATACACCACACTGCCCTGGATGCGCGCCGCGATGGCCAGGCACACCGTGCAGGTCAATGGCAACGCGCGATGTACCTGCCCGTTCGACAACATGCGGCCGGTCACGTCGGCTTGATTGGCCTGAATGGGATCGCCCGACAGCGACGGCGCATCGCGCGGCGCGGACACCACGCCGATAAACGGCACGCTCGGTTTCCGGGCGGCCTCCTCGATATTTTTGCTGATGCCCATGGCAACGGAAGCGGCAAGGCGAATCGCGCCGAGTTTTTTCATCACCGCTAGATTCTGTTCCAGCGCTTCCGGCATCTCGGTGCCCGTCAGCCCCACGTCGGCCGCCCTGACAAATACGCAGGCATTGGCTGCATCAACCATCGAGCACGCAATGCGGCCCACGCCCGGCACATCCAGCGTGGTGACGGCTTCGCCGGTGGGCAGCATCTTGCCGGTGGTTGCGCCACCCGGCGCGCAAAACTCCAGCCGCACGGGCGCGCCGGTTCCCGCCACGCCGGGAATGGCCAGTTCGCCATCGACCACCGCCACGCCGTCTTCCACCGGAAACCGCGCATGCACGATCTTACCGGTATTGGTGCTGTGGATGCGCACCAGCGCCTCATCGCCCGTCACGGTTACCAGGCCTTCATCCACTGCGAACGGGCCGATCGCCGATGACATGTTGCCGCACATGGTGGTGTAATCCACCTTCGCCTCCTTGATCAACACTTGCGCGAAGGTGTAGTCCACATCGGCATCGGGGCGCTTGGATTTTCCGACCACGCACACTTTGGACAGCGACGACAGGCCGCCCCCCATACCGTCGAGCTGGCGGCCATAGGGATCGGGGCTGCCGATGGCCGCCATGAAGATTTCATCCCATAACGCGCGGTCGGATGGCAGATGCTGTTGGTTGAATACGATGGCGTTACTGGTGCCGCCACGGATAAACGCGGCGGCGATTTTGGTTTGTTTCATTGCGATTCATCCTCGGCGTACGGAATGAAAAAATTGCGGGGTCGCTGGTAATCATACCCTCAAGTCGCGCCCGTCGATGCGGTTCTGCTGAACGGAACCGGGTTCGATAGTTGACGACAGGGCGCATTTTTACGTAGAGTCCCTCCTGTCGTTTTCCGCCGTTCGGCGGCGCCGCTGTCCCGGCGCCCCCTCTTTTCCGGAGCCTTACTTTCACTCATGAGCAGTCAAGAATATGACGTAATCGTCGTGGGCGGCGGCAATGCCGCCCTGTCGTCCGCACTCTCGGCCGCCGAGAACGGCGCGCGGGTTGCGGTACTGGAACGCGCGCCCGAATCAGAACGCGGCGGCAATAGCGCCTTCACCGCAGGCACCATGCGCGCCGTGTATGCGGGTTTGGAAGACATCCGGAAGCTGGTGCCCGATTTAAGTGAAGCCGAAATCGCCGAAACCGATTTTTCGAGCTACAGCACCGATCAGTTCTATGACGACATGGCGCGCGTGACGCGCTATCGCACCAACCCTGATCTATGCGAAGTACTGGTGACGCAAAGCAACGCCGCGTTGCACTGGCTGCGCGAAAAAGGCGTGCGCTTTATACCGGTGTATGGCGCGCAGTCGTTCAAGGTTGGCGGCAAACGCAAATTCTGGGGCGGGGTGACAGTGGGCGCGGTGGGCGCGGGCGTGGGCCTCGTTGATTTTTTATATGCCGCCGCCAAACGCGCCAACATCGATGTCTATTACGAAGCCGAAGCCAAACGCCTGATCCAAACAGGCCGCCGTGTGACGGGGGTTGAGGCCATCGTCGGCGACAAGACCACGCAATTCAAAGCGGGCGCGGTAATCATGGCGGCGGGCGGCTTCCAGGCCAATGCGCAATGGCGCACGCGTTATCTCGGCCCCGGCTGGGACCTGGCCAAGGTGCGCGGCACGCGTTATAACACCGGCGGCGGCATCGCGATGGCCATCGAGGCGGGCGCTCAATCCTATGGCAACTGGTCAGGCTGCCACGCCTGCGAGTGGGACATGAACGCCCCCGACTACGGCGACCGCAGCGTGGGCGACCGTTTTCAAAAGCACAGTTACCAGTTCAGCGTGATGGTCAATAACGATGGACTGCGTTTTGTCGACGAAGGCGCCGACTTCAGAAACTACACCTACGCCAAATATGGCCGCGTGATATTGAATCAGCCCGGTCAAGTGGCGTGGCAGATTTTTGATTCCAAGGTCTTCAACCTGCAACGTGACGAGTATCACCTCAAGGGCGCAACCAAGATACGCGCCGACTCACTCGAAGCATTGGTCGAACGGATGGAAGGCGTTAACGCCAAACAGTTTTTGCAGACCATCCGCGACTACAACGCAGCCGTGAAGAAAGACGTGCCCTTCAATCCGAACGTGCTCGATGGGCGCGGCACCACCGGGCTGGCGGTGCCCAAAACCAACTGGGCCAACACCATCGAAGACGGGCCGTTCGAGGCTTACGGTGTGACATGCGGCATCACGTTTACCTTCGGCGGCGTTAAAATCAATACCGAAGCGCAGGTGCTGGACATGGCTGACCGTCCGCTCGCCGGTCTTTATGCCGCCGGTGAGATGGCGGCAGGCGTGTTCTACTTCAACTATCCCGGCAGCAGCGGCCTCACCAACGGCACGGTGTTCGGGCGCATCGCCGGCCGTAACGCGGCGGGCTTTGCCAAAAAGTAACCGCACGAATAGTTAGTAACTAATTATTTTCATTACGTTTTTTATAAGGAACTCAGCATGTCAAACGCAGCTACCGCAGACGGCCATCAGACCCAGCAGGCCGACAATCGCTACACCCGCGCGATCGCGCAATTTGTATCGGGCCTGAACTACGACAAGATTCCGCCGGAGGTGCGTCAACGCATCAAGCTGCTGATTCTCGATTCGCTGGGCTGCGGCATGTATGGCGCGCTAAAAGAGCACAGCCAGATCGCCACCAAAGGCATCACGCTGGTGGACAACAGCCAGAACTGCGGCGTGTGGGGCACCAATATTCGCGTATCGGCGCCGAATGCGGCGTTGCTCAATGGCACCTTCGTGCAGGGTTTCGAACTGGACGACATTCATCGCAAGGGCGCAATGCACGTGGGTTCCACCACGTTGCCGGCCATTGTGGCACTGTCGGAAGTGAAATCCGGCATGAGCGGCAAGGATTTCCTCACCGCCGCCGTCGCCGGTTACGAAATCGGCCCGCGCGTGGGCATGACCATGGGGCCGTTTCACCTGGGGCAAGGCTGGCACTCCGGCGCCACCGTCGGCGCGTTCGCGGGCGCCGCGTCGTCGGCTTCCGCGCTGAAACTCAACGTGGAACAAACGATAGACGCGCTGGGCATCGCGGGCACCTTTGCAGGCGGCATCATGGCCGTGCAATACGGCTCGATGGTCAAACGCATGAACCACGGCCGTTCCGCGCAAAACGGCTTGACCGCCGGCATGCTGGCGAGCGTGGGTTACACCGGCATCAAGAACGTGTTCGAGAGCGAATATGGCGGCTTCTGCACCACCTTCTCGCGCCAGCGCGAATGGATCAAGTGGGAGGAACTCACCAAGGGCCTCGGCACGAACTGGGAAACCATGATGGATTCGCTCAAGTTCTATTCGGCGGCGGCGAGCAACCACACCACCCTCGACGCGATACGCATCATGCGCGAGAAAAAACCCTTTACCGCCGATGACGTCGAGAAAATCGTCGTGCATGGCTCGCAAGTCACCAAGGATCACGTGTTCTGGAAATACGAGCCGTCGGGCATGACCAATATGCAGTTCTGCATGCCCTACATCGTGGCGACGCTGCTGCTCGAGGGCGATTTCTTCGTCGATCAATGCGTCGAAGAAAAAATGGCCGACCCGGAGCGCATCAAGCATTCGCAAAAGGTCGAATTCATCGCCGAGCCGGAAATCACGGCCATGGGCCTGCGCTACTACGTGCGCGTGGAAATTTTCCTCAAGGACGGCACACGCATGGAAGAAACCGTCGAAGCGCAACGTGGCAGCGAAACCAAATTCGCCACCGAAGCTCAGGTCGTGGATAAATTCGAGAAACTGGTCAAGCACGTGTTCCCGATGAGCCAGGTCGAACAGATTCGCGACACCATCCTCGGGCTGGAAAAACTCGACGATGCCGCGAAGCTCGCCAAGTTGATGGTCAAGGCCAAGTAACCTCATCGGTATACGTCGGAAGCAGTCACATGCTTCTTCTGCCGGTCAGGCACGCGGCGGCAATTGCGTCCATTGCCGCCGCGTTTGGCTTCTGCCTCGGTCTGTCGTCGCAAACAAGCGCGCAGACCTACCCCGCGAAGCCCATACGCGTCATTGTCGGCTTCGCGCCGGGCGGCAGCACCGATACCACCTCGCGGCTGATTGCGCCGCGTCTGAGTGAGCGACTCGGCCAGCAACTGCTCATCGACAACCGGCCCGGCGCCCAAGGCAATATTGCCGCTGAACTGGCGGCCAAAGCCACACCAGACGGCTATACCGTCTTCATGGCTTCGGCGAGCCACTCCATCAACGCCAGCTTGTATCCCAAACTGTCGTTCCATGCGATTCGCGATTTCACCGCCATTTCCAATGTGACGTCTTCGCCGTTTGTTCTGGTGGTGCATCCGTCGGTCCCTGCGCGTAACGCGCGTGAACTGATTGCCTTGGCAAAATCCAGACCCGGCGCACTGAGCTACGGCAGCGGCGGCGCGACCTCTCATCTGGCGGGCGAACTCTTTAACAGCATGGCCGGCGTCAAGCTGGTGCATATCCCGTATAAAAGCAGCGGCCCCGCGGCAACTGACTTGCTGGGCGGACAGGTAGGCGTGATGTTCAGCGCGCCCCCGGCGGTCATGCAACACGTGGCGGGAGGACGGCTACGGGCGCTCGGCGTCACCAGTCTCAAGCGCCTTTCTTTCATAGGCGATATCCCGACTATTGCGGAATCGGGACTCGACGGCTATGACGTCAATTCGTGGTCGGGACTGCTGGGGCCCGCCGGTATGCCACGAGAAGCCATTACACGATTGAATGCCGATATTGCGCATGTGATGGGACTGGCGGAAATCAAATCCCGCCTGCCCCCGCTGGGCCTTGAAGCCGCAGCCAATTCGCCGGAAGAATTCGCCGCCTACCTGCGCGCCGACGTCGCAAAATGGGCGAAGGTCGTGCGCGAGTCCGGCGCACGAACGGAGTAGCCGCTTGCGCGCGTACAATCTTACGCGTGCACGCCTGACCGCAGTGCGTCCGACAGCGGCTTGACCGACGACAAGGTATCGAGCCGCTCCACGATCGACAACACTTCGGCAATGGATGCGGCACTGTTCGTCACCTCGGCCAGACAGCGGAATTTCTCCTTGGCTTCGTCCTCGGTGCAAGGGTCGGCCGGCGTGCCGTGCGCGTCCAGCAGTTTGGAATCCAGCACGCGGCCGTCGTTAAGCCGCACCTCGACGCGCGTGCCATAACGCGGATACATCGCTTCAATTTCGGTGTCGGCATACAGCTCAACGCGTTTCGCAAGATCGTAGAGCGACGCGTCGTTGAATGCCTCGCCGGCGTAGTGGCGCGGATCGCGCGGATCACGCGTCAACGCCACGGCCGCCGTATAGGGAATGCTGTATTGCGCGGCCATGGTTTCTTTCGGCGCCAAGGCACCGTTTAACGCCACCGCACGCTTGTTGGTGCCCACGCGCACACTCTTGATCGCGCCTGCCGTGAGCTTGTTCTCCACCTGCAATGCATGCAGCGCCTGCGCGGTGGTGTGTATCACGCCGCAGCACGGAAATACCTTGGTCCATACATTGCCAATGGCGAAGTTTTGGCCGAGGTTTTTGTCGAGTTCTTCGGGCCGTGATTTGTCGCCGCCGAAGACATCCAGCAGGCCGAACTTGCCGTCGAGCGCCGCCAGCGGCGCGGTAAAGCCATGCCGCGCCAGATCACACGCCAGCACGCCGGACTCGGCCGCGCGCCCCGCGTGCATGCGCTTGACCATGCCGCCGCTGCCCTGCGTGAAGCTCTTGATGCCGCTGGAACTGGAACACGCAATACCGATGGCGCGCATCACCTGATCAAACGACAGACCTTGCACCACGCCGCTGGCCACTGCCGCGCCCACCGGCCCGGCCACGCCCGTGATATGAAATCCCCAGCCGGCTTCGCCAATGCCCCGTCCCGCGCGCGTCATCGCCTCGTAGCCCGCGATCAAACCCAGCAGCAACCGCGCACCCGATGCGCCGCAACGTTCGGCGGTCGCCAGCGCGGCGGGAATCACCACCGCGCCCGGATGCACGTGCGCACCCGGAGAAATGTCGTCAAGTTCAATGCCATGCGTGGCCGTACCATTGACCAAGGCAGCTCGCGCGGCGGCCACCGGCTCGCGATTGCCGTAAATCGTGGCGGCCCCCCGTGATTCCTCTTCGTAAACCACTTTTGCTGCAATCTTGCCCCACGGCATGACTGCGCCGTAGAGACCGCATCCCAGTCCATCCAATAAACGCGTTCGCGCCTCGCGCACCAGATTCGCGGGCAGATTTTCGAGTTTGAGCGACAACAGAAACTCGACCATGTTGCCGGAACGATTGGGATGGGTGGAAGATTTTGCGGTGGGGGCGGAGAGATCGTTCATGAGACTCCTCTGGCAGGACGCGATGGTGGGACGGGCCATTGAAAACCGTAGCAAAAAGAATAATAGCACTGCGAATTTGGCTCCACTGCCAGTTCCATTGAATGAAACCTGATTTGTTGGATGAAACCGGCAATTGACAAGAAAGTTTGCGGTGGCGTAAATAGTCTGTGTCGTTCCCGTGGCCATTTACGCTATTTGCGCTATTTGCGGCTTTTGGCTTGCGGCTTGCATCGTTCATTCCCTATCACGCCGGGTGAAAACATGATGATGATTACGAGGCCTATCCTCGCAGGCACAGGGGTGCTGCTCGCGTTGCTCGCATCGCTGGCGCCCACCTGGACCATGGCGCAAGCGTACCCTTCAAAGCCGATCCGCGTGATTGTCGCTTTTGCGCCGGGCGGCGGCACCGACATACTGTCGCGCGTCATCGGACAGAAACTTCAGGAGTTGTGGGGCCAATCGGTCGTCATCGAAAACCGCCCCGGCGCCAGCGGCCGCATCGGCACTGAACTCGTGGCGCGCGCCGCGCCGGATGGTTATACGCTGATCGGCACGTCGTCCGGCCCCTTCGTCATCTCCCCCACGCTCACCCGCAAGCTCACGTACGACGTGGCGAAGGATTTCGCACCCATCACCATGGCGGTGACCTATCCTTATCTGCTGACGGCACATCCGTCGGTGCCCGCAAAAACTGCGGCGCAACTCATCGCGCTCGCCAAGGCCAATCCCGGCAAACTCAATTTTGCGGCCGGCGGCTATGCCACACCCACGCATCTGTCGGCTGAGTTATTCAAACTGATGGGGAAAATCGATACGCTGGTCATTGGTTATAACGGCACGGGCGCCGCGCATATCGGCGTGCTCACCGGCGATTGCGCGCTGCTCTTCGGCAACGTGATCGCGCAGGCGGCGCACCTGCGCTCCGGCAAGCTCAAGGCCATCGGCATCTCGTCGGCGCGCCGCTCGTCGCTGCTGCCGGATATTCCGACCATTTCTGAATCTGGCGTGCCCGGCTTTGAGGTGGATTCGTGGTTCGGCTGGCTCGCGCCCGCCGGTACGCCCGCTGACGTCGTGGACAAACTCCACAAGGAAATCGTGCGCATCGTTCACAGCGCCGACATGAAAGCGCGCCTGGTTTCCGAGGGCGCGGATCCCGTCGGCAACACACCGGCGGAATTCGTCAAACACATGGCATCGGAAACCGCCAAATGGGCCAAGGTCATCAAGGCTGCGGATATCAAATCTCAGTAGGCTACTCTCAAGGGATAACACGTGGAACTGCATCTGAAGGGAAAAACAGCGCTGGTAACGGGCGCCAGCATGGGCATCGGCAGAGCAATTGCCAAGGGTCTCGCGGCCGAGGGCGTCAAGGTGTGCATCACCGCGCGGCGCGGTCAATTGCTCAAGGCGTTGGCCGGCGAAATTGTCGCCAGCGGTGGCTTGGAGCCGCCTATCGTGGCTATCGACATCATGGAGGCCGACGCGCCGCAACGGCTCGCGCAGGATGCACTGGCCGGACTGGGCCGCGTGGATATCCTGATCAATTGCGCGGGCGGCAGCCGCCCGTTGCCCATCGATGCGCCCGAAGAAAAATGGGAGGAAGCGATGACGCTGAACTTCACGCGTGTGCGCCAACTGACCCACGCCTTGCTGCCCGGCATGATCCAGCAACAGTGGGGCCGCATTATCAACATCACCGGCAAGCAGGAGCAGGAGCGGCTGAACGCGGCCTATTCCGCCAAGGCGGGTGTACACGCCTGGGCCAAGGGGCTGTCCAAGGAAGTCGGCAAATACGGCATTACCATCAACAGCATTCCGCCGGGACGCATCATCAGCGAACAAATCCTGCGCAACAATCCCGAACCAGTGCGCAAGGAATTCGCCGCGCGCCACATCCCCGTGGGGCGGTTTGGCGAGCCGGAAGAACTCGCTTGCCTTGCAGTATTCCTCGCCTCGCCGGTGGCGTGTTACATCAGCGGCACCGTGATCCCCGTCGATGGCGGCCTGCGGCGCTATACGTTTTAAAAACCGGGAGCACATTCAATGACATCCGCCACGGCAACCCCAACCGGCGATTCGGATATCGCAGTGACCGCCGAACTCGCGCAATGGATATCCACTCTGAAACGCTCAGACATTCCGGATGCTGCCTGGGCGCACGCCAAACTGTGCCTGCTCGACGCACTGGGTTGCGCGCTCTTCGGCTCGCAACAGCCGTGGGGACGCATCGCCGCCGAAACCGCGTTGGATTTGAGTCCTGGCGGACGCGCATCGCTCGTGGGGCACAACGCCTTTTGCGGCGTTGACGCCGCCGCCATGGCCAACGGCACGGCGACGCACGGCTTCGAGCTCGACGACCTGCATCTGCGCGCCACGCTACACCCGGGTGCGGTCACCATACCCGCCGCGTTTGCACTGGCGGAAGCCTATCAAAAATCGCCCATTGCGTTTCTCACATCCATCGTCGCGGGATACGAAGTGGGCTTGCGCATCGGTCTGGCGGTCGGACTCGGCCACGGCTTGCGCGGGCATCACACCACCGGCACGGTGGGCACTTTCGCGGCGGCCGCGGCCGGCGCCAATCTCCTGGGACTTGGCGCAGACAAGGCGGCGGATGCGCTGGGCATCGCCGCAACGCAGGCCGCCGCGTTGCATGGTGCCCGCACCGGCGCCATGAGCAAACGCTTTCACGCGGGACGCGCCGCGCAGAGCGGCATACTCGCCGCCGTGCTGGCCAGCCGCGGGTTTACCGGCAGCCGTACTGCGCTTGAACAACCCTTCGGCGGATTTTTCAGCACACTGTGCGATAACGTCGATACGCGGGCGGCGTGCGCTGAACTGGGCCGGCGCTGGGAAATTACCGAAGTCGGTTTCAAGGCCTATGCCTCCTGCGGCAGCACGCATACCACCGTTGATGCCATCGACCGGCTCATGCAACGCGGCCTGACCGCCACCGACATGAAGCAATTGCGCGTCTACATGTCGCGCAAGGCCGTCAGCAATGTCGGCTGGAAATACGTGCCGGCGGGGGTGGTCGCCGCGCAGATGAACGCGTTTTACACCTCGGCGGTCAAGCTGCTGGATGGCGACGTATTTATCGAACAGTTTGCGGAATCCCGCCTCGGCGACCCGCGGGTGATGAAACTCATCGAGCGCATACACATCGACCACGATCCGTCGTTCGATGCCGGCGGCGCGGGCACCCGCCACGCCGTGCGTGTTGAAGCCGAGCTCAATAACGGCGAAGTGCTGACAGAAAACGTCGATCAGCGTCGCGGCAGTTCGCGCTATCCACTCACGCGCGCCGACATCGAACGCAAGTTCCGCGGCTTGGCCAAAGTGGTGCTGCCGCCCGAGTCCGTGGAAAAAGTGATTGCGTGGGTCGATCAACTCGATACGCAAAATGACATGGAATCCCTCGCCGGGCTGTTGCGCGGTCCGGCGCCGGCCGCGGCATCGCTGCCGGCTGCCGCCCGCATCGACATAAGGCGCTCCGCGTAACACCACTGCCCCGCCGATTCCCACGCCTTAAGAAAGGGAATACATTGAATTAACTTCGTTTAACACAAACCATAACCAACCCACTTGAACCAGACAAACCACACGAACCAAGATCACGACAAATCTTTCGATGAACCCTATTGTGACTAATTGTGAATAAAAAACCATGAGCTACGAAACCATAACCGTCGCGCAGGATGGCCCTGCGTACATCATCAACCTCAACCGCCCCGACAAGCGCAACGCCATCAGCGTGCGCATGATGCATGAATTGCAGGCGGCGATGAAAGTCGCCGAAGCCGAGGCTTCCGTGCGCGGCATCATCATCACCGGCGGTCCCGCTTTTTTTGCGGCGGGTGCCGATCTCAATGAAGCGCTGCAGGTCAAGACCGCGGCGCAGGGCACGGAATACTTCAAGCACTGGCACCAGCTCAATGCCTCGATAGAAGAACTCGCAAAACCCGTCATCGCCGGCATCGAAGGCTTTTGCATTACCGGGGGACTGGAGCTTGCGCTCGCCTGCGATTTGCGCGTGGCGGCCGAGGGATCCACCTTCGCGATTACCAGCGCGCGCATCGGCACCGTCGCGGGCGCGGGAGGCACGCAGCGTTTGCCGCGCATTGTCGGCACCGCGCACGCGCTGGAAATCCTGTTCTCTGCCGATCCCATCGACGCCAAGGAAGCGTATCGCATGGGCCTGATCAACCGCCTAACGCCCAAGGGCGGCGCATTGGATGCGGCCAAGGCGCTGGTCGGCATCTATGCACAACGCGCGCCGTTGAGTCTCGCGCTGGTAAAACGCGCGGTGCATCGCGGCATGCAAATGGATCTCGCGTCCGGCATAGAATTCGAAACCTTCCTGGTCACCACGATCTATGGCACCGACGACAAACAGGAAGGCATTTCCGCCTTCCTCGAGAAGCGGCCTGCCCGCTTCAAGGGGAAGTAGGAGTCCGCGCATGAAAAGCAAACTGCGGCTCGCAAAAATACGTTTCGTCGTTCCAGCCCTCGTTCCAATCGGCCTCGCCGCGAGCGGTGCGGTTGCGGCGCAGGATTATCCCGTCCGCCCGATACGCATCGTCGTGCCCTTCGTAGCGGGCGGCGGCACCGATTTGCTGGCGCGAACGCTGGCGCAGAAATTCAACGAGGCCTGGGGACAGCCGGCCATCGTCGACAATCGCTCGGGGGGAACCGGCGCGGTGGGATCGGTACTGGTGGCGCAAGCGGCGCCCGACGGCTACACGCTGCTGCTGGCCACCAGCAGCACGCACGCCATTTCGCCCAACTTCTTCCGCAAACCACCCTTCCATCCGATAACCGAATTCGCGGCGGTTTCGCTGGCTGCAGTCGCACCGGAAATCGTGGTGGCGCATCCGTCGGTGTCCGCAACGTCCATCAAGGAACTGGTCGCGTTGGCCAAGACCAAACCGGGGACTTTAAATTACGCATCACCGGGCACGGGAACCATAGGCAACATGACCGGTGAGTTGTTCAAGCTGGTAACCGGCACGACGATCACACACATTCCCTATAAAGGCAGCGGCGCCGCCATGCGGGATTTGCTCGGCGGGCAAGTGCAGCTTATGTTCAGTGGCCCGAGCGGCATGTTGCAACACATACGCGCCGGCAAACTCAAGGCGCTGGGCGTGGCGGCCCGCGCTCGAATGACGGAACTGAAGGACGTACCCACGCTCGCCGAGTCAGGTTACCCGGCCATTGAGGCCTCCAATTGGTATGCGGTGCTGACGTCCGCCGGCACGCCGATGCCCGTGATCCAGAAAATCAATACCGAGATCGTTCGTGCAATGAAGTTACCGGACATCCGGGAAATGCTGATACGCCAGGGATACGAGGCCAAGTCCAGCACGCCCGCCGAATTGGCGGCCTTGATGAAGGAGGATTTGGCCAAGTGGAACAAGGTGGTCAAATCGTCGGGCATGCAGGTGGATTGATTTGCCCAAATACAAATAAACGCGAATTAGAACGCGGGGAAAACCATGCAACGCAAAATACTGAACGCGCTACAGGCCGTGGCAATCGCGACGGCCACCGCCGCACCTTGGAGCAGTGGCGTGGTAGCGCAAACCTACCCCACCAAACCGATCCGCCTCATCGTGCCCTTCGCGCCCAGCGGCGGCACGGATTTATTGGGGCGAACCCTTGCGCAAAAACTGGGAGATGCATTCGGCCATGTGGTCATCGTGGACAACCGCGCGGGCGGCAGCGGCAATACCGGCACCGACATGGTTGCCAAGTCAAATCCCGATGGTTACACCCTGCTGATGGGCTACGTCGGTAATCTCGCCATCAATCCGTTCCTGTTCAAGAATCTGCCTTACGATCCCATCAAGGATTTTTCACCGGTCACGCTGGCTGCAACGGCGCCGAATGTGCTGGTGGCGCATCCGTCCGTGGCCGCCAATAATGTCAAAGATCTCGTGGCGCTCGCACGAGCCAATCCGACCAAGCTGAACTATGCATCCGCTGGCAACGGCACGGTGGGGCACATGGTCGCGGAATTGTTCAAGACCGTGACCAACACGCAAATCGTGCATATTCCCTACAAAGGGAACGGCGCGGCGATCACCGACACCCTGGCAGGCAATGTGCAACTGATGTTCAGCGCACCCGGCACCGTATTGCCGCACATCAAGGCCGGCAAATTAAAAGGTCTCGCCACGGCCAGCGCAAAACGCGCGCATGGTCTCGAAGACGTGCCCACATTTCTGGAAGCCGGCTTTCCGGCGGTTGAAGCCTCTGCGTGGTACGGCATATTGGCGGCGGCGGGCACCCCGCAGCCCATCGTGACCAAACTTCATCAGGAGCTCGTGCGCATCATTCGCCTGCCGGAAGTGCGCGACCGTTTCGCCATGCTCGGTTACGAAGCAGCCACCAGTACGCCGGAAGAATTCACGCAACTGATCAAATCCGATCTCGCCAAATGGCAAAAAGTCGTCAAGGCATCGGGGGCGCGCGTCGATTAGCCCATGCAAAAATAAATTTTTACAATCAAATAGTTAATCAACATCCACCGAATCGCAATAATGACAATGACCATCGGTTTTATCGGCGTCGGCTCCATGGGCGGCCCCATCGCGGCAAACTTCTTGAAACAGGGGCATGCGCTGGTTGTCTACGATATCAACGCCGCCGCCGTTCAGCCCTTGATTGAAAAGGGTGCCCAAGCCGCGACATCCCCCAGCGATGTCGCGGCGCGTGCCGATGTGGTGTGCATCTGCCTGCCCACGCTGGAAACCATCCGTGACGCCACCATCGGCGACAACAGTCTGCTGCGGGGTGGCAAGGTTAAAACCTGCATCAATTTCTCCACGGCGGGGCCTGACGTGATCCGCGAAGTGGCACAGACTCTCGGCGCTGCGGGCATCACGCTGATGGATTGCCCGATTACCGGCGGCGCATTGGCGGCGCGCGACGGCACCTTGTCCATCACCGTGTCGGGCGAAAAATCCGGTTACGACCGCATCAAACCGTTGCTAGACAGCTTGGCGTCGCATGTATTTTATGTCGGCGCGGAGGCGGGTCAGGCACAGATCATGAAGCTGCTGAACAACATGCTGTCGTTTGCCGCCTTCGTGTCATCGTGCGAAGCGTTCGCGATTGGTGTCAAGGCGGGCCTCGACCCCGATGCCATGGTGGACGTCATCAACACCGGCACGGGTCGCAATTCGGCAACCACGCACAAGTTTCCCAACAACATTCTGCCGCGCACCTTTGATTACGGCGCGAAGATGATGATCAGCTTCAAGGATATTTCGCTGTGTCTCGAAGAAGCGCAGCGCCTCGGCGTGCCTCTGTGGCTCGCGCCAGTCATCAAGCAGGTCATCGGTTATGCGATCACGCAGGATGGGGACAGCAATGACGTTTCAACCCTGGTCAAGCATTACGAAAAATGGAGCGGCATCGAAATCGTCGGCGCGGCGGCACGCGCGTCGAAAACATCCGCATAATCGTCGGGCTTATTTCACTTCCGCGCTGACCTCCGCGCCCAGCCGGCGCGAGATATTGAGGGCCGCGCGCGTCACCAACTTCACCACCTCGCGCTCGCGCGGCTCCAGGCGCACCGTGGGCCCCGTCACCGTGATACTGTGGCGTACGCTGCCATCGATTTCCACGATGGGCGCTGAAATCGCCGTCAGTCCCAGCACGCGCTCGCCGTGCGTCACGGCGTAGCCTTGTTCACGGATGCGCGTCAGCTCCGCCGCCAGCTCCGAGCGCTTGCGCCCCGTGGCCCGCGACGCATAGGTCAGCGCTTCCTGCATTTCTTTTTTGGGCAGATAGGCCATCAGCGTTTTTGCGGTGGCGCCATCGCTCATTCTCACGCGCTCGCCCGGCTTGGTGACGCTCATCAGCGGCGACGGCGTGTGGATCACTTCGATGCACACGCGGTGACCGTCGCTCACGATATTCAGCGTAACGGTTTCATTGGCTTTTTTCGCCAACTCGGTCATCGTCACCCGCGCGATCTCGCGGATATCCAGCGTGCTGCGCACCAGCCCCGCGAGCCGCGTGAAACGAAACGACAGGCAATACGCCTGATCGCCCAGCCGCACCAGATACCCCGCGTCATCCAGACTCTGCACGAAACGGAACGTGGTCGATTTCGGCAGCTTGATCTGATCCGCGATCTCCTGCAGAGTCAGACTCGTGCGCTCGCTGGTAAAACAATCAAAGATCGCAAACGTGCGCTGTACGGCTCTCATCATGGTGGCGATCCTTTGTTATTCCCAAGCATTCTCTATGGATTCTCTATGGCCCTCGACCACGGATTTTACATCAAGCGCCGCGCAGGTTTCATTGACCGGAACCAAGACTGATTGCTGAAACCCGCCGTTGACAACCGGCAACGCCGCGCGATATATAATCCGTTCACCAAACCACTCCCGCGATGAATTCCTGAAATCGCATCAAGAAAGGATTTAGGCATGAACGAAACCAGAACCCTGGCCAACTGGGTTGCAGGCTTGAAACTCAACGAGGTGCCGGAGCAAGTGCGCGACTACGCGAAACGCTTCATCCTCGACAACCTGGGCTGCCAGATCGCGGGAGCCACGCTGCCCTGGAGCCAAACCTACTACGATGTGATGAAAGCCACGCGCAGCGGCACGCACGCCACCGTTGCCTACTTCGGCGACAAAATGTCGCCCGACGATGCGGCCTTTCTGAACAGCACCTTCAATCACGCCAACGAGACCGACGACACGCACCTGAAAAGCCCGACGCATCCGGGCGGCATTGCCGTGCCTGCCGCTTTGGCGCTGGCGGAGTACGCCAAGGCAACCGGCGAAAAACTGTTGCTGGCTGTCATCGCTGCCTACGAAATACAGATCCGCATCTCCTGGGCGTGCTCGCCATATCTGATTTATCGCGGACACCACCCACCTGTTGGTGTCGGCCCGTTCGGCGCAGCCGCCGCAGGTGCCGTACTGCTTGGGCTCGACAAGGAAACCACGCTCAACGCGCTGGCCATTGCCGGCAGTCACTCCGCCGGCTTGATCGAGTACACCAAAACCGGCGGCTCGGTTAAGCGCATCCACAGCGCAATTCCCACCGCGGCCGGCGTGCGCGCCGCGATGTTTGCGGCGGCGGGCATCACGGGTCCGCATTCCATTCTTGAAGGCGAAAAAGGTTTCTGCAAAGTGTTTGCGGTGGACTACGACCTCAACCGCCTGACCGAAGGCCTGGGTACGCTGTATCACACGCTCGATAACGCGCTGAAGCCCTATTCGTGCTGCCATCTCATCCACGCGGCATTCGACACGCTGGACGCGCTGCGCGATCGCGAGCCGATCGATCCAGAGCAGGTTGATTCCATCCTTGTCTACACCAACAGCGAACAGATTCTGTCGCACATCGGTTCGATCATCGAGCCGGAAGACATCCTCGGCGCGCAATTCAGTCTGCCGTTTTCGCTCGCCATGCGCCTGCATCACGGCGGACGCGGCGTAAATGGCGGCAATGGCTTCTGGGATTACCCGAAAGTGGATGTCAAGAATCCCGTGCTGGTGAATACCGCGCGCAAGGTGAAATGCCTGGTGCCGACCAATGCGGAATGGAAAGCCGTCGATAAAGGCGCGGGCATTGAAGTCATCATGAAAGACGGCCGCCGGCTGAAAGAGATCGTTGCGTTCTCCAAAGGCCTGCCGGAAAACCCGATGTCCGCGGCAGAGGTCGAAGAAAAATTCCACTCACTCGTCGATCCGATTTTGCCCAAGGGACGCCCGCAGCAAATCATCGACATCGTGCGCAGAATTGAAACCGTTAAAAATATCAATGAGCTGATTGAATTGCTCATCGTCCCCGCCGACAAGCGGTTTGCGCCCATTGAGGGCTGGAAACAGCGTTAGCCGTAGTGAGTTTTGGAGTGAGAAGCCATATGAGCAAGTATCCGACCGCCATGGCCTGCGTGCTGGGGTTGCTGTCAACGCATGCCGTGGCGCAACCGGCCTACCCCGCGAAATCGGTGCGCATCATCGTGCCGTTTTCGCCCGGAGGCGGCACGGATGCATTTTCACGCACCGTCGGCGCCAAGCTCACGCAAGCGTGGGGGCAGCAAGTCATCGTCGATAACCGGCCAGGCGCGCAGGGCAACATCGGCACGGCGGTCGGCGCAAAAGCCGCGCCCGACGGATACACGTTGACGCTCGCTTACGTCGGCACACTTTCCATCAATCCGCATCTGTACAAAAACCCCGGTTTCGATCCACTCAAGGACTTTGCGGCGATCAGCCGGGGCACGCTGGAAGCCTGGGTGCTGGTGGTGCATCCGTCGCTGCCGGTACACTCGGTAAAAGAGCTGGTGGCGCTCGCCAAGCAACGGCCCGGTCAACTGACGTTCGCGTCGTCGGCATCCGGCACGCAGCTCGTCGGCGAGTTGTTCAAGCAGGCAACGGGCACGCGAATCGAGCATATTCCGTACAAGGGGGCGGGCCCGGCCGTGATTGATCTGCTCGCGGGCAATGTGCAGATGATGTATTCAAATCCAACAGCTGCCGTTCCTCACGTAAAGACCGGCCGGTTGCGCGGCCTTGCCGTCACCGGCCGCAAGCGGCTGGAAGCGCTGCCTGAGTTAATCACCGGCGTCGAAGCTGGCTATCCGCAACTCGACGTGCTCGGCTGGTACGGCATCGTCGTCCCCACGGGCACGCCGCAAGCCATCATCACGAAGCTCAACACCGATATCGTCGCGGCACTCAACGCGCCTGACGTGCGTGAGCGCATGAAGGCCATCGGTCAGGAATTGTCGCCCAGCACGGCGGAACAATTTCAGGAACAGATTCGCAATGACTACGCGCTGTGGGGCAAGGTCGTGCGTGCGTCCGGCGCGAAAGCGGATTAAATCCCGCGCCTGCATTCGGAGCGCCCTCGATGAATGACCACGCCGCGGCTGAAACAGCACCGCGCAGCGATCCCCGCGACACCGCACCCAACGCGCTGAAACCGCCGTTGAGCGGATTGCTTGTCGTCGAGCAAGGCGAGCGGCTGGGCGCTTCCGTTTGCGGCACGCTGTTGGCGCAACTCGGCGCAAACGTGGTGCTGGTGGAACGCCCCGGCGAGCAGACCCATCACAAGTGGAGTAGCCGCGCCGCCAACGCGCTTGGAAAACGCAGCGTAGTCATTGACACTGCGGCCCCCAATGACCGGGCCTTGCTCGATGACTTGCTGCGCGCTACCGACGTGATTGTGCGCTCCAGCGATCTCCCGGATCGCAACGGTACGCAACCCGCGACAACACCGGAACAGATCGTTTGCGACATTACGGCGTTCGGCAAAAACGGCCCGCTCGCCGGCAAACCCTACTCCGATGCGCTGGTGCAGGCCATCGCGGGGCTTGCCGATACCACGGGCGATCCCGATGCCGCGCCCTGCCTCGTCGGCTTGCAATTCTGCGAAGTCTCGGCGGGTATTTATGCCGCCGCCGCCACGCTGGTCGCGCACCGCGTACGCCGCACGCGCGGCATGGGCCAAGCCATCGACATCGCGCTCTATGATTGCGCGGTGGGCGCGCTCTCCACGTTTCTGCCGTTTCACGCCATCGGCAAGGCGGTCACGCGATCCGGCAACCGTCACTCGCTTGCCGCGCCGTGGAATGCCTATCGCGCGTCGGATGGCTGGGTGTTGATCTGTACTGCCACCGACGAACAATGGCGCCGGCTGTGCGCGCTCATACAGCAACCGGACCTCGCGCAGCGCGAAGGGTTTGTCACCAACGCGGAGCGCATCACGCGGCGCGGCGAAGTAGATGAGATTCTCCATCAATGGACCGCCACGCTCACCGTAGCGCAATGCATAGAACAACTCTCTGCGAGCGATATCGCCTGTGGCCCCATCTACACCGTGGCTCAGTTGGCGACAGAATCCAATCTGCTGCACCGGAACATGATCCGGCGCATCGATGATACAGATGATCGCGAGATCAATCTGCCCGGCAGCCCGCTGGCAGCCTCATTACCGACGGCCATTGAACAATTCCGTATACCTCAACCCGGCGAACATCGTGCCTGGCTGCAAGCCCTGATCGCGAATCGTAAACGCGCGGCTGCCGTTCGAACTGAGTCAAATGCGGCATTGCCGCTCGCGGGCCTGCGCGTGCTCGAAATCGGCCAGTACACGACAGCGCCGCTGGTCGGACGCCAGTTGGGCGCACTCGGTGCAGAGGTATTCAAGATCGAACCGCCGGGCGGTGAAGGTTCGCGCGGCTGGCCGCCCACGCAAGGCAATCAGGGCTATTTTTTCGCCTTCAGCAACAGTGACAAAAAAAGTCTCGAGATGGATTTGCGCAACGCCGATCATCGCGAATCTTTTACTGCGCTGCTGAAAACAGCCGACGTGCTGGTCGAAAACCTCAAACCGGGCGCGCTCGCGCGGCTCGGGTTCGGCCCCAAAGAACTCACCGCCATCAACCCACGCCTGATTTACTGCGGCATCTCCGGATTCGGCGGGTCGTCCGCCTATCCCGGCCGGCCCGCTTTCGACACCGTGGTGCAAGCCATGTCCGGCTTTATGGACCTTACGCGCGCCGGCGGCGTGCCCATGAAGGCCGGCATTTCGGCAGCAGACATCACCGGCGGCGGATTCGGACTGCTCGCGATACTGGCTGCACTGGAATTGCGCGATCAAACCGGCCACGGCGAAATGCTCGATATCTCGATGCAGGACGCCGCCGTTTCCGCCACGGCAAGTTTGTGGCACGGAAAACCGCGCGCCGAACAGATTTTTTTCGTGCGATGCGCCGACGGCTATGCTTGCATTGAAACCCTGGAGCCGCTGGTAGACACCGTGCTCACACGGCTGAACACGACACCTTCCGCCGTGGCGCAAATGACGCGAGACGCATTCGTCGCCCTGGCCAACAAAGCAGGTGTAACAGCCGTGGCTGTGCATAGCGTGTCAGAAGTCGCACGAAGTGCACAAACCGATGCACGCCAGTTGATCCTCGAAAAAGTCGGTAACGATGGCCGCACATGGCCGCTGCTCAATTCCCCGCTGCGACTGAGCCTGACGCCACCGCAAGTGTGCCGGCCCATCGGCGATCTCGGCGAAGCCAACGGGGAGCTACCTCGGGGGAATCGCTGATGGCCCCTTCCCGTCACGTTGCATTCGCATTCATAGGCGCGTTGCTAGCGCACGCAGCCGACCCGGCATTCGGGCAAGCGTACCCCAGCAAACCCATCCGCATCGTCACATCATCCGCGGGCGGCGGCACCGATTTTCTGTCTCGGGTGCTCGCCAATGGAATTTCCGCCAGTCTGGGGCAGCAGATCATCGTGGACAACCGCTCCCCCGCGCTCACCGGCATCACCGTCGCGCAGGCGCCGCCCGACGGCTACACGCTCTCGCTCAACGGCACCAGCTTCTGGCTCACCCCTTTACTACAAGCCAAGCCGACCTACAACGCCGTGACGGACTTTGCGCCGATTACCCTCATGACGACTTCGCCGAGTTTGATTTTGGTGCATGCGTCGCTGCCCACGCGCTCCGTCAAGGAACTTATCGCATTGGCCAGAGCACGGCCCGGCGAATTGAACTACGGCTCCAGCACGCTGGGCGCGCCGACGCATCTGGCGGGAGAGCTGTTCAAATCCATGGCCAACGTCAATATCGCGCGCGTTTCATACAAGGGCAACGGCCCCGCGCTGCTGGCGCTGATCGCGGGCGAAGTGCAATTGATGTTTGCCGCCGCAGGCTCCGCCACCGCCCACATCGACTCGGGCCGATTGCGCGCCCTGGCGGTTGCCAGCGCCAAACCAACCGCGCTGGCGCCGGGTTTGCCCACCGTTGCCGAAGTCGTGCCCGGTTACGTCGCGGCATCGACCTACGGCCTGTTGGCGCCGGCCAAAACACCGGCTGCGATTATTCAGCGCTTGAATCAGGAAGTCTTGCGCTTCATCCAAACGCCCAGTGTGAAAGAGCAATTGTTCAAAACCGGTATTGAAGTAGTCGGCTCCACGCCGGAGCAATTCGCGGCCACGATTGAAACGGACTTGCGTGTGTGGGGGAAAGTGATCAAATCGATAGGCGTGAAGACGGATTAGGGTTGTGCTTTGCAAGCAAAATGCGCTCGCTTCCGCGCAACGCACGGTTCACGTATCTACATGTCCCAGCAGCACGGCTCCTTCCCCCCTTGAGGGGGAAGGTTGGTATGGGGGGTAATACTCGCGGTGATGTGACATTTCACCCCCATCCCCGCCTCCCCCCTTCGAGGGGGAAGGAGTTTCTTTGATTAGCGCATGCACCTACGCTCAGCAGAAAGCGTTACTTGAGAGACGACAACACCAATAGATTCCAAACCAGAATAATCACAATAACCTATTGTTTATAAACAACTTTTTACGGACCCCATCATGAACGAAAGCCGCATCCTCGCCAAATTCGTCAGCGACCTGAAATACGAACATCTGCCGCCACAAGTCGTCGCGCGCGCGAAGGCGCTGATACTCGATCAGGTCGGCATCATGATGGCCTGCGCGACGCTGCCGTGGAGCAAAGTGATTTACGACTACGTGCGCGATTGGGGCGATTGCAAAGCCGAGGCAACCGTTGCGCACTACGGCTACAAAACCAAAGTCGAGAACGCCGTGTTTGCCAACAGCAGCTTCGGCCACGGCTTCGAGATTGACGACCATTACCTGCCCGGCGAATCACACCCCGGCTGCATTTCGGTTCCCTCGGCGTTGGCCATCGGCGAACGCGAGCACGCCAGCGGCAAAGATCTGATCGTCGCCGTGGTCGCAGCCTATGAAGTGATGGGCCGCATCAACCGCGCCATCACGCCCTCGTGTTCCAACCGCGGGTTTCACGCGCACACCTCCATCTCCGGGCCATTCGGCGCGGCGGCCGCCGCCGGAAAAATTCTCGGCTTCGATCCCGAGTTGATGGTCAACGCCTTGTCCATCGCGGGTAGCCATTCATCGGGCACCAAGGAATACGATCAAAACGGCGGCAGCATCAAGCGCATGCACGCCGGCATGGCCGCGCACGGCGGCATGCGCTCCGCGCTGATCGCGCAAAAAGGCATTACCGGCCCCGCCACCATCCTCGAAGGCAAGCACGGCTTTTTCCAGGCGTTTGCGGACGAATACAAGGTGAACGAAATCACCGATGGCCTCGGCACGGACTTCAAGGTCGTGATGGGCCAGGGTTTCAAATACTACTGCTCGTGCGGTGCCATGCACTCCGGGCTGGACGCGCTGCGCATCCTGATGGCGGCACACGACGACATCCGCGAAAACAGCATCGCGGAAATTGTCATGGGCACCAACAGCAATTCGCGCTACCACGTCGATGCCAAGGTGACGGATATCACCAGCGCGCAATTCAGCGCCCCGTTCAGCCTGGCCATGACGCTGATCACCGGCACCAACGGATTCAAGGACTACTCCGAAGAAAATCTGCACAACCCCAGAATCCTCAGCCTGTCGCGCAAGGTCAAAATGGAAATCGACGACGAGATGGAACGCGAAGCCGCCAAGCGCGGCTGCCGCCTCACCGTCAAACTCAACAACGGCAAGACCTATGTGCAGAAGGTCGAATACTGCAAGGGCCTGGCGGAAAACCCGCTCACGCGCGAGGAGTTCGACGGAAAATTCCGCGAGCTGGCGTCAGTTGTCGCAGACAAGGACACTACTGAGGAAATTCTAAAAACCGTTTATGCGCTGGATGAACTTAAGGACGTATCGGCGCTGGTTTCGTTGATGTCGTGAGGGGGGATGGCCGAAGGAGTGCCGGCATCTGCTGACCCATGTTTGACGGCAGAGAAGTAACGGCCCGCCACGTAAAGTCGCGTCGGTCAGCCGTTGGGCGATCCAATGAATGCAATCTGTAGGGTGGGCAAAACGTTCTTTGTTTTGCCCACCCTATTGAAGCCGGAAACTCTGCAATGCGTGGGCACAAAGTGCGTGCCCACCCTACACTTGTTGCTCATGGGCGGGCCGAACGCCTGTCACAGACAATGGTTTGTTAGATGGCATTTTTCTCGTGGTCTCGCGGTTTAAGAATGATACGCTGCCCGTTGTTTTTCAGAAAATCCGGCGCAGTTTGTGCTGCCATTAGGATGCCAGCCAAACGCCCCATCACCAGAGAAACAGAACGGAAACCGTAGACTTCCCATTGGCTCAGCGGTGGCAACGGGGTCGCAACGTAGCCAAAAACATCTTCCAAATTGACGTAGAAAAGCAAGTCAAGGTTGTTTCGGGTTTCGGGTGCGTACTTCTTTGCAAAGCGAATGACTTCAGCCTCAACGAGATTGCAAACCTCGGTATAGGTGATATCCCGAGGAGTTATCGGTTCAAGGAGGTCTCGTGGCGAGCTGGCCGAATTCGCCACTTCAAGCGCCGCCTTGTAGGCAGTGTGCCTGCGACGACCCTTGTTAAGTATCTCCTTTACTTCGAAGGAGGCCGACCGAAAGCGAATATCAGGTGGTTCGTCGGCAACGCACTGAATTTCAGATTCCACGAATTCAACACCGAGGTTCCCGAGAAATTCATTCACGACCCAGCGCTCGCGCTCAAGTTTGTTAGCAGCGTCAAAGAAGCGTACGGATTCTTCGCGCGCCTTTCGGACTGAAGCTAGATAATCCTCATCAGAAATGTCGATGTCGCTCATATGCCACTTAATACAGACCACTGATCCCTTCATCAATAATCACAAACCCCGATAGTTTATGCGAAGCGGCGCTTTGTTTGCTGGTGAATCTCTCACGCCAACTGTCTAATCACAGCTTATGCACGCCAGAAAAGCCCCGTTCTTAAAACGCAAACCGCCGCATACCCCCATCGATATGCAATATCTCGCCAGTGATATACCGCGCCTTGGATGACGCCAGAAACGCCACCGCATTCGCCATGTCTTGCGGTTCGCCAAAGTAGCCGAGCGGGATGTTGTCGCGCGCGAATTGGTCGCGGTTTGCGTCGCCCGGATTGATGCGATTGACGATTTGCTCGCTGATAATGCGGCCCGGCGCCAGCGAATTGATGGTGATGCCGTACTGGCCGATCTCGCGTGACAGGCCTTTCGCCCAAGCGTAGACCGCCGCCTTCGCCGAATACGCCGCGTTGAGGCCGCGGGGTTCGGAGGTGCCGGTGATATTGATGATGCGGCCGTTGCGCCGCTCGATCATCATCGGCAAAAATGCGTGCGTCAGGCGGCGCACGGCGGTGAAATTGAGTTCTATCGCTTCGGTCCACGCTTCCTCCGGCGCATCAATGGGCAGCGGGCGCGAGCCGCCGGCGTTATTGACCAGCACGTCGATGCCGCCGAATGCGGCCAGCACTTGGTCGCGTATGTCGGCGCCTGCGTTCGGCTCGGTCAAATCCCTGGCGATCACGAGGGATGTCGCGGCGCCGCTTTGGTTGAGTTCCTGTTGCAAGGTATTGAGCAGTTCGCCCCGGCGCGCCACGAGTGCGAGGCACATGCCTTCCGCCGCCAGTGTGGTGGCGATGACGCGGCCGATGCCTACGCTGGCGCCGGTGACTACGGCGACCTTGCCTTTGAGTTCCTGTTGCAAGGTATT
>DHVE01000092.1 GCA_002412495.1 Betaproteobacteria bacterium UBA5216
CTTGGCTTTCCACTCCGGGTACCCGGAGTGGAAAGCCAAGGACTATCCGATCAATTAGTGGTTTCCCGCCACACCGGATGCGACGCAACCGCTAGCTGACAGGAGTCGAAAATGCCTATCCTGAGGAATGCGCGGGGCAAGCTCATCGCGAGCGTAATCGCGGCCGGCACGCTCGCCCTGCTGTTGGGCCTGGGCGCCCGCCACTCGTACCAGCAGTACAACCATACGTTGGCCTCCGTGTACCAACATAATGTGCTGCCGATGGCGGCTTTAAACCAAATCGATACCGCATTGAAGGATGTCCGATTTCGCATCGCTGGCGTTCTGCTCGAGCAAACCTCCAAGACCGGCTCTCTGAATCAATTGAAGGATGCGCGCCGGCTCGTGCCGCAATTGTGGAACGAATACAAAGCCATATCGGCTATTGAGCGCATGGGAGAAGACGGCAAGGAGATGGTCGCCACCATAGAGAAATCATTGCCTCTATTCTTTGCATTTCTGGGACAACTCGAGAAAGCCTACGTCAGTCAGAATCCCAAACAACTCACTCTGTTGCTGGAAGACGAGTGGCCAAAAATCCAATTGGGAATCGTCAAACCCATTGAACGCCTGCAGCCCATACAGGCAAGCCGCGTAAAGGACGAATACGAAAAAGCAGTGGTGGATGGCCGCACCGCGTTGATGCTGCAAGGCATCGTTCTCGCAGCGACGGTACTGGTGATGCTTTGCGCTTTCGTATCCATCGGACGCTCTCGCGCCGCGGCCGATGCCGCGGCGCGCACCAAGTCCATGTTAGCCGAATGTAATCAAGTCATGGTGCATACGGACGACGAAATGCAGTTGTTGCGCCGCATGTGCGACACCGCCGTCAGTACCGGTGGCTTCCAGGTCGCCTGGGTCGGATACGCAGAGCACGGGGAGGACGAACCCTTGCATTCGGTTCGTCCGGTTGCGTTGGCAGGCGCTGGGGATGAGTGGCTGCGGGACATCCACACGCCGTCGGCCGTCCGCAAATGTGATCACAACCCAGCGACAATCGCTCTACTCCGCGGACGGCCCCTTGCCTGCCGCAACTTGCTAACCGATGCCAACGGCACCGCGTGGCGGGAACATGCACGTCTGCACTACTACCACTCCTGCATCGTGCTTCCCCTGAAAGTCAACAGCACCTCGACCGGAGTACTGTGCCTGCATGCGAAGCAGCCCAGCGCATTTGATGCCGATGAAATCGCGTTGCTCGAGCAGTTTGCGGCGGTTCTCGCATTCGGTATTCGGAACCTGCGGGCGCGCGGCGAGCTTGTCTGCAAGACCGAAGCCGCCGAAGCCGCATCCCGTTCAAAGTCCCAGTTCCTGGCCAACATGAGCCATGAAATCCGCACGCCCATGAATGCCATCCTCGGCATGCTTAAGCTGCTGCAAAATACGACGCTGACGGAGCGGCAACTCGATTACGCCACAAAAACGGAAGGCGCGGCGAAATCGCTGTTGGGGCTGCTCAACGACATACTCGACTTCTCCAAGGTAGAAGCCGGCAAGATGGCGCTCGATCCACGCGAGTTTCGCATCGACCGGCTGCTGCGCGACCTTTCCGTCATTCTGTCCGCCAGCACCGGGACAAAAGACATCGAGGTACTGTTCGATATCGATCCGGCGATGCCGCGCAGCATCGTAGGCGACGACATGCGGCTCTTGCAGGTGCTGATCAATCTGGGCGGCAACGCCATCAAGTTCACCAGCAGCGGCCAAGTGATTCTGCGCATCAGGGTGATCGAAACCACCGAACAATATACTGTGCTGGATTTTGCCGTGCGTGACAGTGGAATCGGCATCAGCCCCGAAAATCAGGTGCACATATTCAATGGCTTTTCGCAAGCCGAAGCCTCTACGACGCGCCGCTTCGGCGGCACTGGCCTGGGGTTGGCGATAAGCCAGCGTCTGGTGGGACTGATGGGAAGCGAACTCAAACTTGAAAGTGAACTGGGCAAAGGCAGCACATTTCACTTTTGTGTCCGCTTCGCGCGAGGCGGCACAGACAAAGAAGAAGCCTCCTCGCCCAATCGGCTTGCGCCACCAGTCTGCGACACGCTGCATACCCTGATCGTTGACGACAACGCCAGTGCGCGGGAGGTGCTGACTACGATGGTGCAGTCCATGGGTTGGCACGCCGACGTCGCCGCTAGCGGCGAGGAAGCCATTGCAATGGTCGAGGCACGAGCTGCCAATGGCACGTCTTATCAGGCGGTCTTCGTGGACTGGAACATGCCGGGGCTCGATGGCTGGGAAACCAGCCTTCGCATCCGGCAGATGACAGGTATCCGCACGACAGCGCCGTTGTTGATGATGGTCACTGCGCATGGGCGCGAAAAGCTCTCGCAGCGCAGCACTGAGGAACAGGCTTTACTGGATGGCTTTCTGGTGAAGCCGGCAACCGCCTCCATGCTGTTCGACGCGGTGGCTGGCGCACGCCGTGACTACGCGCAATCAGATGCCGTTAGCCGGCCGTCGCAACCCAGAACGCGGCGCCTTGAAGGTATGCATCTACTGGTGGTCGAAGACAACGCAAACAATCAGCAGGTGGCACAGGAACTGCTCGCGGACGAGGGTGCACACGTTGAACTTGCTGACAACGGCGCGCTCGGCGTCGCGGCCGTATTCTCGGCCAGCCCACTATTTCACGCAGTGTTGATGGACATCCAGATGCCGGTGATGGACGGATACACCGCGACCGCGCAAATCCGCCAGCGGCATAACCAATCCGCGCTCCCGATTATCGCGATGACCGCCAACGCCATGGCCGCGGATCGGGATGCGTGTTTCGCCGCAGGCATGAATGATCATGTCGGCAAGCCCTTCGACCTCGAACAACTGGTGGCGACATTGTTGCGGCACGCTGGACACGCCGCACCCCGGTCGCATCACGCCGCGTCGCGGCCGCGCCCAGCCCCTCTTTCGATTGCACCGGCATTACTGCAGGGAGCCGCCGGGCGCGGCATAGCGCTCGATGAGGCCATCAAGCGCATGGGGGGCAAGCCCTCGGTATATCTGCGCATGCTCGAATCCTTCCCCGGGGATCTGCGGCCCTTGTGCTCACAAACGATTGACATCCTGCGACAGAAAGATGAAGCGGGATACGAAGAAGCCGGCCGAATGATGCATACCATCAAGGGTCTGGCCGCAACGCTGGGCATCCGGCCTCTGGCACAATTCGCCGCCGAAGTGGAACAGGAGATTGAAAACGGTGCCTGCGGAAGGTTCCCGGAACTGGCTGACCGTCTGCAGGCCGTGGCAAACACCACACTGGACGACATCGCGCACCTCGCGAGCGCTCTGGGTGCGGCCACATCCCGGCCTGAAGCCGCCGGAAGCAAGGTCATTCCCGCACCCGACAAGTCGAAACTGCGTAGATCGTTGCATGAACTGGTCGAACTCCTGCGCTGCGCCGACATGCGTGCGGTTGAAATGTACGAACAACTACAGGAGGCACTCGACGCCGCCCATGGCAAGGAGAACTGTCAGTCGCTGGACGCAGCCATGACCGCACTCGATTTCGAATCGGCGCTGGCGCATTGCCAGGCACTGACGCAGGAAGTCACGACATGAATTTGAACGATATACCCGCGACTTCGTCGCAGTTCCCCGGTGCGGGCAAAAAGCGCCCCTGCGTCCTGGTGGTTGATGACCAACCGGTCAACATTCAGGCCTTATACCGGATATTTTCCTCCGAGTATCAGGTGCTGATGGCCACCAGCGGGGAAAAGGCGCTGGCGATATGCAGAGACAATCCACCCGATCTGGTATTACTCGATGTCGTCATGCCCGGAATGGATGGACACGAAGTATGCGCGCGGCTAAAGGCGAACCATGACACGCGTGACATTCCGGTGATATTTGTAACCGCCCATAACAACACAGACGAAGAAACGCATGGTCTCGAACTGGGGGCGGTCGACTTTATCGCCAAGCCCATCAGCCCGCCCGTCGTTCGCGCGCGTATACGGACGCAGTTGACCCTGAAATCGCAAGCGGATCTGTTACGCCAGATGGCGCTGGTCGACGGGCTGACCGGAGTGGCAAACCGGCGTTGTTTCGACCAGCAGTTGTGCGTTGAGTGGCGCCGCGCCGCGCGAATAGCGGCGCCTTTTGCACTGCTGCTGATGGACGTCGATTACTTCAAACGCTATAACGACCGCTACGGACATCAGGCCGGCGACGATTGTCTGCGCCGGGTTGCCTCCGCCATTCAATCCGGGCTTATGCGCCCCTGCGATCTCGCTGCGCGTTACGGCGGCGAAGAATTCGCCTGCATACTGCCTGGAACCGATCTACCGGGCGCGCTCGCTGTAGCCGAACGTTTGGGTCAACTGGTGCGCGACTTGCGCATCGAGCACGCCCTGTCCGATGTAAACGACCTCGTCACCGTCAGCATCGGCGTTGCGGTCAGCACAGCCGGCTATCATGGTGAAGCCGCCAGTCTTGTAGCGCTCGCCGATAGTGAACTGTACCGTGCAAAGCGCGAAGGCCGGAACCGCACCTGCGGTAGCATGCTGGAAATGCCGGGCACGCGTACCGAACACACAGCCTCGCCTCAAGCGGAAATAACCTCGCCTCACGCAGAAATCTCTTTGACATCGTAAATCCAGAGCAATCGCCAGCCACTGTATGTTGCCTCTGGTGACTAATGAACTCGGCAACAACGCCGGCGAGACGCTGCATCAACGGCGCTGTTCAGTGGTTGATTGTTGCGGCAGCCGCCGATCTCTTCGACCATCAGCTCAGTTTTTCACCGGGCCTGATCGCAGATCCAATGCAACCTTCACCATATCCTCGTCGGCTTCATCGTCCTGCATTCTCAAGAATCCAAGCCGCTTCGAAAGCCCAAGCATTCGGGAGTTCTTGCGCAGCACGAGTCCAAAAAGCGAGTCAACCCGTTTGGCGCGACAGTAATCGATTATCTTCGTCATCAGCGCTTTTCCAAGGCCTGAGCCAGCCTGATCGCTCCGGACCAGAATGGAAAACTCCGCTTCCTCACCACCGGCCGACAAAAATGCATCAACCACGCCGAGCGCTGCCGGCACACCGGCTTCATCGGCTCCGACCGCGATAAAAGTCATGTCGCGGCTATAGTCCAAGTGCACAAGGTTCGCGAGCAAATCGGTCGGAATGGCCTGCGTAATATCACTGTACTGGCTGCAGAACCGAAGGTACAGGTCGTCCTTCGGTATACGGTCGAGCATCTCGCGATACAGCCGAACATCCTCGCTACGCATCGGCCGGACAAGAACATCCCGCCCATCCCTGGTGCGCAGGTGCTCTTCGAGGTCACGCGGATAAGAGCGCAACGACAGGTGATCATCGGCTCGGCCAGGCTCAGCCACACGCATACTGCTCGCGCGAAAAACAAGCCCTTTGTCATCAAAATCCGCACAGCGCAGCTCAAGCGAAACGATCTCCGGAAGATCACATGCTATGTCACCCACCCGGATCGCGCCCGCCTGGATGGCATCGACTGGAACATCAACACCTGTCGCTGACCGCAGGCGTGCCTGCGCGGCGGTCGCCAATGCCCGCGTAAGTTCGCGATTCAATGGCGGGAGCGCTATTGTGCGCACACCAGCCGCGTCGATCAGAATCACCCGACCAAAGTCCGGGTCGTTGGCTATTGCCAGCAACAGCGGTATTTTCGCCTGACTTGCATCAAGCCCATCCGCAACGCGAATTCCAAAAGCACGCAACACGGTGTTGCCTTCAGCTTCGCCGAGCGAATGTCTTCCCGACATAACCGCGCCGCAGATCATTCCATATGCGCCCAGAAATGCCGCACTTTCCGTTTCGTCCTTGGTCATCAACGCATGGCGATGCACCGGACCATCGGAATGCGCTTCCTGCTGATGAATTACGAATTGCTGCCGCAGCGAGTCCGGAACCTGCCGCAGCGTTTCCTGGTTTCTGCGGTGACGCTCGCGATATATGAATGCGCGCACAGCCTGTTCGGGCAACTCGTAGACACCACGCCGGCGGCATTCAGCGCCGCCCGGCAATCGTTGTCGAGCGAAGTTCCGAACCAGCACACAGACACTTCCAAATCAGACTGCGTCGCTGATGCAGCTATCGCCTGGAGAATCGCCGCCTCATGGCTCCCCTGGGCGCCAGCGCACACCAGCGATGGAGAACAAATGACGATAGCACCGGCAACACCCTGGTCTTCGCGCAAAATGGCGAGCACCTGCCTGTATTGATCGGCATTGGCCTGCCTGGGCAAGACCAATGGATTCGCGACCGAGACTGTACCGGGACTGACAACACAAAGTTGCGCCATCGTCGTATCGCAGAGATTCGCGAGCACCCCTTCGCCCCCGGCAAACGCTGCTGCCAACATGGCGGAGCCGCTGCCGTTGGCAACGATGGCGAGCTTGCCCCCACGCCGCCTCATCGGACGCAACACGCTTTCCGCCGCACTAAACCATTCCTCGGTATCGTGGACACGCAGAAGACCGGCGCGGGCGAATGCCGCATCGAATATGTCTTCCCGGCCGTCGTTTAGTTCAGCCATCGTGTCCGAGGTTACGTGGGGAGGCCGCAGCACGAGCACAGGTTTTATGCGGGCCGCCGCACGCGCGGACGTCATGAATGCACGGCCATTCGAAAGCGCGTGTATGTGCAACAGGATAGCGTGCGTTCTCGTGTCAGCGGCCAGTGTATCCAGCATGGCATCGACGCCAAGGTCTGCTTCGTCACCGACCGATATTAAACGTGACATGCCGATGCCCCGGGATTTTGCCCATCCAACAACACTTGCCGCAACAGTGCCTGACTGCGACACCAGGGCAAGCTTGCCAACCGCAGGATGTTCGGAGATCCAACTGGCATTAACCGATGCAGCAGGCAAATTGAGCCCCGCCGAGCCCGGCCCGAGAAACCGGCATCCGTGACGGCGCGCGGCATCCAGCAGTTCCCGCTTCAGTGGCGTGTGCGAACCGCGGCCATCCGGATCGTCGGTGCAGACGACAGCAGTCTTGATGCCTCGCTTGCCTGCAAAATCAAGGGATTCGGCGGCCTCGCCTGCGGCAGTGCAAATGATTGCGAGATCAGGGGTAACAGGCAGTTCCAGCCAATCTTTCATCGTATTCTGGGTACCCTGTAACTTCGAGCGATCACCCCGCGCAACAACAAAAACGCCCCCCGGGGCACCGGCGGCACACAAGTTGGACACGATGATCTGCCCGACCCCTTGATCCCCGGGCGTGATGGCAACGGCAATCGATCTCGGCTGCAGAAGTGCGCGGAGCAGACTCAACGCACACCCCACCGAGCCGCACCGCTCTTCACCCACTCAACGAAAAAGGCAGGCAAGTCTTCACGGCATCCGGCTCCGAACAACAACCGGCCCGTGTTATCCAAGCGTCCGTTCAAATTGACGATAACCGGAATCGGAATGCGAGCCTCCTTTTCAGCAGCGAATAATCTGTCCTATGGAACCCAGGCGGTCAACCGCATCGTCTGATGGTTACCCGGGAGGATGGTAGCACTGCGGCACCCAAAGAATAGTCGACGCCGCAGAATATCTGGCGGATAACATGGGACACAAACTGTTGCTCAACAATCCTCGTCCTCGTCCTCGTCCTCATCGTCATCCTCATCGCCCCGGATCAATTCTTCATGATACTCGTTGATCGCCAGCACCGCGTCCTGACCATGCGCACAATGCGTAAAAACCATTTCGTCTGCCTTCGTGAAGCGGTGGCAAACCTGAATGGTGTATGACTTGAACAGCCAGCCTAAAAAGGAAGGCGTAAATGTCGCTTCATCAAGGTCTCGCCATTTCACACCGCTAACACCTTTTTGCCAAGGCAGAAACCCCGAATAAACCCAGACGCCATCCTCATCATAATAAAGGTGATAACTCTTCAAATACAGGAACGTGTAAGCCATACCCCCAATCGCGAAGACCACCAATATTACGCTGCCAAGTGCGGTCCTGGGCCAGGCAAACACCGCGAGCACCAAGACTGGCAGCATAAAAATGGCCACAAACGCGTATGCGGTCCATGATTTTCTGGCAAGGCTGGTGTATTCCTCGGATTCTTCTACGCTGCGTTGATCCATTCAACTCCCCCCGATGTCAAGATTGAAAGACAGTGCTGACGTTGCATAACATCGGCCATAAGTATAACTCTCGTACAATTTTGCATCATTCCAGAAGCCATGACATTGCCAATGCGAAGCCTGCATCCAACAAGCCGCAACGATACCTTTCACCGCCTTGCGCGACTTGCAATGATGGCGTAACTTTTGGTTTTCCCTGCGGTCAGGCGAGATTGCCTGAACCGATTTGACCGTTCAGCCCCCCCTATGAACATCGACGACTTTTGGCTTGTTACCGGCAACGTTGACCAAGCCGCCTTGGCTGCCGGCGATGAGTCTCTTGCCGTCGCCCCGGTGGTGGCCGCTTTGACCTTACTTCCCATCAAGGAGATACGGGCTTACGAGGAATACCTGTGCAAAATGCTTTACAAGCTTGACGGCGAAATCTTCGCCAGGCATGCGGGTGAATCGGGGGAATCCGATGACGGGTTTCTTTATGCGCGCTGCTACGTCGTCGCCAAGGGCCGCCAGTATTATGAGGAGATTCTGTCGCGTCCGGAGCGCATGCCAAAGACCCTGGATCAATGGTGTGAACCGCTGCTGGGCGTAGCTGCGGAGGCGTGGGCGCAAAGGACAGGCCGCGACCCTGACGACTGGGATTTCGAATCGAATGTGAGCTATGAAACGGGAAGCAACCTGGCACAGTGGCCTTCAACGCGAGCCCGCGCCCATGCCGAGCTGGATCCGTTTATTGAGCCCAAGTTCGAGCGCGCCGTAACGCGCGCCGGGCATGCCTTTCGGGGCCGGCAGTACGAGAATGTTGTGAAGTTGCTAAAGCCGCATGAGGCGAGGCTCTCTCACAAACAACGTGCCATGCTGAGTGAAGCGTGCACTCAACTGCTCGCGGCGGATCCGCGTAACACCGTTCTTAAATAAGCGCCCGATTGCTGTTAGCATCCCCCGCCCATGCATACCCAACCACCAGCGGCCCGCTGGCAATTCTGGATTGATCGCGGCGGCACCTTCACGGATATCGTCGGCCGGCGTCCGGACGGCACGCTCATCGCTCACAAGTTGTTGTCGGAGAATCCCGGCCGCTACAACGATGCGGCACTGGCTGGTATCCGCGAACTGCTGGGCGTGGCCCGCGGCGAGCAGATCCCCGCCGAGCGCATCGCCGCGGTCAAGATGGGCACCACGGTTGCCACCAATGCGTTGCTCGAACGCAAGGGAGAGCCGCTGGCACTGTTTATCACGCGCGGATTCCGCGACGCGCTACGCATCGGCTACCAGAACCGTCCGCGCATTTTTGCCCGGCACATCGTGCTGCCCGAAATGCTCTACACCGCCGTACATGAAATCGATGAACGCATCGGCGCGCACGGCGAAATACTGACGCCGCTCGACTTGCGACAAGCGCGTTTCGAATTCGATGCCGCCTACAACAGCGGCCTGCGCGCGTGCGCCATCGTGCTGATGCATGGCTATCGTTACCCCCGGCACGAGCAGCAACTCGCGGCGCTGGCACGCGATTGCGGCTTTACGCAAATTTCGGTGTCGCACGAGGTCAGCCCGTTGATGAAACTGGTTTCGCGCGGCGACACGACGGTGGCGGATGCCTATTTGTCGCCCGTGCTGCGCCGTTACGTCGATCACGTCACGCGCGAATTGCCCGATGTCCAAGTGATGTTCATGCAGTCCAGCGGCGGCCTCACCGATGCGCGGCGCTTTCACGGCAAGGACAGCGTGCTGTCGGGACCCGCCGGTGGCGTGGTGGGCATGGCGCGCTGCGCACAGGCCGCCGGGTTTGATCGCATCATCGGCTTTGACATGGGCGGCACCTCCACCGACGTCTGGCATTTTGCCGGCGAATACGAGCGTGCCTTTGACACGCAAGTCGCGGGCGTGCGCATGCGTGCGCCGATGATGAGCATCCATACCGTCGCGGCGGGCGGCGGCTCGATTCTGCATTTCGACGGCGCGCGTTTGCGCGTTGGCCCCGATTCGGCGGGCGCGCAACCGGGCCCCGCGTGTTATGGACGCGGCGGCCCGCTCACGGTCACCGACTGCAACGTGCTGTTGGGGCGCATCCAGCCGGATTATTTTCCGGCGGTGTTCGGCGCATCGGGTGCAGCGCCGCTGGATCGCCAGGCCGCCCACGAACGGTTTCAGGCGCTGCATAAAATAATAAATAAAAACAATACCTTACAATCCATTGAGACGGTAGCGGAAGGCTACCTGCGCATCGCCGTGGACAGCATGGCGAACGCCATCAAGAAAATTTCCGTGGCGCGCGGCTACGATGTCACGCGCTACACGCTTGCGTGTTTTGGTGGCGCGGCCGGCCAGCATGCCTGCCGCGTTGCGGACGCGCTGGCCATGCCGCGCATCTACATTCACCCCTACGCGGGCGTGCAATCCGCTTACGGCATGGGACTCGCCGACATCACGGCAATGCGCGAACAAGCGGTTGAAGCGCGGTTGAATGAAACCCTGTTGCCGCGCTTGATTTCCATACTGGACACGCTGGAACAGGCGGCCCGCGCCGAAGTCGCTGCGCAAGGCGTGACAAATGAAAACATGGTCATTACCCGCCGTGCGCACATCAAGTACGATGGCACCGACACCGCGCTGAACGTAGCCTTCGGTACCGTGGCTGACACGACTCGCGGCTTTGAAGCGGCGTATCTTGCCCGATACAGTTTTTTGATGCCGGGCCGCGCGCTCATGGTTGAGGCAGTTGCAGTCGAGGCGTCGTCATGCGAGCGTGAAGTCACGGCAGACGCCACGCCCGCACACACTGCTGTAACGGAGTCGGTCTCCGCTGAAACTCGCGTTCAAATGTTTTGCGGGGGCGGCTATCAAAGCACCCCGCTTTATCGAGGCGACAACCTCAAACCCGGCAATCGCATCGCGGGCCCCGCTATCATCACCGACGCCAACGCCACCACCGTGGTCGAACCCGAATGGCAGGTCGAAGTCACGGCACAAGGCCACTTGCTCCTCACGCGCAGCCAGCCCCGGCAGGCGAACAAAGCCATCGGTACCGATGTCGATCCGGTGATGCTCGAAATCTTCAACAACCTGTTCATGGCCATCGCCGAGCAGATGGGCGTAACCCTCGCCAACACCGCTTACTCGGTCAACATCAAGGAACGGCTCGACTTCTCGTGCGCGCTGTTCGACGCCGGCGGCAACCTGATCGCCAACGCACCGCACATGCCGGTGCATCTGGGCTCGATGGGCGAAAGCGTGCGCTCGATCATTCGGGATAACCAGGGCCGCATGCGCGCGGGCGACGTGTATATGTTGAACGACCCGTATCGCGGCGGCACGCATCTGCCCGACATCACGGTGATTACGCCGGTCTTTAGTGGCGACGGAAAATCGCTGCTGTTCTATGTCGGCTCGCGCGGACATCACGCCGACATCGGCGGCATCACGCCCGGCTCGATGCCGCCGAACAGCCGTCACATCGACGAAGAAGGCGTGCTGATCAGCAATTTCCTGCTGGTGGAACAAGGCCGTCTGCGCGAAGCCGAAACCCGTGCCCTGCTCGCCGGTGCGCGCTACCCGTCGCGCAATATCGATCAGAATCTCGCGGACTTGCGCGCCATGATCGCCGCCAATCAGAAAGGCGTGACGGAACTCGCGCGCATCGTCGCCGAGTTCGGCCTTGATGTGGTGCACGGTTACATGCGCCATGTGCAGGACAACGCCGAAGCCTCCGTGCGTCGCGTGATCGGCGCGCTGAAGAACGGCGCATTCAGCTATGAAATGGACGACGGCGCGGTGATTAAAGTGCGCATCGCCATCGACCACGCCGCGCGTGGCGCGGTCATCGATTTCACCGGCACCTCGGCGCAACGCGACAGCAATTTCAACGCGCCATCCGCGGTGACGATGGCCGCCGTGTTGTATGTATTCCGTTCATTGGTGAACGACGATATACCGCTCAACGCCGGCTGCCTGAAGCCGCTGCGCGTCATAATCCCGGAAGGCTGCATGCTCAACCCACGCCACCCCGCCGCCGTGGTTGCCGGCAACGTGGAAACCTCGCAATGCGTCACCGATGTGCTGTACGGCGCGCTGGGCAAAAATGGCGGCATGGGCGCATCGCAAGGCACGATGAACAATTTCACCTTCGGTAACGAACAGCATCAGTATTACGAAACCATTTCCGGCGGCTCGGGCGCCGGACCAGACTTCGATGGCGCTAGCGTGGTTCAGACGCATATGACCAATTCGCGTCTTACCGATCCCGAAGTATTGGAGTGGCGTTTTCCGGTGCTGCTCGACCGTTTTGAGATTCGCGCGGGCAGCGGCGGCGCCGGCAAACACAAGGGCGGCGACGGCGCGACGCGGCGCGTAAGGTTTCTGCAACCCGCGACGGCGGCGATACTGTCGAGCCATCGCCGCGTGCCTCCGTATGGCATGGCGGGCGGCCAGCCGGGCGAGACGGGCCGTAATCGTGTTGAACGCCGCAATGGCGAAATACTCGAACTCGGCGGCTGCGCGGAAGTCCAAATGCAAGCCGGCGATATCTTCGTCATCGAAACGCCCGGCGGCGGCGGATTCGGCGCGCCGTGAGCGCGTGTGATTCGCCTATAATCTCCGGCGTCGTACCTGAAGATACTGAAGGCGTGCGCAACAGCGAGGGCAGGCAACCCACCACCCGCCGCGCGATTTTCAGCAACACGCAATCCGCAATATTTATCATTTAAAAACAAACAGTTAGAAAAATCCCCATGGCCCGCGTACCCCTCATCGATAACGCCGCGAATGATGCCGCGCTCGCCGCACTGGTTGAAAAACTCAAAGGCGCGCGGCGCGGCAAGCTGCTCAATTTGTATCGCGTGCTGCTGAACAGTCCGTCGCTTGCCGAGGCGTGGCAGGCGTTTAACTCGGCGATTCGATTCAACACCGCGCTCGATGATCAGGCGCGCGAACTCGCGATCCTGCGCGTCTCGCAACTGAATGGCGCGGATTATCAATTCCAGATACACGCCACGAAATACGCGCCCGAAGCCGGCCTCTCGACGCAGCAGGTGGCAGCGCTCGATAACAGCGAACACTCCAATCTGTTCCAACCGGCGCATCGCGCGTTGCTCGCCTACACCGATGCCATGACGCTCGACATCGACGTGCCCGACGGGGTGTTCGATAAACTGAAGCCGCATTACAGCAACGCGCAAATCGTCGAACTTACCATTCTGATCGGCGCCTACAACATGCACACCCGCGTGGGCCGCGCGTTGCGCATCGACCCCGAAGCGTCTTGAGACGGCCTGTCCCCCATGAGCAGCACGCCGTCAAGAACCGTCAGCATCGCCAGGAACCAGGACCAGCCCCATCTCTCCAAGCATCAAAAGACGTTCAATTCGCTGATCCAGCAAATTGAGCGCGGGCGCGCCACGCTGGCCGCCTGGGAAGCGCTCGAAACGCCCTACAAGCAAAAGTACACCGCGGAACTGATGCCGCTCCTGAAGGATTCGGAGGAACTTCAAGTCAATCTGGTGCGGCGTTTGGACGACGCCAACCAGCAGGCCAATCTGTCCAAAACCGAGCGACGCAAACTCGCGGCCATCATCGTCGAGCGCATAGAAGACATCCTGCTGACGCGCGACGATGATGAACTGAAAGCGATTTTCAACCAGTACAGCGCCGTCGATTACGACGCTGCCGAGGCTGCGAATCAGGCGGAACTCAAATCCGCCATGGAAGAAGTGCTCGGTTTCGAGCTCGACGATGACGTCGATCTCACCTCGCCCGAAGACCTGCTGGCGCACGCTCACCAAAAAATTATCGAAGAAGAATCACGGCAAGACGCCGCCCGCGAAGCCGCGCAAGCCCGTCACGCCAACCGCAAGAAATCCCCCCGGCAGCTCGCGGCCGAAGCGCGGGCGCAATCCGAAGCACAGCAACTGCACCTATCGATCCGCGAAATCTACCGCAAACTGGCAAGCGCGCTGCATCCGGACCGCGAGCCCGACCCGGCTGAGCGCGAGCGCAAAACGGCGCTGATGCAACGCGTCAACGAGGCCTACGACAAACGCAATCTGCTACTGTTGCTGCAACTGCAACTGGAGCTGGAACAAATAGACCAGACCCACATCAATAACGTGGGCGAAGACCGGCTCAAGCATTACAACAAAATTCTGCGCGAACAACTGGCCGAACTGAAGCACGAGATCATGCGGGTTGAAAGCGTCTACACAACCCAGTCCATGCTCGACCCGTTTGCCGCCCTAACGCCCGGCAACGTCATGCGCAATCTCGACGCCGAAATACACAGGATCAAACGCGCCATACGTGATCTGAAAAAGGACTACGCGGCGTTCGGCGATATTCACTATCTCAAGGCATGGCTCAAAACCTGGCGCAAATCGCGCCGGCGGGAAACGTTCGTCGATTTCCCGTTTTAGGCTGCTGTCGCTTCCGCCCATCAAGCTTCCATCGCCCCTATCACCTTTCACCCGATTCCATTACCCAGAGCTTTCCCATGACCACCCGACCCGTCATCGTCGTTGAAGACGATCCGTTTCCGCGCATGCTCAAGGCGTTTCTCGATCCCACCATCGAACCGCAGCGGCTCGCCGCGCTGGCCGACTTTTTCGCGCACGACCTGCCCGATTTCGCGGGCTGGCTGGCGCAACTGCGCGCGCTGGCCGGGCCGCTCTACCCCGCCGATGTGCGTCTCGCGAAAAATCAGGAAACCTTGCGCGCGCTGCTGCCGGAGGCCATCGCGGTGGTCACCGAGTCGCTGGCCATCGGCGCGACGGAACTTGCGATTGCGCCCAAACTCAAGGTGGTGGAGAAATACGGCATGCTGTTGCGCGACATCGACGTTGCCGCCTGCGAAGCCAAGAGCATTCAGGTGCTGAGCCTGCGCCGCCGCGCCAATATTTCTTGCGCCGAGCACGCCATGATGCTGATGCTGGCGCTGTCGAAAAAACTACACCGGCTGCACGGACGCATCAGCATTGAACAACTGCGCGCCGCCGGTTACCAGCCCAAAGCCTTCGACACCGGCTATACCCCGAACTCCGGTTGGCCGCGCGTGCCCGGCATGAGCATTCTGTATGGCACGACGCTCGGCATCATCGGGTTCGGCGAGATCGGCCGCGAAATCGCGCTGCGCGCGCACGCGTTCGGCATGCGCGTGATCTGCACGCAACGCACGCCCATCAGCGCGGCCGAGCAACGCCAATGGCACGTCGAATACCTCGCGCCCGAGGCCGTGCTCGTGCAAAGCGATTGGCTGTGCATCCAGCTCCCGGCCAATGCGGGCACGCGCAACTATCTCGATCAAGCGCAATTCGCACAAATGAAACCCGGCGCGAAACTGATTAACGTCTCGCGCGCGCAAGTCGTGAATCGCGACGCACTGCTGGCCGCGTTACGCTCCGGCCAGCTCGGCGGCTTCGCGCTCGACCCGCAATATGAAGAACCCGGACGCGCCGACGATGAACTGCTGGGCTTTGAAAACGTCATCCTCACGCCGCACGTGGCGGCCATGCCGCGCCACAACGGGCTCGACGACTTCAAGGACATGGTGCGCGGCATGGCCGCCTGCATACGATAGAACAGCTATTGATTGTAAATTGTCTTCTAAAACAGATGCTTATATACAATCCAGGTACACCTTAAATGCGCGCCGCTTAGCGTAGCCGCCGCCCGCGTCAGACTTTCTTGTCGCCTTCCGGGGATTGCGCCTGCGTTTGCACCGGCGCGGACTTGTCGCCCGAGATCTCCTCCGGCGGCGGATCCATGCCCATCGCGCGCAGCACCCAGGCAATCGCGAAGCCGGCCACCAGCGGCCACCACTCGGTCATCGCCGCGGCGGCTATGCCCGCAGCGGAAAACGTCAAGCCCAGCAACAGCAGCCCATGATGCTTGCTGCGCGAGTAGGCAAAAAACAGCGCCAGCCCCCAAAACACAAACATCAGCGCAAAGCTGTAAACCACCCACGACATCGGCACGCGCCCGGAATACACCGCGCCGCCCACCCCCAGCAACAACCCGCCGATTACCCACTTCATAACGCCACCCGCCCAAAAGAAAGCGTGATTCTACACTGGGCGCCGCCGTGATATAACGCGGACATGCCTTCCGCCAACGCCAGCCGCACGCTGAAAACCTGTTGTGGTGCACACATCATGCACGACGGGCTTTCCGATGTGAGTTACGTGCTGCTGCCGCTGCTGGCGCAATCATTCGGCCTGAATCTCACGCAGGTTGGCGTCATCCGCACGGCGCATCGCGTGGCCATGGCCACGTTTCAGTTGCCCGCCGGGCTGATCGCCGAACGCTTTGGCGAACGTAATTTGCTGGCGCTGGGCACGCTGCTGTCGGGCATCGCGTTTATCGCGCTCGGCGCCGCCAGCGGCTTCTGGATGATACTGCTCGCGCTGTTTTTTGCCGGCATGGGATCGGCCGTGCAGCATCCGCTGTCATCCACCATCATTTCGCACGCCTATCCGGGCGAAGGCCGCCGCACCGCGCTCGGCACGTACAACTTCGCGGGCGATGTCGGCAAATTCATCTTCGGCGGCATCGTCAGCCTGTGCGTGATTGCCGGCATATCGTGGCAAGTGCCGGTCACCGGGTTCGGCATCGCGGCGCTGGCAACCGCCGTCGTCGTGTTCATGTGGATAGCCAACACGCACAGCCGCTCGTCCGCCGATGCAGCCCATGCAAGCAATTCAACCAGCGCCAAACCTAAAATAAAAGGCTGGGGCATCCGTAACAAGCCCGCGTTCGCCGCGTTGTGCATGGTGGATATCGTTGACAGCATGACGCGCACCGGCTTTCTCACCTTTATCGCGTTTTTGCTGATCGCCAGGGGCGTGCCCGAAGGCTGGGCGGCGCTGGCCGTACCACTGGTGTTGGCCGGTGGCATGGCCGGCAAATATTTCTGCGGCGTGCTCGCCGAAAAACTCGGCGTGATCCGCACCATCGTCATCACCGAAATCGCCACCGGCGCGGGCATCCTCGCCACGCTGGTGCTGCCGGGCATGGCGGCATTCTTTCTGCTGCCGTTTGTCGGCGTGGCCCTGCAAGGCACCTCGTCGGTGATCTACGGCACCGTCGGCGATCTGGTCGAATCCGACAAACTGCCACGGGCGTTTGGCGTGGTTTACACCGCCGGCGCCGTGTGCGGCATTATCGCGCCCATCGGCTACGGCCTGCTGGGCGACGCCATCGGCATCGAAAAAACCATGGCCGTCGCCGGCGTGGTGGTGCTGCTGACGCTGCCGCTGGCCATGGTATTGCGCGCGGCGATCGCACAGCCCGTGAAAACCGCGGCAGCGGCGGGCAGCGTAAAATAACGCCATTAAAACCCGGCAGGAGTTCATCATGACCCAACCACGCATCAGCTACATTCCACTCGAACAAATGACGCCCGAGATGCGCGTCGAAATGGAACGCTGCGCGCGCGAAGGCACGCCGCGTCCCGAAAGCTCGGCGGTGCGCGCGCATGTCCAAGCGTGCTTCTGGTTTTTTGCCAATGCATGGCGCGACATCTTCAAGAATGGCGTGCTGGAGCATTCCATCAAGGAACTGTGCCGCGTTTACGTTTCGCGCTCGGTGATCTGCGAATTCTGCGGCAACCAGCGCTCGATCAAGGGCGCCAACGAAGGCCTGAAAGAAACCCACTACGACGGTCTGGTTGAATTCGAAAAATCCACGCAATACAGCGAACGCCAGAAAGCCGCGCTGACACTCGCCGAAGCCATGGTATGGCGGCTCGACACCGACGACGCGTTCTGGGCGCGCCTGCACAAACATTTCACTGAACCGCAGATCGTTGAACTTGGCTGCGCCATCGGCCTGACGCACGGCCAGCAGAGTTTTATCCGCCTGCTCAACATCGACCATCATCAAGTGATGGCCGGCACGTCGGCGTCCATGGCGCCCGGCACCGAAACCGCCGAGGCGCTGGCCAGGCTCAAAGCCTCGCCCGATTATTGGGCGAAACGCGGCGCCGCGCCGAAGAAAAACGCAGCCTGATGGATCGAGTGCGCCGGGGTTAGTCCCCGTGTAACGTGCGCCATGCGCACGAGATCGAGTTGCGTCAAAAATGCCACCATCTCCTGCATCCCCATTTCGCGTCGATGACGCACACCCTGAAAGCGGATGAAAAACCTTACCCAGTAGACATAGGTATGCTCAGTACGTATGCTGCAATGCAGTCGGCGAATTGGGTGACGAAGTTGATCCAGCAACTTCGGAGGCGTGGAAACTGGGGGTGTTTGCATTTTCGAATTCGGACGTACTAAAATTTTCTATCAGATTGATTTTATTCGATGTTTTTCATTAAAACTGGTATTATATACAGCTTTTTGACGGGTTGTAAAGCGTCGCCAATAATGGCGACTTTAAGTTATGCCTCCTGATCTCGAAGCAATTCTGCCAAGCGATAAAATCGAAACCGAAAAAGCCGAGGCTATCGTCGCTTTAGGCTTTCCGGCAGTTGCGCCGGTCCTTCCTTTGTTGGTCGAATGGATGCAAGACATGAATTGGCCGGTCGCACAAACCCTTCAGCCATTTTTGGCAAGCATCGGTGCACCACTCGCTCCGCACATTCGTCATGTGCTCGAAACGGACGACGATATTTGGAAATACTGGGTTGTACGTTGCGTAGTGGGTGAGTCCGACGAATTGGCGCAGGTGCTCAAGCCCGAGCTTCTTCGTTTGGCCTCACTTCCAACGCCTGGTGAGGCCGACGAGGAGGTTGACCAAATGGCGCGCGAAATCCTGGAGCGAGTCAATTGAGACAGATGCATAACTCTGCGCTTCACCGGAGCGCCCGCAAGCGGGCTTCCGGTGAGCTTGGGCGTTATCGTAAGCTCCCCCGTCAAGC
>DHVE01000120.1 GCA_002412495.1 Betaproteobacteria bacterium UBA5216
ATACCACGTTGGACAAGGCTCGGCTTTGCCGCGCGCCGCAACTTCATCTACCATGGCGACAATCCAGCACAAGAGCGCCCGCCCGTGTCATCCGTCACTCACCTTCATCCCGATCTTGCCGGTTTCTCGCGCGACATCCAGCCCCGCAACCTCAATCCGTTGTGGGAACGCACGCAGCGCATGCAACCCGGCTCGGCGTGCGTGCCCGCGCATTGGCGGTACGCCGACACGCGCCCGTTGCTCGCGCGCGCCACCGAACTGATTTCCACGCGTGACGCCGAGCGCCGCGTGCTGGTGCTGGAAAATCCGGCGCTGCGCGGTTCGTACCAAATCACGCAATCGCTGTTCTCAGGCTTGCAAATTATTCTGCCCGGTGAAATCGCGCCGTCGCACCGGCACACGCCCAATGCGCTGCGCTTCATCATCGAAGGCGAAGGCGCCTACACGACAGTCGACGGCGAACGCACGCCCATGCTGCCGGGTGATTTTGTGCTGACGCCGAACTGGATGTGGCATGACCACGGCAATCTCGGCAACGGGCCGGTTGTATGGCTGGATGGACTGGATACGCCGATCGCACAACTGTTTGGCGCGATATTCCGCGAGAACCATCCGCAGGAGAGTCAGCCGGTGGCGCGCGAAACGGGCGACGCGGCGGCGCGTTACGGCGCGAATCTGCTGCCGGTGGACTACCGTCCCGCCGACTCACGCACGCCGCTGCTGCGCTACCCATATGCGCGCACGCTCGAAGCGCTGGAACAACTGGCGAAAAGCGCACCGCCGCACGCCGCGCACGGCTACAAGCTGCGCTACATCAATCCGGCCACCGGTGGCCATGTGTTTCCGACCATGGCGGCGTTCATGCAACGGCTGCCGCAAGGCTTCAATGGTCGTGGCGCCCGCAGTACCGATGGCGCAATCTACACCGTGGTTGAAGGCAGCGGCACGGCGCACGTGGGCGACGCTGCGTTCGACTTCGCACCACACGATGTGTTTGTCGTGCCGCCGTGGCAGCCGCTGCGCTTCGTGGCCACATCCGCTTGCGTGTTGTTCAGTTTTTCGGATCGCGCGGCGCAGGAGGCGCTGGGGTTTTGGCGCGAGCAGTTGGAAGCGGACGCCGTTTAGCAAAATGATGTTCAACCACCCGCGTGTCACGATCACACTCGGCACTGCCGCGTTACTAACGCCCGCCCTGTTGCAAGCGGCCGACATCACCTATCCGCAACGCGCCGTCACCATCATCGTGCCGTCGTCTCCCGGCACCGGCCACGACATCCTCGCGCGCACGCTGGGCCGCAAGCTCTCCGACCGCTGGGGCACGGGCGTGGTGATCGACAACAAAACCGGCGCCAGTGGCGCCATTGGCGCGGAGTTGACCGCGCGCGCCGCACCCGACGGTCATACCGTAATGATGGTCGGCGCCACGTTTGCGATGTATGCCGCACTGAACAAGAACGCGCGCTACGACCCGGTGCGCGGCTTTCAGGCCGTGAACCTCGCGGCAACCACGCCATTGGTATTCGCGGTGAGCAGCGCCATGCCGACCAAAACGCTGCGTGAATTCACCACGCTCGCCAAGGCCCAGCCCGGCGCGATGCATTACGCGTCGCCCGGCAACGGCACGCCGCAGCACCTGGCGATGGAATTGTTCAAGCTGAACGCAGGCATCAACGTTTTGCACGTGCCCTATAAAAGCACGGCGGCGGCGACGCAGGAACTCGCCGGCGGACACGTGAGCGCCATGATTTTGCCGGCGCACACCGCAGCGCCGCTGGCGAGTGCCAACAAGGTGCGCGTGCTGGCCGCACTCGGCGCAACGCGCTCGCGGGTATTTCCGGACGCCCCCACGCTGGGCGAGGCGGGCGTGCCCAACGTCGATACCTATGTGTGGTACGGCCTGATGGCGCCCGCGGCCACGCCGCGCGATATCGTGCGCAAGCTCAACGACGAGATCAACACGATGCTGAAACTGCCCGACGTGGCAGATGCATTGAGCAAGCAAGGGCTGACCGTGGTGGGCGGCGAGCCGGAAAAAATGGGCGATCTCGTCAAATCCGAAATGGAACGTTGGACGCGCGTCATCATAGCGGCGAAAATAAAGGCTGACTGAGCAGGTGCAGTACTCACCATCGCGGTCGCCATCGGCAAGTCGAGCAAAAAATACATTTTAAAACAAAAGGTTACAAATGAAAGTCATGAACGATTGCTGCAAGCTGGATATCTTCCCGCACATTTTCCCGAAAACGTTTTTCGACCGCATGAAGGAAATCGCGGCCACCAACGAGCCGCTCGCCGCCACCATCCAGCGCTGGATGAATATCCCCGTGTTGTGGGATCTGGACGCGCGCATCAAGATGATGGGCAAGTTCAACAACTACAAACAAATCCTCACGCTGTCGCTGCCTGCCATCGAGTATCTCGCCGGGCCGAATGATTCTCCCGCGCTCGCGCGTATCGCCAACGACGGCATGGCGGAAATCGTGCGTGAACGCCCTGATCTGTTCCCCGCGTTTGTCGCATCGCTGCCGATGAACAATGTCAAAGCCTCGCTCGATGAAATGGATTACGCCATCCGCAAACTCGGCGCCAAGGGCATTCAGGTGTTCACCAACGTCAACGGCCGTCCACTGGATGAGCTGGAGTTCTACCCGATCTTTGAACGCTGCGTGAAAAAATACGATCTGCCGATCTGGCTGCACCCGGCGCGCACTTACAAATTCGCCGATTACCCCAGCGAGGATTCATCGAAGTATGAAATCTGGTGGCTGTTCGGCTGGCCCTATGAAACCAGCGCCTGCATGGCTCGCATCGTTTTCAGTGGCATGCTGGACAAACTGCCCAACATGAAAATCATCACCCATCATCTGGGCGCCATGGCGCCCTACTTCGACGAGCGCATTCGCCTCGGCATGTCACAGATGGGCGCACGCACCACACATGCGGACTATCGCACGCTGCTCAAGAATCTATCCAAGCCACCGCTGGAACTCTTCAAGATGTTCTACGGCGACACGGCGATTAACGGCTCGGCGCCTGCGATTCGCTGCGGGCTGGATTTCTTCGGCGCGGATCACACGCTATTCGGCACGGACTGCCCGTTCGATCCCGAAGGCGGCCCGTTGTTCATCCGCGACGGCATCAAGGCGATTGATTCACTGAAACTTTCCACCACCACGCGCAACAAGGTCTACTACGGCAACGCGATGAAGATGCTACGGCTGGAACCCGAGGTGGCAAAGGTGCCGAAAGTCGCGGTCAAGAAGAAGGCTGCGGCGAAAAAATAATCGTGGGGCGGGAGTTATCCCGCCATCCGTGATTTTCGCGCCTGCAACCAAAGGCGCGAGAAGCGCAGCGTATCCCGCCTTCTGCGCACACCGCAAAAGGCGGGATGGCCCCGCCCTACAGGATGAAACTCACCGATGCCAGCGAACCCAATTCCATCGCATCGATGATTGCCACGCGCGATGCGATTTTGAAACTCGCGTCGGCCACGCGCAGTTCATAACGATACTGTCCCACGAACTGGTACACGCTTTCATTGCGGCGAAAGCGATACACGATGAAGTTCGCCTCGATCTTTACGGTTTGCGCGTTCTCCTCAAGGATACGCACATTGGTAATCAGGCGCCGCGTGCGTGAGCGTGGAAACTCGGCGTGCGCGGTGGTTTTCTTTAATCGCGTCACGCGCGCGCGGATGCGGTTGATGTCGTCGGCGATGGTGAACAGCGTGTCTTTCGGGTCGCTCGCGGGTTTGTCGTTGGACGGCACGCGATACACCGCGTCGTCGGTCAGCAGCGTGAGCCATTCGTCGAGCTTCCACGCGTCGAGCAACCCGGCTTCGGCGTAGAGAAAGTCTTCGACTTGCTGGCGGGTGACGGGCATGTCGATCAGTGCCCGTAGGTTGGGCTGCAAAGCCCAACACAATCACCCGTGGCAACCCGCAAACGGTGACGCATGGCAACGCTGTTGGTGTTGGGCTTTGCAGCCCAACCTACGGTGTTGCTTCTCATGCCGCGCCCCGCATCAACTTATCCCACTGTATCCAGAACTCACGCAAATGCCGTTCATCGGTATTCAACTGCTCGCCTTCCTTCGCCATGCCGCGCGTCATTACCGACCATGGCATTTCGCGGTAACTGGCCATGCCCGCCTGCACCGACTCCAGCGCTTCGATGTCATCCGGCGTGGCAAAGCCACCGGGGCCGTAAAACGTGAGAAAACTATCCAGCCGTATCGCGCGGGCGGCGGGCGTTTCTTCCTTCGGTCCCAGCGCGCAGGCGCGCACCACCATATTGTCCGCGGCCCGTGGCTCGAAATAACGCACGGTCACCGACGATCCGTCGTTGATCACCAGGTTGGGGAACACCAGCAGGTTGCGGTTGGTGTCTGCCACGCGCGCGGCGCGGGCTTCGCCAAGGCGCGTGACCAACTCGGCGCGGATGCGTTCGATCTCCGGTTTCGCCGCCTCGCCGTAAATCGGTATCCAGCGCGCCACCGGCCGGCCGCGAAAATTGATGTTGTCAATCACCGCGTGTCCGTTGCCCAGCACCTTGCCCACGCCGTGCGCCGGTAGCATATGGCCTTTTTCCGGGCGCTTCATTTCGACGCCGGAATTTTTCAGGTAATCGAGCCAGGTCGAGTGCGTTGCCGGCAGGTGGTAGTCGTCGAAGCTGTTTTCGGCAAGCAGCTTCCAGTTGGCCCGGATATCGTATTCCTGACTACCAGGGATGATTTCCATTTCACCCGACGGCGATTGATCGCAGATGAGATCGATATATTCCTTGGCGCCCGCGAGGTAATCATCGAGCGACATCACATTGGCGCCCGAGTCAAAATTGAGAAACACAAATCCGCGATAACTCGCCACCTTCGGCGGCGTCTGCAACGCGAATTCGGCGCGATTGAAGTTCGGCGGATACGCGCTTTGGCCGGGCAGGCCATAAAGCGCGCCATCGCGATCATACGTCCAGCCGTGATAAAAGCAGGTGAAGTATTTGGCGTTGCCCTCGGGCTCGCGGCACACCAGCGAGCCGCGATGGCGGCAGGTGTTGAGATACACACGCGCCTCGCCTTTGCTGTCGCGGCAAAAAATCAGCGGCCGGCCACAAACGGTGCGCGTTCTGAAATCACCCGGCTCGCGCACTTCGGATTCGTGGCCGACGTATATCCAGCAGGTATCGAAAATGCGGCGGCGTTCGAGTTCGAGTATTTGCGGATCAACCAGCGTGGCGCGGTTGACCGCGAAGTGCATCGCTTCGGGCTGGTTGATGACCCAGGGCGTGTCAGGAGTTTGGTTCATGGCCTGATTAAAACCGCGCGCGGCGGGGTTGTCAATTTTCGTATGTCAGCGAGGCTTTGCTGCATAATAGCGGCGGCGAAAACCCACTCCGTCATTCCCGCGAAAGCGGGAATGACAGGGACGGGGTTTTTGTTTTATTTAATCCGCCTTGGCAAATCATCGACAACCGAAAGACCAATGAACACCGCTTCCCTTCGTATTCTGGCCGCCGCATCGTGCCTACTCAGCTTCAGCGCTGTCGCACAGGAAGCCACGTTCCCCATCCGCACCGTGCAAATCGTCGTGCCCTACACCCCCGGCACCGGCGCGGACATTCTCGCGCGCATTCTCGGCCCGCGTTTGGCCGAACGCTGGAAAACCAGTGTAATCACCGACAACCGCGCGGGCGCGACCGGCAATATCGGCACTGACTTTGTTGCGAAGGCCGCGCCAGACGGGCATACCGTGCTATTCACCGCCACCTCGTTCGGCACCACGCCCGCGCTCACCACCAAACTGCCGTTCGACCCGGTGAAGAGTTTCGCGCCAGTATCGCTGGTGGCGACGAGTTCGATGTCGCTGGTGGTGCATCCGCAGTTGCCGGTGAAATCACTGAAGGAATTCATCGCACTTGCGCAACGCCAGCCGGGCAAGCTACTTTATTGCTCGCCGGGCAACGGCGGGCCGCAGCATCTGGCCATGGAACTGATCAAACTCGAGACCAAAACCGATCTGGTGCATGTGCCGTACAAAGGCTCCGGCGGCGCGCTCACCGATCTGATGGGCGGCCACGTGCAGGCGATGGTGGTGTCGCTGCAAACTGTTGCGCCGTTCGTGCAAAACGGCCGGCTGCACATGCTGGCGATACTCGGCGCGGAACGTTCGCCCTCGTTTCCGAATGTGTCCACCATCAGGGAGCAGGGACTTGCCAATCTCGAAGTCGAAACCTGGTACGGCATACTTGCGCCGGCGGCAACACCGCAGGCAGCCATCGCAAAAATAAATTCGGAGTTACATGCATTGCTGCAACTGCCGGATATCCGCGAGCAACTCGCCAAGCAAGGCATGAACGCGGCGGGCGGCCCGCCGGAGCGCTTGGGCAATCTGGTCAAGAACGAACTCACGCGCTGGGCGCGCGTGGTGAATGCGGCAAAGATAAAAGCGGATTGACGGTAAAACCGCAGAAAATATCTATACCAACAACCGTCATTCTGGCGCAGGCCAGAATCCAGCGAGTTCAATCATGCGAAGCATCTTGAATTCAGATCCTTCGGATCGAATGACGCACTGGATTCTGGCCTGCGCCAGAATGACGGCGATACATACAACCATATGTTTTTAAAGAGGAATATATGAACCAAATCGAAGACCTCGTCGCCGCCTATCGCATACTGGCCGAACATCAGGTGATTGACGGTTACGGCCACGTCAGCGTGCGTTCCGCGAAAAATCCCAACCGTTATTTTCTGGCCGGGCACATCGCACCGGAACTGGTGCGCGAAGAGCACATCATTGAATACGATCTCGACAGCAATCCGCAGGATGCCAACGGGCGCGAGTCGGTGCGTGAACGTTTTATTCATGGCGAAATTTTCAAAACGCGTCCCGAAGTGATGTCGGTGGTGCACACGCATTCGCAATCGGTGGTGCCGTTTTCGATTACCACCGCCACGCTGAAGCCGATTTTTCATATGGCCGCGTTTATCGGCCACGGTGTGCCGAACTGGGATATCGCCGATGCGCAACAAGGCACCGATATGCTGGTGAAAACACCTTATCTCGGCGCGCACCTCGCGAAGTTCGTCGCGGACAAACCGGCTGCGTTGCTGCGTGGACACGGCGCGGTGGTGGTGGGCGAATCACTTGCGCGCTCGGTCGGGCGCAGCATTTATCTTGAAATGAGCGCCAAGATGCAAATTCAGGCGCAGTTGCTGGCGGGCGTGGGCGGCAAGCTGCTGACGCTGCATGATTCCGAAATCGCAGCCTCGGTACCCGCGCAAAACTACAACCGCGCGTGGCCCATGTGGCGCGCGCGGGCGCTGGCGCAAGTGGCGGCGGAGAAAACCCTGCGGGATTATTTGTAACGCCCTGCGGCGTAATGGTGGAGATCTCTCGGTCGAGGCAATCGCAATAATTGCCCCTGCAACCGGCAATTAAGCTGTTTCTCCCTTGAAATCAGGACGTTCGCACCGGGTTACCCCGGCGCAGCGGTCTGTTTTTGCTTGCTAAATCAGTCCATTACGCCCATACTGCCGCGCTCAAATTGGTTGTCGGTTAGCCCCGCTATTGGTCTTCCTCGATTGGTCATTTGATGCCGCATGCAATTTTTGCTTGTGGCTAATCGTATTGGGACCCACCTGGAATACCTGGAGATCACATGGCTACTGGCACCGTAAAGTTTTTTAATCCCACCAAGGGCTTTGGTTTCATCGCACCGCAAGACGGCTCGAAGGATATCTTCGTGCACATCTCCGCGGTCGAGCGCGCCGGCATGAGCACGCTGGCCGATAACCAGCAAATTTCCTTTGACGCCGAGCGCGGCACCGATGGCCGGTTCTCGGCCATCAACCTGAAAGCAGTCTAGGCACTACCTGCGGACGAGCGCGCCGAACCGGCGCGTTCGCCCGTGGTTCGATCCGGAGACAGTACGTGGCTAAAGAAGAAATTGTCGAGTTCGAGGGCGTGGTCAACGAAGTGTTGCCCAACACCATTTTTCGCGTGACGCTGGTGAACGGCCACGAGGTCACCGCGTACGCGTCGGGCAAGATCCGCAAGCACCGCATCCGCATCCTCGCCGGCGATAAAGTCACGCTGGAAATGTCGCCTTACGACATGAGCAAGGGCCGCATCAGCTTCCGTCACAAAGACGAACAACGCGCCGCGCCCGCGCGAAACCGGCCGACGTTCTACCGCAAGTAATTACTGCGCCGTCCAGCCACCGTCTATGACGAGGCTGGTTCCGGTCATCAGCGACGCGGCGTCGCTCGCCACGAACACCACCGCCGCCGCCACTTCATCAAGTTGACCCAGCCGCCCCAAGGGGATGCGGTCCATCACCCATTTCGCGAATTCCGGCTTGGCGAACATCGGCGCCGTCATCGGCGTTTCGAGAAACGTCGGCGCAATCGAATTCACCCGTATGTTGTGCGGCGCCAGTTCCACCGCCAGCGCCTTGGTGAATCCCTCGATCGCGTGTTTGGTCAGACAATAGACCGTTCGTGTTGGCGCGCCGACATGCCCCATCTGCGAAGTGATGTTGATCACCACGCCACCGCGCGTTTTTCTGTCGGGTGATTCCTGCATTTTTTTCACCGCCGTCTGCGCGGTGATGAACATCGCGCGGATGTTCAGATTGAGCACCTTATCCAGATTGGCCTCGCTCACCTCCACAAACGGCTGCGGAATATTCATGCCGGCATTGTTGACCAGCACGTCAAGCACCGGCAACGACGCGATGGCACGGTTCACGGCCGCCGCGTCGGTGACGTCACACATCAAGGCATGCGCGCGGCCACCACCCTGTTTTATTTCCGCGACCGCATTATCCAGATCGCTTTGCGTGCGTGATGCGAGCCACACCTCCGCGCCCGCGTAGGCAAGCGCCACGGCAGCGCTGCGGCCTATGCCGCGCCCTGCGCCGGTGACGAGCGCGGTGCGGCCTTCCAAACGAAATTTGTAACTCACGTCACCGGCCATGTTCACCATTGGCGCACCTGTTCGCACTATCGGGTAACACCTTCTCCTTCGAGGGGAAGGCGGGGATGGGGTGGGGTGGCTCACACTTCCCCCCCATCCCCACCCTAACCCTTCCCTTGAAGGGGAGGGAAAAAATTGACGCCACGCGCATGAGTTGCTACTTGGCTCCCAACCCCACATTCCGCCCACCATACCGCCGCAGCCGCAAATCCGCCTGCTCCTTGTGCCCCCAAAACCGCTCAATCGCGCACAGCCGCGAGCAATAGTCGCCCACCACCACGCTCGCCTCGTCGGTGACTTCCTGATAGGTGCAGGTCTTCAGGAACTTGCCTACCCACAGACCGCCGGTATAACGCGCCGCGCCCATGGTGGGCAGCGTGTGGTTGGTGCCGATCACCTTGTCGCCGTACGACACATTGGTTTGCGGCCCGAGAAACAGCGCGCCGTAATTTTTCATGTGCTGTAAGAAGTAGCGCGGCTCGCGCGTGAGCACTTCCACATGCTCGGCGGCTTGCAGGTCTGCTTCTTTCACCGCTTCGTCGATCGAATCCACCAGTATGATTTCGCCGTAGTCGCGCCACGCCACACTGGCCACATCAGCCGTCGGCAACACTTTCAACTGCCTTTCGATTTCGGCGGGCAAGTCTTCGGCGAGTTTGCGTGAGGTGGTAATCAATATCGCCGGGCTGGTGGGGCCGTGCTCGGCCTGCCCCAGCAAATCGGTGGCGATCATTTCCACGTCGGCGCTGTCGTCGGCAATCACCAGTATCTCCGTCGGCCCTGCGAGCAAGTCGATGCCCACGCGCCCGAACAACTGGCGCTTGGCTTCGGCGACATACGCGTTGCCCGGCCCCACCAGCATGTCCACCGGCGCGATACTCTGCGTGCCGATGCCCATGGCAGCAATCGCCTGCACCCCGCCCATCACATAAATCTCGTCCGCGCCCGCCAGCACCATCGCGGCAATGGTCTCGGCGTGCGGCGCGCCCTGATTCGGCGGCGTACACGCGATCACCCGTCGCACGCCCGCCGCGCGCGCGGTGACGATGCTCATGTGCGCGGAAGCCACCATCGGGTAACGCCCGCCAGGCACGTAGCAACCCACGCTATCGACGGGAATATTTTTGTGACCCAGCTTCACGCCGGGCAGGGTCTCGACTTCGATGTCTTTGAGCGCCGCGCGCTGGTGTTGCGCGAAGGTGCGTATCTGCGCCTGCGCGAATTTAATGTCGTCGATGGTGCCCTGCGGCACCTGCTTCATGATCGCGTCGATCTCGGCCTGCGACAGCTTGAAGCTAGTCGGCGACCACCTGTCGAATTTTTCTGACAACTCGCGCACGGCCGTATCGCCGCGTTTTTTTACGTCCTCGAGTATCGATTCGACCGTCTGCCGCACCTTCTGGTCGAGGGCATCGGTGACATCCTGCGCAATGCGTTGCTTGAGATATTGGGCCATGTTTTTCTTTCGAATTGAGAGATCAATGATACGCCAGCCCGGCGCGTTTTAGCCCTGCGTATTCAACCCGAGCTTCCGCACCACCTCGCGCCATTTATCGAGCTCGGCTTTCACTTCCCCGGCAAATACCTGCGGCGTGTTGCCAATGATGTCGGTGCCTTCGGCTTCCATACGCTTGATTACCTCGGGCGCTTGCAGCGCGCGTTTGGTTTCGGCTTGCAGTTTATCCACCAACATCATCGGCGTTTTGGCGGGCGCGAACATGCCGAACCATGCGATCACTTCGTAGCCGGGCACGCCGCTTTCATGCACTGTCGGCAGATCGGGCTGCACTCGCGCACGCGTCAGGCCGGTGACGGCAATCGCTTTCAAGCGACCCGACCGCACCAGCGGCATGGCGGACAACGGCGCGCCGATTACCCAGTTCACCTGCCCCGACGCAACCGCCGGATAGACATCCGACACGCCCTTGTACGGCACATGCACCATCGGCACGCCGGCCATCGCCACCAGCAGCGCCGACCCCATATGCACGATGCTGCCGGTGCCGGCCGACCCGTAACTCAAGCCGCCGGGTTTGGATTTAGCAAGCGCGATCAATTCCTTGATCGACGTGACCGGCAACGAAGGTGTCACGCAAACGATATACGGATTGGAATTCAGCCGCGTCACCGCCTGAAAATCGCGCACCGGGTCGTAGCCCTGCGGTCGAATCGCGGCCGTGGTGATCACCGTGCTGCTCGACACCAGCAGCGTGTAACCATCGGGGGTTGCCTTGGCCGCGAGCTCGGTGCCGATGGAGCCGCCCGCGCCAGTACGGTTGTCGATCACAAACGGATGCCCCCACGTGCCGCCGAGATGCGCACCGACAATGCGCGCGAGGATATCCACGCCACCGCCCGCGCTGACATTAACGATCACGCGCACCGGGCGCTGCGGATACGTGGCTTGCGTCTGCGCATGAAGCGCGCCCGGCGCGACCAACAGCGCGGCAATGGATATGAACTTCCGCTTCACAAAACCCGCCTTGCGCATCATGCCGCCGCCGCAACGGCGCGCTGATGCGGCGCGCAGTCCGGCACCAACCGCTCGGCGGGCAACGACAAGGCCTTCAGTGACGCCCAGGCCGCCGACCGCACCGCCGACCACACCGGACGATTCAGTTGCTTTGTCAGCGGCGGAATCACATCGATGGTGGGCAATTGCACGCAGGCAATGAACAAGCCCTGACTGCCATCGCGCGCGGTCTCCAGTGATTTTTGCAGCACTTGATCAGCGGTGATCGCGCCGAGCTCGACAGGATTTTGGGTGCAGAAACTGCTATTGCCCGCAACCGTCACGCCAGCGGCGGCGAGAAAGGAAATCAGGATGTCGTTTTTCCAATCCACATACGGCGATACCAGGTCCACGCGCGTAAGGCCCGACAAACGCAGCGCCGTACCCATGGTGGCCGCCGTGCTCACCACCGGCGCCTTCACCAGATCGGACAGTTTGTTCACCGCGTCGGTGTCGCCGCCCGCGCCCGCGAGAAAGCCCGCCGCCGTGCAGCCGTAAATCACCAGATCGGCGCCATCTTTTACCAGCGGCGCCACGGTATCCAGCGTGCTTTGCCGATAGGTGGGCAAATCCGCCACCGTCAGCGGCCGGTGCGGACGCGGGATACGCGCCACCCGCAGCTCGGTGATCTCGGGAATGTACGCGGCGATTTCTTTTTCCATGGTGGTATTGTTGGCGGGCACCACCAATATCACACGCTTGTTGTTCGGGTCTGCCATCAGGATCTCCTTGGCGGCGAACGGTTGGGATTCGAGGCCGCGTTTTAACTACTGAACATTCGCGCTATGGCGCGCGGATGTTCGCCTCTTTGATCACGCGCGCCCACTTGCTTTCTTCAGCCTTGCGGAACGCGGCGAACGCCGCCGGCGTGCTGCCCACCGGATACGTCGCCTGCGCCTCCAGTTTCGCGCGGATATCCGGCAGGTTCATGACCTTGATAATCTCCGCGTGCCAGCGATTCACCAGCGCGGCGGGCGTGCCCGCGGGCAGCACCATACCATACCAGTTTTGCACTTCGTAGCCGGCAAATACCTCCTTGATCGCCGGCACGTCGGGCAGGAACGGCAGGCGTTTGTCGCCAGTGGTGCCCAGCGCCAGCAGCCGGCCGCCGCGCAAATGCTGCAAGCCGATTGGCACTGCCTCGATGCAATATTGCACCTGTCCGCCCAGCAGATCATTAAACGCCGGCGTGCTGCCTTTGTACGGGATGCGCCGCGTATTGATGCCCGCAGCGAGCTTCAGCATTTCGCCGGCAAACTGCGGCAGGCCGCCATCGCCCGACGACGACCACGCGAGCTTGCCGGGATTGGCCTTCGCGTGCGCTACGAACTCGCCCAGCGTTTTGGCCGGCACCGACGGATGCAAGTACAGCAAAAACGGCAGCGACACCACTTGGGTCAGCGGCACAAAATCGCGCTCCATACTGAATGGCAGTTTCGGGTAATACACCGCGTTCACGCTCAGATGGCCCGCCGTGCCCATATACAGCGTGTGCCCGTCGGGTGCCGCACGCGCCGTGAGTTCCATACCGATGATGCCATTCGCGCCGCCGCGATTATCCACGATCACCTGATGCCCCAGGTTTTCGCTCAGCTTGGCGGCCAGTATGCGCGCCACAATGTCATTGCCGCCGCCGGCGGGCGAGCCCACAATAAAGCGCACGGGTTTGGCGGGAAACGCAGGCTGCGCCGCCATGGCGCCCGAACCCAGTGCGGAAATCAGCAACGGCAGCAACAACTGCGTCAGCAAACCGTATGAAATTCTGTAGTGTGGTCTCACGATAATTCTTTTAAAAATGAGCACTGCATTGTACACAACATACGACTCTGGTTTCCGCTATCGCTATGGACACGCAAACACCGCGTCACGTAGCATACGTGTCCCTTGCCATGACTTTTTCCAATTGAAAAATTTCGCCATCGCCGCCAGTGTGGTTGTTGCACATGCGCAAGCATCTTTTTTAGTCACGCACGCCGCGAACGCGCAAGACTACCCTGCGCGCCCGCTGCGACTGATCGTGCCATGGCCGCCGGGCGGCGGCGTGGATATCGCCGCGCGCACGCTGGGCCCGAAGCTGTCGGAACAGCTCGCACAATCCGTGGTAGTCGACAATCGCGCGGGCGCCGCCGGCATGATTGGCACCGGGCTGGCGGCACGAGCCCCCGCCGACGGCTACACAATCCTGCTTGGCGCGGCCGGACCCAATGCCATCGTGCCGACGCTCAATCCCAAGGCGCCGTACGACGCGCTGAAGGATTTCGCCGAAGTGTCGCACTTCGCGAACACGATTTACGTCATGGTGGTTAACCCTTCGCTGCCCGCGGAATCGATCAAGCAACTGATTGCGCTCGCCAAGGCCAAGCCGGGGCAACTCACCATCGGTGCGTCGGGCACGGGCACGCCCGCGCATATTTCGGGGGAGTTGTTTCGCGTCGCCGCCGGCATCAGCCTGACACCGGTCTTCTACAAAGGTGCGTCCGGCGCCGTCATCGACGTGCTCGGTGGGCAAATCAGCATGACCATCGAAACCATTTCGCCCGCGTTGCCGCACGTCAGGGCCGGCAAACTCAGGGCGCTAGGCGTCACGGCGTTACGGCGCTCAACACAGTTGCCCGACGTGCCCACCATCGCCGAATCGGGCTTCCCCGGCTTTGAAGTCATCAACTGGTACGGCGTACTTGCGCCGGCGGGCACGCCACGCACCGTCATCACGCGCCTGAACAACGAAATCACGCGCATCGTCAAAACGCCCGACACGCGCGACCGTTTGATCAGCTACGGACTTGAAGTGGTGACATCCTCGCCCGAGGACTACGCCGCCTTTCGCAAGGCCGACTTGGGCAAGTGGGCCAAAATCGTCAAAGACATCCATCTGAAATATGAATGAATCAGGAACTCCTTTGGAAAAACCACCATGCCCATGACCATCATTGAAAAAATACTCGCGCGCGCCAGCGGGCAGAAGTCCGTCGGCCCCGGCGATCTGGTCGATGTCGATGTCGATACCGTGGTGTTGTTCGACAGCAGCTTTTTCCCGGTGGACTGGCGTGACGTGTTGAAGGTATTTGATCCCGACAAACTCGTGGTCGCATTCGACCATCGCATCCCCGCGCCGAATCGCGCCTGCGCCGAAGCGCAAGTGACCGGGCGCGCGTTCGTCAAACGTTTCGGTATCAAGCGCTTTCATGACGTGGGTTACGATCAGGGCATCGCGCATGTAATAGCCGCCGAGCGGGGTTACGCCCTGCCCGGCACCGTGCTGGTGTGCCAGGATTCGCACACCGGCAGCGCGGGCGCGTTGAATTGCGCCGCGCGCGGCATCGGCGCGCCCGACATGATATACGCCGCCACTACCGGCAAGGCATGGTTCGAGATGTGTCCGACCGTGCGTTACGATTTGCGCGGCACGCTCAAACCCGGTGTGGTGACCAAGGATGTGTTCCTGCATCTGGCGGGCAACTACGGCGACCATACCGGCACCAACATTGAATTCGGCGGACCGGGACTGACGGGGTTGAGCATATCCGCGCGGCGCACGATTGCGACGATGGGCACGGAACTCAACGCCGAATTTTCCACCTTCGAGCCGGACGATGTGCTGTTCGACTATATGAAAGCGCGCACCGCCGCGCCGTTTCACCCGCAGTATCCCGATGCCGATGCGAAGTATCTCGAACGCCGCACCATAGACCTCGGCGCCATGGAGCCGCTGGTGGCGTTGCCCGACGGCGTCATCCGCAACACCGTGCCCGTGAATGAGGCGCGCGGCCAGCACGTTGATCAGGCGTTCATAGGCTCCTGCGCCAACGGCAATCTGGAAGACCTCGCCATTGCCGCGGCCGTGGTGGCAGGGCGGCGTGTCGCGGCCGGCACGCGACTGATCGTCACGCCCGGCACGCAGGAGATCTACCGCCAGGCCATGAAAGCCGGTTACGTTGAAACGCTGATGAACGCCGGTGCGGTGGTGACCAATGCCACCTGCGGCGCTTGCGGCGGCGGACATCTCGGCATCCTCGGCTCCAACGAAGTGTGCATCACCGCCAGCACGCGCAATTACAAGGGCCGCATGGGCGACCCCAGCGCGCGCATCTACATGGCCTCGCCCGCGACGGTGGCGGCATCGGCCATCGCAGGGGTGATCACGCATCCAGGCGAGTTTCTCGCGATGGGAGCGCCGTCATGATCAGCGGACGCGTGTGGAAATTCGGCGATAACATCAATACCGATCTAATATTGCCCGGGCATGTGATGTTTCTGGCCGACGAAGAACGCCAGCGTTATTTGTTTCAGGCGAACCGGCCCGAGTGGATCAATCTGGTGCGTCAGGGCGACATCATCATCGCCGGGCAAAGTTTCGGTATGGGATCCAGCCGTCCCGCCGCGCTGGCGTTGCGCAACGTCGGCGTCACTTGCGTAATTGCCGAGTCGCTGGGCCGTTTGTTTTTCCGCAACGCGGTGAATTTTGGCTTGCTCGTGCTGGAGTGCCCCGGCATCTTCGCGGCCTTCGAGGAAGGCCAAAACGCCACCGTGTCCGTGGACGATTTCAGCGTGCGTAATGACGCAACAGCGAAAACCCTGCAGGCAAAACCGGTGCCGAAGAGTTTGCTCAAGCTGATGCTGGGCGGCGGTATATTTCCGGTGCTGGAACGCGACGGGTTGATTGCTTCGGCCTTACCACCGACAGCGGCGAAGGCGAAAAAGTAGCCGAGCCGAACCCAACAATATCATTTAAAAACATATAGTTATAATACCTTCCGCATGCGCCTGCCACGCCAGATTCTAATCACCCTGCTGTGTGGCGCCGCCAGCATTTTCGCCACGCCCGCACACGCGCAATACCCGGACCGCGCCGTGCGCCTGGTGGTGGGCTACGCCCCCGGCGGCAGCATCGACACGCTGGCACGCATCGTCGCGCGTCATTTGTCTGACAAATGGGCGAAAGGCGTGATCGTGGAAAACCGGCCGGGCGCGGACAGCAATCTCGCCGCCGAAGCGGTGGCGAAATCCGCGCCGGATGGCTACACGGTGTTTGTGTCGTCGAATGCGTTCGCGATGGCGGCGGCACAAAATGCGTTCACGTTTGATCCCGCCACAAGTTTTGCCCCCATCGTGCTGGTGGCCTCGGTGCCGAACGTGCTGGTGATCAACGCCTCGCTCGCGTCCGTGCAGTCGCCGCGCGATCTGATCGCGCTGGCCCAATCGCGGCCCGGCGCGCTGAACTACGGCACCTCGGGCGCGGGCAGTCCCGCGTTTTTGCAGATGACGCAACTCATGCAGCAGACCAACACCAAGATGCTGGAAGTCAGTTACAAGGGCGCGGGCCCGGCGTTGATCGCCCTGGTCACCGGCGAAATTCAGTTGATGTTTGCCTCCATCACCGGCGCGATGCCGCTGATCGATGCGCGCAAGCTCAAGGCGCTGGCGGTCAGTACCAAGGTGCGCTCACCCCTGTTGCCCAACGTGCCGGCGGTCGCCGAGGCGTTGAAAATTCCGTTCGATGAACCGGGCACGTGGATCGGATTGCTCGCGCCAGCGGCAACGCCCGAAGCGGTCATCGGCAAGTTCCGCAAGGATGTGGCGGATACCCTGCAAACGCCCGCGATACAGCGCACCCTGTCGGAACGCGGTTTTGTCACCCTCGATCAGGGGCCGGAACCGTTTGCGGCATTTATCAAAAGCGAAACCGCGAAATCCGCGCGTTTGTTGCAGTCGATGAATCGTTAGACCAAGCATCCAAAGGGAAACCCAATGGGTCAAACCATCGCAGAAAAAATTCTCTCGCGGCAAAACGTCGCCAGCAGGCCGGTCAAAGCGGGTGACCTGATCGACGCGGATCTCAACGGCCTGTTGGTGTTGTGGTGGCCGGCGATCCGCAACGTCTACAAAAAAATCGGCTTCAAGAACGGCCCGCCCACCGTTTGGGACAAAGAAAAGGCCTACCTGATGCTCGATCACTATCAGCCGCCGGTCGACGAAGCGTACGCGCGCGGCAATCTGGAGGCGCGGCGCGACGCAGCGCGATTGGGACTCAAGCATTTCTACGATTCCGAAATGGGCATCAGCCATCACATGATGATGGATTACGGTCACGTGCGACCCGGCGAACTGCTGGTGGGCAACGACTCGCACGTAATCTGTTTCGGCGCGTTGAACGCGGCGGCCACTGGCATCGGCAATGACGAAGAAGCCTACGCACTGGCTTTCGGCAAACTGTTTTTCAGCGTGCCGCAGACCATCAAGGTGGTATTGCGCGGCAAGAATCCGAACTACCCGATCGGCAAGGACATCATTCTGTATCTCGCCGGCAAATACAGCGACTCGTTCGCGCAGAATCGCTCGATGGAATTCGTCGGCCCGTTGGCCAGCGACATGGATCTCGCTACGCGCATGACCCTCGCCGATCACGCGGTGGAACTGGGCGCGAAGTTCGGCCTGTTTCTCGCGGATGACAAGACGCTCGAATTTGTTAGAGCGCGCACCGACCAACCGTTCGAAACCACCGCGCCCGACGCCGATGCCGAGTATGTGCAGACGATCGAAGTCGATTGCGACGCCATCGGCCCGCAGGTGGCGAAACCGTTCCGCTTCGATAATGTGTCGCCGGTGGGTGAAGTGAGCGGGCTCAAGGTTGATCAGGCGCGCATCGGCTCATGCGCGAATGGCCGCTTCGAGGATATCGAAATCGCCGCGCGCATGCTAAAGGGCCGCAAGGTGGCGCGCGGCGTGCGCTTCTATATTTCACCCGCGTCGATGGCGGTGTATCGGCAGTGCGCCGAAGCCGGGCTGGTGGCCGACCTGATAGCCGCTGGCGCGCAGTTTCAGAACCCCGGCTGCACGATTTGCGGCCGCCAGGTCGTGTTGAACGAAGAGGTTTGCATCAGTTCGACCACGCGCAATTCGCGTGGCCGCATGGGCGGGCCGTCGTGCAGCGATGCCAAAATCTATCTCGCCGGCCCGGCCACCGTCACCGCCGCCGCCATCGCTGGCAGGATCGTCGATCCGCGGGAGTTCCTCCATGATTGATCTTCATACAACCCTGCGCGGCCGGGTTTGGAAATTCGGCGATTCGGTGGACAGCAGCCAGCTTTCCGGCGGCAGCCATACTTCGTCCGATGGCGGCGACAATCTGAAAGGCACCTGCCTCACCAGCCTGCGGCCCGAGTTTTCACGCGAGGTGCAACCCGGCGACGTGCTGGTGGCAGGTGACAATTTCGGCTGCGGTTCGGCACGAACCAGCGCGGTGCATGCGCTGCACGCCTGCGGCATAGCCGCCGTGCTGGCGGAATCGATCTCCCGCATTTACCTGCGCAACAGCATTGCGCTGGCGCTGCCGATCTTCGTGGTACCCGGCATTACAAAGCTGGCTGAAGACGGCGACACACTGGAAATCAATTACACCGACGGCGTGGTGCGCAATACGAAGTCCGGCAACACCTTGCCGGTCGCGCGCCTGCCCGGCAGCGTGGAGAAAATTTACCAGGCCGGCGGCATCGCGCAGGTGATCGCCAGCGAGCTGGCGGCGCGGGGGATCGTGCCGGACTGAAATTCGGAGAACGTTATGCAATTGTCGCGGTTGAGTTTTTTCGCGTTTCTGGTTGTGATGCAATACTCTGGCGCAGGCGCGGCACTGGGCCAGGCTTACCCAGCCAAATTCGTGCGCATCGTCACCGCCGAAGCCGGCGGCGGCAACGACTTCGCGGCGCGCGTGATCGCGCAGGAGTTGTCGAAAACACTGGGCCAGCAAGTGATCGTCGAAAACCGCGGCGGCGCGGGTGGCGCGATTGCCGCCGAGTTTGTCGCCAAGTCGCCGCCCGATGCGTACACCCTGCTGCTGTATTCAAGCTCCATCTGGGTGATTCCGTTGCTTCGCGACAACACGCCCTACGATCCGATACGCGACTTCGCACCGATCACCCTCGCGGCACGCTCGCCCAACGCGGTGGCGGTCCATCCCTCGCTGCCGGTTTATGGCATCAAGCAACTGATCACGTTCGCCAAAGCCAAACCGGGCGAATTAAATTACGGCTCGGCGGGCTCGGGGGCCACCACGCATCTGGCGGCGGAACTGTTCAAATCCATGGCGAAGGTCGATATCGCGCGCGTGGCCTACAAAGGCGATGGCCCCGCGGTGGTGGCGCTGATCGCCGGTCAAATACACGTTATGTTCGCGCCGGCCGGCTCGGTGATACCCCATATCAAATCCGGCCGATTGCGCGGGCTGGCGGTGACCAGCCTGCAATCCTCGGCGCTAATGCCCGATTTACCTACGGTCGCGGGGACGGGTTTGCCCGGTTATGAATCCGTATCCGTCTACGGCGTGTTCGCGCCGGCAAAATCGCCTGCCGCGGCCATCAACCGTCTCAATCAGGAAACCGTGCGCGTGCTGCAACTACCGGACATCAAGGAAAAACTGTTAAGCCGCGTGGTGGAACCCGTCGGTAGCACACCGGAAGAATTCGGCGCGCTGGTTAAAACCGATATGGAGCGCATCCGCAAGCTGGTTAAGGACGCTAATATTCGTAGTGACTGAGCAGAAACTTTAAAGCGCGATCCCGTAATCCTTCCGCGCCTTCGCCAGCACGTCCGCCCCCGGCATCTGATACAGCATCTTGCGGCTCACCACGGTGCCCATGATTTTTTGCAGCTTCACCATGGTCTCTGCCATTTTCATCAGCATCGCCAGGCCATCGACGATCAATGCGCCGTCGATTTCCCGCTTACCTTCGTGCATTGCTCGGCGCGCCTGCAACACCGCGTGCGAACCGCAGGGGATCAGCACTTCCGCGCCTTTGGCAATCGCGCGGCGCGCGGCCTGATCAAATTCATTCATGATGCGTTGATGCGCGGCCGGGTCGATGAAGCCTTGCCGGTAATCCGTCAGGTCATGAATATTCATTGCCTCGATCGACGTCAGGCGCTCGGTCAGGCCGTAGAGTTGCAACTTCTGCTCGAACGACAGCGCGAATTTCGGATTGGGCGTGATCAGCGAGAAAGTCTTGCCCATCATGCACGCCATCAGCGCCGTGGTCTCCAGAAAACCCACCACCGGTATGTCGAGAATTTCGCGCGCCTCCACCAGCGCGGGGTCGGTGGAGTTGAGCGACACGAAGGCGTCGTAGCGCTTCTCACCATTAGCGCCCATCGCGTGCTTGCACTTCAACACGTTCTCGATGATGTCCGGCATATCAATCGCCTGGAAGAAACGAAACTGTTCGCCAAGACCGCCTTTTTTCGTGCCGTGAACTTCTATCTCAACGCCCGGCTCGACCACGGAACGCAGGTGCTTTTCCAGCGCTTCGTGAAAATTCGGGTTTCTTTCGCGGGATGAAAATACTTGTACCCAGAGACGCATGGCCCCTCTCCTTATAACATCGTAAATAATTGTTTTTATTAATAATTTTCAATACGCTCGCCTGCACCACACGGCTTTCCCGTCGTTCCCGCGCAGGCAGAAACCCATACGTAGGCCCAGGTAACGCTGTGTTATGGAATCCCGCTTTCGCGGGAATAACAGCGGCAGTGTGGCGGCGTTTTCATGCCGGGCACACATCATACAAACCCAAACAACCGTGCCGGATTATCCACCAGCACTTTTTGCCGCATGGCCGCGTCCGGCATCCATTGCGCGATCAAGCTGAAGAGATCAATCGAGTTGACGCGATGCGCATTCGACAGATAGGGATAATCGCTGCCCCAGATCACGCGATCCGGCGCGGCATCGATGAGCGCGTGCGCGATCACTGTCGAATCCGCAAACGTCGGCTCGGTGGCCATACGATAGGGGGCGGTGAGTTTCATGTAACAACGCCCCGGGCCATGGCGCAGAAAATCCGTCAGCTTCATCAGCCCCGGCTGCCGCGCGCCATCACGCGCGAGGAACATGCCGAAATGCGCCAGTGTGAAATTGGATTTCAGTTTTTCGTAAACGCCGAGCATGTCCACGATCAACCAGCTCGGCGACAAAATATCGAGCTGCCAGCCGATTTCCGCGCAGCGCGCGTCGAGCCGCAGCAATCGCGCGAGATGTTTTTCCATCAACCCCGTTTCGCGCGGACGGTTGGGCGGCCCGAGGTTAAAGCGAATGCCCACCACGCCGGCAGCCGACAGCCGAGCAATTTCGGCATCAGGCGCGTTCTCGTCGATATCCACGATGCCGCGCGCGTTGCCGCCGCAGAGTTTGATCGCATCCAGCAGGCAAGTGTTGTCGCGCCCGTAGGTGCTCGGCTGCGTGAACACCATGCGCTCGATACCACAGCTTCCCGCCCACGCACGATACCCCGCCATGAATTCGGCCAGCGGCAGCGCCGGCGGCACATTGCGCTTGTCGGCGCTGTACGGATACGTGGCCGGATCGCCAAACACGTGCATATGGCAATCGCAGCTGAGCGGCGGCCCCTTGACCGCGGGCGCGCGCGCATCACTCGTCAACGGGTTCTGCATATTGCATCGCTCCACAAACAAGCTCTAACAGGAAGCATGATAATACCCGCATTGACGCACGGCGCCATGCATCGCCCCGGGCGCACGGCGCGCCGCGTTCACGATCCGCATTGCGAGAAGTCTTGCGTATCGTTGCTTGCGCTTTCGAAACGCGCGGCGGGATAATGCCCGCATGTCCAACGCGTCGTCCGGAACCACCCCTCCCAGCGAAAGTGCGCAGCCTGTTTATTTGCGCTACAAGACCTGGGGCCTGATCGCCGCTGCCGTAGTCTTGCTGGCGTGGGGCGGACACTGGTTATATCTGCGCGCGACACATGTCTACATCGACGACGCCCGCATCGATGGTGAAGTGGTTACCTTGTCCAGCCGCGTGCCGGGCTGGATCACCGAGCTGCCGGTGATCGAGGGCGATGACGTAAAGAAGGGCCAGTTGCTGGTGCGCGTGGACGAGCGCGATTCGCTATTGCAGCGCGACGTTCTGGTCTCGAAGCTGCAAGCCATCGAAGGACAGATGGCGGTGATGCGCGCGCAAACCGGGCAGGTCGATCAGGAGACGCTGGGCCGCTACCAAAGCGAAAGCAGCCGGCTCGCCGCGGCGGAAGCCGAAATCGCAACGCTGGAGGCCCAACTGAAACAGGCGCAGGGCGATCTTAAGCGCATTCAAACCCTGGGGAAATTCGCCAGCGATCAGGAGGCGGATCACGCGCGCAGCGCGCATGCGCAGGCGCAGGAGCGCCATCGCAAGGCCGTTTCCGAGGCAGCGGCGGTGCGTGGTGCGCTGTCGTCGGCGGGCGGCAGCCGGCGGCAAGTGAGCGTGATCGGGCAGCAACTGCTGGTGCTCGCGCGCCAGGCCGACGAGATGCGCGCGGAGATCAAGCGCCGTGAAGCCGATATCGCCGACCGCACCATCACCGCCCCCTCGAACGGCAGAGTGGTGATGACCTTCGCGCGCAAGGGCGAGCATGTCGCCGCCGGCCAACGCATCCTGATGTTTCACGATCCGAATGAAATCTGGGTCGAGGCCAATATCAAGGAAACCGACGTGGGCCGCCTGAAGGCGGGCATGAAGGCCGATATTCATGTCGATGCGTATCCGGGCAAGACTTTCAAGGCCGAGGTGCTTCGCATCGGTCAGGCCGCCACCAACCGGTTTGCGCTGCTGCCCGATCCGAACCCGAGCGGAAATTTCACGAAAATCACCCAGCGCTTGCCGTTGCGCCTGAAGCTGCTCGACAAAGACGCCGCGCTGCGCCCCGGCATGATGGTCGAGGTCTACGTTGCAACCCGAATCGACTGACGCGCTGTTCGCGCGCTTCGGCCCGCGTTATCGCTGGCTGGCGACCCTCACCGTGATGCTGGGCACGGTGTCGGCGATGCTCACCACCACCAGCATCAACGTCGCCATGCCCGACATCATGGGCGCGTTCGGCATCGGGCAGGATCGCGTGCAATGGCTTTCCACGGGCATGCTTGCCGCGATGACCGTCGGCATGCTGGTGAATGCGTGGCTGATACACAGCTTTGGCCAGCGCCAGACGTTTGTCGGCGCGATGAGCCTGTTTGTCGGCGCGCTGGCGCTCGCCGGATTGAGCCCCAACGACACGGTGCTGATTTTTTGCCGCATCGTGCAGGGGACGGTGGCGGGCATGCTGCAGCCGTTTGCGATGTACACCATCTTTCGGGTTTTTCCGGCCCATCAGCGCGGCATGGCCATGGGTTTTTTCGGACTGAGCGTGCTGCTTGGCCCGGCACTCGGGCCCGTGCTCGGCGGCGTCATGATCGAGCACTTCAACTGGCGCTACATTTTTTATGTCGGCGCGCCAGCGTGCATCGCCGCGATTCTGCTTGGCAGTGTGTTCATGCCCCAGCGCGAAGAAACCGGCAAGCGCCCGCGCTTTGACTGGATCGGATTCGTGCTGATGACCACCGCCATGGCGTGTTTGCTCACCGGGCTTTCCAACGGGCAGCGCGAAGGCTGGCACTCGGGTTTTGTGCTTGGCCTGTTCGCCGTTGCCGCCATCGGCGGCGCGACGTTTCTCTGGTGGGAGCTACGCATCCGCGAGCCACTGGTCAATCTCAAGGTGTTCGGCAGCTTGCCGTTCGCTGCCGCGGCCGCGGTGGCGTGCATCTTTGGCGTCGGCCTGTTCGGCTCGACCTACCTCGTGCCGCTTTACGTGCAGACGGTGCAAAATTTTACGCCTTACGCTGCAGGCCTGCTGCTGATGCCCGCCGGCGTCATCATGGGCATCACCATGCCCATCGCCGGGTATCTCAGCGACCGCCTTTCCGCGCGCAGCATGATCGTTGCCGGCCTGCTGTGTTTTGGCATATCGAGTTTCTGGCTCGCGCAGGTGGACGCCAACATGGCGTTCTGGAGCATCGCGTGGGCCGTGGTGATTTCGCGCATCGGGCTCGCCATCATCAAGCCCTCGCTGAACGTCGCGGCGCTGCGCGCGCTGACGCCGGAGCTGTTGAGCCAGGGCGCGGGCATGATCAACTTCGCGCGGCAGCTTGGCGGCGCGTTCGGCGTCAACCTGCTGTCGGTCACGCTCGACCGGCGCACGTTTTTTCACAGCGACACCCTCACCGCGACGCAAACCGCCGGTAACAGCGCCACCACGGAACTGCTGCGCAACATACAGGGCCTGCTCGCGCAATCCGGCGTACCCGAAGACCTGCAAGCCGCAGGCGCGCTCAACTATCTCGGACGTGTCATCCACACGCAAGCCTACACGCTCGGCTTTCGTGACAGCTTTTTGGTGGTGGCGGTGATATTCACGCTGGCGTTGATACCGGCCTGTATCATGGGGCGCCATGCGCCGGCCAGGCCGGCGGTCAGTCATTAGTGGTTAGGATTCCAAATGGAGCGTCCCCGCCGCGATACGCTCAACCCTCAATCCTGAAAAACATGAAAATACTCTTACAACTGCTGCTCCTCTCAATGTGGAGCGCCTTCGCCAACGGCACAGATGGCGCTGACGGCGCTGCATACCCCGACCGCCCCGCACGCATGGTGGCGCCGTTTCCGCCCGGCGGCGCCAACGACATCGCGGCGCGTCCGCCGGCGCCTGCGACCGGCGTCGCGGATTTCGTCAAATTTGCCTAGGCCAATGGGAAGAAATTCAACTATTCGTCCTTCGGTGAAGCAAGCTGGCGTGCCCGAAGACTTGCAGGTTGCCAGCCCGCTGAACTCGAGCAGGAAGAACCAAGGCATGCGGCATGGTTATCACAGGGCGCTCAATAAATGAAAATCACGGTTTATGGCGCCGGGCATGTAGGGCTGGTTACAGGAGCGTGCCTTGCGCAAATGGGCAACGATGTCATCTGCCTGGACATTGACACCGAGAAAATAAAGATTCTCGATAGTGGCCATCTGCCCATAGTCGAGCCGGGCCTGAAAGAGTTGATTGCTCGCAATGTCACCGCCGACCGTCTAAGGTTTTCTTCCGACATTCAACACGGCGTCAATCACGGTACTTTGCAGTTTATTGCGGTAGGCACGCCGTCTTGCGAGGACGGCTCGGCCGATCCGAAACACGTGCTTGCCGTTGCGCAGAATATCGGCCGCCATATGACCGGCTATACCGTGGTGATCAACAAATCCACGGCGCCCGTGGGCACGGTGGAAAAAATTGGATCGGCGATAACCGCCGAACTGACGAGGCGAAAGACCGATTTTCCCTTCGCGGTAGTATCAAACCCCGAGTTCCTGAGTGAAGGCAACGCCGTTCAAGAATTCATGCGGCCCGACCGGGTCATTGTCGGATCTAATGACGATCAGGCCATTTCCCTGCTTCGCAGCCTTTACGCACCTTATCTACGCAACCACGATCGGTTCATTTTGATGGATGTGCGTTCCGCCGAACTGTCCAAATATGCGGCAAATGCCATGTTAGCGACCCGCATCAGTTTCATGAATGATCTCGCACATGTCGCCGAACGGATGGGAGCGGATATCGAGGCCGTGCGCCTCGGTATCGGTTCGGACACCCGGATCGGCTATTCCTTCCTGTATGCCGGCTGTGGCTATGGGGGATCTTGTCTTTCCAAAGATGTTTCAACGCTACTCAAGACAGCCAGAGCGTGCGGCAGTGATCTGACGATTCTCGGCGCCGTGCAAGAGATCAACGCGCGGCAAAAACGCGCGCTGACCGCCAAGGTGTTTGAGCACTTTGGAACATCCTTGCAAGGCCGACGATTTGCGCTTTGGGGGCTGGCCTTCAAGCCGAACACCGATGACATGCGTGAGGCAAGCAGCCGACAGATAATCGCCGATCTGATTGAAGCGGGTGCTGTCATACAGGCATATGATCCTATTGCAATGACCGAGGGCAAACGCCTTTACGCACTGGAAAGCCGGGTGACTTTCACAAACTCGGCGCTGGAAGCCTGCAAACATTCGGACGCCCTGATAATCGTGACCGAGTGGCAGGAATTTCGCAGTCCGGACTTTGAGGCAATCAAAAAGTGCCTTTTGTCTCCGGTTATATTCGACGGTCGAAATCTGTATGAACCACGCCGCATCCAAGAGTACGGTTTTGAATACTATTCCATCGGACGTTCGCATAAACAAATGCCGCTCTCCGCGGTTACCGGATGCGGGTACTCGCGTTGAACAGCTTGCCGTCACACCTAGGGCTGAAGGGAAATTCAGCATCCGCGTCATGCCAGACCCTTCAACTCGATGCTAGCATCGCGGCAAGTATTGAACCCGGTATGCTTCAAACCATGAATGTCCGCCGTGGCCCGCTGTTGGAATCTTCGGAACAATTTTCCCTAAAATCATGAATCACTTGATGCATATCCTGCTAGGGCTGATGTCCGCCGGTCTTTGTTCGGCTGCAAGCGGTGCCGGCTCCCTCTCCCCCAATCGCCCCGTACGCATGATGGTGCCGTTCCCGCCCGGCGGCGCCAACGACATCGTCGCGCGCCTTGTTTCGCAAAGATTGTCCGAGCGCTGGGGCAAACCCGTGGTGATCGACAACCGCGCGGGCGCGGGCGGCAACATCGGCACCGAAGTCGGCGCGCGCGCCAACCCCGACGGCTACACGCTGACTATCGGCTCCACCAGCACTTACATCACGAATGTGGTGCTCGATTCAAAACTGCCTTTCGATCCGCGCCGGGACTTCACGCCGATCTCGCTGATTGTGATCGCGCCGAATGTGCTGGTGGCGCATCCCTCGGTGCCCGCAACCGGCGTCGCGGATTTCATCAAGTTCGCCAAGGCCAATGCGAAGAAAATCAACTATTCGTCCTTCGGTGAAGGCAGTTCGTCGCATCTGATTGGCGAAATGTTCAAAAGCGCGGCAGGCATCGCCATGGTGCATGTCCCATACAAAGGCGGCGGCCCGGCGCTGGCGGCGGTGATGGGCGGCGAAACGCATGTGACTTTTTCCAATCTGTCGGTGGCGTTGCCCCAGATCAAGGGGGGCAAAGTCAAAGGCATCGCCGTCACCAGCGCGAAGCGCGCCACCGCGTTGCCGGAATTGCCCACCATCGCGGAATCGGGCCTCGCCGGACTTGCAACGTTTGAAGCCACGGCCTCGGTCGGCATCATGGCGCCCACCGGCACGCCGCGCGCGTTGGTGCTGCAAGTCAATCGCGATGTGCATGCGGTGGTGAATGACGCCGCGATGAAAGAACAGTTCGTGTCGCGCGGACTGGAAGTCGCGCTCTCCACGCCGGAGGAATTCGCGCGCTACATGCGTACCGAGATTGAACGCTGGGGCAAAGTAGTACGCGACGCGGGCATACGCACGCAGTGACATAACCCAATGTTTTATATGATAATTTTATGAAAATCCTAGTGACCGGCGGCGCCGGATTCATTGGCTCACACCTGGCCGAGCGACTCGCGATGCTGGGACACACGGTGTGCGTGCTGGATGCGCTGACCGATACCTACTGCACTGAACTGAAGACGCTCAATGTGCGACAGTTGCAGCAACGGGGCATCGCCCTGCTGCGGCTGGATCTCGCGTCTGATGCGCTGGGTGACGCCACGCATGATGTCGAATTCGTATTTCACCTCGCGGCGCAACCGGGTATTTCCGCCACGCTGCCCTTTGACGCCTACGCGCGAAACAACATACTCGCGACGCAACGGCTGCTGGATGCGCTGCGGCATTCGAATACCCTGCGCGGCTTCATCAATGTATCCACGTCATCCGTCTACGGCTGTGATGCCAGCGGCGACGAACACACTGCGCCTGCCCCCGCATCGGATTACGGCGCATCCAAGCTCGCCGCCGAAGAATTGGTGCTGGCGCGCGCGCGTGACGAAGGCTTGCCCGCCTGCTCGTTGCGGCTGTTCTCGGTCTACGGCCCGCGTGAACGTCCCGAGAAGCTTTATGCGCGACTGATCGGCAGCCTGCTGGAAGACCGCGAGTTCCCGCTGTTCGAGGGCAGCGCGCGACATCAACGCAGCTACACTTACGTCAGCGATATCATTGATGGCATGATCCTGGCCATGGACAATATCGGGCGCTGCAAAGGCGAAATCTTCAACATCGGCGCCGAAGCCTCCATCACCACGGCACAAGCCATACAGGTTGCCGAATCGCTCGCCGGAAAACGTGCGCGCATCGTGGAGCAGCCCAAACGTTCCGGCGATCAGATGTCCACCCGCGCCAACATCGACAAGGCGCGCCGGGTGCTGGGTTACGCGCCGCGGGTGTCGCTGCGTGACGGGCTAACCCGGCAGATCGCCTGGTATCGCGGACACATACTCGGCAAGATGAACCTCTGGCAACATGGATAGCGTCGAACCCGTAGCCACCGCAACCATAATACCAACGCTGCTGGCTCCCGAACGCGCGGAACGGCAGCCACCCCGCTTTGCACCAGACCGCCCGACGCTAACCGCGGCCATCGCCACACTGGCCCTCGGTGGCGCGGAACGCATTGTCCTCGACTGGGCCGCGCATTGCGCCGCGCGCTACCGGGTGCGATTAATCGTGCTGCGCAAGACTGCCGCGGAATGGCCGGTCCCGCCCGACATTGCCGTCACGCGCATTGATGAAGCCAATTCTCTGTCCCATCTCACCGCCATTGGCGCCGAAATCACCGCCAGCGGCAACCCAAGCATACTGTGCCATCTGCTCAAATCCGGGGAACGCAAGGCACTGGCGCTGGGCGGTGCATGGCCCATACCCGTGCTGCACAACGCCGCCGCCGGTTGGATAGAAGAAGCGGAAACACTGGCCGCCGCACCGTACGTCATCACCGTATCACGTGCCGCGCAAAAGGAACTGCGCGCTTCCGGATTACGCACGCCGTGCGCGGTGGTGCACCACCTGCCACGCACGCCCGTGCCACGCGCGGATGCCCGCATGCAGTGGCGGGCGCGCTGGGCGCTGCCGCCCGATGCGTGCGTGATCGGTATGATCGGCGCGGTCAAGC
>DHVE01000118.1:0-75733 GCA_002412495.1 Betaproteobacteria bacterium UBA5216
CGCAATTCAGGGGAGCTTACGGTGGAGCGCGTTATACCCGAAGCGCGCGCTGTATCTCACCGCGCAGGAACGCACCATCCATGACGAAGCAGCGACCTACGCCGAACGCTACCGCAAGCAGGCCGAACAACTGAACGAACGCGAAGCCGCCAGCCGCTGGCAGGGCGCGGCGCTCAGCGACAACGAAGTGCGCCGCATCCCGTCGTTTCTCAAGTCCTATAACGAAATACGCAAGGGCGAAAAATTCGTGCAGCGCGAGGTGCGCGGGCGGGGGCGGATGCGTAATCGGTGGATGCTGGGGCTGGGGTTGGGGTTGGTGCTTGTAGGGCTGATCGCGTTTACTACGGCGAAGAGTATTCTTCACGGGCAAAACCGATCCTAACCTCTCTGATCACTAATCGAACCAAGCTAAGCTCATGTAAATGCATGAATGAGTGGCAGAATACTGTCAATGTGGCCAGTGTCCGATTGTCGTTGCCTTATTTGATAAAAATAGGTGGGGTGAGCAACATAAGCAGGATTTCGTTTCGAGTAAGTTATTCCTCGATCTTGCATGCATTTCCTCAAATATTGAAAAGCAAACGCTGATCGTCCTAACTCTTGAGGAAACTGGCTCGGCATTTGCTCTGGGTCTTGCGTACTGACATCAAAGAAAGATTTTAGGTTTCTTAACTCTCCCGTGCAGTGCGGCTTTGGTGCAATTTTTCTATTACCAAGGCACCAAGTCTCAAAGCAGTAGTGCTGTACAACAATATGGTAAGGTTTCGTTGGATGGTGCGATTTTATTGCGTTGTCTATCTCGTTCAATTTGTTGATCCGAGTCATTTCTTCAGAATCGACGCCGACAACTAACCTATCGATAGATGGAATATTGTTTAAATCTGCCACTGCATTTCCAATCATTTTTAGATAGCTCGGATAGCCGCCGCCACTGAATATAATGAAATTATTATTTCTTAACTCATGTAGCGATTGAACTTGCCGAAGATTGGGATTTATTGCGGGAATCCATTTTGCGTAGACATAGGGCTCGACGCGAAGGCCTTCAACCAATGTGTATACATTCATGCGCCCCCCTTATTGAAGAAGGGGTCATTTATCAATTGGGTAAATGCTTCGTGTTTGGACAGCCCGTACCGGTTAACTAGCTCTTCTCCAAACTTGATCTGAGTTTTGGAACCCGTTCTGCTAAACACGTACCAGTTTCTTACATTTATGTTATTTATTATATAAGGGTGGTGAGACGTCATTAGAAACTGCACTTTCGGATACTGCTCAATTAGTTCTGGAAGAAAATCTATTGCATTAATTCCAAGAGAATTCTCATACTCGTCAATCATGTAGATACTTTCATCTAATGATTTTGCCAAATCAGTCAGGATGATCAACACCTTTATCATTCCTGACGAGAGTTCTTCAAGTGGGATCCAATTTTTTACACCTTTATCCTTGATTGCGAGTAATGGTGCGTCATCAATATGTGACCTCAGTTTGTATTGTGATGCTGGCTTTACTTCAATATCTGTAACATTGCTAAATATTTGCCGGAATTGACTGCAAACCATTTGGAATCGAGCGGGAAAGACACGTTGCAAGATATAAAGTATTGCGCTCAGCGATGGAATGGGGAGGTGATACAAGTCCAACATTGATTTTTTTCGATCAAAACTCGCCAATATCTCAGCTTGCAAAGTAATCCGAAGTTTTGCGTCTTCGATGACTCCTCCAGCGAAGCTACGACGCAGAATCAGCCCAAAGTTAGAATGTATAGACTTGACCTCCTCCTCTTCTCTAAGAGACCAGATCAGCGACGCATCGCGCGGAAACTTTGGAAGCTTGTCATTCTTGTAATAACACTTATCGTCTTCTCTCCTTAGTATTTCCTTCCAAGTCCCATTCGGTTCAAGACGTTCCAGCTTTTCGTTTGCAACTTCATTCTGGCCTGACTCGTTCTCTTGTGATTCAAGGGAGTACTTGTAACGTGTTTCTCCGATTGCAAATGTAAGCATCCATGTTCCGCGCCTTAGGTTTTGTTTTGTGCATAGAAACGATCCCAAGTTGAAAATCGTATTGAAGAATCGCGTCTTTCCTGATCCTGACGCACCCACGAAAAGGCTAATTCGAGAAAATGTGACGGGCGAAAATATGTCATCCACATCGCTAAACTCGTAAGAAAGTATTCTCATTGGCGTGGCCCATCGTCAGTTGGTCTAAGTAGACATGCCCAACTTAATTAAGCACCCTAAGGCAATTGGATGAATTTCAAAAACCGAATCAAGTAACTACCGTTCTCAAATAATACCATAACTGTTTGTTTTTATTGATTTTTATATCAATACCAATTTAACGTTTTATGTGATCGATAGCAGATGCGAACCAAAGGAGATCGGCCCAGGTTCGCTATTTCCTATTTCCCCAAATGCCGATCAAAAAACCGCGCAATCTCCTCGAACGTTTCTTTCGCTTCCGGCGCTGTGTAGTCGCGATACCAGCCGCCGTGTGCCTGCCCTTCATGCACATGCAGATCGGCGATCACGCCGACGCGGCGCAGGTTGCGGTGCACGCGCACGGTGTTGCTTAACAAGAGATCACGCGTACCGGTGTTGAGGATGGTGGGCGGAAAGCCGCTCATGTCACCATACACGGGCGAGAGCAGCGGGTCTTTCAGGTCGCGGCCGTTGGCGTACATCGCCGCGCGCGCATCGCAGCTCGCACCATAGGCGATCAGCACGTTATCGACCAGCGCGTTGGTCTGGAACGAATCGCCCGCGCCGGTCAGGTCTGACATCGGCGTGCCGGGCGCGATGGCGCCGGGCAGCGGCAGCTTGTCCATTTTGGCTTTCAGCACCATGGCGAGCGTGAGGCCGCCGCCCGCCGATGAGCCGATGATCGCCATGTTTTTGGAGGGCGCCATTTTCTGCACGGCCTTCCACACCGTCATCGCGTCATCAAGCGCGGCGGGTACGGGTGGTCGGGCGGCATGCGGTAATCGACCGACAGTACCCTGAAGCCGCCGAAGCCCGCCATCATCGTCGCTTCGGGCGTACCGGATTCGCCAGGGCCACTGACGTAGCAGCCGCCGTGCACATGGATCAGCAAGCGGTTTTTGTTTTGAGGCGGGATCACGGCGGGCGTGAGCATGTAGGCCTTGACGCCGTCGATGGTCATCGGCTCGATTTTGACCTTGAGCGCCTCGCGCATGGCGGGCAGGGTTTTCTCCACGGCGGCGGCGGCCTTGGCAACCACGCCGCGCCATTCGTCCGCCGTCTGCGGCAATGTCCGCCAGTTGGCGGGGATCGGCGCGCCGATGACCTTTTGCATCTGCGGGCTGACCGTGGTGGGCACGGGCAGCGTGCGCGCGGGCACTTCAAGCCCGGGCGGTGTGCCCTGCGGTGTGCCCTGCGCGGCAGCGATGGGCATGGCCAGCGCTGTCAGCGCTGCCAGGCCCACAAAACCCGCAAGGCTCGCGAGATCAAAGGTGTAACGACGCTGCGATTTGACGGTGGTATTCATCGGTAATGCTCCCTGTGCAAATGACGCAAAATCGGGCGATCGGTCGGGCAATGCCAGCCCGACCGATGCGGGTTCAGGCTACTGGTACGCCGCGGACGGAACGTTGCCGCAATATTCCTTGGACGTGGTGCCGGTCAGGTTGTGCTGTCCGTCAAACGCATAGCGGCGCACGGTATTGCGCTTGCCGCCCTGCGGGCAGTTTTGCCGTTCATTGGTGGCCGGCCCCACATCGAGAAACCACACCGATGCCGCAGCCAGTTGTTTGGCATCACTGGTGTAGCGTCCGCCCGCCAGTGCGTACGATTTGACGTGTCCGTGTGTTTCGTCGATCACCAGCCGGAGTTTGTCGTTCCTGAGCGCGGCGCGGTACGGCGCATGCTTTGCGGCAACGTCGTCGCCGACTTTTTTGCCACCAGCCTCGCACCATTTTTCCTTCAGCTCCTGCACGGTGCCCGCCCATACGATAGGCGGATCATTGGGGCGCGCGCCGGGGCGCGATTCTTCCGGCACGCGCGTGGACGGCGCAACGCCGCTGGCAGTCATTTTGTCGTAGCTCTGCAGACAAAACTTGAACATGTTGGGAATAGGGTTGGGTTCCTGCGTGAGCATTGCCCAGCTCTTGAAGGCGCGGTAGTGCTCGTTTTCATCAAGCGTGGCGGCTTGCGCGGCAAACGTGTTGACAAGCAAAAACGTGAATACAGCCATTACGGTGCTTTTCATAAGGGATGCTCCTCTCAGTGAAAGGGTCGTTGGGAAGATGGATTTAGAATAATGCGAGGGCAGCTCGAATGAGTCCCAAAGCCATATGCCAAGAGCGGCGCTATACGTTTACCGGCTCGGTATGCATCTTCAGTCCCAGCGCCTTACATACCTTCATCACGGTCGCAAAGCTGGGATTTCCCTCCGGAGACAGGGCCTTGTAAAGCCCTTCGCGCGTGAGACCGGTGTCGCGCGCCAGTTGCATCATGCCGCGCGCGCGGGCGATGTCGCCGAGCGCCGCGACAACCACCGCCGGCTCGCCGTCGGATTCTTCGATGGCGGACTGCAAATACAGCGCGCAGTCCTTCTCGCTCTTGAGATAAGCCGCCGCATCGTATGGGCGGGTTTGCAGTTTCTTTGCCATGGCTGACTCCTATAACGTTCGCGCCAGTTTCAGTGCTGTCTTGATATCTTTGTCCTGCGTGGGCTTTGCGCCACCCGCGAGCAGTATCACCAGAAGCGGCCCGCGCTTCACATAGTAAACCCGGTATCCAGGGCCATAATCAATGCGCAATTCCGAAACACCTTCGCCTACTGGTTTGGCATCGCCGGGATTGCCCAGCTTCAACCGCAGAATTCGCGCTTGAACCCGCGTGCGTGCGCGCGCATCGCGCAACGACGATAACCATTCAGAAAATACCGTGGTTTCGCGAATTTCAATCACGGCAACATTGTAAACCATGGTTTACAATGTTGCAATCCGTAGGATCGAGCGGCACGGCCCATTCTGTACGCGGAATCACGCCAGCGCGATTCGAACAACACCATACGATGTTGGTTAAGCCACGCCGCGAATACCCTGCCACCTAATCGCGGATCATCCCATCACCCCGTCGTCCTACTCCGGCTTGATGCCCGCCGCCTTCAGCACCTTTCCCCATTTGGCGGTTTCGTTGCGCACGAACACGGCAAATTCTTCGGGCTTCGCGCCGCCCAACTGCGCACCGCCGGGCGTGAGGCGCTGGCGCACGTCAGGCACGGCCAGCGCGCGCGCCATGTCGGCATGCAAACGCGTCACGAGTTCGCGCGGCAACGCACCGGACCCGAAATATCCGTACCACACGGTTGATTCAAATCCCGGCACGCCCGATTCCGCCACGGTCGGCATGTCGGGCATTTCCTGCAGCCGTTGCTTTGAAGCGATGCCGATCATGCGCACCTTGCCCGCCTGCATCAGCGGCGTGATCGCGAGCAGCATGCTGAACTGAAATTGCACCTGGCCCGCCGCGAGGTCAGACAGCGCGGGCGCCGTGCCCTTGTAAGGCACATGCACCGTATCCACGCCCGCCGCCAGATTGAACTGCACGCCGGCCAGGTGATTGGTGCCGCCCACGCCCGCCGATGGATACATCAAGTGCCCCGGCTTGGCCTTTGCAAGCCGCACCAGATCACCGGCATTGCGCGCGGGCAGCGCGGGATGCACCACCAGCGCAAACGGTGCATGCAAAATGTCGGTAATCGGCGTGATGTCGCGCTGCGTGTCGTACGGTAGCGCGCGGCGCGAACTCGGCAGTATCGCCAGTGAGCTGGTCATCAGCAAAACGGTATAACCATCAGGCGGTGATTTGGCGACGATCTCCGTGCCGATCACGCCGCCCGCGCCGCCGCGATTGTCGATAATCATCTGCTGACCGAGATATTCCGTCAGGCGCGGCGCCAGCAATCGCGCCGTGGCGTCCGCCGGGCCACCCGCGGCGAACGGTATCACCATGCGTATCGGCTTTGCGGGCCATCCGGCGGGCTGCGCATGCAGGCCTGGCGCGGTTGCGCAGAAGGCCACGATCCCGCATGCCGCCAGACGAATCAACATGAGCAAGGCTCCCTTGTTATTTAAAGTTTGCGCGGCACCCTCTCGTTCGCAGGCGGCGCGTGTTGATGCCGCAATGTATCCGCCGCTCGATAGGCGGTCAACCGCGTTGCGGCATTCGGTTGCGCCAATCACGGGTTGCGAAAATTGCCTCGCTGCGCTATATCACTACGCAAACACACTGGAAGCCAACCGGATGATTGCCCGAATTGCATTGGCCTTGTTGCTTTTGACGGCTTGCACGCCAACGCCCGATTACAAGATCGCAAAGACGATAACGGTTTCGGCCGAACGGCTGGCGGAAATACGCCGCAACCCGCACGTCAAGCTGTCGCGGCGAGGGAATGACTCGTGGGCCAGATTAACCGGGCTGGATGGGGATCCGTGGCCGCCGGGCATTACGTTTGGCGGCACCCTCGTCGATCCTTACCTTGAGGAACTGGGCTTCTCCATGTCCACCATGATCACCGCGATCAACGGCAAAAAAGTGCATGACATCTTTATCAGCCGCTGGAAAAAGCATGGCAGATTGGGCGGCTTTTATCCGGCCAATTATCGGGATCTCGTCGAATACCTGTTTCTGGAAAACAAACAGGATCAAATCGTGGTGACCGTATTTCTCGATTTACCGCGAGACGCCGCCGAAGCGCCGCGCTACGTTCCGAGAATTGAACACTGGCGCATCCAGTTCAAGTAGGTGCGCCCATGTCAGGGGACGGATACATCAAGTTCCCCGGCTTCGCCTTGGCCATCCGCCGGGCTGCGCACAAACTCAAATTTCCGCATGCCGTCAGGCGTGTCAACACGACTTTCACTTTTGCCTCACTTCGGAATCAGCCCGATATCCTTCGCAAGTTTGGTAACCGCCGCGAGATCATCACGCATCGCGCGGTCGAGTTGCTCCGGGCCAGCATATTCCGCCATGAACGCAATCGTGTTGAAACGCTCCTTGATGTCGGGCATTTCCAGCACGCGGGCGATGTCCTTGCTGATTTTGCCGATCACGGCGCGCGGCGTGCCGGCCGGCGCCAAAACGCATTGCGTGCCGTCCCTGCGCCACGCGAGCGGCGTTTCGGTGATGGCGGGCACGCCCGGCAACAGCGGCGAGCGCTGCGAGTCGGCCACCGCCAGCGGCATGAGTTTGCCGTCCTTGATCAGCGGCAGCGCGGCCGTCAATCCGACAACAGTGAAATGCACGCGGCCCGCGACAACTTCAATCAGCGACTCCGGCTGGCCCTTGAAGCCGACATGCACGACCTTCAAGCCGGCTGCGAGACGGAATTTCTCGATATTAAGATGTCCGCCACTGCCCGCGCCGAGCGAGCTCGCGATGATTTTTCCGGGTTGCGCGCGCGCCATTGCAATGAGGTCTGCCGTAGTTTTCACGCCAAGCGAGGGCGACACCAGCAGCACAACGACATTACGACCCAGGCTCGCCACGCCTGAAAAATCCTTGATCGGGTCATACAGCGAGTTGGGTTGCACCACCGCGCTGGTCACGAAACCCACTGCGGTGATCAGCAGTGTGTAGCCATCCGGCGTGGCCTTCGACACCGCAACCGCGCCCAGCGCGCCGCCCGCGCCGGTGCGGTTATCAATCACCACGGGCTGCCCCCAGATGTCACTGAGTTTGGCGCCGAGTGAGCGCCCCAGCACATCCAGCGTGCCGCCAGCGGAGAAGGGAACCACCAGCCGCACCGGCCTGACGGGAAATTTGTCCTGTGCCAGTGCCACCGGCATTCCAGCGGCTAGGCAGGTCATCACGGCGCAGACTGCCGCTGAAACGATACGGCCACGGTTCATAGAGAATTCCCGGCGAGACAAAAACGCGGACGGAACGCACATTGGACGACGGAAGGCGGGCAAATAATGACAGGCACTGGGCGCATTTGCAATTGCGTGCGCCCGCGCGTTTATACGCCCCAAAGTGATCTACCTGTCTGTCACGATACAATGCCCCGGCAGGAAACGCGAGTAACGAGGAACCCTCAACATGCACGCACTAATGATTGTAATAGGCACGCTCGCCCTCGCCTTGCATGCTGCCACTGGCATCGGCGCGGAACTGCGAATTTTCGCGGTGGGCAGCGTGGCCCCCATATTGCGGGAACTGGCGCCCGAATTCGAGCACGCCACCGGCAACAAGGTGGTCTATTTTGCAAGCACCTCTGGCGCCACGTTAAAGCGCATACGCGGCGAACCGGGCGACGTGGCGATCATCAGCACGCCCATGCAACAAGCGCTTGAACAGTCCGGCGACATCGTAAAAGGCTCGGCAACCGTGTTTGCAAAATCCTCGGCGGGCATTGCAGTGCGCAAGGGAACCACGCTCGAGGTCAAGTCGCTCGACCAACTGCGATCCGCGATTCTGGGTGCCGGTTCCATTGCGCTGGTCGATCCCGAGCGCGGCTCGACGCTCGGGACACGCGTGCAAACCTTCGCCGACAAACTGGGCGTCGGTGAAGATTTGCGCCGGAAAGCAAAATTCTATTCGGGCGGCCTCACGGTCGGCGAAGCCATCGCCAAGGGCGAGGCGGATTTTGGCGTGGGCTTTATTCCGGAACTGATGGCCATCGCCAATATTGAAGTGATCGGCCCGTTGCCGGGCGAGGCGGATTACACCTCGCTGGCAACCGCGGCCATTCTTTCCGCATCGAAAGACGCCGCCGCAAGCCGCCGATTTATTGAATTCCTGCTGTCGCCCAAGGCGCAGGCGATTATCCAGTCGAAGGGTATGCAGGGCGTGAAGCCCGGCGGCTGATAGCCGGATAAAACCGTGAATCCGCCAGGCGCGGACGCGCCCCGCCAGCACGCGTCGCATTACTGGCGCCGCACGCCGCTTGGCACATCAACGCCCCGCCGCGCCCTTGAACATTTCCGCGAGTTCCGGTTCGAACTTGCCATCGATCAGGATGTATAACATCCGCACCGTCTTGCCCGAGCGGTTGCTCCACGCGTGATTAGTGCCGCGCTGTATCACCACGTCGCCGGCCTTGAGCACGATATCCTGATCGTCGAGCAACATGGTGATTTCACCTTCCAGCACCACGGCGTAGTCGAGGGATTCCGTGCGATGCATGAACGGGTGGCGACCGCCCTTTTCAAAGGTCGAGGACGACTCGTGTCCGCCGCTCCTGAAAAACTCGCGCGCTTTCTCGGGCGTAATGGTGCGGAATTCCTCGGGTTCCGGCGGCAATTCACTGATGCGAATCTTGACGCCGTTGGGCGGTGTGAAATCGCGCGGCCCTGAAATGGGATCAGGTTCCTCGCGCGTGATGGGCGCCGGCATGGCAGTGGTTTTCCAGATATCGGTTGAACGATGTCCGAACCGCAAGGGGTTGGCGGTCACGCTGGGCGCCATGCCATCCGAGAGGACAATGGCTTTGCCGTTTTTGTCGTGGCCCGTGACCACGCGTCTGATGAATCCAGTCATACGTTCCTTTACCTGGGTGAGATGGATTGAAGAAAACGCGGCGTGGTCGTTGTGTTTTCACGCCGGTTGCGCGATTTGCCGCACCCAATATAGCCACGGTGCCGCGAGTGGTCAATCGCGCGTCGTCACGCGCCATAAAGCATCCCCTGCCGCGAAAAGGCGGTTTACAATCATTGCCCGCCTGATGTGACCTCGGTTCGAAAGACGTGAGACGTGAGAAGGGATACGCGATGCGTAACGCGTGGATAATGGCAATTTCAATATGCCCGGTGTCGCTGTTCTCCGCCGCGATCTGGGCACAAAACTATCCGAGCCGGCCGGTGCGCATCATCGTCGGCTTCGGCGCCGGGGGCCCCGACACCACCGCACGCATCGTCGCACAGCAGTTGTCGACGCAAACCGGACAGTCGTTCATCGTTGACAACCGGCCCGGCGCGAACGGCATCATCGGTGCCGATCTGGTCGCACGCGCGGCGCCCGACGGACATACGCTGCTGGTCACTTCCGCGTCGCTGACGGTGACGCCCGGCATTTACAAAAATCTGCCATTCGATGTGCTGCGGGATTTTGCGCCAGTGTCGCATCTGTGTTCGTCCGAGGCATTCATACTCGCGGTGGGTCCCTCGGTGCCCGCGCAGAACGTCAAGGAACTGATCGCGCTCGCCAAAAAGCCCGGCAGCCGCTATTCGTATGGATCGAACGGCGTGGGCAATACCAGTCACCTGGTGGGCGCGGTATTCAATTCGCTGACCGGCGCCGGCATGGTTCACATCCCCTACAAGGGCGCCGGCGCCGCGACGAGCGCGCTGATGGCCGGTGAAATTCAGGCCATGTTCGTCACGCCCACGCTCGGACTGCCGCTGATTCGCGGCGGAAAAATACGCGCGCTCGCCTACGATTTTCCGACGCGCGCGGCGTTTCTGCCCGAGGTTCCCACCATGGCCGAAGCGGGCGCCCCGCCCACGCAAATGGATTCGAGCTGGCACGGCCTGTTCGCGCCCGCGAAAACGCCCGCCACCGTGCTGGAAAAGCTGGAGGCGGAAGTGCGCAAGGCGTTTGCCGCGCCGGACATGCGCGAGCGCTTCGTCAAGCTCGGTCTGCAACCCATTGGCAATGGGTCAAAGGAGTTTAAACCCTTCGTGGCCAATGCCGTGAAGCGGTTCGCCGAGGCCGCGAAGGTTGCCGGGATCGTGCCGGAATAGGTTGCAAAGCAGGTTGTCAGTTACGCGCGCGGTCATGCGGCGGGCGCGCCCGCGTTACTGCTCGATGGGTATGCCCGCCGCGCGAATGATCTCGGCCCAGCGCTGCGTTTCGCGCGCAAAGTACGCGGCGAATTCCTCGCGCGTGCCGCCGAGCCGGGTAAGGCCGGCGCCATTGAAGGTTTCGCGGGCATTGGGCAGATTCTGCATGCGGGTGATTTCGGCGTTCCACTTGTCAATGACGGCGCGCGGCGCCCCCGCGGGCGCGAACAAACCGCTCCACACCACGGCTTCATAGCCGGGCACACCCGATTCCGCGATAGTGGGCAGCTCCGGCGCAAACTCGCTGCGCTGCAAACTCGCCACGCCCAGCAATCGCAGCCGCCCATTCCTGGCGTGCCCCGCCACCAGCGGCAGCGGATTAAAGAGGCCCTGCAACTGCCCGCCGATGGTGTCGATCACCGCCAGCGAACCGCCCTTTTACGGCACATGCGCGATATCCACCTTGGTCATCGACTTGAACAACTCCAGCGACAGGTGAACAAACGATCCGGTACCCGCCGAACCGAACGCGATCTGTCCCGGCTTGGCGCGCGCTAGGTCGATCAGTTCGCGCACGCTGCGCGCGGGCACGCCCGGATTCAGCGCAAGCGCCCCCGGCACCTGCGACACCAGGGCCACTGGAATCAAATCTTTTAGCGGGCTGAACGAAAGCCTGGGGTAAAAACTCGGCATCATGGCGATGGCCGCGGTAGTGCATAACATCGTGTAGCCATCGGATGGCGCACGCACCACGATCTCGGTACCGATGGTGGTGCCGCCCCCGCCGCGACTATCCACGATCACCTGCTGGCCCCACGCCTCGGTAATGTGCCGCGCAACGAGGCGCGACACCACGTCGGTCAGCCCGCCCGGCGCATACGGGTTGACCAGCCGGATCGGCCGCGCGGGATAACGCTCCGGCGCGGGTGCGGCATGCAACGACGTCATCCATGCCGTCAGTGCACCGGCAAACAACAGTGTGGCCATCCGGGTGCGCGCCGCGGTGATCATCATGGCTCCCTGATCGTTATTGAATCCCGTTCGTCACTGAATTCGTATGCCGGCCGCCTTGACCACATCGCGCCACATCACGATCTCGCGACGAATTTGCTCCTGCAACGCTTCGGGCGTGCTGGGCGCGGGCAACACGCCGTCGCCGCGCAGCCGCTCTTCCATCTCTTTGGTACGTATCACCTTGCCGATCTCGGCGTGCATGCGATCCACGATGGCGCGCGGCACGCCCTTGGGGCCGATCACGGCGTGCCAGTTATTGACTTCGTACCCCGGCACGCCGGCCTCGGCGAGGGTGGGTATGGCCGGCTCGGAGGGCAGACGCGCGGCCGTGGTCACCGCCAGCGCGCGAATTCGCCCGGCCTTGACCTGCGACAGCGCCGCCTGCGGCGTGGCGAACACCAGCTGCACCTGGCCCGCGATCAGCTCGGTCAACGCAGGGCCACCGCCCTTGTAGGGCACGTGCGTCATGCGGATACCCGCCATGTGCAAAAACTGCGCGTTCGCCAGATGCACGATGCCGCCCTGCCCGCTGGTGCCATACGCGATTTGATCGGGCCGCGACTTGGCCAGCGCAATCAACTCGCGCAGATTTTTTGCCGGTACCGAGGGATGCACCACCGCGATCAGCGGGCCGCTTGCCACGCGGATCACCGGTGTAAAGTCATTCGCGGCGTCGAACTTGATCGCGTAGAGATTCGGCGTGATCGAGTAACTCGGCGTGATGAGATTGAAGGTATAGCCATCCGGCGGCGCGCGCATGCCCGCCTCGAAACCCAGCATGCTGCCCGCGCCGGGACGGTTTTCAACGATGAATTGCTGGCCCATGGCGTCAGTGAGCTTCGACGCCAGCACACGCCCGACAAAATCGGTGCCGCCGCCGGGCGCCGAGGCGACGATGATGCGCACGGGCTTGGCGGGATACGACTGCGCGTGCGCTGCCGTGACGCCGAACGCCGCCAGCAGCGCTAATACCCACTTGATTGAAAACGCCGTTACGCCGTATGCCCCTCCTGAAAAACACCGCGCACCGGGCACGCGCCGCAATAATACGCGCGCGCTACCGCCTAGCCCGTCGGCGATCCTCCAGACAAGCAGAACGGGCACGCGATTCGGGCTGCCTGCGCGCGCGGCGGCGCACAAAGACCATGACGACAGGAACGCGACGATCGCTGCTGTGAAACGCGAATAAAACCGTATCTTCATCGTTTTTTCCATGAAGGTGGAGCGGACACTATACCGAAAGTAAGCCGGAGAGCCGACGGTGAATCTCAACACCATGATGCGCAGGGCGACTCTCGCGTCCGCGTGGTGAGTATGTCGGCGGCATGCATCTGCGACCCCAAGCCTCACCAGTTCGCCAAGCGCTTCTGAACGAAACGCCTGGACCGTTGGGCGATGAAGGCCATTGTCGTCACAGTAGGTGGGGCGTGATCTGAAGCGACCGCCCAAGCGTGGGCGTCGGCACGGATTTAATTTATTTATACATAAATTCAATGGGTTATATTAATTCATGCTCTTTACCGAGCTTTTACTTTGCAGTTTGTAGTGATTGCGGCGCGTATTACTTGACCCATCAAATGATAATGATTATCATTTGCGTAAATGAAGGAGCCACGATGAAAACCCTTTCCAGCCTTGTTGCCCTTGCAGCGTTTTCTGCCCTCGCATCCTTCTGCGCTTGGGCGGCTGATCCCGAAGTTGCCCTCGTGATCAAAAACCACCGCTTCGAACCGGCTGAATTGCGCGTACCCGCCGGCCAGAAAATCCGGTTGATTGTGCATAACCAGGACAGCACACCGGAGGAATTCGAAAGCCACGAACTCAATCGCGAAAAAGTCATCGCACCAGGCGCCAAGGCCACCATCTACATAGGCCCGCTCAAAGCAGGACGTTATCCTTTCGTTGGCGAATTTCACGAGAACACGGCTCGTGGCACGGTCATCGCGGAATAGCAAAGCATGCTCGCCTCTGCAATCATTGTTTTTCGCGAGACGCTGGAAGCAGCGCTCATTATCGGCATCATTGCCGCCGCCACACACCATCTGAAGTCGCGCAATGCATGGTTATTAACCGGCATCGCCGCCGGGATCGCGGGTGCATTGATCGTTGCCGTCCTCGCCGGACGAATTGCCGAATTGGCGGCAGGATTCGGACAGGAAATCTTCAACGCCGCCATTCTCGGCGTGGCGGCCGCGATGCTGGCCTGGCATAACATCTGGATGGCACGTCATGGCGCGGCGATGGCGGGCGAGGCCAAATCACTGGGGCATGCCGTCGGCACTGGCGCGCGCGGCATGTCTGCATTGTGCATTGTGATTGCGTTGGCGATTTTGCGCGAAGGATCGGAAACCGCGCTGTTTCTGTATGGCCTGCTTGCCGGCAGCACAGAGCCCGCGGCAACGGTCTTGAGTGGCGGCGCCGTCGGCCTGTTGGCAGGCGCCATTGCCGGCTACGGACTTTATGCCGGATTTCTGCGAATACCCGCCCGGCGGTTGTTTACCGTCACCAGTGTTCTCATATTGCTGCTGGCGGCGGCCATGTCCAGCCAGATGGCGAAGTTTTTGGTACAGGCCGACGTGCTGCCCAGTCTTGCCAATCCGTTCTGGGATACCTCGTGGCTGCTGACCAATGGCTCGGCGCCGGGCCGCGTGTTTCATGCGCTGATCGGCTATGAGGCCACGCCGTCAGGCATACAGATCCTTTTTTACGCCGTCACGCTGCTGCTCATACTCGCGGGCATGCATCTATCTCGTAGGGGACCACCCCGGTCACCCGCGACGTAACAACTTAAAGGAAAATCGATGAAAAAATATTTTACGCCGCTCCTCGCGGCGGGGGTACTGCTGACTTCAATGCACGCGCACGCCGGGCCTGCGGACTATGTTTTTATGCCGAACGTCGAGTACGGCGAAAAAGAAATTGATTTCAAGGCAGGCACTGCGCGCAAGGATGGCGATCCGCGTGAATCGGCAGCCAGCATTGGTTATGGCTACGGCATCAAGGAATGGTGGTTTACTGAAATTTATCTAAAGGGAAAACGCGAAAACAACGAAGGTGCCAAATACGATGCGATCGAATGGGAAAATAAATTCCAGCTTACCGAGAGCGGAAAATATCCGGTCGACGTGGGATTCCTGGTGGAAATCGAACGTCCACGTGAACATAGCGAAGGTTGGGAATTGAAGTGGGGCCCGCTTTTCCAGACAGAGTTCGGCAAGGTACAAATTAACGCCAACCTCTTGTTCGAACGCAATTACCGCGCGGCCGTGAATGCGCCCACGCAGTTACTTTACCAATGGCAAGCGAAGTACCGGTGGCTACCGCAATTTGAGTTTGGTCTGCAAGGATTCGGCGAAATGACGAAGTGGGATCGCTGGTCCAGCTCGGACAATCGCACCGACCGGCTGGGGCCCGCGATATTCGGAAAACTTCCGCTCGGCGGCCACCAGGCGATTCGATACAACGCGGCATGGCTGGTCGGCGCCGCCAAAGCCGCGCCGGATCATACGCTTCGCGTGCAGGTCGAATACGAGTTCTGAATGGAGTCGCATACCGCATACCAGCCTGATCGGATTCAATGGGGCATGCGCTCGGCCATCCGTCTGTAACGTCTTTCAGGCTTTCTTCTCGCCCGGCAGCGGTATTCCCGCCTCGGCGGCACGATGTTGCGGCCGCTCGCTGGTATAGCCGGCATTGGTGGTGTAAACAACAACCATGCGGCTGTCCCCGGCGGCTTCGATGCCGTGGGGCAAACCCGCCGGCAAGCTGATCACGGTGCCCTGCGCCAACGGCACGTTGGCGCGCTCCTCGAAGGTAATCGCGCCGCGACCCTCGATGCAAATCACCACTTCGTCGTCGTTGGGATGCACGTGAAATGGCGTGACCTGTCCCGGCTCATAGCAGTTCATGCGCGTGACGAGATCCTTCGACGCAAGCAACGGCTGATTGGTCCGCGCTTCGGGTGAAAACTTGATCAGGTCGTTGATGTTGAGAAACTGAACGGTTCCGGTGGTAGTCATGATTTTTCGCTCTGAATATTTTGCGTGCCTAGTTCACCTTCACGCCGGCCGCCTTGATCACCGGGCCCCAGCGATCGAGTTCGGAACGGATGAATTTCGCGAATTCCTCGGGGGTGCCGCCTGCGGTTTCGATGCTGGCCGCCGCCAGACGGTCTTTCACCTCCTGCATGGCAAGCACTTTATTGGATTCGGTGTTGAGTTTGGTGATGATGGCCTTCGGCGTTCCGGCGGGCGCTTGCAGGCCGTACCACACGGTGCCATCCACTTTGGGAAAGCCCGCTTCCTTCATGGTGGGCACTTCGGGATAAGCGGAGACGCGCACGTTGCTGGTAACGGCCAGCGCCCGCACGCGGCCTGATTTGATGAACGCCTGATGGCCGGCAACCGCGTCGAAAAATATGGGCACTTCGCCCGAGGCCAGCGCCGGCGCGCCGGTGCCGCTGCCTTTGTACGGAATGTGCTGGATCGGCAGAGCCGTCACGATTTTGAACAACTCGCCAACCATGTGCGGCGCGCTGCCGGTGCCGGGCGAGCCAAAACTGACGGTGCCGGGTTTCGCCTTCGCCAGCGCAACCACGTCACTCACCGTTTTTACCGGCACCTGCACATGGGCCATCATGAACACAGGCGCCGTACCAGCCAGAACAATCGGTGCAAAATCCTTGATCGGATCGTACGGCAGGTTGGTATAGATGTGCGGTCCGATGCCGTGCGTGGTGATGCCACTATGCAGCAGCGTGTAACCATCGGGCGCAGCCTTGGCGACCACGTTGGTGCCGATCACGCCGCCCGAACCGGGACGGTTATCGACCACCACGGTCTGGCCCAGCGCATCGCCGAGCTTCTGTGCCATGACGCGCGCAAGCACGTCCGCCGCGCCACCGGGCGGCAGAAACACCACCACGCGCAGCGGACGGTTAGGATAGTTTTGCTGCGCGCTCGCGTGAAAGCCGCAACCCAGTGCGATTAAAGCCGAAAGGCTGGCCAGGATTTTCATCAAATTCACTCCTCGAAGGGTAAGGCATTGTTTTCCGGAAAATGCACTGGCGCATTATCCTAGAAACGGCGGTTGCAGGGGGCGGGGCGTGCGAGGCGTGTGAAGCACCCCTGCACTAACTCGGCATTAACTCCGCGCTAGCCCAGCGCTCCCGCCGCGCGCAGCTGGTCGATCTCCTCCGGGCCGGCACGCAGCCAGTCGGTCAAAACCGCTTCGCTGTGCTCGCCGAGCTTTGGCGCTGCGTTTCGGTACGCCACGGGCGTGGCGCTCAGGCGTATCGGGTTGCCCACTGCCGGCACCCGCGTGCCGTCGCTGCGCGGCACCTCAACCCGAAGGCCGCGCTCCCGCGCCTGTGGCATTTCGAACACCTGCTTCATGTCGTTGATGCGGCCATTGGGCACGCCGCCGGCATCCAGCGTCGCGGCAATGTCATCCACCTTGCACTGCGCGAATGAAACCCGCAACTCGCCCAGCGCGAATTCGCGAATGATCTGGCGCGATGAGGGCGATACGAGCCGCGGGTCGCGCGCGAGGTCATCGCGCCCGAGCGCCGTGCACAGCGACAGCCATTGCGTGTTGTTGCCACACGCGACAATCAAATGTCCATCCGCGCATTGGAATGTTTCGTACGGCATCATGATGCCGCCGGAGGACGTGCCGGTGCGGGTGGGCACGTTGCCATTCTGAAAATACGCCGCAACCTGATGCGGGCTTAACGCGGCGACAGTGTCGAACAACGCCATATCGATATACTGCCCCAGCCCGCTCGCGTCACGCTCGCGCAGCGCGGCCAGTATGGCGATGGTGGCATACAGTCCGGTCGACAGATCAACAATCGACGCGCCGACTTTCATGGGGCCGCCGCCGGGCTCGCCGTCGGGATGCCCGGTCATGCTCATCAACCCGCCAACACCCTGAAAAATATAGTCGTAGCCGGGCCGCTCGCGCAGCGGCCCGGTCTGCCCGAAGCCGGTGATCGAGCAATACACCAGCCGCGGATTCAACGCGGCGAGCGTGGCGTAGTCCAGCCCGCGCCGCGCGAGGTCGCCAACCTTGAAATTTTCGATCAGCACATCGGCCTCGCACGCGAGCCGGCGCACCAGCGCCGCGCCGGCGTCATTGGCCAGATCAATGGCGATCGAGCGCTTGTTGCGATTGGCGCTGCTGAAGTACGCCGAATCGCGTGTGGGCGTGCCGTGCGCGTCGGGCAACCACGGTGGCCCCCACGGGCGCGTATCGTCACCGATGCCGGGCCGCTCGATCTTGACGACATCCGCGCCAAGATCCGCGAGCGTCTGTGCGCACATGGGGCCTGCAAGCACACGCGCGAGATCGATCACGCGCACGCCGGCCAGTGCGGGGCGGCGGGGCGCTGTGGATGGGGTTGAGGTGAAGGGGGCAGTGGCTGACATGAATTTCCCGAAATGTTGGCTGGGCAGTGCCGCGCAATACAACGGCACTCGCAACTTATTGTTTATAAATGATTTTCTTTCTCGTCCCGCGAGCTATTCCGCCTTGATGCCAACCCGCTTGATCAGTTGTGCGCTCTTCGCGACTTCATTGCGGATGAAAGCCGCGAATTGTTCAGGCGTGCTGGTGAGCGGCACCAGACCCTGCACGCTGAAGGATTCTTTGACGTCGGCGGCTTCTCCCGCTTTCACGATCAGCGCATTAAGCCGCGTGACGATGTCGCGTGGCAACCCCGCCGGCCCCACTACGCCGTTCCAGTTGGCGAAGTCGTAACCCGGCAGTGCGGATTCCGCAAGTGTGGGCAACGCGGGCAGAAACGGCGCGCGCTTCGCGCTGGAAATCGCAAGCGGCCGCACACGGCCATTCGCCAGCAGCGGCTGCAGCGACGGCACACTGAGAAAACTCATCTCCACTTGTCCCGACGCATTGGCCACGGCGTTTTCGGCGCCGCCCTTGTAGGGAATATGAACGATATCAATCCGGGCCATGAGCTTGAACAGTTCGGCCATCAAGTGCGGCGTACTGCCGGTGCCCACCGTACCGAAGCTCACCTTGCCGGGCCTGGCTTTCGCCAGCGCAATCAGGTCCGCGGCGTTGCGCGCCGGCACCGACGGATGAACCACCAGCACGAACGGTGCATTGGCCACCAGCGAGATAGCCGAAAAATCGCGCTCCAGATCGTACGGCATGTTGCTGCGCAAGGCCGGCAAGGCCGCCGCGCTCGCGCCGATAATCAGCAGTGTGTAGCCGTCCGGCGGAAGCCGGGCAACCATTTCGTTGGCAATGGCGCCGCTGGCGCCGCCGCGATATTCCACCACCACCTGCTGCCCGAGCGGCTCGCCCAGTTTGCGCGACAACTGGCGCGCCACGGCATCCGCCACGCCGCCCGGCGTGAACCCGACGACGATGCGCACGGGCTTGGCTGGATACGGTTGCGCGTACGACGGCGCGACGGTTCCCGGCGCGGTCGTCAGCAACAACACAGCATGGATAAAGCCGTTACGCATACCCCTCCCAAAAGCGTTGGCGTATCGTAGTCCGCCCGGCGCGCGCATACAATCGCATACACGCAGCCGGCAATATTGTCCTCGGTTATACTGCCGCTGCGTCCGAAGCCTGATTGATCCATGTCCTTTTTCTTCATGCCGCCACTCAACTGCCGCCCCGCCATGATCCCCCGCGCCCTGCTGACTGGCGGTGTTTTCGTTTGGGTTTCCGTTTATATTTCTCTCGGCAGCAGCGCGCGCGCCGCAGACGTGAACTACCCCACGCGCCCGGTACGCATGCTCGTCGGCTTCACCCCCGGCGGCACCAGCGACGTGGTGGCGCGCATCATGAGTAAAAAACTCACCGAAGCGTGGGGACAGCAGTTTGTGGTGGACAATCGCGCGGGCGCGGCCGGCATCCTCGCGGCGGAAATCACCGCGCGCGCGGTGCCGGACGGACACACGCTGTTTTTTGTGTCGTCGAGTTTTTCGATGCAGCCAAGCGCGACGCCGAATCTGCCCTATGACATCCAGCGCGATTTCACGCCGGTGACACTCGCGGTATCGTCGCCCTACGTGCTGGTGCTGCATCCGTCGGTGGCCGCGCACAACGTTAAAGAGTTGATCGCACTGGCGAAGGCCAAGCCTGGTCAACTTTCCAGCGCCACCGCCGGACCTGGCAGTGCAATAGAAGGCACGGCGGAACTGTTCAACACCATGGCGGGCGTGAATATTCTGCTGGTGCCCTACAAGGGCGCGGTGGGCATTACCGATCTGATCGCCGGGCAGGTTCACACCACCTTCGCGGGCTTTGTGCAGACCATGCCGCATGTGCGCGCGGGACGCCTGCGCGCAATCGCGGTATCGAGCGCACAGCGCTCGGCGCTGGTGCCCGATCTGCCGACGGTCGCCGAGGCCGGTGTACCCGGGTATGAAGTGACGGTGTGGTACGGACTGGTCGCGCCCGCCAAACTGCCGCGCCCCATTGTCGACAAGCTCAATGGCGCGTTCGTGAAAACCATGCAGTCGCCGGACATCAAGCAGACCTTTATCGACCTTGGCGTGGATGCAGTCGGTAACACGCCGGAACAATTCGCCACGGTGATACGCGCCGACGCGGACAAATGGATGCGTTTGGCAAAAACACAAAAACGTCAATAAAAACATAAACGTAACATCAAACAAGGAGCATTATGAAATTCGGCAACTTTGAACTGCAGGGCCGCACCTTCTACGGTATCGTCGAAGGTGATCAAGTGGTGGAGCTCGACGGTTCGATATTCGACAGCTATAAGACCACCAGCAAAAAACACGAGCTGTCGTCGTTGAAAACCCTGCTGCCGTGCCGGCCCGCGAATTTTTACTGCGCCGGCATCAACTACGTCGCGCACATCGAGTGGGGCAACAAGCGCAAGGGCACCAACACCAAGCCTCCCACCAAGGCCGACATCGGTTACCGCTCGCCGAGCGCGCTGTGCGCCACCGGCGAAACCATCGTGATCCCAGCGGATGCGCCCGGCCCGATTCAATACGAAGGCGAACTCGTTGCCGTTGTCGGCAAAAAAGCGAAAAACCTCACCGAGGAAAACGCGTTGTCGTGCATCCTCGGCTACACGCTCGGCAACGATGTGAGCGACCGCGGCTGGCAGGCCTCCGACCGCACGCTTTGGCGCGCGAAGAATTGCGACAACTGGAAGCCGATGGGCCCGTTCATCGCGACCGGCCTTGATCCGCTGGCGCTCACCATCAAGGTCAATCTCGACGGCAAGGAAGTGTCGAGCTACACCACCGACAAGATGATATTCACGGCGCAGCACTACATCGCCAAAATCACCCAATACACCACGCTGTGGCCCGGCGATGTGTTGTGGCTGGGCGTGGACAACGCCACTATTCCCGATTTGCAGGACGGCATGGTGTGCGACGTGATTCAGGACGACATCGGCGTGTTGCGTAATCCCGTGGCACGCGCAAAAGCGTAGGCCGGGAACAAACATGCATCTGCGCAGTGTCGAACTCGAAGTACCCAACAGCGCGGCGGCCGCTGCATTTTTTAAATCACCCTGGGGCCTGATCGACGCGGGCACGCGCAACGACACGGCGTATCTGCGCGGCACGGCAGGACACGCGTATATCGTCGCGGTGAAAGAGGCTTCCGCCAACGCCTTTGCGTCGGCAACTTTTTCCGGCACTAAGGCCGAAGTCGAAGCGCTGTTCGCCGCTGTTGAAAAAGCCGGCCTGCCGCACGGTGCCTGGGTGAATGAATTCGACGAGCCGGGACGCGGCGCAGGGTTTTATGTCACTGGCCCCGAAGGCGAGCCGTACCGTTTTCTGACGGAAAAAGACGCTACTGGAAAATTGCCGTCGCAACCGCATCACCCGCTACAACTCGCGCACGTGGTGTTCAACACGTGTGACCGCGAAGCTGGCACGCGCACGCTCACCGACGTGTTCGGCTTCAAATTGTCGGATCGCACGCGTGTGATGAATTTTCTGCGCTGCGACGATCTGCATCACGCAATCGCCTATGCCGACGCGAAGCAACTGTCTCTCAATCACATCGCGTTTGAAATGCCCGATCTCGATTCGATGATGCGCGGCATCGGCAACGTGATGGATGCCGGGATCGAAACCGTATGGGGACCCGGTCGCCACGGTCCGGGCAATAACGCATTCGCGTATTTCATCGCCCCCTTCGGCGCGTGCGTGGAATATACCTCGGAAATTCAGCGTGTTGATGACAGCTACCGCACGGGTCAACCCGACGACTGGAAATGGCCGCCCGGCCGCACCGACCATTGGGGTATCGGCAAGCGCGACAACGCGAAACTGGCGGCATCGGGGAATGCGTTTCCGTTCAAGGCCGTTTAGATCATGATCCCGGTATTTACATGCGTTGCGGGGATTGCGGCGTTGGGGGCCGTTGCCGCCAGCAATACGGCAGTTGCCCAGACCTACCCCTCCAAACCCATCCGCATCATTTCCGAATACACCGCCGGCAACGGCGGCGATGTGTTCTTTCGCCATCTGGCGCGGTATATGTCCGCCGCCACCGAGCAAACCTGGATCATCGATAATCGCGGCGGCGCGGGCGGGTTACTCGCGGTCGAGGCTTCCATGCGCGCCGCACCCGACGGCTACACGCTGCTCGCCGCGTCGCAAAACGTGTTTGTGACGCGGCGTTACCTGTCGCGCACCGGCCACGTCGATGCCTTGCAGGATTTCACGCCCATCAGCGCGCTGTGGCGCACCACGCTGGTGATCGCCGTCCACCCGTCGATGCCGGCAAAAACGCTGGCTCAATATATCGCGCATGCCAAGGCGAATCCCGGCAAACTCGCCTACACCTCGTCCGGCATCGGCACGCAGGCGCACTTTGCCGGCATGAATCTCGCGTCGATGGCCGGCATTTCGCTCTTGCACGTGCCCTACAACAACGCGCGACTGGTGCAGGACGTGGTTTCCGGCGATGTGCCCTCGACCATCTCCATCGTGTCCTCACTCACATCCTTTATCAAGAGCGGTCGCCTGCGCCCGCTCGCCATCGCCGGAGCCAAGCGTATCGACGCTCTGCCAGGCGTACCGGCCGCTTCCGAAACACTGCCGGGTTTTGAGCCGCCGCCCACGTGGACGGCGCTGTTTGCGCCCGCCAAGCTGCCGCCCGCGATACTGTCGAGCCTGCATGCCAACATCGTCAAGGGAATCAACGCTCCCGAAGCACGCGCCAAGGCCGCGAGTGACGGATTCGAACTCATCGGCAACACACCGGAACAATTCGCCGCTCAGATCAAACGCGACATCGAAGTCGCGGGGCGGTTGGTGAAGGCCGCGAAGATCGAACCGCTGGATTAACGTCAAAACCTTCACCGCAAAGGACATCACCTCATGAAAATCTGCCGCTACAACGCGGGCGACGCCGGCCTGATCGATGGCGATTCCATTTATCCGCTGGGCGATGCGCTGGCGGCCACCGGCGTGGTGCGCGCCGGCGCCACCATGACCGAAATCATCGACGCGCTCGCCAACCAGCCGGGCGCCGCCGCTGGTCTGGCGGCCGCGCGCAGCGGCAAACCGCTGGCACTCGTCACCGCAAAACTGCGCGCACCCACCATCAACCCGCCAGCCATCTGGGCAGCCGCGGCGAACTACCGGGCGCATCAAGCCGAGATGAAAGTGCGCGTCGGCGCATACGACCGCACGCAACTGAGCGCCGACGATTTGATGGCCGAAGTGTTTTTGAAACCCGCCTCGTCCATCGTTGGTCCCGGCGGCACGGTGATCCTGCCAAAAATATCGAAGCACGTGGATTTTGAGTGCGAGCTGTGCGCCGTCATCGGCAAATCCGCGCGCAAGGTCACCGCGGAACAGGCGCTGGATTACGTATTCGGCTACACGATGTGCTGGGACATCAGTATCCGCGACCCGTGGGGTGTCGGTGGCCGCCACAACACGCGCAACATACGCAAGGGTTTTGATACGTTCTGCGGCGTGGGGCCGTGGATCGTCAGCAAGGACGAAATCAAGGAGCCGCAGGATGTTCATATCACCGTCGAGCAAAATGGCAAAACGGTGATGCAGGCGCACACCGCCGACATGATCAACGGCCTGCGCGATCTGATCCGCTTTTTGTCCAGCGTGACCACGCTGCAACCCGGCACGCTGATTACCACCGGCACGCCGGCGGGCGTGTCAAAACTCGCGCCGGGCGATCACCTGAAAGGCACCATCGGCGGCATCGGCACGATGGAACTGGATGTCGCGGCCGAACAGTAAGCAGTAACGCTCGCGCAGCTATCCGCGAATCTGGTTTTTCTCGATGATCTGCTTCCAGCGCGCCGAGTCGTTGCGGATGAAGGCGCCGAACTGATCGACGCCGACGTGATCGGCTTCCGCGCCCTGCGTGTTTGCCACGTCGGCGAATTCTTTTGATGCGGCGATCATCGCCACTTCCCTGTCGAGCGCCAGCAGAATTTTGCGCGGCAGCCCTGGCGGCGCGAACAAGCCCTGCCAGTTATCGACGCCAAATCCGGGAACACCGGCCTCCGCGATGGTCGGCACGTCGGGCAACAGCTTGCTGCGTTTGTTGTTCGACACGGCGAGCAGAATCAGGCGCCCCGCCTTCGCGTGCGGGATCACGCTGGGAAAGGTGGCGAACGACATATCGGTTTCTCCGCCGATCAGCGCCGCGATCCCCGGCCCGCCGCCTTTATACGGCACGTGCGTGAGATTCGTTCCCGTGCTCGCCTTGAACAATTCGCCGGTCAGGTGGCCGAACGCGCCAGTGCCGGAAGACGCATAGGTAAACGGCGCCTTGCGCTGCCTTGCCTGACTCACCAGTTCGGCGACACTGGCAATTTTCAGCCGGGGATTGACCACCAATACGTTGACCACCGACACCACCTTGCCCACCGGCGTGAGATCCTTGAGCGGATCGTACGGCACCGTCTTGTACAGATTCGGCCCGATCGTCACTGGCGAATCCGAGGCAAACAGCAGCGTATGCCCGTCGGCTTCCGACTTGACCGCGATCTCGGTGCCGATGACGCCGCCCGCGCCGCCGCGATTATCGACTACCACGTTCTGCTTCAACGCGACCTGCAGCCGCTGTGAAAACACCCGCGCGAAAATATCGGTGGCGCCGCCGGCGGCGAATGGGCAAATGACGCGCAGCGTCTTGCGCGGCCACGCCTCTGTCTGTGCGGTAGCCGCGCCTGTCGCCACCGCCGCTGCCAAAATCACGCATCCTTGCGCGATAGTCCGCATGGGTTTTGCCATGATCAAGCCGCCTCGTAAACGTAACCGCTCGGCGTGCCCTTGATCGTGGTGCGTTCCATGTGCCGGATCTGGCTCATGTCAAAATCGCCGAGCGCCAGATGCATGGTGCAGCGGTTATCCCACATCACGATGTCGTTGCGGCGCCACTGATGGCGGTAAACGAATTCAGGCCGCACTGCGTGCCGGTTGAGATAACCCAACAAGGGCGCGCTTTCCTCGGGCGTGAGTCCGGCAAATTGTTTTACTTTCTCGCCGAGATACAGCGTCTTGCGGCCGGTCTCCGGATGCACGCGCACCGCGGGTTGGGCCACCGGCCGCTGGCGCTTCAGAAATTCCGCGCGCTCCGCGCTCATCGCCTCGAATTTGCGGTTGCGCATGTGTATGCCATGCAGCCCTTCCAGCAGCTTTTTCATGCCGTCCGACAGTGTGTCATAGGCCATGTACATGTTCGCGAACATGGTGTCGCCACCGACATCCGGACGCTCCAGGCAGCGCAGCAGCGAACCCATGGCCGGCGTCAGACTGTGGCACAAATCCGAATGCCACAACCGCCCGGTGTAGCGCGATTCGGACGGCTTGCCGTCCGCCTGCGGGCGCGTGGTGACGATGGTCAATTCGGGATATTGCGGATCGGTGTCGGGCGAACGGTCATTGTCGTCAAGCTCGCCGAAGCGCCGGCTGAACGCGATGTGCTGTTCACGCGTGATTTGCTGATCGCGAAACAGCAAAATCGAATATTGCAGGAATGCGCGATGCACTTCGCTGAATTGCGCGTCGCTGACATCGCGGCTCAGGTCAATGCCAAAGACTTCCGCGCCCATCGCGTGCGACAGTTTCCGAAACTCCATTTTATTCCTCTCTTGATGACGACCATCCGGCACGGCGCCGGAAAATCAATCCGCCTTTGCGCCGGATTCCTTGATGACTTTCGCCCACTTGGTCACTTCGACCTTGACGTAGGCGGCAAACTGATCAGCGGTGTTGTTCACTGGATCAAATCCCAGCACCGACAATCGCTCCCTGGCATCCGGCAGCATCACAATAGCGCCGATGCTTTGATTCAACTTGTCCACGATGGCCTTGGGCGTTCCCGCCGGCGCGAAGAACGCAATCCACGTGTAATCCTCATAACCCAGAAAGCCCTGCTCCGCCACGGTGCCAACATCGGGCAGCGACGGCATGCGCTGCGGGCTGGTGACGGCAATGCCGCGAATGCGCCCCGCCTTGATCAACTGCACCGCTGGCGGCATCGCCGTCAGGCCGATGGGCACCTGCGCCGACACCGTGCCGAGTATCGCCGGCATGGCGCTGCTGTACGGCACGTGCTCGATGTTAAGACCCGCCATCAGCTTGAGCAGCCGTTCGCCGGTCAGATGCGGCGTACTGCCCGCCCCGGCCGAGCCGTATTGCAGCTTTTGTTTTTTGCCGAGCGCGATCAATTCAACGAGATTTTTCGCCGCCGTGTTCGGGTTGACGAAAATAATATTCGGGCTGGTGCCGGCATTCACGACCGGCGTGAAATCCCTGAACGCGTTATAGCCAGGATCCTTGTAAAGACTGTACGCCGCCGCGTACTGGCTGCTGTTACAAAGCAGGGTATGGCCATCGGGCGTACCCGACACGGCAATGCGCGTCGCCAGCGTGCCGCCCGCCCCGCCGCGATTGTCGATCACCACCGACTGCCCGAGTTGATCCGACAGTTTTTGTCCAACCACGCGCGCCATGATGTCGATCGGTCCGCCGGCCGCACCCGCCGCCAGCACACGGATGGTCTTGGAGGGCCATGCATCGGCAGCAAATGCAGCGGCCGGCACACCGCACAGGGCCGCAAGCGCAGCTGCTACAACCCAGGATTTCAGGTGCATGACTTTCCCCTCCGAGAACGGCCGATCGAAATAACGGGTGCGCACATTGTAAGTCAGGCCGATCGGCATAGACAGCGCCCGCGCGAGACGCGCGGCTTCAGGCCGCCGGGCGAAACCCGAACAGGCGCTCGAAGCGCTTGCAAAATCCGTCCCACGCTTCCGGATTGATCAATCGCGGCGGACGTTCACCGCGCAGTATGCCCGCCACTTGCGTGGCGTTCCATTCCGCCATGTTATTGCGCGAATCATGCGTGATGCCCGCGGTGTGATAGGTGGCGATCAGGTTCTTGAATTGCAGCAGCGGATGATCCCGTGGCGGCGGCTCTTCGTTCCACGTGTCGATGCCCGCGCCGCCGATATGGCCAGATTTCAACGCTTCGGCAAGCGCCATTTCATCGACAATGCCACCGCGCGCGGTGTTAATCACAATCGTGCCGGGCTGCATAGTCGCCAGCGCGCGCGCATCGATCAGGTTGTGTGTGTCCTTGTCGTAAGGGCAATGCGTCGTCACAAAACGCGATTCCTTCAACAAGGTATCCAAATCCACCTTGGTCGCGCCCTTCGCCGCACATTGCTCCGCCGTCAGGTACGGGTCGCACGCCAGCACGCGCATTTGCAACCCAAGGCCGCAGATGCGCGCGACACGCCCGCCCACCTCGCCGAGCCCGATGATGCCCACCGTGCGGCCTTTGGCGTTCCAGCCCTTGAAGGCCTCGCGCTTGACGCCGCGCTCGGTGCGCAGCGAGCGATCGGTCTGCGGAATGTTCTTGGTCAGCGACAACATCATTCCCACCGCGTGTTCCGCCACCGCGTCGGCATTGCCGCCTGACTGATTCACCACCAGCACGCCCGCCGCCGTACACGCGGGCACATCCACCGTGTCATATCCCGCGCCGCTGGTCGATACCGCCAGCAGATCAGGACAGCGCGCCAGCAACGGCGCCCTGGCGTGATACTGCTCCGGCACCTCCTGCCGAGTCGAGGTAATGCAATACGCGTGCGACGCCGCCATCGCGCCCCAGTTATCCGCCTCCGGGCCTTTGAAATTGAGACGATGCAGCGTGATGTCTTTTATTTTGTCGAGCGAATCGGCAACGTTCGGGCGTTTGCCGTCATCGAACCAGAAGATGGTTTTGGCAGATTGGGTGGTGTTGGATGCGGCCATGAGAAATCCGTTACGAAGCTGTTTTGAAATCGTTACGCTGAGCGGATTTTGCCACAAGGTCCGAGCAGCCAGTCATTGCTTTTTTGCATTGCGCGTTTTGCGCGTTGCGCCCGTTCAATGCGATGCATGCCGTAAAGCGCTGCGAGATTATTCGACTTGAATCTTCGCCGTCTTCACGGTCTGCGCCCACTTCGCGAGTTCGCTCCGGAAATAGGCGGCAAAATCCTCGGGCGTACTGCCAACCGGATCAGCGCCGCCCTCCACCAGCTTAGTGCGCACCTCCGGCGCCGCCAGTGCGCGGGCAACTTCGGTTTGCAACCGCGCCACGATGTCCCTGGGCGTGGCGCCTGGCGCGAACAGCGCGTGCCAGTTGCCGGCTTCATAACCGGGAACCACTTCTGACACGGTGGGTACATTGGGCAACAGTGCCAGGCGCTTGGCGCCGGTAGTGGCTAGTAGCCGCAGCTTGCCCGCATTGGCGAGCGGCAAGGAGGTCAGCGGGTTGTTGAACGAGAACTGAACTTGTCCCGCGACCAGATCGGCAATGCCTTGTGCGGTGCCCTTGTACGGCACGTGCGTGGGCTCGATACGGGCAAGCCGCGCCAGTAGCAAAACGGCGAGATGGTTTGCACTGCCGATGCCGGATGAGGGATACAGCAGTTGCCCGGGTTTCGCCTTGATCAGCGCGAGGAGTTCGCCCGTTGTGCGCACCGGCAGCGCGGGATGCGCCAGCACGGCGAAGGGAGATGCAATGACCTGCGTCACCGGCACCAAGTCACGCTCAACGTCGTACGGCAGTTTGCGGAAAACGCTGGGGTTCATCGAGATGGTGCTGGTCACCAGCAGCAGTGTGTGCCCGTCGGGCGGTGCGCGCGCCACGATCTCGGTACCGATGATGGTGGATGCACCGGCGCGGTTGTCGATCATCAATTGCTGACCGAGCGCTTCGATCATGCGCGGTGAAATCGATCGCGCGGTCATGTCCGTCGGGCCGCCCGCCGGATAAGGCACCACAACCCGTATCGGCTTGACCGGAAAGCGTGCGGCACTTTGTGCCTGCGCCACCCAGGGCATGCCCAGCAACGCGGCGGCCGCCACGGCGCGACTCATCATATCAATCATCGCCCGCATAAATCCGCAAATAAGAAGACCGCCCGCCATCCGCCGCGATCGTAGTTCCCGTGAGCATGCGTGATTCATCCGACGCCAGAAACACCACGATATTCGCGATGTCGATGGGGTCGCCCACCGAATACGGATACAGTTTTTGCACGATTTGGCGTTCCTTGGCCGCACCGGTGGGTTTTTCGTTCAGCATCCACTCCTTGTTTTGATAACGCTTCAGGTGCCGCTCGGTGCGTATGCTGCCGGGGCCGACGGCATTGGCACGGATGTTGTGTTGCACGTATTGCGCAGCCAGGGTTTTGGTGAACGACATGATGCCGCCTTTCGCTGCAGCATAAGCGGGCCGGTAGAGGCCCGTCATGCCAACCATCGATGAAAAATTGATGATTGAGCCGCCGCCGTTTTTGATCAGATGCGGAATGCCGTGCTTGCACACCAGAAACGGATGCAGCAGATTCAGCGTGATGGTCTTGTGCCAGATGTCGAGACTCATCTCGTGCACCGGCACGTCTTCGAGCACGGAGCCGCCCGCGCAGTTGACCAGCACATCGAGCTTGCCGAATTTGGCGACGGTGGTTTCGATGGCTTGTTTTACCGCAGCGTCTTGTGTGACGTCGGCCTGGATGAAGATCACGTCGCCGCCGGCCGCCTTGATATCCTGCTCGGCGCGTTTGCCAACTTCTTCGTTGATATCAACGATAGCGACGCCGCGCGCGCCCTCCTTGACGAATTCGAGCGCGCTGCATTTGGCGATGCCCGCGCCGCCACCGGTTAAGAACGCTACTTTTCCATTGAGTCGGTTCATGATGATTTATTTAAAATAATTGTTTAAAAACAAATAGTTATTAAATATTTCATTCCCGCGCAAGCGGGAATCCAGGAGCCGTCTCAAGTGGCACGTGTGTTATGGGTTCCCGCTGTCGCGGGAACGACAGTGTTGGTTTTTGATGTGCTCGAAGCAATGCATCCACATCGGAAAAATCAGCTGCAAACCATCACTTGATCTTGATCCCCGCCGCCGCCACCACCTTTGCCCATTTCTGCAAATCCGTCGCCATCGCCACACCGAATTCCTCCGGCGTGCCGGTGCGTGGTTCAGCACCTTCGCTGGACAGCTGTTTGCGGGTGGCGGGTGTTTGCAGGTAATCGTTGATCTCTTTGTTGAGCTTGCCCACCACCGGCTGCGGCAACCCTGCCGGCCCGATCACGCCGTACCAGCCGCTGACTTCGTAGCCAGTGATGCCGGCTTCGTGGATGGTGGGAATGTCCGGTAGCGCGGTGGCGCGCTGTGCGGTGGTAACGCCGAGCGCCACGAGTTTGCCGGAACGCACATGCTGCACCGCCGACGGGATCGATGGGAACAAAAACTGGATGTGTCCGCCCATCAGGTCCACCAGCGCCAGCGACTGCCCCTTGTAAGGCACGTGCACGTAATCCACCTTGGCAAACACCTTGAACATTTCGCCCGACATGTGACTCGGCGAACCCACGCTCGATGACCCGTAGCTCAATTGCCCTGGCCGCGCGCGCGCAATCGCCGCGAATTGCTTGACCGTGCGCGCCGGCAGCGACGGATGCACCACCAGCACATTGGGCACGTTCGCCACGATTGCTATCGGCGAAAAATCCTTCACCGGATCGAACGGCAGCTTGGTATACACCGAGGCATTGATGACAAAACCTTCGGGAATCATCTGGATGGTATAGCCGTCCTTTGGCGACTTCGCCGTGAGTTCACCGCCGATAATGTGATTGGCGCCAGGGCGATTTTCGACTATCACCTGCTGCTTGAACGCCTCGGAAAGCCGCGCCCCCACCGCACGCGCCAGAATGTCGGTGGCGCCGCCGGGCGCCACGCCGACAATCATGCGGATGGGTTTGATGGGATATTCCTGCTGGGCGTGGGCGGTGGATGCCGTAACAATCAACGCTGCATGTACCATGCACCCCGTTAGAATTTTTATGTTCATCGTTGCCTCCAATGGAACCGCACTACATCAATCACCGTAGGATGGGTGCAACCCATCACAAACACAACGGACAGTTGAGTTGCGATGGACTGCACCCATCCTACGCAATTACAAGCTGGCCACGAAATTTTCGATCAGCGGATTAATCTTATCCGGAAACTCCGTCAGCGGAAAATGCCCGACACCCGGCAGTTTGATGTACTGCGAACCCGGCACCGCTTCGTGGATTTCTTTTTCGTATTCGGGCGGACTGCCGTGATCGTTCAGCCCGCGCAGGATCAGCATCTTTGGTTTAAACGACGCAATCCGGTCGCGCACGTCAAACGCGTCGATGGTTTTGATGTCATGGTATTGCGACATCGGCCCCACTTTTTTATGACACTCCTGCAGGTGCGCGCGCAAACCCGGCTCGACAAACTGCATTGCGCGAATCTGAAACGCGAGCCATTCCGCGTAGGCTTTTTCGTCGCGCGGCTCGGCGGCGGCGCGCAGGCGCATTTCAAACGTGTCGGGCGCGCGCGTCTTGGGCTTGGCCGCCACCGTCATGATGACCACGCCTTTTACTTCATCGGGGTAATCCAGACCGTATTGCAGCGCTATCGATGCGCCCAGTGTGTATCCGATCAACACCAGGTCTTTTTTCATCCCCTGCGCCCAGAGCCAGCCGCGCACCCATTCGGTGTAGCGCGCCACATCAAGACAACGCGCGCCTTCGAGATGCCCCGGTAGCGTGGGGGCCACGCTGCCCTTGAAATGTTTGAGCTGCGGAATATACGCGTCAGCGCAGGCGCCCGCGCCGGGGCCGTGAATAAATACCAGTTGCGGCATACCAATTCCTTCCGAGTGTTGTAGAAACTTTCGAAAACCGGCGAAGCATAACCCTAGAAACGGCAGTTGACCGCTTTCGACGCGTTCAACCGCATGATGAACAGACACTTTCTCACTTTTGCAACCCGCACCAGTTGGGTAAGAGCGCTACGGGGCGGATCGCACGGTTGTGGCGGCACATGGCTGCGTTGCAACTCCTCGGAATACATTGAGTATTCCTCGTCGTTGCGCCTTGCCCTGCACCGCCACAACCGCACGTGCCACCCCGTCCAACTACCGCTTCTAGGATAACGCGAGTCGCCGGTCTCGTGCGGATTTGTGCAAAGTGACCGCAATAATCATCCCATGCAATTCACGATATGATCGTATCAATCGATGCGGCGTATTGCACCCGCCGCTCCATCAATTACGGGATGATGCATGAAACAAACCTTGCCCCTGCTGATCACGGCACTACTGTTGGGCGCCGGCAACGTGCACGCGGCGTGGACGCGCGCGGGTGAAAACGACGACATGGTGGTTTACGCCGATAACACGACGGTCCAACGCACCGGGACACTGGCACGGCTATGGCAATTGAACGATCTCAAGGCCGAGCGCTCCACGGCGGTCACCATGTCGGCCGGGGAATGGTACTCGTCGGTCCGGTTGCATCTCGAATACGACTGCGCAGCGGAAAAAGCACGCATCCTCGCGTTCGTGGCGCACAGCGCGCCGATGGGCGGCGGCAAAGTGGTGCTCGACGACAAAGAAGTGCAGGCCTGGAGCGCCATTACACGCGATCCCATATATGTCGCGCTTTATAAAATGGCCTGTAACAACCCCTGACCCGCACGCATTCACGCATTTATTTTCAAGGAGCCCCAACATGATGCCCGCCGAATTTGATATCACCGGAAAAGTCGTTTTAATCACCGGTGCCGCGCGCGGCATCGGCAAGGGCATTGCCCAGGTGCTGGCCGAGGCCGGCGCCGACATAGCGCTGAATGCGCTGACGAACAAGTATGTGAACGATACCGCGGCGGACATCGCCAAGGCTTCTGGCCGAAAAGTGGCGCCGATCATCGCCGATGTCACCAAGCCCGATGACGTGCGGCGCGCGGTGGATTCGGTGCTCGACACCTTCGGCCGCATCGACGTGCTGGTGAATGCGCTCGGCGACTCGATCCGCAAGCCGCTGGTAACGCTGCCGGGCAAAGAGAGCGTGGGCTCGGTGACCGACGACGAGCTGCGCTTCATCATGGATATCAATTTGACCGAGGCGCTGCTCTGCACGCGCGCCGTCGGCCCGCACATGCTGGCGCGCAAATCGGGCAAGGTGATCAATATCGCCGCGTGGACCGCGCATCAGGGCGGCAAGGATCTGGTGCTCTACACCACCGCCAAAACCGCGCTTGCCGGCTTTACGCGCGCGCAGGCCATCGAGTGGGCGCCCTACAACGTGCATGTCAACACCATCGCGCCCGGCATGTTTCCCGACGTGGTGACCTCCGGCGAAGAACGCATGAAGCAAACATTTGCGCGCGCGGCGCAATCCGTGCCGCTCGGACGGCCGGGACGGCTGCGCGAAGTCGGGCTGCTGGCGCTGTATCTCGCCTCCAGCGCCTCGGACTACATGACCGGGCAAACGATATTGCTGGATGGCGGCCTGGGGCTGTAATCCGAGGTTCGTAATGAATTCTTCGGCATTACGCAACACGTGCCTGATCGCCGCGAACCTGTGCGCCAGTATGGCATGGGCGGCAGGGGCAGCCGACGCCTACCCGGTGAAACCCGTGCGCATCATCGTCCCCTCCGGCGCGGGCGGCGCGGACGACGTGGTGGCGCGCATCCTCGCGGCAAAACTGAGCGAACTGTACGGCCAGCAATTCGTGGTGGAAAACCGGCCCGGCGCGGGCGGCATCGTGGGCCACGCGCAAGTGGTCAAGTCGCCGCCCGACGGTTACACGTTGCTGCTGGGCGCGCGCTCCATGGCGGGCACGCGTTTCGTCAACGCGCAAGTGAACTCGGATGTACTGCGCGACTACACGCCGATTTCGCTGCTGGAACACTCGCACTTTGTGATGCTGGTGCATCCGTCCGTACCCGCGCGCAACGTGAAGGATTACATCGCGCTGGCCCAATCGCGTCCCGGCAAAATGACCTATGCCAGCCTCGGCACCGGACAAACCACCTATTGGTGCGTGACGCTGTTTAACAGTATGGCGCGCATCGACGCGACCGAGATCCCCTACAAAACCGGTGTCTCGGCCATTGTTGATTTGATCGCGGGACAAGTGGATTATTTTTTCCCGTCGGCGGTACTGGCGGTCGCCAACCGCGAAAAACTCCGCGCGCTGGCCGTCACCGGCGCCGCGCGCTCGCACCTGCTGCCCGATGTGCCCACGATGAACGAGGCCGCGCTGCCGGGTTATGACATGCCGTCGTCGCGCACGATGCTGGGCCCCGCCGTATTGCCGCGCGACATCGTCACGTCGCTCAATGCCACCATCGCGCGTGCGCTGGCGGCGCCGGATTTGCGCGAGCGGTTCCTGAAAGCAGGATCACAACCCGCGCCGAGCAGTCCCGAAACGCTCGCCAAACTTTACGCCGTCTGGGCCGCCGATTTCGCCCGCATCGCGAAGGATGCCGGCATCAAACCGCAGTAACGCCCGCAGTACGGATCAGCACGCCGGTTCATTTCGCGCGCGAGCGCGCCGCCGGGATCGGCGTTCGGCTCTGCAGGTATCCGCCAAAAACCAGCAGCCCTGAATTCGACAGGAACACGGTTGTGAATCCGAATGCCGTTCCCACGCTGCCGAAAAACACCGGGATCACCACGTGCGTCACGCTACGCAGGGTTTTGTAAAGGCCAATGGCTTCGGCGATACGCCCCGCCGGCGCCAGCACATACAGCAGCGACATGATCATCGGCTGAGCGCAGCCCACGCCGAGGCCGAGCAAAAAGGCAATGAACGACAGCGCGACCGGGTTGGTAAAAAACGGCAACAGCAAATACGCCAGCGCCGCCATGAAGATGGCCGAGGTCAGTATCGTGGCCTCGCTCAGTTTTTTTGCCAGAAACGGAATCACGGCGCGAATCACAAAGGCCGCCAGCGCCACCATGCCGAGCACGGTGCCGATGGCGGATGCGGACAACCCGACCGCATGGCCATACACCGGCATATAAAACTGGAACAAATCCTGCGCCGAGCCGATGATGCCGCCCGCGATAAATGTCGCGCGCAAGGAAGGTATGCGCCAAAGATCCATCACGCTGCGGCTCACCCCTTCTTCGCCGGCGCCGGGCTTCACGGTGCTGGACAGCACCGACCGGCGCCACCACAGCAGCGGAATCGGCAGCGCCACGAACAACGACAGCACCCAGAAAACCCGCTGGTTGCCGACATGATCGATCAGAAACCCCGTGATCAGCGGCCCGACAAAATTGGCAATCGACCAACCCATGGTGATCAGCGCATAGTTGCGCGCGCGGTGTTGCGGCCCGCCGATGCCGCCGACGGTCGCTTCGAGCGGGATGCTGAACACGAGATGCCCCAGACCATTCAGGAACGCCAGCACGCACAAGGCCACCATGCCAGGCGATGCCAACGGCAACAGCAGCGCCGCCAGCATCATCACGGAGCCCCAGATCATCGGCACATACGGCGGCACGCGATCGGACAGACGCCCGATCACTATCGACAGAAACATCGGGCACAACGAGTAGAGCGCGATGATCACGCCCACCATGAACTGATTGGCGCCCAGTTCCAGCGCGAACAGCGATACCGCGACGCGGCTGCCGCCGAATCCGATCTGGCTCAATAGGGAAATCAGTACTACGAGGTAAATCGTCATGGGTGAATACGGTTGCGCATCCAAAAATTGTTGCAATGTCCGCACCCTCTCCCGGCCTGTCGCCCCCCCTCTCCCGCGAGCGGGAGAGGGGTAGGGAAAGAGGGTTCGGCAGACCCAAAATGGGCGGTCGAACTCATTTCGTCAAGCGCGCTATACCTCAACCAATTCCAGCGCCTCGCGGCTCGGCCCCTCGATCATCACCGCGCGTGTGTCGCCAAGCGTGTAAGTGTCTTCCAGAAACGTGACGCCTTCGCCCTTGAGTTTGACGATCCATGCGTCGAGATCGGCCACGCCAAACGCGAGGTGATCGTAGAGTTGGCCGCGCGGGCTGGCGAGGGGAGCATCACCCTGAGGGGCATACCAGGTCAGCGCGACATCACCAAAAATCACCGCCGCGCGCGGCGAGCGGAACGTGCCTTCGCGGTTTAACGCGGGCCAGGTGCGATCCGCGCCGCGCGGCACTTTGCACGTGGCTTCGGTCATCGGCACCGGGCTTTCGCGGCCCGGCATCGCCGGCGCGTTCAAATGTTTTTGGTACCAGAGTTGCGCGCAGTAGGGATCGGTTTGATACATATGCACGTGGTTAAACCGCTCGTGCGGAAAATCGCCCATGTATTCGATCAGCGCGTTATCCGGCCCCTGCATATAGGCAAAGCCGGGGCCGCCTTTGGGTTTAACGCCGTTGGCCTTGGCCTCGGCGATCTGCGCTTTCGTCAACCCCAGCATGCCGCCCAAGCCGGGCCAGGTGTCGCTGTTGATCAGCACGTATTCCGCGCCTTCTTCGGTGGTGTAGAGCGGCAGCAGTTTCACCTCGGGCCGCGTTTTAAACGTCGCCAGATGCTTGCGCACATCCGTCACATACCAGCCAAAATGCCAGATCGCACTTTGCGGCGTAATGCCCGGCGCCTTGTCCACCTTGTTAAACAGCAACATCGAATTGTTCGGCGCGGTGCGCACCTTCAACGCGGGCTCGCCGCCCCAGGTGATTTTCGAGGACGACTCGGGAAGTTGCCTGACGTAGAAGTCGATAGCGGCTTCAGGGTTAACCGAATTCAGATGCAGGTGATGGAAGGTAGGGGTGGGCAGCATTTTATTCTCTATAGCCAAACAATAACCGCAGGATGGGTAGCTCCCATCCTGCGGCGGGTTTAAACATCCAGACGATAAACCCGTGCCGCCGTGTCGCGATACAGCTTCGCTTTATCCGCTGCCGAATAATTTTGCGTGATGCGTTTCAACGCGTTCCACAACACGCAGTAACCCGTCGATTCCTTGTCCACCGGGAAATTGCTTTCCATCATGCAACGATCCGGGCCGAACAGTTCGATGCAGGTCTCGACGTACGGGCGCCACGCGGCGGCGAGTTCTTCCGACGAGGGTGGCACATCGCGCAAATGGAAATCCCAGCCGCAATAAGTCATGCCCAGCCCGCCGACCTTCACGCTGAGATGCGGAAACTGCACCAGCGCGCGCATGTTTTCGCGCCATACCTTGAACACGGCGTCGCGATCTTCGTGCGGCGCGATGCCGAGCAAGCCGCCGCAGTGATTCAAAATCACATTGGTATCCGGGAACGCCTTCAGCAGATCGGCGGTGTCGTCGAGTTGCGGATGAAACTGCCACGACTCAAAGCTCAGGCCCAGCGGCTTCAGTTGGGCGACACCCTTGCGGAACATCGGATCCATCACTTGATGGCGCGGCGGGTGCTTGCGGCCGAACTTGGCGGCATTGCCGCTATCCCACGTCACGCCGTGGCGGATGCCACGAAAACGCCCATTGCCCGCCGCTATCTGCGCCTCGAGTACCGGGCGCGCAGCTTCGCCGAGCATCATGTCCACATGGCCGATGATGCCGGCGCACAATTTCGCCTTGCCGTAGCGGCCGCTCGCGCTCATCGCCGCGATGCCGTTGACGAACTCGACTTCGCCCACGGGCTTCATGGCCGCCGGGCCATCGGCGCGGAACATCGAGCCGCATTCGATAAACACCGTGGCGACGATGTTATGGCCCGAATACACGTCCTCGGCAAGTTCATGGATCAGGTAACGGCCCATGTCCTTGTCCCACGCGTGGTGATGCGGGTCGATGATCGGCAGATCCGGCTCCAGCGCGGCTTCTTGCCGTTTTTTGGTCCACGCGGTACGCGCGGCATCCGTGCGAAACGTGCTGCCGCGAAATTCCTTCGATACGTCAAACTGTGCCATGGGTTTTCTCCTGAATTCGAGGGTAGCGCGATTGTGTCAGAATCCACCCTGTCATAGGAACCTCACCGAGGGCATCAAGTCCAGCATGTTGACGATTCGCATCACCACCGGGTTGCCCCTCGCGGCGATTTTTTTCTGTGTTACCTGCGCGGCACTGGAATATCCCGCGAAAACCGTGCGCCTGATCGTTGCCGTCGCGCCCGGTGGCGGCACGGACATTCTCAGCCGGCAGCTCGCGCGTAAACTTGGCGAGTCGTTCGGGCAACAGGTGATCGTCGATAACCGGCCGGGCGGGGGCACGGTGATCGGTTCGGATTTCGTCGCAAAATCGCCGCCCGATGGCTACACTCTGCTGATGCAAGTCAACGCACTGGCGGCCAACCAATCCCTCGTCGCCAAATTGCCCTACGACACGTTGAAGGATTTCACGCCGGTGGCGCTTATCGCTTCCACACCCAATGTGCTGGTGGTGCATCCCTCGCTGCCCGCGACAACCGTCAAGGGGTTTGTCGCGCTGGCGCGCGCGCGGCCGGGACAAATCGCCTACGCCTCCAGCGGACAGGGCGGCGCGGCGTTTCTCGCCACCGAATTGCTGAAATTAAAGACCGGCATCAGCATGCTGCACGTGCCCTACAAAGGCACGATACCCGCGCTAACCGCCATGCTCTCCGGCGAGGCGCAATGCATGGTCGCGTCACTGCCGAGTACCATCCCCTACATCCAAGCGAAACGCGTGCGTGCGCTCGGCGTCACCAGCACGCGGCGCGCGCCCGCCACGCCGGAGATTCCCACGATGCTTGAAGCGGGCATCGCGGACTACGAATTCAGCACGTGGTACGGCCTATTCGCGCCGTCGCGCACGCCACGCGAGGCCATCAACAAACTCAACACCACGGTAAACGGCCTGCTCAAACAGCCGGACGTTCGCGCGCAGTTCGCGCGCGACGGACTCGATCCCATCGGCGGCACGCAGGAATCTTTCGACGATTACTTCCGCAAGGAAGTCGAAAAACTGCGTCTGGTGATACGCGCATCGGGCGCGAAGGCCGAATAACGAACAAAAATAACTGTTTATAAACAATTAGTTAAACAATCTTCTCTCCAAGAGGTCAACCATGCAAATCACCCACACTCCCAACGTCATCGGCGCGCACATCACCGACGTCGATCTCGCGCGCGTGACCGACGCCGAATTCGCGGGCATTGAAAGCACCTTCAACGAGCGTGGCGTGATCTGCATCCGCCAGCAAAATCTCAGCGAACAACAATTGATCGCCTTCGCGCGGCGCTTTGGCAGCGTGGCGCCGCATTTCTTGAAGCACTACACGCATCCGGATCATCCGGAAATTCTTTACATCTCCAACATCCAGGAAAACGGCAAGGACATCGGCCACTCGGATGCCGGCAGCGTGTGGCACACGGATATGTCGTACACCGACAAACCGCCACGCGCAACGCTGCTCTACGCACTGGAAGTGCCGACGGAAAATGGCAAGGCACTTGGCAATACACTTTTCTCTTGCGCGGCGGCGGCCTACGACAGCCTGCCCGACGCGACCAAGCAGCGCATCGCGAATTTACGCGCGATACATCAGGTGGCGGGACGCCGCGCGAAGACTGGCACCGGCCAACAGGATCAGGCGCTGCGCCGCGAGCAGCCCGCGGTGATACACCCGGTGGCACGCACCCACCCGATCACGCGGCGCAAGTGTCTGTATGTCAGCAAGGGCGAATGCGAAGGCATCGAAGGCATGGCGCAAGACGAGGCGCTGGCGCTGATCGACGAACTCGCCGACCGCACCGTCGAAGAACGTTTTCGCTACACGCACCACTGGCAGCCGCGCGACCTGCTAATGTGGGACAACTGCACCGTGCAGCATCTGGCGTCATTTGACTACAAATGGCCGCAGCACCGGCGGTTGATGCATCGCGTGACGGTGGGCGGCAGCGCGACGTTCTGATTCGCTGCTTATTCGGGTTTTATACCCGCCACCTGCAACAGCTTCACTGTGAGATCAATCTCGCGCGCGATCGTCGTCGCAAATTGTTCCGGCGTGCCGGATTGCGACTCCATGCCCTGTTTTTGAAACGCCTCTTTCACGTCGGGCATCTGCACGCTTTTCGCGAGCGCGCCGTTCAGGCGCGCGACGATGGCCTTGGGCACGGCCGCCGGCAAGCTGATGCCGTACCACGCCGCATACTCATAGCCGCTCAGGCCCGATTCATCAAGCGTGGGCACCTGCTGCAATGACGACACGCGCTTCAAACTGGTAACCGCCAGCGCACGCACCCGGCCCGCCTCAATCAGCGGCAGCACGCTCGCCATGCTCGGCAGGCTCAATTGCGTTTGCCCCGCCGCCACCGCGATCACCGCTTCGCCCGAGCCTTTGTACGGCACGTGCAGAATGTTGACCTTGGTGCGCAGGTTGAACAACTCCCCCGCCAGATGATTGGCGCTGCCGACTCCCGGCGAGCCGGTGCTTAACTTGCCCGGCTGCTCGCGCGCGAGCGCGATCAACTCCTTCACGCTTTTCACCGGCACGGCCGGATGCACCACCAGCGCGAACGGCCCCATCGCCAGTTGCGACACCGCCGCGAAATCGCGCTTCAGATCGTAGGGAAGGTTTTTGCGCAACGCGGATTGAATTGCGGTGGAGGTCGGTATCAGGAGCAACGTGTAGCCATCGGGCGCGGATGTGGCGACCCGCTCGGTGGCCATCGCGGTGGTGGCGCCAGGGCGGTTTTCCACCACCACCGGCTGGCCGAATTGCTCCGCGAGTTTTTGCCCGATCAAGCGCGCGGTGAAATCCACTGCGCCGCCGGGGGTGTAACCGACGACGATGCGTAATGGTTTGGTGGGATAAGTTTGCGCCTGCGCGCTCGATGGAAGCATGCAAGCTGCAATAAACCAAAACAAGGCAGCGTGGGTGGAGCGCAGCGCAACCCACCAACGTAGGCACACCCGGGATCGGTGGGTCAAGGCGCAAGCCCCGCGCCTAATCCACCCTGCCAAACCCGTGTCACGGCTCATACGTAACACGGTCCCGCGATCCCCGGCCATTTCGCAAACATCGATTCATCCACTTCAAACCCCAGCCCCGGCGCTTCCGAGGGTTCGATATAGCCATCGACGACTTGCGGATAGCCGCTGCACAAGTCATCGCGAAACGGATTAAACGCCGCGCCATCGGCCTCATAAATCAGCGCGTTCGAGGTGGCGCACAACAGATGCACGCATGCCGCCGAATCAATGGCGCTCATGCCCACGTGCGGCGCGAACGCGCGGCGGAATGCCGCCGCGAGATCGGCGATTTTTTTGCATTCGGTGATGCCGCCGGCCTTGCACGGGTCGGGCTGTATCACGTCCACCGCTTTGGTTTCCAACAGTTGCCGCGCCTGATAACGCAGAAAATGATTTTCGCCGCCCGCGAGCGGCACGTGCGTGCGCGCGTTAAAGTGCGCGTAGTCGGCGATGGCGTCCGGTGCAAATGGTTCTTCGATCCAGAACACTTTGCATTCCTCGAAACCCGGCAACGCGCGCTGCAAATCCAGAAAGGAATAACGCGTGTTGATGTCCACCGCAATATCGATGCCGTCACCCAGACCCTTGCGCACGGCGCGCACGCGTTCCAGGTCGTTTTTGACACTGTCGCCCATGCGCAGCTTGATCGCGGTGAAACCCTTATCGACAAAACTTTGCGCTTCTTCTAGCAGCGCCTGCGGCGGCTTGAAGCCCATGCACACGCCGCCCGCGTAGGCGCGCGTTTTCTTGCGCGCGCCGCCGAGTAGCCGATACACCGGCTGCTTCAGCGCCTTGCCGCGCACATCCCACAGCGCGACATCCACGCCCGAAAGTGCCTTGTAGAGCGCGTTGCCCGGCCCGTGAGTTTGCCCCTGCTTGAGATAAATGCGGTTCCAAATTTCCTCGACTTCCATCGCATTGCAGCCGACAACAATCGGCGCGAGATTCTGGTTCACCAGATCGGCCACCAGCGTGGGCGCCAGTGCGTGATGCGCCTCGCCGTAGCCCGTGATGCCGTCTTCGGTTTTCACGCGCACAATCACGGTGTCTTTTTTGATCGGCTGCCCCACGCCGCGGCGCGGCGCGTTTTCCAGTTTGAACGACAACGCAAACGCTTTGACTTCGGTGATTTTCATTCTGATATAAGTGTTTGTTTTAAAATTACTTTTTCAACAATCCGGCCCGCGCCGATGCCAAAGCATTATGTGCCCGACAGGACATGCGTTGCAACCGGCCGTGTGCGCAAGCCCGCACCCTGCCGTAACGCACGGCCTGATCCTTAAAGGGCCTTGCGTGTAGAATCATGCCGCCCGTTCAGCCAATCCGGGTTGCAAATCCGGGCCACCCATCGCGGCTAATTTTTCGATACCCCATCTGGAGATCTCATGAACGCACCGCACGAACTCAAATCCGCCCCCAAGATCAACTGCTCGCCCGAGGAATGGGAAGCGCGCGTCGATCTCGCCTGCGCATTTCGCGCGGTGTCCGCGATGGGCTGGCACCACAGCCTGATCTATAACCATCTGTCGATGCGCGTGCCGGGCACCCAGTCGCACTTCCTCATCAACCCGTTTGGCCTGCTCTACACCGAAATCACGGCGTCGAATCTGCTGAAAGTCGATATCGACGGTAACAAGCTCGTCCCCTCGCCGCACCCCATGCTGATGGCTGGATTCGTGGTGCACCGCTCGATCCACATGGCACGGCATGATGCCAATGCGGTGATTCACACACACTCCAAGGCGGGCGTGGCGGTGTCTTGCCAAAAGCAGGGGCTGTTGCCGATCAACCTGGGTTCCATGAACCTGAATGACAAGATCGCCTATTACGATTGCCAGGGCGTCACCAACGAAGCCGACGAAAGTGATGACATCGCGCGCGCGCTGGGCAACAAGAACGTGGCCATACTGCGCAACCACGGCCTGTTGACCTGCGGCCCGACCATGGGCCATGCGTTCAACCACATGCGCCGGCTGGAAATGGCGTGCGAAACCCAGGTCATGGCCCAGGCGGGCGGCGCGGAACTGATCTTCCCGCCGATGGCCGTGGTGCAAAAGACCACGCAACAAATGACGCAAATCGTGCAAAAGGACGAGAAGAACGCCGACGACGGCCCGGCCATTCTGTGGGCCGCGGTGCGCCGCTGGATGACACAACTCGATCCCGGCTACATGGATTGATGCGCATCGACTTCCTAAAGCCGTACCACGCGGCCACCCTCATTACGGTGGCCGCGTTTACGTACATTCACCCCTGCGCTTACGCGCAGACCAAGCCCGCCGGCCTGCCCGGCGGTTATCCCAACAAACCCATCCGCGTGATCGTGCCGGCCTCGCCCGGCGGTGGCACGGACATTGTGTCGCGCATCGTCGGCCAGCGGCTGGGCGAGCGCTGGGGCACAGCGGTGGTGATCGAGAATCGCGGCTCGGCCGTGGGCGGCGTCGTCGGCATGGATATCGCCGCCAAGGCCACGCCCGATGGCTATACGCTGCTGGCGGTGTCGGCCAGCGCGGTACTCAACGCCGCGCTGGTGAACAAAACCGCCGTCGATCAGCGCGTGGCGTTTGTACCGATTGTGCAATTGACCACGCAGCCGTATCTCCTGGCAATTCCCTCGGCGGTGCCCGCGCAATCGGTGGCGGAATTCATCGCACTCGCCAAGGCCAAACCCGGCGCATTGAATTACGGCTCGGCGGGCAACGGCTCGATGTCGCATCTGGGCGGCGAGTTGTTCAACTCGCTCGCCAACGTGAACATCGCGCACATTCCATACAAAGGCACCGGCCCGGCACTGACCGATCTGCTCGGCGGGCAGGTGCAGATGCTGTTCGCGGGCGGCATCTCGGTCACGCCGCAAATCAAGTCGGGCCGCTTGCGCGTGCTCGGCCAAAGCGCGCTTGCGCGCACGCGCCTGCTGCCCAACATACCCACCATCGCCGAGTCCGGGTTGCCAGGCTTCGAACTCAACGGCTGGTATGGCTGGCTCGCGCCCACCGGCACACCCCCCGTGATCGTGCAGGCGCTGAACCGCGAAGTGCAGCAAATTTTGCGCGCGCCGGAGATGCTGGAAAAATTTGCCGGCGACGGCTCCGAGCCTGCCCCCGGCACCGCTGAACAATTGCGCGAACTGTTTAACCGCGACATTGAAAAATGGATCAAGCTGTTTGCACGCATGAAGGTGAAGCTGTGAGGTCATTGACGTCATTCGCGGCCATGATGGCGATGGCGGTCGCAAGTACGCTATCAGCGCACGTTTGCGCGCAAGGCACCTTTCCCAATCGTGTGGTGCGCATTGTCGTGCCCAGCACCAGCGGCGGCGGCGCGGATGCGCTGGCGCGTCTGCTCGCGCATCACCTCACCGAACGCTGGGGCAAACAGGTGATCGTGGAAAACCGCACCGGCGCCAGCAACATGCTGGGGGGCGAGTTCGTGGCGAAATCCGCGCCCGATGGACACACGCTGCTGGCCGGCATTTCCACGCTCGCCATCAACCCGTCCACGCACAAAAAAGTATTGTTCGACGCGTAGCGCGACCTCGCGCCGATTTCGCACCTGGTTTCGATACCGAACATTCTGCTGGTACATCCGTCGCTGCCGGCCAAAACGGCCACCGAATTGGCCGCCGTGGCACGCGCGAAGCCGGGCCTGCTGCTCTACGGCTCCGGCGGCCACGGCACCAACAATCATCTCGTGGTGGAACTCTTCGGCGCGATGACGGGCACCAAGCTCACGCACGTGCCGTACAAAAATTCCGGCCCCGCGCTGGTCGATACCATCGGCGGGCAACTGATGGTGTTCGCCACCAACATGATTCTCGGTCTGCCGCACGCGCGCGGCGGACGGCTGCGCGCTATCGGCGTGACCAGTCTGGCGCGCGCGCCCGGCGCCGCGGATATTCCGACGCTGCATGAATCGGGCCTGAAGGATTTCGAAGCCGTGCAGTGGTACGGCCTGCTCGCGCCCGCCGGCACGCCGCGCGACATCACCGATAAAATCTATCGCGACACCGTTGCCGTGCTCAAAATACCCGAGGTCCGCGACCGCATGACCAGCGATGGCGCGATTTTCATTGCGTCCACGGGCGAACAGTTCGCGGGCTTCATCAAATCCGAGACGGTAAAATGGGCGAAGGTGGTCAAGGCCGCGGGCATCATTCCAGAGTGATGATTTACAAACCCTGCAAACCCTTATTGGCCGCGGCACTCGCCGTGAGCACGAGCACCTCGGCGGGCGCCGCCGACACGCCGAACTTCCCGCTCAAACCCGTGCGCTGGATCGTGCCCTATCCGCCCGGCGGCAGCATCGACGTGGTGGGACGCGTGATCGCCGCTCGCCTGTCGCCGTCGTGGGGGCAGCAGGTAATCGTGGACAACCGCCTCGGCGCGGGCGGACGCGTGGGCGTGCAGGCCGTGATCGCGGCGCCACCCGACGGCTACACGCAGTTGTTGACGCTCAACACCAATTACACCATCGACCGCAGCCTGTTTAAGAACATCGGCTACGATCCTGAAAAAGCGCTGCTGCCGATTACCATCGTCGCGTCTACTGCACAGTTGCTGATCAGCAACGTGTCGTTTCCGGTAAAAAACGCGCAAGAACTGGTGGCGCTCGCCAAGGCGCGGCCCAACGAAATCAACTACGGCTCGTCGGGCGCGGGCGGCTCGCTGCATCTGGCCATCGAGTTATTCAAATCGATGACCGGCATCCAGATGACGCACATTCCGTATAAAGGCGGCGTACCGGCGGCCACCGATCTGATCGCCGGGCAAATTCAGGTAATGTTCATCAATGCGCCCGCCGGCGCGCCATACATCAAGAGCGGCAAGGTGCGCGCGCTGGGCATCAGCTCCGCCAGGCGCTCGCCGCAATTGCCGGACGTGCCCACCCTCGCGGAAGCCGGTGTTGCGGGTTTTAATATCGATGTGTGGTACGGCCTCTCCGTGCCCGCGGGCACGGCGCAGGCCATCGTAAGCAAAACCCATCAGGACATCACTCAGGTGCTGGCGCTGTCCGAGGTGCGCAAACAACTGGTGGATATCGGCGCCGATCCGGTGAATTTCACGCCCGAAGAAACCGCCAAGCGCATCCGCACCGAAACAGCGACGTGGGCAAAGGTGATTTCGGGCTCTTCGATACGCTTTGAGTAAGCGGCGTCAACCGTACAAACGGCGCCAATGTCACGGACTGCCCTATCGTGAACTACGGCTTCTCCACCTCCACCGGCTGTCCGGATTTCGCTGAAGCGATGGCGGCGCGGATCAACGACAGCGCCTTCAACGACGACACGCCATCGGTCTCCGGTTTTCTGCCAGTTAATACGCAATCGGCGAATTCGTCGATTTCTTCCAGCATCGGATCGCCTATCGGAAACTCAATCGGCTCCGGTTCGGACTTTCCCTTGCGATAAATCTCCAGCCGCGACGAGGCATCGGGGTTTTGCGTGCGCTCTTTGTCGAATGCGCGATCAACCCGTTGGATCGTGCGCACCAGATTGCCCTCGGTGCCATACACATACATCCAGTTGGTGCGCGGACAGGCAAAGTTGGAGCCGATATAGCCCACCAGCCCCGACTCAAAGGTGAACACAGTCGCGGTCACGTCATCCACCGGCGCGGGTATCGCCACGTGTTTGAAAATCGAATACACGGTTTTGATCGGCCCGAAGATATGGTTCAGCGTGTCGGCCTGATGCACGCCGATGGTCATCAGTGAGCCGCCGGGGCAGCCGTCATCGTCGGCGGTGTAGCGAAACTCGCCGGGGGTGAGCTCCCAGCCCTGCTGGCTCGACATGTTGGCCTCAACACTCAACGGCTTGCCGATGGCGCCGCTGTCGATCAGTTGCTTGATCTTGCGGTTTACACTGTGGCGGCGATGCACATGGCCGATGCACAGCGTAACCTTGGCCTTTTCGCAGGCAGCGATCATGCGCCGGCCGTCGTCCATGGTGTTGGCGATGGGCTTTTCAACATAGACGTGCTTGCCGTACTGTGCGGCCAGTTCGGTTTGTTCGCGGTGATACTTATTCGGCGAAACAATCAGCACACCATCAAGATCGCCGCGCTTCACCATGTTTTCATAGCTGGTTTCCTGCGCGATGCCGTAGCGCTCGCTGGTGACTTTGCGTTTTTCCGCCACCGGATCAAAGCACGTCACCAGTTCGACTTTCTGGCTGCGCTGCACGGTATTGGCGACCACGAATGAGAACGATCCCAGCCCGCAAATCCCAACGCGTATTCTGTCTTTCATGTCATCTCCGTTTGACGCGTAGCGTTCGTGCTACTATTTTTGCTGATCAATAGAAAGGTATCACAATGACCGCATCACACAGCGCCTCGCCAAAAACCCTGGACCGCGACATTGAAGTCGCGCCCGGCGACTGGCAGGCCCAGGAGTTTTACTACCTGATGACCGCGATGGTCATCCCGCGTCCCATCGGCTGGATATCAACCATTTCCGCGAAGGGCGTTAGCAATGTCGCGCCGTATTCGTATTTCAACATGATGGGCAACGATCCACCTTACGTCGCGTTTGCGTCAACGGGCGTGAAAGACACGCTCGCCAATCTGCGCGAGGTGCCGCAGTTCGTGGCGAACATCGTCACCATGCACGTGCTCGAAGAGATGAATTTCACCGCCGCCGATTTTCCGCGCGATGAAAGCGAATTCGGCTGGGCCGGGCTGACCGCCGCGCCCTCGGCAAAAGTCAAACCGTTTCGCGTGCTCGAAGCGCGCGCACATATCGAATGCGAGGTGAAGCAGATCATCACCGATCACAACACCAACATCGTGTTGGGCCGCATCGTGCATGTGCATGTCGACAAATCGGTATGGAAAGACGGTCGCATTGATCCCAAGCTGCTCGACCCGGTATGCCGCTTGTCCGGCTCCGGGTATGCGGCACTGGGCGATGTCATCAACGTGGCGCGGCCTTTCTGGAAGGATGTGAAAAGCACGACCGGTAAACAGGCGATGCCCAAGGCGGTGAAACGCTGAACGTCAAAATGTTTTAGGCACGCAAAGGATAATCCGCTCATCGTCATGCGGGCCTGTGCCAGAATGACGGCGGTGGCTGGCAACGTTTGCGGCGCTGCGCGCCCCGGCGATACAGGACGGTATGTAAGTATTTGTTTCCAAACATTATTTACAGGAGCATGCCATGCATACCAACCGTCTTGCGTGTGGGATCAACCGTACTGCGGCACTATTCATTTTCACCGCAGCCACCGCCATTAGCGGCGCTGCGGATAGTTATCCGTCAAAACCCGGCAGACTGATTCTGCCCTTTGGCGCTGGCGCTTCCACCGACATCATCGGCCGCATCTTCGCGCAGCGCTTCGCCGAGACATGGGGGCAGCCGCTGGTGGTCGATAACCGCCCCGGCGCGGGTGGCATCATCGGCACCGAAATGGCCGCCAAGGCCGCCACGGACGGCTACACGCTGTTCACCTACGGCATCAATCAAACCATCACTGCGGGTCTGTACAAGAAGTTGCCGTACAACCATTTGACCGACTTCACGCTGATCTCGCTGTATGCCACGATGCCCAACATCTTGTGCGTAACGCCAACGCTTCCACCCGCCAATGTCAGCGAGTTCGTAAAGTACGCCAAGGCCAGCCCCGGCAATTACAAATTTGCGTCGTCGGGCGTCGGCGCCTCTCCGCATCTCACCATGGAATATTTCAAATCGGTGGTCGGTATCGATCTGGTGCATGTGCCATACAAAAATGCGGCACAGGGTTACACCGACACCATCAGCGGACAGATACAGGCCTTCTTCTTCAACCTGCCGGGCCCATTGCCGTTTGTCAAGGCGGGACGCCTGCGCGCCCTGGCCGTCACTTCCGCCAAACGCGCGCCGCAGGTGCCCGACGTGCCCACCATCATGGAATCCGGCGTGCCGGATTTCGAAGTCACGGTGTGGCAAGGTTATGCCGTGCCCAAGGGGGTATCGCCGACTCAGGTACGCGCCATCCATGCGGCGATGATGAAAGCGCTCGCCAGTTCCGATTTACAACAACGTTTCATTGAAAACGGCGTCGCCGCCGCGCCACAAACTCCGGAAGAATTCGTAAAATTCACGAAGGCTGAAACGGAGAAATGGCACAAGGCGATTACAATTTCAGGCGCGAAAGTCGAGTAACGCATTTTCATCTACGGCAACTGGAATCCCCATGCATTCAAATCAACGCATTGCCCATCATTTGCTCGCGGCCACCCTGATCGCGGTTTGCGGCGGTAGCGCCGCGCAAAATTACCCCAACAAACCCATCCGCGTCATCGTGCCATTTCCGCCCGGCGGCGCAAACGACATCGCGGCGCGCACGCTGAACATTCGTCTGCCCGCGCTGCTGGGGCAAAACCTGATCATCGACAACCGCGCGGGCGCGGGCGGCAATGTCGGCGCGGAGATTGCCGCGAAGACACCGCCCGACGGCTATACCTTGTTGATGGCGAACAATTCGCTGATCACCAACGCCAGCCTGTATCGCAAGCTACCGTACGATCCGTTCCGCGATTTCATTCCGATTTCGATGACGGCGACGTCCCCCAACATGGTGGTGTCGCATCCGCAGTTACCGGCGCGCGCGGTCAAGGACCTCGTTGCGCTGGCGAAGGCCAAGCCGGGACAACTCATCTACGGCTCGCCCGGCCCCGGCACCTCGTCGCATCTGGCGGGCGAACTTTTCAAAACGCGCACCGGCACCCAGATCATTCACGTGGCCTACAAGGGCGCGGGACCGCTGATGGTGGATCAGATCGGCGGGCACATCATGCTGAGTTTTACCGCGCCCATCGTGTCGAAACCGCACATCGATTCGGGGAAGCTCCGCGCCATAGCCGTGACCAGCGAAAAACGCTGGCCGGGATTGCCCCATGTGCCGAGCGTGGCGGAGTCGGGCTATCCCGGTTTTGACGTCTATGTATGGGTGGCGCTGTTCGCGCCCGCGGGCACGCCACGCCCCATCATCGACAAAATCGCCGGTGATGTCACCAGGACGCTGGAGTCGCAGGAGATCAAGGATCGCTTCGCCGGCGCCGGCATCGAACCCGGCGCGAGCACGCCGGACGGCCTGGCGCAGTTTCTGAAAAAAGATTTCGAGCTATGGGACAAGCTGATCAAATCACAGGGCATCAAGCTCGATTGAAATCCCGCCCGACATCGTCGCGCACGATTTGGCGCAATCACGGCGGCTGGACATTGGCGAGCGTCAGCGCCGACTTCCACACGCCGCGCTGTTCCTTCAGGTAGGCCGCGAGCGCTTCGAGCGTGGATGATTGGGCCATGAAGCCCTGCTTCAACATTGCCCCCTGACCGAGCGCTTGGCGAGCACCGCACCTTCTCCTTGTTCATGTGCGCGACCCGATTCGGGCTTGCAACATCGCAAAAACACGCGCCACGAAAAAATCACGGCACCGGCACGCCGATGGATTTAAGCTGGGCATGCGCCCGTTGTGCACGGGCCTTGAGGCCATCGTGATACGTGCTCAAATCCGTGCCCGGCAGATTTAGGACTTTGCAACCAAGCTGGTAATACTCCGCGATTTGCGCCTCCGTTTCCGCCGAGCCGCGCGCCAGCTTGCCGTGCTGGTTGCAGGCATCGGCAATGCGGCGCACCACGGCCTTGAATTTCGGGTGATCCAGTTGCAAGTGAATGCCCAGCCGCGCACTCAGGTCCGAATGGCCGTACGCAATCATGTCGATGCCTTCGACCGCGGCAATCGCCTCGACGTTATCCAGGCCTTCGAGCGATTCTATCGACGGGCAAATGATAATGTTGTCATTGGCCCACGGGCTGTATTCGTCGTTGTAGCGGGCGCCAAAGCTCCGGTAATGCGTATGCGACCCCATTTGGGAAATGCCGCGGTTGCCGATGGGCGGGTACTTGGCCTGCTGCACGATCGCGCGTGCTTCGTCGGCGGTTTCCACTTCCGAGATCTGGATACCCATGATGCCCTGATCGAGTATCGACGGAATCAGAGGGATAAACGCCTTGTGAATACGCACGATGGGCGACACGCTGGTGGCCATGAACCACCCCGCGAGATTGGCGATCGACTCCATGTCGAATGCGCCGTGCTCCATGTCGATCATGGCGTAATCAAACCCAGAGGATTCGATGATCCACGGCATGCCACGCGTGGCAAATTCCTTGATGCCGGTTCCGAGCGCGGCACGGCCTTCGCGCACGGCGCGGCGGATGCTGTTTTCTTTCAGGGGTGTCATGGTTTATTTCCGCTACGTCGCGAGCCTGACATGCACGCCTTCCCACGCCGACTTGCCCATCGCGTCGGTGAGCTGCACACTGCGCAGCCCGTCGATGCCGGTGGCCGCCGGCGCGCGGCCTTCGATCAATGCCTTGCTGAAATCGACCACGCAGGCGCCATGCGCATTGATCGCAGGATACGCCTGCTGGCGCGACGTGCCGTCGTTGAGCCGCACCTGCAATTCACCGCCTTCGCGGCTGCGCGTCAGTGAGCGGCCGGTAATGCGTCCCTTCGCGCCGTAGATCACAAAATCGTTATACGGATTCGGCGTGGACTGATTGACGTTGAGTTGCGCCAGCGCACCGTTGGCAAACTTGAAGGTGGTCAGCGAAGTGGACTCCATGGCACCGGGCGCGGTATCGAACATCGCCGACACCGTGGTGATTTCCGATTCGAGGATAAACCGCAGTATGTCATACACGTGCGTACCCACGTTCATCGAAGTGCCCAGCCCCGCCATTTTCGGGTCGGTGCGCCAGCTCGCCGCGACACTCGCCGCGCCCACGCCCGCGCTCGCCTCCAACTGCACCATCAGCACATTGCCGATCTCGCCGCTTTGCACAATGCGCCGCGTTTCAATAAAGCACGGCATCTGGCGGTTGTGAAAATTCACCCCCAGCGTGACACCCGCTTTTTCGCATTCGCGCACGATGCGTTCGGCGTCGGCCGCGCTCGTTGCCATCGGCTTGTCGCAGAACACATGCTTGCCCGCGCGCGCGGCGGCAATGGCCTGCTCCGCATGCAGCGCGTTCGGCGTGTGGATCGCCACCACCGTCACTTCCGGATTCTTCAGCAGATCATCGTAATTCGTGTACGCGTGTTTCGCGTTAAACCGCCTGGCAAAATCATTCGCGCGTGCCGGATCGCGGCTTACCACGCCGATGAGCTTGTTGCCTTCATACGCGTTAATGCCGGGCAAAATGCGGTCTTCCGCGATTCTGCCGGTGCCGATGAGCCCCCAACCGTTGGTTGTTGCCATGATGTGATCGCGTCCGTGATTATTCGAAAATTTTCTTCGGGTTTTGAATCGTGCGTTACTGTGCAAGCAGATCGGTAAATGCCGGCACCGCCGTGTCGAGAAAGCGCGGATGATCCGCGCATAACGCGCGCACCTGCTGTTCGCGGGCCGTTTCATACCGCCCGCGCAATCTGTCCGATAACTTATTGATTAATAATGGAATTCCATCCGAGCGTCGCGACGGATGCCCCACCGGATTATCGTGCTCGATCAGCCCTGTGCCGCTGCCGTCCTTGAACACAATTTCGATGCCATTCGGGTTCGCGCGCAGCACCGGATCATCGTAGCGCGCGGTGTACGCGGGGTTTTCCGTCACCGTCATCAGCGCGCGCAGCCGGTCGATACGCGGATCGGTGGCTGCTTCGTCTTCGTAATCCGCCGCCGTGAGTTTGCCGCGCAGCAGGCACACCGCGATCGCGTACTGCAAGCAATGATCACGATCCGCCGGATTGCGCAGCGGGCCTTTTTTATCGATGGTTTCGAGCGTGCGCTGGTGCGTGAACAAACGAACCTCGGCAATGTCATCAAGACGTTCGCGCACGCGCGCCGACACTTCCAGTGCGCATTCGATAGACGACTGCGCGTGGATCACCACCGGCCCCATGATCTTGAAAATCACGTTCTCCATCACCATCGAGCCGAATTCGCCGCCGCGTTTGAACGCGGCGCCGCCCATGCGCGTTTTGCAAAAGCCCCACTTGGGATGGCTCAGCACCTGCGGATAACCCGGCTCGCCCTTCACCGCCATCAACGCGAGGCGCACCGCATGGCTGCTGGCTTCCGCGGCAGCCCAGCCCTTGCGCGGACCGGTGTTGGAGCCGAAGCGATGCACGCACAAGGGCGGATCAAAAAATGCCAGCGAAGTGGCCACCATGATCTGGTCTCGCGTGCCGCCCAGCAATTTGGCCGCCACCGCCGCCACGGCGATTTTCACCAGCAACGGGTGATCGATGCCATAGGGGTTCAGCGCCTGGCCCAAACCCAGCACGCCCTGTATCTCGTGCGCCTTGATCATCGCCTCGAGCACGGTGCGCAAGGTCAGGGGCGCTTTGCCTTCAATCACGCGCGCGCGGCTGACGTAATCCGTCACCGCGAGAATCGCGCCCACGTCGTCCGATGGATGTGACGTCTGCGCCGCCACCCAGGTGTCGCTGAAATCCGTCCAGCGCACCATGCACGCGATATTAAACGCCGCAGTGACCGGATCGAGCCGGAAATCCGTGCCCGGCACGCGCGCGCCCGCGTCCATGCTCGCACCCGGCACCACCGGCCCCAAGAGGCGCGTGCAATGCGGATCATTCAGCGCGTCCAGCGCGCAGGCAATGCTGTCGATCAAACAATAACGCGCGGTTTCAAATGCGCGTTCGCTGGTGACCGCGTAGCGATCTACGTAGTCAGCAATCTCGATCAATAACGGGTCGTAGGGCAGGGCGGCGGGCGTGGACATGGGGAATTACTCTCAGGATTTTCTTGTGTATATTCCACTATTCAAGCCGCTTCAAGCAAGTCATCGACTCTCATCAATTTAAGCCAACATAATGTGGAAGGAAACTCATGGGCGCGACAGCCACCATCGCTGATTTCATTGTAAAAACCACCGCAGCGGATTTTCCGGCGGGCAGCGACGAGAAAGCGATCAAGGTCATCGTGGATACGTTTGCCGCGATACTCGCCGGCGTGAGTTCGGAAGTCGCCGAGCCGCTGCAAAAATATCTGGCGTCGTCGGGCGAGTCCGGCGTGTCGCCGATATTGGGCACCGGGCGCACCGCGTCGCCGGAGACCGCCGCGCTGATCAACGGCACCTACGGTCACTCGCTGGATTACGACGACGTGCTGTCGATGATACCCGCCCACCCCAGCGCGGTAATTCTGAGCGCGCTGCTCGCCAGCATGGACAACAAACCGGTGAGCGGCAACAGTTTCATCGAGGCCTACATCATCGGCGTCGAGGTCGGCGGCAAGGTGGGCCTCGGCATGACCAACGATCACTATCAGCGCGGCTTTCACGCCACCGGCACGCTGGCGATGTTTTCCGGCGTCGCGGCGCTCGCCAAACTGCATGGTCTGGATGCGCCCGCGATACAGCAGGCCTTCGGTATCGCGGCGTCGATGGCGAGCGGTCTGCGGCGCAACTTTGGCACCATGACCAAGCCATTGCACACCGGTCTGGCCGCGCGCAATGCCGTGACCGCGGTGCGGCTGGCCATGTGCGGCTTTACCGCCGCGCCGGATATCATGGAAGCCAAGGCCGGGTTTTATTCAACCTACGGCACCGCCGATTCCGATCCCGAGGTCACCGCGCGCGGGCTGGGCAAGCCGTTTGTGATCAGCAGTCCGGGCATCGCGGTGAAAAAATTTCCTTGTTGTTATGCCACCCACCGCACCATCGACGGCGTGCTCACACTGCGCGAGCGGCTGGGCTTCGACGCCGGCAGCATCGACAAGGTGATTTGCCGCATGCCGCCCGGCGGGATGCACGTGCTGATTTATCCACGCCCGGTGACCGGACTTGAAGGAAAATTCAGCCTGCCGTATTCGGCCGCCGCCGCCGTACTCGACGGAAAATTTACACTCTGGTCGTTCAGCGACGAAGCCGTGCGCCGGCCCGAAATCGCCGCGCTCTATGAGCGCATCGACACGCACGAAACGCCGGCCTGCCGCGGCGACGATCCGCAGTTCGACAAACGCAGTTCGGGTAGCCGGGGTTTTGTCGAAGTCGAAGTCTTGCTCAAGGACGGCCGCCGCGATCAGATCCGCATCGACGTGCCGCCCGGCGCGCCGGCGCGTGAACTCACGTGGGACGAGTTGCAGGAGAAATTCATGGACTGCGCGAAACAGGCGCCCCGCATATCAACGGCCACCGCCGCCGCGGTATTCAAAAGCCTCCGCGTGCTGAATACGCTGGACGATGTCCGCACCGTCAGCCGTCAGTTGCATTAGCACGGAGGATCATCATGGCCACGCCCGCGATTACCCACGGCTTTGCCGGTCAGTGGCTGACCACGTTCGGCTGGATGACACTCAAGCGGCGCGGCGCAAAATTTGCTGGCGTCTACCAGTACGGCACCACCGAAGGGCAGATTACCGGCACGCTGGTTGGCAATAACCTGCACATTCACTATCGGGAACCGAACGAGGAAGGTGACGGCGTGTTCCACTTATTGCGCGCCGGAAAATTCACCGGTACCTATAGCGCCGCGGGCGATCCGCGCGTGCGGCACTGGGAAGGCGAACGCGGCTGGGATGGCATCTGGGAGACGGATTTCGGCCGGGTGCGACTGCTGCAAACAGCAGACCGCGTGTACGGCTTTTACAAAGGGGCTGGGTCATCCCGCATCCACGGGCGCACCGCCGGCGGACACCAACTCGAGTTCCGTTAAAAAGAACCGCGTAGCTCGGGCAAAGGCCGCTTTGAGCTGAGCAAGGACCATTTTTCGTTTGCTGGTGAATGGCGTCCCAGTGGCGCAGGCAGGACCGCCCCCTGGAAGCCCTGGCGCGGCCGCCGCGTGCAACCCGAACGCGGCGTGACCTGGCTGCTGGTGCTCGAAGCGCACTGGCAGCGCAGCGTCGCCGAAAACGAATACGCATTTGGCCACATGCTGCGCGAAGTGTTCGCGCGCCTGCCGCAAGTGCGCGTGCGCCAGCGCTTCTTTCATGACGCGGAAAGCCTGGATCACTGGTGCCGCGAATTACTTTACGTGCCCGAGCCCGCCATCCTGATGATCGCCAGCCACGGCGTCGCCGATGGTTTGGCCGTGCATGGCCAGGTGATCAATACCACGCGCGTGCTCGACAGCGTGCGCGACGCCGGCAATCTGAAATTGCTGCATTTTTCATCATGCCTTGTCGGGCTCGACGGCCAGCGCGCACTGGCGAAACAGCCGTTTCCGGTATCCGGTTACACCACCAGCGTGGATTGGGGCGCGAGCGCGCTACTGGAATTCACCTATCTCGACCTGATGCTGGTACGCGGTTATGAACCGGCGGATGCGGCCAAGGCGCTACCCAAGCTGATTAATTACACGGGCGACACGGTCGCCGAGGATTCACCGTACCGCGCGGCGGGATTCCGGTTTTTTCCGGCGGCGGCATAAACCCGATCTGACAAAGCGTGTTGTTGCTTCAGACATCCGGCTTTGCGCCAGACGCCTTGACGATCTTTGCGTACTTCTCGATCTCGCGCGCCACGAACGCCGTGAACTCGGCGGTGGTGCTGCCCACCGGCTCGGCGCCTTCTCGCTGCATATAATTTTTCATGTCCTGGTGTTGCAGGCTTTTCACCACCTCGGCTTGTATCTTGCCGATGATCGCGGGCGATGTGCCCGCAGGCGCCCACAACGCAAACCAGTTGTCCACGTCAAAGCCCGGATAGATCGAATCGACCGTCGGCAGATCGGGCAGCACTGAAGATTTGCGTTTGGTGGTGACGGCCAGCCCGCGAATTTTGCCGGCGCCGATCAGCGGTCTGGCACTGGTGCTCGACGGAAAGCCCATTTCGATTTCGCCGCCGAGCAGCGAGGTCATCGCGGCGCTGGCTCCCTTATAGGGTATGTGCGTGAGTTTGCCGCCCGACATCTGCTTCAATAATTCCGCCGCCAGATGACTGGTGGTGCCGGTGCCGTTCGAGCCATAGTTAAGGCCATCCTTGCGTGTCTTGGCGAGCGCCACGAGTTCCTGAATGGTACGCGCGGGCACGGAAGGATGCACCACGACAACAATCGGCGCGGACGCCACTTGCGTAATCGGCGCCAGATCTTTTTGCAGGCTGAACGGCATTTTCGGATACAGCGTCACGTTCACCGCGAGCGAAGCGGTGGACATCAGCAAGGTGTAACCATCGGGCGGGCTCTTGACCACGATTTCCGCGCCGATATTGCCGCCGGCACCCGTGCGGTTATCTACCGGCACGGTCTGTCCCCACGCCGCAAAAAAACGCTGACTCAGCAAGCGCGCCAGCAAATCCGTGCCCGCGCCCGGCGAAAACGGCAAAACAATCCGGATCGGCCGGTTGGGATAATCCTGCGCCTGCGCGTCGTGCATCCCCATCACCACCAATAGCGCGCCGGCAACGACCGTAGTTTTATTCATGAGGTTTTCGCGGTTTGTAGACTACAACGGTTTGACACCCGTCTCCTGCGACAGCACGGTCATTTCCTTCAGATAACCTTCCAGAAACTGTCGAAACGCCGCCGGTGTACTGGCCACCGGCATATGTCCGCCGAGTTCCATGGTGTCGCGCATTTTTGGCGCCGTGAGCGCCTTTTCGACTTCCGTATGAATGCGGGTCAACACGCTTGCGGGCAGGGCTGCCGGCGCAAGTATCGCGTGCCACGCCGGATCGTACACAAAGCCCGTCATGCCCGCTTCGGACAGTGTCGGCACCTCCGGCAATCCTTGCCAGCGCTTGCCGCCGCTGGTGGCCAGCGCGCGCAGCCGGTTACCCTTGATGTGCGGCAACACCGTCAGCGGCGAGGCAAACGCCATTTGAATTTCCGCACCGATCACCGCTGTGATCGCCGGCGCAAACCCCTTGTAAGGCACGTGCACGAATTTTGCGCCTGCGCGCTTGTTGATGAGTTCACCCAGCAGATGCTGACTGTTGCCCACGCCGCCGGAACCGTAATGTATTTGTGCCTTGCCGCTTTTGGACACGTCGATCAGTTCCTTAAGGGTTTGCGCAGGCACCTGCGGATGGATCACCACGTAGTAACCGCGCGATTTCACCACCTGCGTCACGGGTGCAAAATCGCGCAGCACGTTAAACGGCGGTTTCTCGTGCACCAGTTGATTGTTGGCCAGCGAATTCGAGGTGTAGATCAGGGTATAGCCGTCGGGCGGTGCCTTGGCGACGATCTCGCCGGCAATGATGCCGTTGGCGCCGCCGCGATTATCGATCACGAACTGCTGCCCCATCTGCCGCGACAATTGTTCGCCCAGTGCGCGCATGATGGTGTCCATCGTGCCGCCCGCCGGTTGCGGCACAACCATGCGAATGGGGCGCTCGGGATAAGCGCCATGCGCGAGCGCTGTTGCGAGAAATACAACAACGCCGACAATCGATCGTGCATGCATCATGTGCTTCTCCCGACCCGCACGCCCATCAAGCCGGCATCCACGGCATCGGTGCCTGCGACGCAAACTCGGTGCGGCAATCAATCACCGCCGGCAGGTCCGAAGCCATCGCCTGCTCGAAGGCCTTTTTGAAATCCTGTGGTTTATCAACCACCACGCCGAAGCAATCGAACGCCCGGGCAATTTTGGCGAAATCGGTTTCGAGGAATTCGTAGCACTCGTCCTTGCGGTTCGGCTCCGGCGAGCCGGTGTACGCGATGCTCAAGTTCTTCAAGCCTTGCGCGAGACATTTGTTGTTGTTGACGATGGTGACGGTTTTGATGCCGCGGCGGCGCGCGGTTTCGAGTTCGGGCAGATGGTAATAAAAGCCGCCGTCGCCGGTGAAGCAGAACACCGGCTTGTCAGGCGCGCCGCATTTGCCACCAAGCGATGCGGGGAACGACCAGCCGAGCGAACCCGCAGCCCTGAAGTAACGTTGCTCCGGATGGTTGAACCACACCATGGTGTTGGTCCACAGCGCGGCAAAGCCGGTGTCGGCAAAAAGAATCGCGTCCTTGGGCAACAGTTCGGTGAGTTCGCGGCAGATGCGGCCGGGATTCATCGGCACGGCATCGGAATTACGCTGCTTGTTGGCCTCGGTGCGCCACGCTTCGACGTGCTGCTTCGCGGTGGCGAGCCAGGCGTCGTGTTTCGCCGGCGCGGCCGCCGTGGTGATGGCCTCAACCGCCGTGCGCACATCCGCCAGCACGCCGATGACGCCGCTGTAGTTGCGGCCGATTTCCACCGCGTCGATATCGATCTGGATGATCGGCGTGCCGTCTTTCGGCATTTTGTAGTTGCCAGTGGTGTGATCGCTGGTGTTGCTGCCGCAGTAGATCACCAGATCGGCTTCATCAACGATGTGATTGCCGCCGGTGCGGCCATACAAACCCATGGTGCCATAGAACACCGGATGATTTTCGGTGAGTATCGCCTTGGCATCCGGCGTGGCGCACACCGGCGCGCCGATTTTCTCGGCGAGCTTCGCCAGCGCGGCACCCGCGTCCGAAATGGTCGCGCCCCGATCGGCGATGATCACCGGCTTTTGTGACTTCGCAATCGCGGCCACGGCGCGCTGCACCGCTTGCGCGTCGGGCGCGGGGCGAAACGCCGGGTAGCGCGTGTGCGCGTCGTCGGACAACACGTCGAACACGCCTTCCAGATGCGTGATCGCATCGCCCGTGAACCCCGCCATGTCGAGATGCACCGGGCGCGGCGTGCCGGTGGTGGCCTCGCGGAACGCCTGACGCATCAGTTGCTGCATTTGCTCCAGTGCATCGATCTTGCCGTGAAATTTGGTGACGGCGGTGTAGAGCGGTTGATGATCAACCTCTTGATACGCGTTGCGGTATTGCATGGTGCCGACGTGCCGCCCGGTGATCGCCACCACGGGGGAGTGGCCGAGAAACGGGTCCTGCATGCCGGAAGCCAGATTCGCCGCGCCCACCGATTGCGCCATGCACACGCCGGGCCTACCGGAGGTGCGCGCGTAACCATCGGCCATGTAGGCGACGCCTTTTTCGGAGTGGCCGAGTATGCGATTGATCCCGGTGTCTTCCATCGCCGCGAGCGCGCGCCGCAGCACCGCATCCATGAAAAACAGATGCGACACGCCATACGATTTAAGAATCTGGCCGAATAGTCTCGCGCCCGTCATTTTTTGCGGCATTGCTGTCTCCCGTTATTCGGCGCGCCTGCGACGAATAATAAATTATCGTTTAAAATTAAAGAGTTACAAGGGTCAACCGACAGGCATCCGGATCATGTCTCGCGCAGGAACGGCAGCACCATCTGCGCAAACAAATCCGGCGTCTGCGCGTGCATGAAGTGCCCCGAATCCGCCTCGGCATACCGCGCGCCAGGAATCATTTTCGTGAGTTCCTCGACCATCGCGGGCGAACGCATCGAATCATGTTTGCAGCCGATCGACAACGTGGGACACGCAATGCGGCTCAGCTCAGGGTCCACTTCCATCTCCAGCAACATACGGTTGATCGCGGCGAAACTGTGCGGATCGTTGGTGATCCAGCGCGCGCGATACGTGTCGAAACGACTGCGGTCACCGCGCAGCACGTCGGGATATGAACGATCCAGACTCGCCTGCGCCTGCGCGCGCATGCCCGTGCGCTCCACCTCGGCGGCGCGCGCCACCATGTGCGGGCGCGTTGCCGGGTTGGAACGCGTTACCAGACTTTGAATCACCAGACGCGACACCCGCTTGGGATGACGCGCGGCAAACGCCGCCGCGATGCCCGCGCCCAGCGCCGAGCCGACCACCCGCACCGGCGACGTGATCGCCAGCGCATCCAGCAGCGCGGCGATATCCGCCACCATGTCATCCAGCTTCAGCGTGCCACTGACTTTCTCGCTTTGGCCGAATCCGCGCTGATCGTAGCGCAGCACGCGAAAGTGCTGCTGAAACGCGGACAGCGTCTCGTCCCAGCTATCGAGACAGCCGCCCAGTTCATGCACCAGCAGCACCGTCGGCGCCCCCGCGTTACCCGACAGTTCGTAGCGCAGGCTGACGCCGTTCACATCCATCCACTTCATATCGCGCATCTGCATTATGTGCCGCGCCCCCACAGCCCGCAGTAGCGGCGCGCAATAAACGGCAGTCCCGCCGCATAGCCCGGCCACTTTTCATATTCTGGCAGCTTGAATTCTTTCTCCGCTGGTTCCCAGCACTTGCCGTCCTGTGCAAGTTTTTTGATTTCAGCCGATGCCGCTTGTAGCAGCTTCAGTTGATCTTCGGCGTCTTTTTTGGTGCCCAGACGGTCGCCCGGGCCGGGGTGGCCGGGGATCATCCGCTCCCAATCCAGCGCCAGCACCGATTTGATAAACGCCTCGGTTTCAAAGGGATGAAAATCAATCATGCCGCGACCCGGCACGGTGCCCACGGGAATGGTATCCACCACAAAGAGGATTTTCTCTTTCGGCAACCGCATCACCAGTGTCGAATCGGAATGATTCAGGCCGTGATAGCTCAACTCGAGCGTGGTGCCACCCAGCGTGATGGTGCGGCCGCGGTCGCTCACCGCCTCGTCGGGCAACACGGTGTGCGGGTCCTTGAGTTGCTCCAGCCGCGTTTTTGCCCGATGGTGCGCGATAAAGGTCGCGCCGGCATCCTTGAACACCTTGCCGCCCGCGATGTGATCAAAATGATGATGGCTGTAGATCACGTACTTGATCGGCTTGTCGGTCACCTTGCGTATCGCATCCAGATACGCCTGCCCGCCGGTGGGCCGGCCATAAGCGACCGGATCGGTGACGATCACGCCATCGTTGGTAACCACGAACATTGCCTGGTGACCGACGTTGCGGAAAATATAAACGTTGTCGGTGCCTTCGACCTTGGTCGTCGCAATCGCCGGCCGCTCCGCCTGCTGCGCGTAAGCCGTGCCCGCGAGCATCAGCAACGCGCTAACGAATACAAACCACTTTCGTATCATGATGTTCTCCTTGCATGAAAGTATTGATGATTTGGCAATACGATTACCGCTCTGACACGCGCGCACGAACGTGCCCGGTCAGTATAGGGGGAATGCCCGCGTGCGGCAACGCACCTGCCAGCTTACGCAACCGCTCCCGAAAATCCACACCCATTAAACGCAACGGCCCGGGGTTCCATGAAGGAAACCCCGGGCCGTTGAACGTTGCCGGACAGCGCCCATCAGGCGCTACCCCATGCGGCTATTGCGTTACAGCGGGCGCACCATCACTTTGCGCCACTTGATGATGCCACTGCCGTATTGCAGGGTGAACGGGCCTTGGGCAAACGATTTGTCTTCGATGTCCGCGGTAACCGCGCCATTCATCACCACCGTCAAACGCGGGCCATTGGCGGTGATCAGAAACGTGTTCCATTTGCCCGCGGCCTTGGGCATTGGGTTCACCTTGGCGAAATTGACGATGGCGCCCGTGCCGTATTCCGGTCCGGGACGTTTGTCGTAAATGTTCACCTCATAGGCATTGTCCGCGCCGATTTTTTTAGGATCCTGCGCGCGAATAAAGATGCCGCTGTTGGCATCTTCGTCGGCCCAGAACTCGGCATAAATCTGGAAATCCTTGTAGGAATTTTTTGTCACCAGATGACCGGCGCCCTTGCCGCTGTTCATGCGATCACCCTGAATCGCGCCGTGCATGGCGAGCCAGTTCACATCGCCCAGACGGTTAAAATTTTCCATGCCTTTTTCGCCGTCGATCAGCGTCACCCACGGCGCGCGATCGGAACCGAACGGCAGATTGCCCCACGGCTCCTGGTTAAACGGCATCGGCGCATTATTGGAGCAACCGAACAACGTCAGCGCGGCCAGCAGCAATCCGGAACAAACAGCGGAAAAACGATTCATGGTAATCCCCTTGTGATGAAAAATCGGATAAGTGATTATGATTAAAATTATTTTGACTGGCCGTGGCGCGCCTTGCGAGCGCAATTCCGCATCGGCATGGTGTTGTTGTTTTGTTAAAGCGGCCGGATCATCAGTTTGCGGAATTTGATGATGCCGGAATTGTACTGCAGCGCGATCGGGCCGCTGGTGAATTTCGTGTCGTTGACATCGACCGCCAGCTCGCCGTTCATCGTGACCGTCATGCGCGGCCCCTTGGCCGTGATTTCCATGGTATTCCACCGGCCAGCGGCCTTGAAGGTGGGCGCGGCCTTGGCCGGCGGCATCAGCGAGGCGGTTGCCATGGCCGGGCTCTTGTCCCATATCTGCACTTCATAGGCCGCCTTGGTGTTCACCACTTTCTGGTTCATCACGCGAATGTAAATGCCGCTGTTGGCGTCCTCGTCGGACCAGAATTCGGTGTAAAGATGAAAATCCGTGTAGGAATTTTTCGACAGCAGAATGCCGGCGTCCTTGCTGTTGCCGTTCTTGCGATCGGCCTGTATCGCGCCGTGCATCGCCAGCCAGTTGGAATCACCCAGGCGCGTGAAATTTTCCAGGCCCTTGTCGCCATCGATCAGCGTCACCCAAGGCTCGCGGTCGGAACCGATCGGAAGGTTCCCCCACGGCTGCTGGTTGAACGGCAGGGGCGCATTGCTGGCGCATCCCCAAAGAGCCCATGCGATTACGCACAGCACCGCGGCGCGAAACGTATTTGTTGTTTTCATTGCTTCCCCCTTAAATGAGCGCACAGGATAGGCACGCCGTCTTCCAACGTCAAGGATCAACGGGCGCGACGGGGCGTCACATCGCGCAGCGTGCGATGCTCGACCCTCGCGTATTGGCGCGCCTTGATCGAGGACTAAAATATCATTTGCAAACAATTACTTATGATACGAACACCTACAAAAATCTCAGTCCGCCACCGCACCGGAAATCTTGATGGTGCGCGCCCATTTCGCCAGATCATCGCGAATCTGCGCACGAAATTGTTCCGGCGTGTTGGCGATCGGTGTCGCGCCCAAGCCTGCGATGCGGCTCTTCATATCGCTGGTATTGATAACTTGCAGCGCATCGGCATGGATTTTTTTCACCACTTCCGGCGCCACCGCCGCCGGGGCCACCAACCCGAACCATGAAATGGCCTCGTAACCCGCGAGGCTCGCAATACCGGATTCGGCCACCGTCGGATATTCCGGAAACTGCGGCACGCGTTGCAGCGTGGTGACCGCGATGATTTTCATGCGCCCGGCCTTGGCGTGCGGCAACACCGCCGTGGTGGTGGTGAACGTCATCGACGTTTCGCCCGACGCGACCGCCAGCGTTGCGGGCGCGCTGCCCTTGTACGGCACGTGCGTGATGCGCGTATGGGTCATCGATTTCAGCAACTCGCCCGCGAGATGCCCCGGCGAACCCGCGCCGTTGGAAGCGAACGTCAGCTGATCGGGCCGCGCGCGCGCCAGCGCGGTCAACTCTTTGACATTGCGCGCCGGTACCGAGGGATGCAGCGCCACCACGTTCGGCACCGCCGCCACGTTGATGATCGGCGCAAAATCCTTCAGCGGATCGTAGGCAAGCTTTGCCGGAAACCCCGGCACGATGGTCAGCGGCGCGCCCGATCCCATCAGCAGCGTATAGCCATCGGGCACGGCCTTGGCGCCCAGCTCGGTGCCGATGATGCCGCCCGCGCCGGGCCGGTTATCAATGATAATTTGCTGCCCCCACATCTCGGCGAGCTTCACGCTCACCATGCGCGCGAGTGTTTCAGTGCTGCCGCCGGGCGGAAACGGCACAATGAGTCGCACGGTTTTCGCCGGATAATTTTGCGCAAGCGCGGACGCCGGGGTCAACGTGGCCGCCGAAGCGAGCAACGCAATCACCAGCAGCAGCCCGTGCCATTGTTGCCTCTGTTGCCACCGTTGCAACCGTTGAATTCTCATAATCACTCGCTCCACGAAAGCGCTGATGCGTCGATTCTAGCAGCGCATTGCGCTTGTTTGACACGCACGGCGAATATCCCTTACCGTTGCCGACTCACGCCCCAAGCATTACAGCTCACTGCTCACGTCCCACGCCTCGCCCCTCACACCCCACTCGCAAAATCAAGGAACCCCCATGGCCCGCATTCCCATTTTCAACGAAGACAGCGACTTCAATCCAGTGCAGCGGCGCGTCGTGGACGGCATTCTTGGACGCCGCGGCGGACGTATTCCAGGGCCGTATCGTCTGTCGCTGCACGCGCCGGAAGTCACCGAAGTGTGGCATCCGCTCGGTGAAAAACTGCGACTCAACAGTTGCTTTCCACTGCACCAATCGGAATTCGCCATCATCATCACCGCGCGCTGCTGGGATTGCGACTACGTGTTCAACGCGCACGCGAAAATTGCCACCGACGCGGGCCTGTCGCAAAGCATCGTCGATGCGATGGTGAAAAATGAGCGCCCGAAATTTGACAAGCCTGAAGAAGAAGCAATTTACGACTATGGCGTCGAACTCTTTCGCCACCACGCCATCAGCGACAAAACCTATAACCGCGCCAAGGACATCTTCGGCATTCCCGCGATCGTTGAGCTGGCCTGCCTGATGGGCTACTACGGCATGGTTGCGATGACCTTGCTCGCGCACGAAATGCCGGTGCAACCGGGAGCGGTGACACTGCAAGGCAAAGCAGGCAAACCGTAACCATGCCACACCGCTGGAAGATCGCCCGCACCCTATTGTGCGCCGCGTTACTGCTCGCTGGCGGGGCGCACGCGCAGTCGTGGAAACCCGTCAAGCATGTGGAACTGATTTCGGGCTCAGCCGCCGGCGCGGCCTCCGACACGGCCTTGCGCGCGGTCGAGCGCCTGTTGCAGGAAAAGAAACTTGTCGATATTACGACTTCTGTGATCAACAAACCCGGCGGCGGCGGCACGGTCGGCTGGACCTATCTCGCGCAGCAACCCGCAGACGGACACCATCTCACGCTGCTGATCGGTAATCTGGTCAGCAATTACATCACGGGCGCCAGCACGCTCTCTCACAATGATTTCACCTGCACCGCGCAAGTGTTCAGCGAAGTCACGGCGGTGGCGGTGCGCGCGGATTCGCCACTGCGTAATGCCAAGGATCTGCTGGCGAAATTGAAATCCGATCCAGCCTCGCTCAGCGTTGCCGTGGGCACGGCGTTCGGCGGCTCCGGTCACATTGCGCTGGCGCTCGCCGCGAAAGGCGCGGGCGGCGACCCCAAAAAAATGCGCGCGGTGGTGTTTCAGGGCGTATCGCAAGGCTTCGCCGCGCTGTACGGCGGACACATCGACATGGTCGCCAATCCGCATTCAAGCTTTACCGCGCCCCTGAAAGAAGGCCGCGTGCGCGTGCTCGCCATCGCCGCGCCGCAGCGCCTGGGCGGCGATTTCGCCAACGTGCCCACGTGGAAGGAACTCGGCATCGACGCCACGGTGGACGCGTTTCGCGCCATCGCGGGCCCGCGCGGCATGGGCGCCGCCCAAGTCGCGTATTGGGAAACCGCGCTGCGCAAGATGACCGAAACCCCCGAGTGGAAACAACTGCTCGAAACCCGCTCGTGGGTGGATCGTTACGCGAACGCAGAGGGCTGCAAGACGGCATTCAAGGTGCAATACGACCAGATGAAGCTCGGCTTGCAGGAACTGGGGTTGGCGAAACGATGATCCCTCACCCGTCATTCCGGCAAAAGCCGGAATCCCGTGCGTAACGCGCGCCGAATGCGCTGAATTCAGAGATGCTTCGCACGATTGAACAACCTGGATTCTGGCCTTCGCCAGAATGACGATATCTGAAAAGTAACCCATGAACATCACCATCCTCGACGACTACACCGACCTTGTTCGCACGCTGCCCTGCGTGAGCCTTCTCGGCGAACACAAGCTGACGGTTTACACGGATTGCGAACGCAACCTCGATGCCTTAAGCAACCGCCTGCGCGACACCGACGCGCTGGTGCTGCTGCGTGAGCGCACGCGCATCGGCGCCGAACTCATCGCGCGACTGCCGCGCCTGAAACTCATCACCCTGAATGGTCCCTATCCGCATGTGGATGTCGATGCCTGCACGCAACGCGGGATTGTGCTGTGCTCGGAACACGCGCGCACCTCCTACGCCACGGCGGAACTGACCTGGGGGCTGATTCTCGCGGCCATGCGCAACATCCCGCAGCAGATGGCACGGCTCAAAGGCGGGCAGTGGCAAAGCCGTGCGGGGTATGGACTGCGCGGACGCACACTCGGCATCTATGGTTATGGCCGTATCGGCAAGCAGGTGGCGGGCTACGGCAAGGCCTTCGGCATGCGCGTGCTGGTGTGGGCGCGCGAGGCCGCCCGTGCGCAGGCGCTGGCCGATGGTTACGACGTGGCCGCCACGCGCGAAGCCTTGTTCGGCGAGGCCGATGTGCTGTCGATCCATGTGCGTTTGCTGCCCGAGACGCGCGGCATCGTCACGGCGACCGACCTCGCGCGCATGAAACCCACGGCGGTGTTCGTCAACACCAGCCGTGCCGAACTGGTACCTGCCGGGGTGCTGGCGGCGGCGCTGCGCGCCGGACGGCCGGGCGCTGCGGCGGTGGATGTCTACGAAAACGAACCGGTGATGCAGGCGGATAATGCGCTACTGCAGTTGGACAACGTGATCGCCACGCCGCATCTGGGCTACATGGAACACGACCAGATGAATAATTATTTCTCCGACAACTTCAAGCGCGTACTGGCGTTTGCGGCGGGCAAACCGTACGGCGTGATCAATCCCGCCGCATTGGAGTTATTGGAGACTGTGGAGGCAGTGGAGATTAAGCGATGAAAATTCAACGGATGCTTATACTCGCCGCGCTTGCACTGTGCGCCACCGCGCACGCGCAACCCCAACCTGCGTGGCAACCCGAAAAACAGGTGGAGTTCGTGGTGGGTTCGGGACCCGGCGGCGGCAACGATCGCACTGCCCGCGTGTTGCAAAAAATCTGGTCTGAAAACAAATGGCTGCAAAACGTCACCGTGATCAACAAGGTCGGCGGCGGCGGCGCGGTGTCGTACACCTATGCCAATCAACATCCGAATGACGCGCACTATCTGGTGATCGTGCGGCCGGGATTTTTGTCGAACCATATCCTCGGCCGCAGCCCCATCGGCCCCAACGACATGACGCCGCTGGCGATGGTCAGCGGCGAGCGCAGCGTGCTGGTGGTGCGCACCGCCTCCCCGCTCAAATCAGTGGCCGACGTGATCGAACGCCTGAAGACCGATCCGCAGGCATTGAGCGTGTCGGTGGGCAGTGCGCGCGGCTCGACGCCGCACATCATGATTTCGATGCTCGCAAAAATGAACGGCATCGACGCGCGGCGGCTGAAGGTGGTGACGTTTTCCGGCGGCTCGGAATCGGCGACGCAATTGCTGGGCGGACACATCGACATGATGGCGGTGGCCATCGACAACGCCGTGCCGCACTACAAAAACGGCAACATGCGCATCCTCGGCATATCAACGCCGCAGCGCGTACCCGCGCTGCCCGACGTGCCCACGCTGAAGGAACAGGGCTTCGACGTGGTGCTGGGCGGCTTCACCATGGTGATGGGCCCGCGGGGTTTATCACCGGCACAGGTCGCCTATTGGGAATCGATGATCGAGCGCGCGATCAATCACGCCGACTGGAAACGCCAGCTCGCGGTGGATTTTCAGGACCCTGATTTCAGAAAATCCGCCGCCACGCGCGAGTATCTGAAACAGCAGTACGACTTTTTGCGCGCTGTCTTGACGGATATGGGGATGGCGAAGTAGCAGTCCGACACACCGCCGCGTTGCGATCAAGGAGCTGACATGCGAACCCTATCCGTCTCTCTCGCCTGCCTTGTGTCATTCATCAGCGCCGCCGCGCACGCGCAGCCCCAAACAGCATGGCAGCCGCAGCGACAAGTGGAACTGGTGGTCGGCTCCGGCCCTGGTGGCGGCAATGACCGCAACGCGCGTGCACTACAAAAAATACTGTTTGAAAACAAATGGTTGCTGAACATCTCCGTGGTCAACAAAGTGGGCGGCAGCGGTGCGCTGTCGTACACCTACGTCAACGGCCATGCGAATGACGCGCATTTTCTGGTGCTGGTGCGTCAGGGATTTTTGTCGAACCACGTCTCCGGGCGCAGCCCGATCGGTATTAATGACATGACCCCCATTGCGATGCTGGCCAGTGAGGCGAGCGGCATCGCGGTGCGCGCGGGCAACACCGCGTTGAAATCCTTGCCCGACATGATTGAGCGTCTGAACAAGGATCCGCTATCGCTCACCACATCGCTCGGCAGTTCGCGGGGCGGCTCGCCGCATCTGATGTTTGCGTTGCTCGCCAAGGCAGCGGGTATCGACGCACGGCGCCTGAAGGTGGTCACGTTCAGCGGCGGCGCGGAGTCGGCGACCCAATTACTCGGCGGCCACATCGACCTGTCCGCGGTCAGCATCGACAATCTGGCGCCGCATCACAAGAGCGGTGCAATGCGCATTCTTGGTGTTTCCAGCGCGCAGCGCCTTGCCGTCCTGTCCGACGTACCCACGCTGCGGGAGCAGGGTTACGACATTCAGACTCTTGGCTTCACTATTGTGATGGCGCCGCGCGGCGTGACGCCCGCGCAAGTGCAATATTGGGAAAACCTGCTGGAGCGCGTATCCAACAACGCGGAATGGAAACGCCTGCTGGCCGCCGATCTGCAAGATCATGATTTCAGAAAATCCGCGCCCACGCGCGAACTGCTGCGCCAGCAATATGAACTGACACGCACCGTACTGGCCGACATCGGCATGACTAAATAATTGTGCCGTGTTAGAAATACCGTGTTGCGGCAATAGACAACCGGCGCCGAACCAACCCACAAGGAATCCCCATGTCCAGCACCGCTGACACCAAAATATCACCGATCACGCAGACACTCGCCGCCTACATCGCCGCCGCGCCGCGCAAGGCCTTGCCGAAAGCGGTCACCGAAAAAACCAAGCATCACATCCTCGATACGCTTGCTGCGATGGTGTCCGGCAGCAAATTGCCGCCTGGCAAGGCGGCGCTTGCTTACGCCAAAACACTCGGCGGCACGAAGGAAGCGACTGTCGTCGGATCACGCATGCAGTCCACCGCGGTCAACGCCGCGCTCGCCAACGCGATGATGGCGCACGCCGACGAAACCGATGATTCACACGCGCCCTCCATGATGCATCCGGGCTGCGCCATCGTCGCCAACGCACTGGCGTTCGGCGAACGCTGCCGCACCAGCGGCACCGCGATGCTGCGCGCGGTGGCGCTGGGCTACGACGTGGGCGCGCGACTCAACATTTCACTGGGTGAAGCCACGTTTCGCAAGGTGGGGCATCTCACGCACTGCTTCGGCCCAACCTTCGGTGCCACCGCCGCGGCCGCCGCGCTTTCCGGTTTTAACGCACGGAAAGTGCGATACGCGCTCGCCTACGCGGCGCAGCAGGCGGGCGGTCTGTCGAGTTATGCGCGCGACACCGAACACATCGAAAAGGCGTTCGACTTCGGCGGCATGCCGGCGCGCAATGGCGCAACCGCGGTGTCGATGGTCGCCGCCGGTTGCACCGCCACCGACGACATCCTGTTCGGCGAACGCAGTTTTTACGCCGCCTACGATGAATCCGCGCGCACCGGCCGCGCGCCCGACCCGTCGGTGCTGATCAGCGATCTGGGCACGCGCCACGAAATCATGCGCACCAACATCAAGCGCTGGACGGTGGGTTCGCCAATACAGGCGCCGCTCCATTCGCTGCTCACGCTGATACGCGAACACCACATCAAAGCCGATGACGTGGAAAAACTGGTGGTTCGCGTTTCGATCACCGGCGCCAACACCGTGGGCGATCGCGAAATGCCCGACATCTGCATGCAGCACATGTGCGCGGTGATGCTCCTCGACGGCATCGCGACCTTCGAGTCCGCGCATGACTTGAAGCGCATGAAAAACGCGAAAGTGCTGGCAGTGCGCAAACGCATCGAACTCATCGGTGACGAAGCGCTGCAAAAGAAGCTGCCGCAACGCCAGGGCATCGTCGAGATCACCCTGAAAGACGGCCGCACGGTGAGCCACCACACCGAGGCCGTGCGCGGCACGCCCGACAACCCGATGACGCGCGCCGAAGTCGACGAAAAGTGTTATCACCTGATGGCGCCCGTACTCGGTGCAAAAAAATCGCGCACGCTGTGCGATACCATCTGGCAACTCGAAAAGCTCACCGATGCGCGCCAGTTGCGGCCGCTAGTGCAGTGTTAAAAAATGAAATAAAAACATATGTTTATATCGCTCTCGCGAGCTTGCTTCCGTTGAGCAGCGCGTGGGCACAGCCCTACCCCACCAAACCCGTGCGCGCTGTTCTGCCGATTTCGCCAGGCAGCAGCCTCGACATCGTGGGCCGTCTCGTTATTCAAAAATTGTCCGAGGCCTGGGGCCAGCCAGTGGTCGTGGATAACCGGCCCGGCGCGGGCGGCACGCTGGGCACCGCGCTGGCGGCGCGCGCGCCGGCCGACGGGTACACGCTACTGGTCAGCGGGATCAGTCAAACCATCAATACCGTGCTCTACACGCGGCTGCCCTACAACGCGCAACAGGACTTTATCGAAATCGCGCCCATTGCCAGCATGTATCAGGTGCTCGCCATCGCGCCATCGCAAGGCATCAAAAGCGTGGCGCAATTGATTGCGCTGGCGAAGGCAAAACCCGGGCACGTGACGTACGGCTCCGCCGGCATCGGCAGCGGCGCGCATTTCGCCGCCGAAAAATTGCGCATCGCCCTGAACATCGACGCGCTGCACGTGCCCTACAAGGGCGGACCGGAAGCGATGAACGACGTGATAATGGCGCGCATACACTACTGGCTGCCCACGATAGGCACCGCGTTGCCGTTCATCCAAAGCAACCGGCTGCTCGCCTTGGGGGTCTCCAGCGCGCAACGATCAGTGCTGCTGCCCGAGGTGCCGACGCTCATCGAAGCCGGTGTCGCCGGTTACGAAGAATCGCTGTGGTTCGGCATCTGGACACCGCGCGGCGTGGCCGCGGGCATCGTCGACAAAATCGCACAAGATGTCTCGCGCGCGATTGATCTGCCCGCGCTGCGCGAGCCTTTCCGCAAGCTCGCCGCCGAGCCGCTGCACATGACGCCGGCGGAATTTGCGCGCTTTGTGCGCCGCGAAAACGAGTCGGCCAGACAGATCGCCAAGGCGGCGGGCATCAAGGCGCAGTAGTGGATGCGGCGCACCGCGACCGCGTGCGCATCCATCCTTTGCAAGACTTTTGAACCTGGCAACGTCGCCACCCTTATCCCAACGCATCCTCACACCCTATCCCGCATCGGCACCCGCCGTTGAATACAACTACATCATCGCCGGTGCGGGTTGCGCAGGTTGCGGGCTGGCCAACCGCTTAAGCGCTTCCCGCGAACACCGGGGACCGCTGCTAAAAACCGGTGAAGACGAACGCTGGATGTGGATCAAAATTCCGGCGGGCATCGCGCACATCCTGATCGGCGAAAAAGCCTCCGACATGATCCTGACGGACGCGCGGTTCGGCTGACATAAGCGATATCAAAGCACCCCGCCACCGGCATGCGCTTTCCGCGCCCTTTCCGCGTCATCAAGGGGCGTGATACGCTCCGGCCACCACGCGAATCAACAACCAACCCTACCGCCCCATTTCAGGAGACCCGCAATGAGTTACGAACACATTCTGTACGACATCGAAGACGGCGTTGCCATCATCACGCTGAACCGCCCGGAAAAAATGAACGCGATGAACCGCAAGCTGGGGCTGGAGTTGCACGCCGCGGTGAAGGCGGCGGAAGCCGACGACGCGGTGGGCTGCATCGTGATCACCGGCGCGGGCGATCGCGCCTTCACGGCGGGCGGCGACATCAAGGAGCAACTGGAGAACGATGCAAAATTCAGCGATCAACAACTGGATGAAATGCGCGACAACAAGAACCGTTATGAAATTTCCGCGTGCGCCAAGCCCACCATCGGCATGGTGAACGGCGTCGCGTATGGCGGCGGCGCGGTGCTGGTGTCGTCGCTCGATATGCGCGTCGGCTGCGAAGGCGCGAAGTTCCGCTTTCTCGCGGCGGCTTACGGGCGTATCAACAGCACCTGGACGCTGCCCAATCAGGTCGGCTGGCCTGTGGCAAAGGAACTGCTGTTCACCGCGCGCATCGTGGGAGCGGAAGAAGCGTATCGCATCGGTCTCTTGAATCACCTGGTGCCGCGCGCGCAACTGCGCGAAAAAACCATGGAAATCGCCAAGATGATCGCCGCCAACCATCGCGGCGCGGTTATGGGCGTCAAGGCGCTGATGCTCAAGCAAATGACCATGAATCTCGAACAACAGTACGAAGCCGAGCATGAATACACCACCCACGTGCTGCGCGGCGCCAAGGCCAAGGACGCTTTCCCCGAGTTCATGGCGCGCAAGGGATTGAAAGCCTGACCCCAATCGGCTGATGCTGTTTCTTCAATAACCATCAATCCATCAATCACCCTGAACACACTATGTCCATCCAAATCACATCCCTGAAACACACCCTCGCGAGCCTCGCCGTCAGCAGTTTTCTGTTGGCCGGCGCAACACTGGCGATTGCACAAACCGCCCCCGACGCCACGCTCGCCGCGGCCGCCAAGGAGCCGGGCGCCAAGGTCACGGAAAGCGGTCTGGTCTTCCGCGCGCTTAAGGAAGGCAAGGGCGCGCAACCCACCGCCGAATCCGTCGTCAAGGTGCATTACAAGGGCACTTTTCCCGACGGCAAGGAGTTTGACAGCTCGCACAAGCGCGGCGAACCAACCGAGTTTCCGCTTAACCGTGTGATCAAGTGCTGGACCGAGGGCGTCGGCATGATGAAAGTCGGCGGCACGGCCAAACTCACGTGTCCATCGGCCATCGCCTATGGCCCGCGCGGGGCGGGCGGCGTGATTCCGCCGAATGCAACGCTGGTGTTCGAGGTGGAGTTGCTGGGCGTTAAATAGTCCTTGTGCGCGCATGAAAGACCTCACGCGCATCCTGTCGCGCTTCGTCTGCGATTCGCGGTTTGACGCGCTGCCGCCGGCGGTTCAGCACGAGGGCGCGCGCGCTTTTGTGAACTGGATGGGCTGCGCGGCGGGCGGTTCGCGCGAAGACGATGTTCAGCTCATGCGCGATCACCTCGCCGAATTCAATGGCGCGGCGGATACCACGGTGGTGGGCCAGCGCGTGAAACTCGACGCACTGAACGCCGCCTTCATCAACTCGATGAGTTCCGGCTCGTTGGCGTTCAACGACACGCATTTCAATACTGTGGCACATCCCACTGCGCCCGTGGTGGCGGTGTTGCTGGCGCTGGCGGAACGCCGGCCGGATTTTCAGCCGTTAAGCGGCAAGGAATTGCTGCACGCGCTGATTCTTGGCGTTGAAGTGCAATGCCGCGTGGGCAATATGCTCTGCGTGCCACCAGCGGAAAGCCATGTCGGGCTGTCGATGAAAGGGCTGGCCGGCGTGATCGGCGGCGCCGTCGCGGCGGGCAAGGCGCTCGGGCTGGATGAACACGGCATGGCCACCGCCATCGGCCACGCCGCCAATCAGGCGAGCGGGCTGCGCGAAGCCCAATCGACGATGGCCAGCCACTTTACCTATGGCCACAGCGCGCGGTGCGGACTGACGGCGGCGTTGCTGGCGGCGCGCGGGTTTGAATGTTCCGACAGCATGCTCGAAGGTCCGAAAGGTTTTGCCGTCTCGTTCAGCACGCGGCCCAATCTCGAAGCCGCACTCGACAAACTGGGCGAGGCATACGAGATGTCATCGATTGCCTACAAGCCCTATCCCTCGGGCTTCGTGGTGCATCCAATTATCGATGCGTGTCTGGAGATTGCGCGCGCGCCCGCGTTCGACGCGGCGCGTCTGGCACACATAGCACGCGTGGAAATCACCGCGAATCCGCTTGCCGAAAAACTCACCAACCGCGTGGCGCCGCTTGATCGCGGACAGGCGCTGGTGAGTTATCAACATTGGGCGGCGGTGTCGCTCATCCACCGGGCCGCCGGTATTGCGCAGGTGACTGACACCGTGGTGAACGATCCGCAAGTCGCCGCGCTGCGCCGCAAAGTCACCTGCGACAGCGACGCCAGCCTCGGACGCGAAGCCGCCCGTGCGCGCGTGGTATTTGCCGACGGAAGCTATCTGGAGGCCAGCGTTGCGCATTGCCGCGGCAGCGTGCGGCGTCCGTTGACCGATGACGATGTTTCAGAAAAGGCGCTGGCGCAGTTGCGCACCGTCTACCCGACACGCGCCGCCGAAGACATTCGGGCGCACTGCTGGCACATCGGAGAATGCGATACGGTCGCGCCGTTGTGTCAGCGGCTGGTGGCGGAAGCCACGGTAAATTAACGTGCCGCGGGCGCTGCAGCGGGCCGCAGCCCATCCACCCGGATACCCACCTCTTTCACCATTTTGCCCACACGGACCATATCGGACTGCATCGCTGCGGCAAACGAGGATGGCGCGCCGCCATCGATTTCAATCCCCGCGTTGAACAGCCGCTCCTTCACGGCGGCGCCGTCGAGCAACCCCTTGATCTCGCGATTCAGGCTGGCCACCAGCGGCACGGGCGTGCCCGCCGGCGCAAAGATGCCGTAAAACGCTACCGACTCGTAGCCTGGCAAATCGGCTGCGATCACCGGCAACGCCGGCAATAGCGCGGTCTGCTGCGCGCTGGTGGCGGCCAACGCGCGCAGCCTGCCGGATTTTGTGTGCGGCGCCACCGCCGCGGCCGTGCCAAAACTCAGTTGCACCTGCCCCGCGATCAGCGCGCTCATCGCGGGGCCGCCGCCCTTGTACGGTATCCACACGACGTTAACGCCGCCCAGATGCTTGAACAATTCCGCCGCGAGATGGGACGACGAACCGAT
>DHVE01000118.1:76049-100560 GCA_002412495.1 Betaproteobacteria bacterium UBA5216
CGACGAACCGATGGAGCCCGACGCGTAGTTAAGTTCTCCGGGTTTCGCTTTCGCCAGCCCCAGCAGCGCCTTTACCGAATTGGCCGGCACCGACGGATGTACCACCAGCACATTCGGCGCTCTGCCGATCAGCGAAATCGGTGCAAAGTCGCGCACCGGATCATACGGCGAGTGCTGCAGAAACTGCCCGATCCACAGATTGTTGCCGTAGACCAGCAAGGTATAACCGTCGGGCCGCGCCTTCGACACCAGCTCGCCAGGAATCACCCCAGCGGGCCGATTGTCCACCACGCCTTGCTGCCCCAGGCTCGCGGTCAGGCCCTGCGCGATAAGACGCGCGACGAAATCATTGCCACCGCCGGCATCCGAGGTGACGATGCGGAAGGGTTTGGTGGGGTACTGCGCCGGCCCCGCCGCTGGGGGTGTCTGCGCAAAAATGGTAACGGCATTCAGACTGATCAGCGCGCACGCCACGGTCGATAGCTGCTTTCTCATGGCATCGCGCATCGTTCGCGGCGGCTACTGCCGCGGCACTTTGGCGTCACGCACCACCCGCGCCCAGGTGTCGGTTTCGGATTTGATAAACGCGGCAAACTGCGCTGACGTCGTGGGCGACGTATCAACGCCGTGTTCGGCAAGTCGGCGCTGCGTGTCGGACGCATTCAATACCTTGCCAAGATCCGAATTGAGTTTCGCGAGGATCGGCTGGGGCGTGCCCGCCGGCGCGCACAGGCCGTACCACACCGTCACATCAATCGGCACGCCGGATTCGCGCATCGTCGGCACCTCGGGCAAATGCGCGCTGCGCTTGGGTGAAGTGACCGCGAGCGCGCGCATTCGGTGTATTGGTTTTGACATGACTGTTATCCCTGGAGCGCGCTGCCTTGGCCAGCGCGCGAACGGCATCATGCCACAATCGGCGAAAGGCGAAAATATTGTTTAAAAACATATACTTAAATTGCCCACATAAAACAATGCTCAGAGCGTGAGGAAGCACGGCACAATGGCATTGCCGTTTGAACAAACCATCGCGAGGAAACCGAAACATGAACTGCGAGCGTGTTGTCTGTGGGCTTGCCGGCGCACTTTTGATGCTGTCCAGTACGCCGCTGCTCGCGGCCGACGCGGCGGCAAACTATCCGAGCCGTCCGGTGCGCATCATCACCGGCTCGCCGGGCAGCACCGCCGACATCACCGCTCGCTTCATCGGGCATAAACTCTCCGAACGGTTCAAACAGCAAATGGTGATCGACAATCGCGCCAGCGCCGGCGGCATCGTCGGCGCGGAAATCGTAGCCAACGCCGCGGCCGACGGGTCCACGCTCTATATCAGCGGCGTCAACACGCAGGTCGGCGCGCCGTTTCTGTTCAAGAAAATTTCGTTCGATCCGCTGAAGGATTTTGCGCCGATCTCGCTGATCACCAACTCCGGGCTGGTGGTCACCGTAACGCCGACGCTCGGCGTCAACAACCTCAAAGAATTCGTCGCGCTGGCGAAATCACGCCCGCAGGGCATGCATTACGCCTCCGCATCCACCGGCACCAGCAGTCATCTCACCGGAGAACTGTTCGCGCAGATGCTCGGCATCAACCTGATACACGTGCCGTACAAGGGTGCCGGTTTTACCATGACCGCGCTGCTCACCGGTGAAGTGCAGGCGGCGTTTCTCTCGACCACCACCACCAGCGGCCAAATCCGCGCGGGCAAACTAAAAGCCATCGCCTTGCTCAACGAGAAACGTTTTCCGGGCGCGCCGGATATACCCACCGCGCTCGAACAAGGCTTCAAGGGACTGGAATCCTACGTGTGGTTCGGCCTGTATGCGCCGGGCAAAACACCACGCGCCATCATCGACAAGATCAACCGCGAAGTGAAATCCATCCTCGAACTGAAGGAAATCAAGGACGCAATGCTGCAACAGGGCGCGGAAGTGGTTTACACCACGCCGGAAGCATTCGACGCGTTTCAGCGCGCGGAAATCGTCAAGTGGGGCAAGGTGATCCGCGAGGCGAGGATACAGGCGCAGTAGCGCGTACCGGCAAGCGGGCACCACGCGCTGCGCACGCCGGAATCCGGCCCGACAGGCCGTGCCGGAATTGATCGTGCTTTTATCGTCGAAGAGAACGGCTACGCGGCGCCAGAAGCCTAATTCAGGTCATTTCCGTTACGCCGAGATTCCAGCATCGACACGAGCGAGTCGCACGCCTCGATATTTTGGCGGTGCGACGCCTGCATGTCGAAAAGCGCATCACGCACGAAGCCTTTTTCCAAACAGGGCAATGCGTCGCCAATCTTGCGGGCGACCCATGCCTGTCCGCGATTGAGGAATTGCAGCCGTGCCACTCGACCCTTTACCGCCAGCGCCTTGCCCAGGAAATCACCTGTTGCCGTACTTGGTGTCGCGTCCTTCCGCCGAATGAGATCGATCAGGATGGCACAGTTCTTGGCCTCGTCGCGCTGCACGGCGGCAAGTTGCCGCCATGCCGGCGTGTCACGTTCGTACTCGTCCAGAAAAGCAGCAAGCACCTGGGCGCCCGCACGCTCTGCTTCCAGCAGCAAATTGAGCAATGCCATGAGCTCGCTCTTCGGCATCGTCGGCCATGGGCGGGAGTGATCCGGATCGCTTTTATGGTCATGGCTGGCTGGCGAACTGCCGGTTCGATGCGCCAGTTCCGCTGTGTCGGCAGCATGCGAGCCAGCGCCGGATCGAGGCAGGGCACGGTCTTTCATCAAATCAGCGGCTTCCGCAGCGCACTCATCAGCGGTGAGTGGCCTAAGATCGCGGCCTCCCGCCCGATACAGACTTGCTTCAGTCACTACGAAATCCATTGGAATGTCGTGTGACTGCGGATGGATTGTAGGCAACCGCGACGCCTCACAGCTCACCCCAATCGCGAGGACGCGCCGCTCGAACGCTGCCAGTGTGCGGTCAAAATAGCCGCCGCCATAGCCCAAGCGGTAACCTCGCCCGTCAAATCCATTCATCGGCACAATCGCAATGTCAGGGATCAGGACATCGATTCCATCGGGAACGGGTATACCGTAAACACCCGCTCGCATGGGCGCACCCGGCCACCACTTGCGAAACTGCAGCGGCAGCGCCTTATCGATCACCACCGGCAACGTGGCAATGGCCCCCTCGGCGCGCCAGCGCCGGATCACAAATCGGGCATCAAACTCCCCTTTGTACGGCCAGCAAAAACCAACCACTGCACCGGGCGGCAACGTGAAGCCTGCCAGCAGCAGTTCGGTAATCCTGTCGTTCCGGACCCGACGCTGCTCAGGCGCGATTGCCGTACGCACGGCGATAAGCATCTCTCGCTGTGTTTTGCGCCATGATTTGATCTCGTCCCAGTTTTCCATCTCGCCCGTCCGGTCAGCGGCCACTGTACTCCTCCCAGCGAACATCCGAAGAATGGCTGCTTTCTGCCCTCGATAGAGATAAAGACCAGAAAAACCTCCGGCATGACCGATTAGGTCAGATTCCGATTCCTGATCACCAGCGCGACAAGGTCAGGTCTTGCCTCTTGCCCATCCCAAGAAGAGAACCACAGGGGCAAGGTCCGCATTGATTAGTCTACCCGATAGTGGTCTGGCTGGCACTGAAATGGGGCAGTGACGGTTACAGCCTGATGTTGCAAGCGCGCGCGTGAGGCGCTTTCACGCCTGCGATCGCTGCCGGCACATTACTGCGGTTGGTGGCTCGGAACCCCAATGACGGAAAAGACCGGAACCACTTTTATTTTCCCGGCGTGGCCGAAAAGAAAGAGACACCGCCAATGCGGCAGCATAAACTGCGTGACCGGCTCGGCGACACCGAACACCAATACAGTTAAGGGAATGCGATTTTGACGATTACATTGATCGGCACCAGCTTTTGGGTGATGGCGCTGCAAGACATGGGCGAGAAAATTAAAAAGGGCTTTCACGTGCTGATTGACCCGGATGCCGTACCGGGCCTGACGGATTTTGTGCTGGTTGGGGATAACTTGGAGCGTTGGCACGGGCAGGCAGGCTCGCGTGGGGTAGTGGTTTTGGCGGGGGAGGAGGCTTAGCATGAATAATTCCGCTTCTGCAAGATAGACCTCGCGCTGCGATTCATGCGCAAGTCTTTCCACGTCATTCCCGCGAAGGCGGGTATCCCCTTCCCTTGGGGGAAGGTAGGTCGGGGGAATTCTCCGCCATATGGCACAGTGTTATGGATTCCCGCCTTCGCGGGAATGACAGGTTGGGTATTGATGTACCCACACCAAGGAGACGATTCCACGGCGTCGATACTCTTTATAGTGGTCATGAATTATTCAGGTTTGAGCCCCGAAACCGTAACCGCCTTCTGCCACTTCGCGGTTTCGCCGTTGGCAAACCTGGCGAATTCGGCGGGGGTCATTGACACGGCGGCAACGCCGTTTTCAAAAAATCGTTGCTTGAGTTCGGGCATGGCCACGGCCTTCATCATCGCGGCGTATATTTTCGTCACGTAGGCTTGCGGTGTGCCTCGGGGCACGGCAAACCCCTGCCACACGGTGACATCAAAATCCGGCACGCCGGATTCGATAACGGTGGGCACGTTGGGCAGTTGCTCGGCGCGCCGGGCCGACGAAACCGCGAGCGCGCGCATGCGTCCTGATTTGACGAAGGGCAAAACGCCCGGCAACGTAAAAAAACACGTCTGTATTTGTCCGCCCGCCACATCACCGAAACCCTGCGACGAATTCTTGTATGGCACGTGCACGATAGGGATGCCGGTTGCCGCCTTGAAAAGCTCCATGGTGAGATGCGGTGTGCCTCCGACACCGTTGGATGAATACTTCCATTGCCCGGCATTGCCCTTGGCCGCGCTGATAAACTCCTGCACGGTTGCGATGCCCAGCGACGGCGTCACGGTGAGCAGGTTGGGCGTCATGGCAAAAGTCGAAATCGGTGTGAAGTCGCGCGCGTGGTTGTAGGGCAGTTTCTTGTGCAGTGCCGGGATGACCGATTGACCAATGCCGTAATTGAAAAGGGTGTAGCCATCGGGTGCGGCTCTTGCCGCGATTTCAGCGCCAATGATGCCGGCGGCGCCCGCGCGGTTATCGACCACCAGGGGCTGCCCCCACGCTTCGCTGAAACGCTGCGAGAAGATGCGCGCCATAATGTCGGATGACGAACCCGCGCCGGAGGGCAGGATTAGCCGCCCCGGCTTGGCGGGATAATCATCGGCCGCACTGACTGCTGTTGCTATCAATGCGGCGAGCATGGCAATGACGGCGATGCGCATCGACACTTTGTTACTCGGGATACGGTTCATGTTTGATCCTTCGGACCGGGTTACAAACTGGGTTCCAGCCTGCGCTGGAACGACGGCGTTGGCACTGATGCGTGTCGCTGCCGAAGGCGGAATGAGCCACGGTAAAATAACATTCTTACTCAACGAGTTCCACCACAAGGGGTGCAAACATGCCGGGCAATGGCGTCAACGTAGAACTGTGGAATCTGCGGGTTCCGCTCGATCCGCCCATCCAGGCGCCCAAGGGCCCGACGACAGAAACCTGTTTGTTGCTGGTCTTTGTGGCGGACGACAAGGGCCATCGGGGCATTGGCTATTCGTCCTTCCGGCGGCCGGCGGACATGGCGTTGGCGTCATCAATTGCCCGCAAACTCGTCGGCGAAGCAACGCCCGGTCTGGCGGGCCTGCTCAATGTCGAACGTCAGGAAGAGGCCACTTGCGAAAGCAGCGCGGCGAGCCGGTGCGCGGCCAGCGCCGTCAGTCTGGCCGCCTGGGATCTCGCGGGCAAACAGGCGGGCGTGCCCTGCGCCGATCTGTGGGGACGCCCGGCGGGACGTGACAAACTGGACTGCTATGCGAGCTCGCTGTGGCTGGACAAGTCACCCGCTGAGTTGATCACCGAAGCGAAGATGCACCGGCAGAACAACTATCGCGCCGTGAAGATGCGGGTCAACCGTTCGCTGAAAGACAATCTGGAACGCATCGACGCCGTGCGTCAAGTGTATGCAGAGCCGGGCACCGTGGCACTCGAAACAGGCTCGGATTGGACAGCGGCAATCGCCAACGAATTTCTCGATACGTGCGGCGCGAAGCTCATGTGGGTCGAGGATCCCTCGCCCCACGACCAATTGCACCTGGTGCGGGACCACCCGTTCAACCCCATCGCGGCGGGAGAAAAAGCCACCACGGCGCGCGAACTCCATGACCTGTATACGCGCGGCCGGCTGCGCAAGTTGATCATCGACGTGCAGTACATCGGCGGGCCGGTGCGCTTTCTGGAAGCCGCGCGCGCGCTAAACGCGCTGGGCGCAACGGTGGGCGGACACCGTTTCTCGCATTACTCCATGCACTTGCTGGCCAGCCTGCCGCGCAGTCTGCCGATCGAGATGCTCGACTGGACCAATCCGGCGTTTCATCCCCTTGCGGGACCGGACGCCTCCGGACGTTTACCGGTCGAGGGGCCGGGCTTTCGCATCCAGCTCGATCAGGCCGTGATCGACCGGCATGGCGTGAAGCTGCCGCTGTAGCACCGCTCACTGGAAACCACTTATGAAATGGCTATGCGCATCCACGCCCTTCACGGCTTGCTTCGTTCGGCCCGCTCCCTGGCTTCCAGCGCCTGCCACGCCTCGCTGTACACGCGAATACGGGTGTTGTCGCTGCTGGCGCGTTGATCGAAATACATCGTGATACCGTTCGCGCGCCAGGTGTGCGTCTGAACTTTTGAGATGCCAGACACGCGGCTGTCGCGTTCATAGGTTTCAGATTCCGACGGCTTGCCATAGTGGCGCATCAAGTAGCGCTCGACCTGCCGCCATTGTTCGCCATGGGCATGGACTTCGATCTCGACAACGACGCCATCGCGTATCCTGATTCGGGCATCGCTGTTGATGCCCGCGCCGGTATCCCGGACCACCTTCAAGGGCAGCTTCACCTGCTTGCTGTAGGTATCCTGCACCCAGCAAGGCGTATCGCCCTTGTGATATCCAAAATCATAAGCGCCCTTGTCGTTTTTGGGGCACTCGGCAAACTGCTGCTCCAGCGGCTGTCCGATGGTGATGCCGAAGAGTGTATCCGGCTTCATCGCCTGCGCCCCGGCAGGCAGACTGGCGCCGGACATGCCCAACGCGCCCACGACGGAAGCCATCGATCGAAAGGCAGCGTAAATTCGTTTTAGAAACACCATGAATTCAGATCCATCTACGACAAACTCCCATCAGCAAACACAGCGTCAGCGCGGCCATGAGAACCGGTAACGCGCTAAGGCATTTTCGCGCGGCCGACATTTTCGCGCAGATGCTTACCACCAGCGCCACAATTGACGCGGTCAGCGAAACAAACGCCAGCGTCGCCACGATCAACATCTGGATAAAAAACTGGGCAAACGACGTTACCGTATCCAACGCGCCGACCGCGATCCCCGTCCAGGAGTCCGGCGCATGGATCGGATTATCCGGCGGAAAGAAAAAAAGAAACACGACCGGCACCGCGGGAATCGCCAGTGCCGCGATCACGCCGATCCATAAAAAATGTTTGTACGTCTTGTGATACTGCACGCGTTGTTTCCCTGACTTTTTAAAACAATACACCAGCCCGCGCCATTGCGCCAAGCAAGACCCGCTACAATCGGGTTCATGCCCACCCCCGCCGCACCACCACCCGCGCGCGAAGCGCCCCGCGATTCACCCAAGAGTTTCGCCGCGCTGCGTCACCCGCAATACCGCATGTATTTCATCACCACCGCGCTGGCGATGATGGCGGATAACATCGAGCACGTGATCAGTTATTGGGTGCTGTACCAGAAATTTCACTCGCCCACGCTGGCCGGCGTAGCGATCCTCACGCACTGGCTGCCGTTTCTGTTGTTCTCTGTCTATTCCGGCGCGCTGGCGGACCGCTTCGACAACCGGCGCCTGATTCAGTGGGCGATGGCGCTGTACATGACGGCCTCGCTCGGCTGGGCGGGTCTGTTTATGACCAACACCACGGAAGAATGGCACGCGGTGGTGCTGCTCACCATTCACGGCGTCGCGGGCGTGCTGTGGATACCCGCGAGCCAATTGCTGATTCACGATATCGTCGGCGGCGGCCGAGATTTGCAAAGCGCGGTGCGGCTCAACGCCACGGCTCGTCAGCTCGGCGTGTTGATGGGGCCGGCCATCGGCGGCGGGCTGATGCTGCTCTTCGGCGCGGCGGCAGGGCTGATCATCAATGTGCTGATCTATCTGCCGTTGATAGTGTGGCTGGCGAAAACCCCGCACGGCCAGCGCAAAGCGCGCACCGCCGAACAACAAAAAAGCGACAAGCACGCGGGCGGCCTGGCCGACACGCTGGCGACGCTGCGTCTCGCACAAGGCAACCGCATCCTCGTCAGCATGATCGCGCTGGCGGGCGTGTCGTCGTTTTTCGTCGGCAACGCGTTTCAGGCGCAGATGCCCGAATTCGCGCATGATCTGGGCACCGAAAAAGCCGAGTTCTCCTATAGTGTGTTGCTCGCCGCCAATGCCGGCGGCGCATTTCTGGGCGGCATGATCCTCGAGGCGCGCAGCCTGTTGCAGGCCGATCCGCGCACCGCGATCATACTGACGATACTCTGGTGCATTTCCATCGCGGGATTCGCGATGACCGATAACTATCCGCTCGCGGTGGCGCTGATGTTCGTCGCAGGCTTCCTGAACCTGACGTTCAATTCCATGGCGCAAACGTTGGTGCAAATCCACGCACCGACCAACCTGCGCGGGCGCATGATCGGCCTTTACAACATGTCGAACAATGGGCTGCGCGCGTTCAGCGGCATCACCGTCGGACTGCTCGGCGCGGTGATCGGCATCCACTGGTCACTGGCGCTTTCCGCGCTCGTGCTGCTGATGATCGCGGTCGTGCTGCTGGCGTTTTCGATGCGCGCGGACAGATCGTAATTGGTTGTTTATAAAGACTTGTTTTCCATCCGATTTCCGTCTGGCCCATACACTATCGGTCAATACGCCCGTCTCCCCTGACATGTCACCGACTCGCGCGTCCTCTGGTACTCATTCGGGTGATGTTGTGCAAAGATTCTTCCACTTGCCATTTCAGTCTTCCACCTTCCTGGGTATGAGCATGCTTCGAAAACTCGCCGCGCTGCTGTTGCTGACACTGGTGCCGCACACGGCTTTCTGCGCGCTGGAGGTCAGTGAACCCGATCCGCGCTTGGAGGCGGCCAACGCGTTGCTGAGCCAAGCGCACGTAGCGCGCAGCGCCAGAAATCACGCGCAGGCATCGGTGCTGTATCAGAAAGCCCTTGCCGCGTACGAGGCTGCGCTCGGCACTGACAATCCCGCGCTGGACAGCTTTCTGAACGAAATTGGCGGCTCGCATCAGGTAATGGATGAATACGCCCGCGCATTGCCGCTGTTTCATCGCAGCATCGCGCTGCGTGAAAGTGCGCTGGGGCCGAATCACCTCGCCGTTGCGCGCGCGCTGCTGCCGCTTGCCAACGTTTACGCCTGGCTGAATGACCACGCCAACGGCATCCCGGCGATTACCCGGAGCATCACGATTTTCGAGCAGCAAAACGCTTACCGCGATCTGGGTTACGCCTTGCTGCTGCACGCGCTGTTACTCGAAAGCAAGGGCGATTTCGATGAAGGCGTGAAGGTAATTCATCGCGCACTGGAACTCATGGGCAAGCACCATACGGGTAACGAAGACGCCTTGCGTTACGCGACGGGGCTGCACGTTTTGGGTTTGCTGCAAGAGCATCTTGGAGCGTACCAAGCCGCGATGACCGCATCACGGATGAGCCTCGCGCTGCGCGAAAAACTTTTGCCGCCCGAACATTTTTATATCGCGCAAAGCACTAATTTGCAGGCATTGCTGAATACGCGGTTAGGCAACGCACGCGAGGCCCGCCCGTTGTTTGAGCAGGCCATGCGTATCGCTGTCAACATTAACTCGATGGAAGAATTATGGCGCGCGCAGGATGGCCTGCGCATCACCATGGCCATGCTAAAACAGCCCGCTCTGGGCATTTTCTTCGGCAAACAGGCCGTCAATACCGTGCAGCGCATGCGCGCCGGTTTGACCACGCTGGAAAGCAGCGTGCAGAAAAACTTTCTGGGCGACAAAGCTGGCGTCTACCGCGGCTTGGCCGACCTGCTGTTCGAGCAAGGCCGGCTGCCCGAAGGTCAGCAGGTGCTGTTGATGCTGAAGGAGGAGGAATACTTCGACTTCATCCGCCGCGACGGCAAACAGGACAACCGGTCCACCGAAGTCGCCTTCAGCGCCGGTGAAGAACCCTGGCGCAAACGCTATGGCGAAATCAGCGGTCGCTTGGGCAGCATAGGCAGTGAATTGGCCGAGCTGGAACGCAAGGCCCGCGCTGGTCTTTCGGATGCGGAGTCGGCCCGCCGTGAGCAATTGCGCAACGACCGCAAAGTCGCCCAGCAAGCCTTCGATGCGTTTTTAGGCGACTTCATGAAAGAACTCGGCAACGCCAGCGCCCAGCGTAACCGGGATGTCGGCGAGCGCGGGCTGGCCAATCTGCGTTCGCTGCAAGGCACCTTGGGCTCCCTCGGCCACAACGCCGTCGCCGTGCATTACCTGGTGGGTGAAGACCGGCTGCGTATATTGGTCACCACCCCCTCGATACAAGTGGCCCGCACCACGGCCGTGAGCGCCAAGGACTTGAATCAAAAGATTGCTTTCTTCCAAAGTCAGTTGCAAGACCCCAAGTTAAACCCCCTGCCGATGGGGCAGGAACTCTACAAACTCTTGATCGCGCCGATAGCCGATGATTTAAAACAGGCGAATGCCCAAACCCTGATGGTGTCGCTCGACGGCACGCTGCGCTACATCCCGCTGGCCGCCCTGCATGACGGCAAGCAATTTGTGGTGGAGAACTACCGCTTCGCCCTTTTTACCGAGGCTGCGAAAGACAAATTAAAAGACTTGCCGCAGGCGAGTTGGCGCGTGGCGGCGCTCGGATTAACGGCGGCCAAACCCGGCTTCAGTGCCCTGCCCTCCGTAAAAGGCGAGTTGGAAGGCATCATCAAATCGGGCCGTAGTGGTGATCGCGGTGCGCTGCCGGGCGAAATGCATCTGGATGACGCGTTCACTTCAAAACGCATGCGCGACGTGCTGGACAAGGCTTACCCGGTGCTGCATGTGGCGAGCCACTTCAAGTTTCAGCCGGGTACGGAAGCGAACTCCTTTCTGCTGATGGGCGACGGTAGCCGGCTTACCCTGAAAGACATCAAGGAAGACGATTACCGCTTTAACGATGTAGACCTGATGACCTTGTCGGCCTGTGAAACGGCGGTGGGCGGCGGCAAGGACGCGAACGGGATGGAAATCGAGGGTTTGGGCGCTCTCGTACAGAAACAAGGCGCGAAAGCGGTGATCGCTACGCTGTGGCCGGTGGCCGACGAGAGCACGGGTATTCTGATGCAAAGCCTGTATCAACTCAGGGAAAGCGGCAAGGTGACAAAAGCCGAGGCGCTGCGACAGGCGCAACTGCAATTTATTCAAGGCAAACATAAACCCGGCTCGGCTACTGCCGAGCGCGGACTCGATATGCCCAATGCAACCAAACCCGCCGAGTCCTACACCCACCCCTACTACTGGGCGCCGTTTATCCTGATGGGCAATTGGCTTTAACGTAACCTTCTGTTTCTTGGCATATTTGTGATTTTTGTTCAACACATGCATTGCCTGAATTCGGCCGAAAAATCACGTCTGTTCGGCGTATGCACCGCGCGTGACCTTGCCTACACTTTACCCGTCACTCCAACCAACCCGACGGGAGGCAACAATGATCATCGACTGGGAATTTTCTCCGCAGCAGGAAGAAATTTTGATCAAGGCGGGCGACATCAGCGCGGCCATTCGCAATGCCGACGATGCCGACTGGGAATTGAACGATGACTTCCCGGTGATGGAACCTTTCGATCCATTCGCGGACGATCCCGAATAACCGCGAGCAAACACGCACCGGCGCGAGCGGTGATACGATTGCCGCTGGAGGAATCGCCATGCGTGTTTTCCCGATTTTTTTTGATGCGCAGGATTTACGTGGTGCGGCCAACAGGCGCGCGGCACCGCGCGTGATCCTCATGCTGTGCGTCGCACTTGCCGCGGCGCCTGATGTATCGCATGCCCAGCAAAAGTTTCCGGCAAAGCCCGTGCGCATCGTCGCCTCGACCATGCCCGGCAGCCAGCCCGACGGCATCGCGCGTTTTATCGCGCAGAAACTGAGCGAGACTTGGGGCGTTCCGGTCGTGGTGGATAACCGCGCGGGCGGCGGCGGCACGCTGGCCGCAAGCCCGGTGGCCAAGGCGGCGCCGGACGGGCACACGCTCTTGTATGTGCTGCCCAATTTTGTGATCACGCCAGCGATGCAATCGAGCCTGCCGTTCGATCCGGTCAAGGATTTCACGGCCGTGGCGCAAATCGGCATCAGCACGAACATACTGGTTGCGTCGTCCACGCTGGGCGTGAAGTCAGTTAAAGACCTGGTCGCGATGGCGCACGCACAACCCGGCAAGCTCATTTTGTCCACCAGTGCCGCGGGCAGCGCCTCGCACTTGAGTGGCCTGAAATTCAATCTCGCGGCCGGCATCAAGGCGATACAGGTAGCCTACAAGGGCGGGCCGGAATCAATGCTCGAGGTGCTGGGCGGGCGCGCGCACTATCACACGGGCACGCTCGGCGTGACGCTGCCATTCATCAAAGAGGGCAAGCTCACCGCACTGGCGGTGCTGACACCGCAGCGCACGCCGGTGCTGCCTGATGTGCCCACGCTGGGCGAATCGTACGCCGAGTTCAAGCGGCCCGAAACCTCGCACGGCTTGATGGCCCCGGCGGGCACGCCGCGCGCGCTGATCAATCAAATCAATAAAGAGGTGCTGCGCATCATTGATCTGCCCGAGGCGAAAGAGCGCATGCAAACCATAGGCTACGTCGCCGCACCGACCAGCGCGGAGGAATACAACAAAATCGTGCGCGCGCAGATTGAATCCATGATTAAACTGATGCGCGATGCGGGGCTGCGCGGCAAGTGACCCGCGCGGGCGCAAGGCACGCAACAGGTGCATCGCGTCATGCGCACTAACCGGCGCTCTGCGTCCTGCGCCAGGCGGCGGGCGGCGCACCCATCAGTTGCTTGAAGGCGCGCGCGAACGCCGCCTCGGAGCCATAACCAACATCCAGCGCGATCGACGCCACGTTACGATTTGATTCGCGCAACATGCGCGCACCCACCTGAATGCGCCAGTTGGCGAGATACTGCATCGGTGGCTGGCCGACATACTGCACGAAACGCTCGTGCAGCGCCGAGCGTGAAAGCCCCACTTCCTTGGCAAGGTCATCCACGCTCCATGCGTGTTCCGGCTTTTCATGCATGAGTGCAAGCGTCTTGCCGACAAAGCGGTCGCGCAGCCCCGCGAGCCAGCCGGTTGCGTCCTGGGGCAGGCTGTCGAGATAGCGCCGCGCCGTATCGACGAACATCATTTCCGCGAGGCGTTCGAGCACCGCGTCGCCTCCGGGGCGGCGTTCGATGGATTCAGCCACCGCCTGATCGATCACATGCGAAACCCAGCCACCCGCGCGCGCGGCCGGTAGATGCAATATGCGCGGCAACGCGGCGACCAGCGGATTAAACGGGCGCAAATCGCAACCGAGAAAACCACAGACCAGTACCGTATCCGCCTGTTCCACGGGCACCCGCAAGCCGGTGGTCATCACGCCATGCTGAACCGCGATCGGCATGGGCCGGGGATCGTTGCGCGTGGCGAACACCCACTCCGGCGGACGACGCTCCGGTTGCAAACCCGGGGCGCTGGACATGACATGACGATCACCCTGCGCCATCATTACGATGTCGCCCGCGCCCAATTTCACCGGTGGCTCACCCGACACTGCCGCCCAGCCGTTGCCCTTGGCAATCATGTGGTACTCCATCACGTGTTCGCAGCCCGGCAACACGGCATCGGCGATCTCCTTTGCCGACGAGGCCTCCGCTGACCACTCGCCTTGGTAACTCACGTGATAGAACACGGCGCCGCGCAGCCGCACGCTACGCAACAAGTCGGACAAGGTATCGCGGTTCATCGAATTGAACTCCCCTCCGGCGGATTGGCGATCAAGCGGCGTGGACACTCGATCAAGTCAATAAAAATCACGGATGCGCAATCAAGTTTGCCCGACGCGCGGTGAAGCGTCAACGCGAGCGGCGCGGAAAAATGGCGCCACTCGCGAACGTCAGTGGCATACGCAAATAGGCACCACATGCGATGCACCGGCAAGCGCGAGAGGCATTTTCAACCAACCACCAGGGAGTCCAGCCATGAGCGCAGTAATGAACGCATGTGATGCAGTAACAGCTGTAGAGAACCAGCCGGCGGCAAACACGCAGGTCGATTTCAACACCATCAAGCAAAAGCAGCAGGCCACGTGGGCCAGCGGCGATTTCGCCATCATCGGCACCACGCTGCAAATCGTCGGAGAACTGCTGGCGGAAGGGGCCGACATCCGCGCAGGGGAGCGCGTGCTGGATGTCGCCGCGGGCAACGGCAACGCCACGCTGGCGGCGGCGCGGCGCTTCGCCCAGGTGACCTCCACCGACTACGTGCCGCACCTGCTGGAAAAGGGCGCTACGCGCGCGCGCGCCGAAGGGCTGGCCGTGCACTTCGAAGTCGCGGATGCCGAAGCATTGCCCTACGCGGATAGGTCTTTTGACGTGGCGCTGTCCACCTTCGGCGCGATGTTCACGCCGGATCACGGCAGGACCGCGCGCGAACTCATGCGCGTGGTGCGGTCGGGTGGACGCATCGGCCTTGTTAACTGGACACCGGAGGGGTTCATCGGGCAACTGTTCCGCGTCATTGGCGCCTATGTGCCGCCGCCCGCGGGCCTGCATTCGCCGGCGCTGTGGGGCACCGAACCGCACATCGTCGGGCTGTTTGGCCCGCAGGCGCGCGATATCCGCTGCGTGCGCCGCCACTTCAATTTTCGCTATCGCTCGGCCGCGCACTGGATCGAGGTGTTCCGCGAATACTACGGCCCCACGCACAAGGTGTATGCGGCGCTGGATGCCGCGCGTCAGGCGCGCCTGACCGCGGACATCACGGCATTGCTGCTGCGAATGAACACGGGCGGTGAAAATTCGCTGGTGGTGCCCAGCGAGTATCTCGAAGTCGTCATCACGCGATAGCAGCCTGATAAACGAGTCTTTTTATTCAAGGAGAAAACAACATGCGTAAATCCATCGGAGTCATGGCGGTCATGCTCGCATTGCACTTGAGCGGCTGTGCCGCCACGAGTTCGTCGCCCGCGCTGGTCCGCGTGCCGGACAAACTCGCCGTGGGAGCAAACGAAACACTGAGAATGGTCGTTCCGGCAAAGGGCGTGCAAATTTACGAATGCCGCGCGCGCAAAGAACAGCCCGGTGCATACGAATGGGCATTCGTGGCGCCCGAAGCGGATCTATTTGATTCGCGCGGCAACCGGATCGGCCGGCACTATGGCGGCCCGCACTGGGAAGCCAACGACGGCAGCAGGATCCTTGGCGCGCTGAAGGAACGCGCCGACGCACCAGGAACCAGCGCAACACCGTGGCTGCTGTTGACGGCGAAATCTGTCGGCCCGCATGGTGCTTTCAGCCGGATTACCAGCATACAGCGCGTGAACACCGCGGGCGGCATCGCGCCAGCGGCGGGATGCTCGGCGGAAAACGCCGGCATCAACGCGCGCATTGCCTACACCACCGACTACTACTTTTTCGGCGCTTTATAGACGGCCCGAAATGTCCACCCTTGACTCTCGAACACCAACCCATCGCAACAGGAGCACTTTATGAAACCCCTGATCAAAACCCTCGCCGCTTTTGCCACCGCCACATTGTTTACCCATGCAATAGCAACTGAAAACACTGCCGCTCAATCGCAATCGTCCGCCGCATTAACGTGGAACCGCATCGCGCGCGAAGCCATCGAACGCGCCAAGCCGACGCAGCATCAGGCCATACGCCTGCTGGCCAATGTATCGCTGGCGCAATATGCGGCGCTATCCGAATCGCGCGACGATGCCTCGGCGAGCGGGACTGTCGCAACGGCTTCCATGCGCGTCATCGCGGAACTGTTTCCTTCGCAGGCCGCGTTTGCCGAGGCGCGCCACCATGAATTGCAACCTCGCACCAACGAGGCCGGACAGCGCGTGGCCCAACGCGTGCTGGCCGAGGCGCGCAACGATGGTTTTGCCGCAGCGTGGAGCGGACAGGCGCCGCAGGCCGCCTACGCTTGGCGCAGCCTCGTGAATCCGCCCGCGCCGCCGGCCTACCCCGCCATCGGCGCGATGCGCACGTTTCTGATTGAATCCGGCGATAGCTTCCGTCCGGCGCCCGCGCCCGCGATCGGCAATGCGCGGTTTGTCAACGACCTTGCAGAAGTGCGTCGCCATACCGAAACACCCACGGCAGAGACCACGCGCATGTCCAAGTTCTACGACATGACCACGGGCACGCTTGCCGGCGGATTTTGGAACGAGCAGGCCGCTGCGCTTATCGAGCAACACCGGATCGGTGAACTGCAAGCCGCCACGCTATTGGTGACCATGAATGCCGCGATGATGGATGCCATCGTCGCGTGTCACGACGCGAAGTACGCCTACTGGGTGCCACGCCCGTCGCAGGCGGACCCTTCGATCAAGCCCTTGATCGGAGTGCCGAATCATCCGTCGTACCCCAGCAATCACTCGTGCATCTCCACGGCCGCCACGCTGGTGCTTGCGCACTTCATTCCGCAGGCGCGCAGCCGCATGGAAGAAGTCGCCATCGAAGCCGGACTGTCGCGAATTGTCGCCGGGCTGCATTTCCGCTTTGACGTGGAAGCTGGCGAGGACATCGGCCGAAAGGTCGCCGCGGCGGCAATTGCACTTCACCCGCAATTGCTGGCAAAGTGGAAACGCGGGGAAAACATTGCGAGACAAACCGCGCAAGACTAAAGCATCACCCAAGCAAACCGGCGGACGGCAGTCCGCCGGTTCAAGCACGCTCCGCGGCACATGCCGGAACGTGAAATAACTCGGCCATACTTCGGCCACTGGTCAGCGAACAGGGTCTAAGCGAAAATAGGCAAAAGCATCAACCGCGTTGCAAGCCATGCACGCCCATGACTACTTTCGGAGACCCCATGAATTTGGAACAAGCATTCACCGGCATTAAAGTGCTGGCGGTGGCGCGCGTCGTCGCGGCGCCTTTCGCGGCGTATCAATTGGCCATGCATGGCGCGAATGTGATCCGCATCGAGCACCCCGAACTCGGCGATTCGGCGCGCACCTCGGGCTATCCGCCCACGCCGTTTCAGGAAGCAAAGATGGGGCACAACTTTGTCGCCTATAACGCCAACACGCGCTCGGTATCGCTTTACATCAACACCCCGGCGGGACAGGAGGTGTTTCGCCGCCTGGCGAAAAACGCCGATGTGGTGATCGAGAATTTGAAGGGCGGCACCATGGCGCGTTACGGCATCGGTTACGACGATCTGAAAAAAATCAATCCGGGGATTATTTTTTGTTCGGTCACCGGTTACGGCCAGACCGGGCCGAAAAAAAGCGACGCCGCCATCGACGGCGTGGTGCAGGCGGTGAGTGGCATGATGAGCATCACCGGCACGCCGGAAACCGGACCGCTGAAAACGGGCTCCACCATCGTCGATTACGCCACCGGCTATGCGGCCGCGCTCGCGATTGTCACCGCGCTGTTTCAACGCAGCCGCACCGGCGTCGGCCAGGCCATTGACGTCGCCATGCTCGAAACCGCGATCACCATGATGGGTGGTGAAGTGCAGCGCGCGATCAACGACAACGAAACGCCGCCGCTGGTGGGCAACGCCTCCGGCAAGGGCGGCTACGTCAGCGACACTTACCGCTGCAAGGACGGTTATCTGGCGATAGCCGCCGGCGCGCCCAACCGCCGCAAAAAACTGTGGCAGGCGATGAACGCTACCGATATTCCGCAAGACCCGCGCTTCTGCAACGACACCGTCGTCGCCAAAAACCTGAAGGCGCTGAACGAAGAAATCACGCGCAGGCTGTCGACGAAGACTGCCGCGGAGTGGGAAATCGTTCTGAACAAAGCCGGCATCGCCGCCATGGAAGTGCTGCCGCTCGCACGCGCCGTGCATCATCCGCAATTGGAACACCGGAACTTTTTTCACCGCTTTGAGGATACGGGCGATACGGGCTTGCCGCCGTTCTCCGTCGCCACCGCACCGTATCGGCTGTCGGCGAGTCCGGCGACAATCCATGCGCTACCGCCGCGGTTGGGGGAGCATACGGATCAAGTGTTGGCGGAGCATGGCTACACAGTCGAAGAGATTACACGGCTGCACACCGAAGGTATTGTGTAATACCCGTATTGTGAAACTGCTTGTAGGCATCGGGAAAGTCGTCCTCATCATTACGGGTAGCGGTATCGCTGGGGTGCTGCTCGGAATTTTTCCGTGCTACGTGTTTCCGCTATTCGGTTCCAATTCCCGCAACTGGTGTGGCTATAAAAGCGAACCGCCCTATTTTGTTGAATTGTTTTTGGCAGGATTTTTATTGACGACCGCAATCGCAGTCTACTTTTTATATTTCCGAAAGCGCAAATCAAGGCCGTAACCGACACACCTGGAAAGATACGCAACATGAAAATCATCGACGTAAAAACCTACCCAACCATCTATCCGGTCAGCCAGCCGTTCTCCAACGGCATGCGCACCACGCGGCAGCGGCCCTTCGGCATTGTCGAAATCATCACCGACGCCGGCATCACTGGCTGGGGCGAAGGCACGGGCCTGCCGGCGCGGCGTGCGCTGGAAACACAGGTGATCGGGCGCGATCCGTTTCACACCGAGGTGATTTGGGAGGGGCTACACAGTCAGGGTGTGGATGCGGGCGCAATCAGCGGCGTGGATATCGCGCTGTGGGACATCATGGGCAAGGCGTTGAAGCAGCCGATACACACGCTGCTCGGCGGCGCGTTTCGCGACAAAGTGCCGGCGTACGCAACCGGGTTGTTTCGCCGCGACGTGCCTGACCACACCGCCGCACTCGTCGCGGAGGCCAAGGGTTACGTAGACGCGGGCTTCCAGGCGATGAAAATGAAGGTGGGCTTTGGCCCAGACTACGACATTAAAAACGTGGCCGCCGTGCGTCGCGCCATCGGGGACGACATTTTGTTCGCCGTGGATGCCAACTGCGCCTATGACCGCGGCTCGGCGATCGCGGTGGGCCAGCGGCTGGTGGAAAACAATCTGCTGTGGTTTGAAGAGCCGATCAGTTCGGATGATGTGGAGGGCTACATCGAGATACGCCGCGCGTTGAAGGTACGCATTTCCGGTGCGGAGCAACTGCGCGGCCACCGCGCGTTTCGCCGCATGGTGCAGGAGCGCGCGCTGGACATCATTCAGCCGGATGTGTGCATCTGCGGCGGCATTACCGAGTACCGCAAAATCGAGGCGATGGCGAGCGCCAACCACGTGCGCGTGCTGCCGCATATGTTCGGCACGGCGATTCGCCTGGCGGCAACGCTGCATCTGCTGGCGGCGCTGCCCGATTCGCCGCGCGCGCACGAGCCGTTTCCCACGCTGCTCGAATATGACATGAGCGAGAATGCGCTGCGCACCGAACTCGCGAAAGAGCCCATCACGCATAAACACGGCGTGGTGGCGATTCCGCAGGCGCCGGGGCTGGGTATCGAGATCAACCGCGCGGTACTGGAAAAATACGTTCAGGCATAGCGACACCATACCCATTTGTTTTTAAACATTTTTTTACAAGGCGGCTTTATGAGTCGCAACACAGGCCGTATCCGATTTTTACTTGCGCTCGGCGCGTGGTGGTTGCTCCCTATGCATGGCGCACATGCCGCCGAACCCGCCTATCCCACGCGCCCCATTCGTATGATCGTGCCCTTCGTCGCGGGCGGCGGCACGGATCTGCTGGCGCGGCTGATCGCACCGCGCCTGGGTGAATTGCTGGGGCAACAAATCGTGGTGGATAACCGCGGCGGCGCCGGCAGCATCCTCGGCACGCAAATACTCCACAAGTCGCCGGCGGACGGCTATACGCTGGCGATGCTGGATACGGCGTTCGCGATCAATCCAACCCTCGCCAGCAGCCTGACCTATGACGCCGAGCGCGATTTTACTTTTGTCGCCATCATCGCCACGTCGCCCACCGTGCTGGTGACGCATCCCGGTCTCAAGGTGCGCACGCTGACGGAACTCATCGCCATGGCAAAGGCCAACCCCGGCAAGATCACATCGGCCTCCGCGGGCATTGGGTCATCCAGTCATCTCACGACCGAAATGCTCAATACCGCCGCGAAAATCAAGCTGCTGCATGTGCCGTTCAAGGGCGCGGGCGCGGCCTTGCTGGATGTGCTCGGCGGCCACACGGACGTCTCCTTCGTGGTACCCGGTGCCGTGTTGCCGCAGATTCAGGCGGGCGCGCTGATACCGCTGGCAATCACCGGAAAAAAGCCCTTTGCGCAATTGCCCAATGTGCCGACGTTTGGCGCAGCCGGTTTACCCTCGGTAAATCCGGAATCGTTCCGATTCATCGCCGCGCCCGCCGGACTGCCAGCCGCCGTCAACAAAAAACTCACCACCGCGCTCGGTACGGCAATGAACGTCGCGGAATTCAAAACGCGACTCATGGATAACGGTTTCGACCCGGAGTTTCAGACGGACAAGGAGGCGCGCGAATTCGTGTCGCGCGAAATCCGCAAGTGGCGGCAGGCAGTTAAAGAGTCGGGGGCGAAGGCAAACTGAGGCGAACTGAAGCGATCGGACTTCGTGCGATCACCGCGCAACTCGCCCTGATTTCAAGCGCCCGTCAGTACTTTTACATTCAGCCCGCTCACGCGCCTGAACGCACTATCGCCACTTAAAAAAACGTGCCCTGCACCGAGCTGCAAACAACACGCCGCTTGCAGCGCATCAGGCGTTCTAAGGCCATGCCGGACACGTATGGCGGCGCTCAGTTCCACGACATCTCGTGACAACTCCACCCATGTCAAATCGGGCCGCGCAAAAAAATCATCGAACAGGGCCAATGCCTCATTGTCATTGGCCTTCATCGGCCCCACCCGACACTCCAGCCATGTCAGACGGCTGACCGCCACGCCAAGACCAGGGCTACGCTTTGCCAAGGCAGCAAGTTCTTTGCGCACCTTTGCGGAAAACGGCTCTTTTCCCTCGATCAGATAGATCAGGGCGCTGGCATCGAGAAAAGCAATCACCAGTCTCGCTCGGCCTTTAGCACCGTGTCGATATTCGCCTTGCCACGCTTGCCCGTGGCGGGCTGAGAAAGCAGCCACTGAACGGCGCTCAATCCGGCCGGCGCCGCACCCTTGGCATGCGCCAGGCGCTGATAGTCGTCCTCTGACAACACGACCGCCGCTGCCCGGTTGCGCTTGACGATATGCACCGGCCCGCGGCGCAGGCCGTCCTCGATCGCGGCCATGCCACGGCGCTTGAGTTCCGCAACGGTAAGCGTGTTCATTCGCATGGCCAACTCCTTTCAGTACTGAATATAGTACTGATTATAGAGTTTTTTGTACTTAATTACCAAGCCGGCAAACACCCCGCCATCGCCGCCCGGCATCACCCCGGCGCGTGATCCTGCCGCCACGCGTAAGTAATGGCCCACTGGTCGCCCTTACCTTCGATACACACGGCCGCGCCGTTGCCCGGCTTGAATTCCACGACCTTGCATTTTTCGTCGCCGCACACCAGCTTGGAGGCCGAGCGCAACAGGTAATCGACGTGGCCGCACATCATGATGTCGCCATTGGCGCTGGCGATTTCCGCCATGAACGGTTCAACGGGATCGCCGGTGTTGATGGGATAGGCGGCCTTGGCCACTTTGTCACTCGCGCCGAGTTTGGCGGCGATGCGCACCGCCGTGTCGATCGACCACTGCAATTCACTGTGCAGAATACGCACGGGGTACACCCCCATCGCACGCCAGCGCGCGCCCAGACGATCCGCCTGATCACAGCCCATGGGGCTGATATGGCGTTGCGGATCCTGCGCGGCCGACAACGCATCGACGTGATGCACGAGATAAACTTTCATGACGTTCTCCCTTTCCCCTTGATTTTCCGGAATCCGGCAACGCTATTTTGCCGATGGCTTCCCGAACCGGCGTTTCACACCCTACTCTTTCTTCAGCCCCGCCTGCTCGGCAATGCGCGCATAACGCGCTGTTTCGCTCTTGATCAACCGGTCAAACTCTTCCGGCGTGCCCAGCCACGGGTCAACGCCGGCCGCTGCAAATCGTTCGCGCAGGTCAGACGCCTGCAACGCCTTGGCGCACTCCTGATACAACCGCGTAATGATTTCATTGGGTGTTTTTGCCGGCGCGAGCATCCCGTACCAGATCGACATGGTGAAAGCCGGCAGGCCGCTTTCCTTGGCGGTCGGCACATCCGGCAACGGCCCCACGCGTTTTTCCGACAGCACGGCAATCGCACGCACGCGCCCGGTGCGGATATAGGGCATGGCCGATGCAACCGAAACAATCACCTGATCCACTTCGCCGCCCATCAGGGCAACCACCGCCACCGTGGCGCCCTTGTACGGCACGTGCACGATATCAATTTTTTCGAGGGTCTTGAGCAACTCATTAGCGAGGTGGTTGGTGGTGCCGGCGCCTCCCGATCCGTAATTGAGTTTGCCCGGCCGCTTGCGCGCGAGATCTACAAACTGACGTATGGTTTTTGCCGGCACCGCGGGATGCACCAGCACCACGTTTTCAATGGCCGCCAGCCGCGCTATCGGCGCGAGATCCTTCACGTCGTAGCCGGTGTGGTGATACAGCGCGGGACTCAACGCGATCGTCGGCGAGGTGGTCATGATGGTATAGCCATCGGGTGGCGCCTTGGCCGCCAGCGCCGAGCCCAGATTGCCGCCGGCGCCCACGCGGTTGTCGGCGGTCACGGCGACGCCCAGTTGTTCGGACAGTTTTTGCCCTACGGAACGGCCCACGATGTCGCTTGGCGATCCGGGCGGGAAAGGCAGGATCATGCGGATGGCTTTGCTGGGGTAAGCGGCTTGCCCCCATACGCCCGCGCACGGGAGCGCGAGCAGGACTGCGGCGATCATGATGCGAAAGCGTGACATTACTTTTTTCTCCATCGGTGGCGGCGGAGTGTACTGTAAAATCGTCAGAAGGATTTCCCCTTGTGCGATTGTGCGAATCCGCGCAACGCGCATTTTTGTCGTGCTGCTTGCCCCCCCACCCTAGCCCTCCCCCGTAAACGGGGAAGGGTATTAACGCCGAGGCCGCTCCCTAATGAAAATCACAAAAATAGAAACCATCGTCATCAACACACCGATTCTCATCGCTGGCAAGATCGCGCCCAAGGCGAGCGGCCTGCCACGCACCAGCATCAACACGCTGATGGTGCGCGTGGACACCGATGAAGGCATTACCGGCTGGGGCGAAGGCTTCGGCCATCGCATTTACGCTGCCACCAAGGCGGTTATCGACGACATTCTCACGCCACTGTGCATCGGGCGCGACGCCACCGACATCACCTCGCTGGTCGATGGCCTGCAACGCAGCGTGTCCGGCTCGGGTCGCAACGGGCCGGCGATGTATGCGCTCTCCGCCATCGACATAGCGCTGTGGGATATCGCGGGCAAGGCGGCGGGCCTGCCGCTGTATCGCTTGCTGGGTGGCTCGCCGCGCAAGGAGCTGCCCGCGTATGCCAGCTTGCTGCGTTATGGCGACGCGAAAGAAATCACAATGTATACCGAGCGTGCGATGAAGCGCGGCTACAAGCATTTGAAATTGCATGAAGTCACCGAAGCGCCGGTGAAAGCCGCGCGCAAAGTGGCCGGGCCGGACATTCCAATCATGATCGATTGCAACTGTCCGTGGACCGTCGATCAGGCGATCAAAATGGCTGACAAACTCGCGCCGTATAACCCCAAGTGGCTCGAAGAACCGGTGTGGCCGCCGGAAGATCATCGCGGACTCGCCAAGGTGCAGGACGTGGGCGGCATCGCCACCGCCGCGGGTGAAAACGCGATGCTGCACGATTTTCTGAGCATGTTTGAAAACGATGCCATCACGTATGCGCAACCGAGCGTGGCCAAAGTTGGCGGCGTGACGATGATGCGCAAGGTCATCACGCTGGCCGAAACCTTCGGCGTCAACGTGGTGCCGCACTCGGCATACTTCGGGCCGGGGCTGATCGCCTCGATGCATTGCATCGCCGCCATGGCCGCCGACAGCGTGGTGGAACGCTTCGACTGCGACTTCGCGGAAACGCCGCTGGGCGACTGGATCAATCCGAAGAAAAACGGCTGCTATGATTTGCCGCAAGGGCCGGGTTTGGGTGTGGAGCCTGACCTTAAGTTGATTAAGAAATTGCGGATTGCCTGATTGGTAGTTTCAAGCGACACTTTTTAGCACGCTACGTCTTCACCCCCACCCTAATCCTCCCCCCTCAAGGGGAGGGGACTTGCTCCTTCCCCCTTGAGGGGGAAAGG
>DHVE01000085.1 GCA_002412495.1 Betaproteobacteria bacterium UBA5216
GCACTCCGACAGTTCGTTCAAGCGCGTGCCTGCGAAAGCCTCGTTGCTGCACGCGCGCCGGCTGCCGCCCAATAGTAACGAATGCGGACAAACGCAGTTCGCGAGTCTGCGCGCGGCCTACGACGCACTGCCGGAATCGCGCAAGCGCGAACTGGAAGATAAGGCTGCGATTCACCACTATGCCTACTCGCGCCGCAACACCGGCATTCAACTTACCAACGCGGAAGAAGACAAACGTTTTCCACCTGTGCCGCAGGCGCTGGTTCGCGTCAATCCGAAAAACGGCCGCAAGGCGCTGTATGTCGGCTCGCATGCCTCCCACATCGTCGGCATGCCCGAAGAAGCGGGCCGCGCATTGCTCCTCGAGTTGCTGGAATTCGCCACGCGCGAAGACTGGACTTACCTGCACCACTGGCAAGTGGGTGATCTGGTGATGTACGACAATCGCGCCGTGCTGCATCGCGCGCGGCCCTATGCCATGACCGAACATGCACGCGTTCTACATCGCACCACTGTCGCGGGCGAAGGCCCGACCGTTCAATAATTTACCAAACTCAAAGGAAACATCATGGCCGATCCCGTCATTGCACAAAAAGCGTCTTACCCTGTTGACCTCGCCCCCGGCGAATATTCGTGGTGCGCGTGTGGTCTGTCGAAGAAGCAGCCGTTCTGCGACGGCTCGCACAAGACCACCGAATTCAAACCGAAAAAATTCACCATCACGCAAGCCGAGACTAAACGGCTGTGCGGCTGCAAACACAGCAAGAACGCGCCGTTTTGCGATGGCACGCATAAGTCACTGTAACCGCTTTAGACTCTCGCAACCAATTGTTTTTATTGAATTTTTCATTCTGGAGACATCATGTTAAGCCCCACCGAACAGCGTCAGCGCATGCGCGCCATTTTGAACGGAAACCAGTTGCTGTCCCCCGCCAGCGTGTATGACGGGCTGTCCGCGCGCATCGCGCAGGATGTCGGCTACACGCTCGGGATCCTCGCCGGGTCGGTATCGTCAAACAGTACGCTCGCGGCGCCTGATTTGATCGTGCTGACGCTCACCGAATTCGCCGATCAGATTCGGCGCATCATGCGCGCTTCGGATATTTCACTGCTGGTGGATGCCGATCACGGCTACGGCAACGCGCTGAACGTGATGCGCACCGTGATCGAGTGCGAGCACGCGGGCGTGTCGGCAATGAGCATCGAAGACCCCGTGCTGCCGCTGCGTTTCGGGCAGACCAAGGACGAACTGATTTCCACCGAAGAGATGGTCGGCAAACTCAAAGCCGCCGTCGCCGCGCGCAAAGACCCGACGACGGTGATCGCGGGCCGCACCGCCGCGCTGAAAGTCGAGGGCGTCGAAGGCACCTGCGCGCGTGCCAAGGCCTACGCAGCGTGCGGCGTGGATTGCATTTTTGTCGTTGGCGCGGAGAACATCGCGCAAATCAAGGCGGTGCATGAGGCAGCGAAGCTGCCGCTCATCGTCGGTTCGGCGCCCGCATCCATAACGCGCGAGCAGTTTCTCGAAGCCGGCGCGCGCGTGGTGCTGCAAGGCCATCAGCCGCTGGCCGGTGCGGTCAAAGTGCTGCGCGAAATCTATTCGCACCTCTACAACGGCGGCAATCCCGCCGAGCTGAAATCAAGAATCGCGTCCAACGAAGAAATGGACAAAATGACGCACAACGCGCAATACAAGGAATGGATCAAGACGTACCTGAAGTAACTGCCGTCAAAATCCACCGCCAAGACGCAAAGGATTCGCAAAGTACCCCGAATGAAACATCGCGAGCTGCCCATGACTTTGTCTTCCTTTGCGGCATTCTTGTTACGCCTTTGCGCCTTTGCGTTAATGGGTCGCCTTTTGCGCCACTGTCATGGATGAAATCGTTCGCCAGGCGATGGCCAAATGGCCCAACGTGCCCGCTGTATACGGCTGGCTCGCGCTGGACCGGCGCGGCAATTGGCTCATCAAGCGCGAAACCATCGGTAACGAAGCGCTGAATGCCTTCATCAGCCGCAACTATCTCCACGATGACTTGGGTCGCTGGTATTTTCAGAATGGCCCACAACGCGTGTTTATCGATCTGGATTGCACACCGTTCGTATACCGCGTGACCAGCGGTCTGAACGCCCCGCTGGCCCTGGCCACACACACCGGCGCCGGGGTTAACACGCTGCTTGGCGCGTGGATCGACGAGCAGGGCACCGTACTGATGCATACCGATCGCGGCGTCGGCAATGTGCATGATCAGGATCTTGATCCCTTGCTGCTCGCCGCCATCATCGACGCCAACGGCAATGCCATCGAGGAAGAAGCGTTTGATGCGCTGCTGGACATCATCGAACACCAACAGCCGATTCCTTTGTGGATTAATTTTCGCGACAGTAATATCCGGCTGGAGCCCATCAACAGTGCGGACGTGCCGAAGCGATTCGGCTTCGTTCCGCATCCCGCGGATCCCGCACACCCCCAATAAAAAACTGTAAGGAAAATTATGCCTTCCACCGAAGCCACGTTAATGGACAAATGCATGAAAGCCTGGCGTTTTCTGTATCGCCGCGGCTTTATTGAAGGCTTCGGCCACATCAGCGTGCGCATTCCGGGCACCGACACCTATATGCTCACGCGCCATTCGCTCGGCCGCATCATCGTGCCCGACGACATGCTGGTCTACGACATGAGCGGCACCAAACTTGGCGGCAAGGGCGATCGCCCCGGCGAAGCGCCGATTCATCATGAAATTTTTCGCGCGCGCCCGGACGTGAACAGCATCATTCACTATCACGGCATGCACGCCACCGCGTTCACCACCAGCACCGAACACACGCTGAAACCCATACACCTGATGGGCACGCTCTTCGCCGATGGCCTGCCGATTTACAACGACCCGCGTCTGGTCAGTACCACCGAGCGCGGCGTCGCGCTGGCCAAGGCGCTGGGCTCGCATCGCGCCGCGCTACTTTATGCGCACGGCGGCGTGGTCACCGGCGGCGACATCGAGGAATCCGTCACGGGTGCATTTTTCCTGGAGGAAAACGCGCATCGGGCTTACTTGTCCTGCACGCTCGGCAAACCGAAATGGATCGACCCGGAGGTTGCAAGCGATGCGGCCGCGGAATTGATACGCACGCGCGGACCAATGCGGCGCGTGTGGGCAATGGTGGATATCGAGGGCGTCGAGTAGCGTCATAGCCAAACGCCCAACATCACGCCGATGAAGCCACTCAGCGAATTTCCGCTCGCCGCGCGCGCCGCGGTGCGCGGCGTGCTGTGCGACATCGACGACACCCTAAGCACCGAGGGCCGCATCACCGCCGACGCCTATGGCGCAATGGAGCGATTACAGCACGCCGGGCTGCTGGTCATTCCGGTCACGGGCCGCCCCGCCGGTTGGTGCGACCACATCGCACGCATGTGGCCGGTGGACGGCGTGGTAGGCGAAAATGGCGCGTTTTATTTCCGCTACGACAAAGCCTCGCGCAAAATGCGGCGGCATTTCGTGGATGACGCGGCCACGCGAGCAGAACATCGCGCGCGTCTTGTTCAAATCGGCGCGGAGATACTCAAAGCCGTACCCGGCGCCGCCATCGCCGCCGACCAGCAGTACCGCGAAACCGATCTTGCTATCGATTTTTGCGAAGATGTGCCGGCGTTGCCACAATCCGCCATCGACGAAATCGTGGCGCGCATGGAAAAACACGGCCTCACCGCCAAAGTGAGTTCGATCCACGTCAACGGCTGGATCGGCGCGTACGACAAATTCGGCATGAGCAAGACCTTGATGCGCGACGCGTTTGGCGTTGACCTCGACGCCGCGCGCGACGCTTATGTGTTCATCGGCGATTCGCCCAACGATGCGCCGATGTTCGGCTACTTTCCACATGCGGTGGGGGTGGCGAATATTTTCGATTTTGGAAAGCGCATTGAACATTTTCCCGCTTACGTCACCACGAGCCGGTGTGGCGCCGGCTTCGCCGAGGCGGCAGATTATTTGCTGTTGGCCCGCTGACGGCGAAACAGTCATAATTAATCGTTTTAGTGAGTAGCTTCCCATGATTGATCTACGCAGTGATACCATCACGCGCCCTACCGAAGCGATGCTCGACGCCATGCGCGCCGCCAGCCATGGCGATGATTCACGCGACGGCGACGAAACGGTGATGCGACTCGAAGTGCTCGCCGCAGAACGCACCGGCAAGGAGGCTGGCGCGTTCATGCCGAGCGGCACCATGACCAATCTGGTAGCCGTGCTCACACACACGCAGCGCGGCGGCGAGGTATTGCTGGAGCAAAACGCGCACATATTGAATTCGGAATTGGGCGGAATCGCGGCCTTGTCGGGGACCTTTCACAAGGCTATTCCCGGCAAACGCGGCGCAATGGATCTTGACGTGCTTCGGGAAAAAATCCGTCCGATGACGCGCAATAATTTCGGCACCTCGCTGGTGTGCATGGAAACCACGCACAACGCCGCCGGGGGCGCCGTACTGCCGCTCGCGCACATGCAGGCTGCGCATGCACTGGCGCGCGAGCATGACGTACCGGTGCATACCGATGGGGCGCGGCTCTTTAACGCGGCGGCGGCGCTTGCGGTGGATGCACGCGACATTGCGCGGCACACCGATTCCGTATGCTTCTGTGTGTCGAAAGGGCTGTCCGCGCCGGTCGGTTCGGTGTTGTGCGGCAGCCATGCATTCATCGAACGCGCGCGCGCATTCCGGCGTCTGGTCGGGGGCAATATGCGGCAAGCCGGGCCGCTCGCGGCCGCGGGCATCATTGCGCTTGGCACCATGGTTGAGCGCTTGAAGGATGATCACGCCACGGCAAAACGTCTTGCGGTGGGCTTGCATCGCATTGACACGCGCCTTGTCGACCCAAGCGATGTCGAAACGAATCTGGTGCGCATGGACGTCAGCCCGAGTCAACGCAGCGCCGCGCAGTGGTCAGACGATCTTAAGCAACGGGGCGTGCGTGTCAGTCCTGCATCGGCGAACACGCTACGTTTTGTCACGCACCGCCATATCGGCGCCGCCGATGTCGATGCAGCGATTCAGGCGGTGGCGACGCTGTGGCAAAGCGCAGGCATGGGAAAACGATGAAAAATTCTTTAAAAACATGTGCTTGCGTTTATATGCTCTGGCTCCTCGGATGCGCCGGCGTAATAGCCGCTGGCCTTGAACCGGTATGGTCGCTCGCGCAAAAAGAAAAACCGCTGTTGATCGACACCTTGAAGCAACTTACGGCGATTGAATCCGGTAGCCGTGAGGTTGAAGAACTCGACAAGATCGCAAAGCTGCTTGTGTCGCGCTTGCAGGCGCTCGGCGGCAAGGTGGAGATCATCGAAGCCACCGAAGCGGACACGGTGCGGCTGTCGGACACGCCGGAAAAACTCGGCAAGATGGTGAAGGCCACTTTCACCGGTACCGGCACGCGGAAAATTCTGCTGATGGCTCACATGGATACCGTGTATCCGAAAGGCATGGCCGCCGGGCAACCCTTCAAGATCGACGGCGACCGCGTGTACGGTCTGGGAATCGCCGATGCGCGCGGCGGCATTGCCACCATTTTGCACACGCTGGCCATATTGAAATCGATGAACTATCGTGACTACGGCACACTGACCGTTTTTATCAACGGCGACGAGGAAATCGGTTCGCCAGCGGCGCGCAACCATCACACCCGGCTCGGCGTCGAGCACGATGCCGTGATGTCGTTCGAGGGGGGCGGCTCACCCACCGATGATCGCGTGCGCCTTGCCACCAGCGGACATGCGCTGGCCCTGCTGACCGTACGCGGGCGCGCTTCGCACGCGGGCAGCGCCCCCGAGCGCGGCGTCAATGCGCTCGAAGAACTCGCGCACCAGATTTTGCAGACACGTGATCTTTCCGATCCCAAGTCCGGCGTGAAAGTAAACTGGACATTGGCGCGCGCCGGACTTGTGTACAACATGATTCCGCCGGGTGCCCAGGCAACGGGCGACGTGCGCGTGGCACGCATCGCCGACTACGACGGCATCGAGCAAAAACTGCGCGAGCGCATCAAAAACAAGTTACTGCCGGACGCCAGCGTGGAACTCGTTTTCGAACGCCGTTTTCCGCCGCTGGAACCCAAGGCCAGCTCGCGCGCATTAAGCGCGCACGCACAATCCATCTACGGCGAGATCGGCAAAAAACTCAATATACTCATGGATTCCGCCGGCGGCTTTACCGACGCCGCGAATGCGTCACTCAAAACGCAATCGCCAGTCATCGAAGGCTTTGGATTGCGCGGCTTCGGCGCGCACACCACCAACGCCGAATATATTCTGATGAGTTCCATCGAACCGCGGCTTTATCTGGCTACGCGAATGATCATGGATATTTCGGACGGAAAAGCGCCGCTCAAATGATTTTTTTTCGGATGTAAGTCACCGCCACCTCGGCTGCGATGACGACGCCGAGTATCGCAAGCAACACCATCGCCACGCGGTTCCACTGAAAAAGGTTCAGCGCGTTGTCAAGCGCCATGCCCACGCCGCCCGCGCCCACAAGACCAAGCACGATGGATTCGCGCACGTTGATATCCCAGCGAAACAACACCAGCGACCAGAACGCCGGCACCACCTGTGGCCAGTATCCGTAGGTAATGACGCTGGCGCTTGGCGCGCCCGCCGCGCGCAGCGCCTCGATGGGGCCGGGGCTGGTGTTTTCCAGCGCCTCGGAAAACAGCCGCCCGACAAATCCGATGGAGTGAAACGCAATCGCGAGGGTACCGGCAAGCGCGCCCGGGCCGAATACCGCGACAAAAAACAGCGCAAACACGAGCGTGTTCACCGAACGCGCTGAAATCAGGATCAGCCGCGCCATCCAGTTAAGCCAAGGCCAGGGCGTGACGTTGCGCGCGGCAAGAAATCCGAATGGAAGCGCCATCGCCACGCCCAGCACGGTGCCGACCGTGGCGATGTGCAGCGAATCGAGCAGCGCGGCGTGGATTTCCTTCGGATACGAAGCAACATCGGGCGGCCACATGCGTTTCAACAAATCGACGACCTGCTCCGGCGCGTCAAGGATGAACTCGGGAATCACTTCGACGGTGCGGATCGACATCACCACTGCGGCGACGATCGCGGCATACACCACAAAGCGCGCGATGCGCTCGCCGGGCTCGTAGCGCCGCCATTCGCGTTCCATAACACTGGCGGCCGCGTTATTCATGCGCGGAACACCTTTTTCACGGCATTCGTTAGCACTTCGCCCACGACGATCATGCCGATGATGGACAGAATAATCGCGCATACAAAGTCATAGTCGAAGCGTTGAAACGCCGCGAACAGCGTGCCCCCTATGCCGCCCGCGCCAACGATACCCACCATGGTCGAATTGCGCAGATTGGAATCTAGCTCGTAGGATGCAAAACCAATAAAGCGCGAGAATACCTGAGGCACCACGCCGAACGCGATCACGCTCATGAACGGCGCGCCGGTGGCGCGGACGGCTTCGACCTGCTTGAGCGATATTTCCTCGATAGCTTCGGTAAACAACTTGCCAAGAAACCCCAGCGACGCCACCGTCAGCGCGAGGATGCCCGCCAACGCGCCGAAGCCCACCGCTTTCACGAACAGAATCGCAATAATGACCGGGTGAAACGAGCGGCATACCACCATCACCATGCGCGCGGGCCACGTCACCCAGGTGGGCATCAGGTTGCGCGCCGCCAATAAGCTCACGGGCAATGAAATGATCAGCCCCAGCACCGAGGCCAGAATCGCGATTTCGAGGCTTTCCTTCAGCCCCTTCAGCAACAGTTCCCAGCGCTGAAAGTCAGGCGGAAAAAGTTTGGTGAGAAACTTGTAACCGTAATCCAGTCCGGCGAGAAAACGCGCTGGCGTGAGTTCCAGGTGGGAAAGCGCGTAAACAAAATACACGGCAAACGCAAACCATGCGGCGCGCGTGGCCCAATGAACCGGTGCGACAACCCAACGTCGTTCAGCTATCGCCGCCATCAAGCCAGCTTTCGCCACCGTATATGTTTTTCAGATGTGCGTCGCCGAGCGCATCCGGCGCGCCATCGAACACCACCGCGCCGCCCGAGAGGCCCACGATACGCGTGGCAAAGCGGCGAGCGAGCTCAACGTTGTGAATGTTGACGATGGCTGGTATGCCGCGCTGGCTGGCCTGATCGCGCATCAGGGTCATGATCTCGACGGAGGTTTTCGGATCAAGCGACGAGGTCGGCTCGTCGGCCAGCAGCAGCTTGGGCCGCTGCATCAAGGCGCGCGCAATTCCCACGCGCTGCCGTTGTCCGCCCGACAGCGCGTCGGCGCGTGCGTGGGCGTGCGCGCCCAAGCCGACCGTTTCCAGCAGTGCAAAAGCTTCGCTGATGTCGGCAGACGGAAAATTTCTCATCCAGGCCTTGAATGGCGACACATACCCCAGGCGCCCGGATAACACGTTTTCCATCACCGTCAGGCGCTCAACCAGGTTGTATTCCTGAAACACCATGCCGATCTGGCGGCGTGCCGCGCGCAGGCCGGTGCGATTCAGTGTGACAAGATTTCGGCCTTCAAAAATAATTTCGCCGCTGCTGGGTTCAACCAGCCGGTTGATGCAACGTATGAGGGTGGATTTTCCCGTGCCCGAGGGACCGATGATCGCGGTAATGCCGTTCGACGCGATGTCCAGCGTAATGCCGTCGAGCACGGGTTTGCCACGCACATACGATTTGGCGAGGCCGCGTATCTGTAATGCGGCCCCCACGGCGCCCCCGGTATCCGTGAGAGTCAACGCCAGCTACTTCTTGTTCGCTTTCGCGGCTGCAGCCTCGGCTTCTTTTTTCTTCAGATTCTCGAAAGCGGCATTATTGAATTTTTCGCCGCTGCCTTCCGCCACCTTGCGCACGATAGCCCAGTCTTTTTGGTAGGTAATCGGGAAAAACCGATCCGCTCCATCAAAGGCCTTTTTCATGTCGGCCGGGAATCGGTAATCGTAAAAACATTTCACCATGGTATCGCGCAATTTCGGTTCCAGATCGTGCGCGTAGGCGAAGGATGATGTCGGAAACGTTTCGCTGCGCCAGATCACGCGATAGTCATCTTCCTTGATCTGGCCGCGGGATGCCATGCGCTTGAATACATCGGACGCCACCGGCGCGGCGTCGTAATCCCCGGTGGCTACGCCAGTGATGGAATTGTCGTGTTTGCCAGAGTACAACACTTTGTAATCCTGATCCGGCACGAGTCCGAGTGCGGGGAACAGTGCGCGCGGCGCGAGGTTGCCGGAGTTGGACGACGGCTGTACGTGCGCGACTTTCTTGCCTTTGAGATCCGCGACTTTTTGGTATGGGCTGTCTTTCTTGACGATCAGAATCAGGTTATATCCCTGCAACTCCTTGTCACTGCCCTTCACGGCAAACGGCACGGCGCCGGCAAGATTCACCGCGTAGTTGGTGGGGCCGGTTGAAAATCCCCCGACATGTAACCGGCCTGAACGCATTGCTTCAATTTCCGCCGCATTGGATTGCACCTGATAAAAAACCACCCTTTTCCCGGTGCATTTACCGAGGTAATCGGTGAAGGGCTTAAAAATGTTTTCGTACACAGCGGGGTCTTCCACTGGCGTATAGGTAAACACCAGCGTGGAGGGATTCTTGTAACGTTTGGCGTCCGTGGGCGAATCCGCAACCAGATCCTTGTTGTCGTCGCAATACAGCGTATCCAGGTCGCCGCGATGTTTGCATTCGGTTTGCGCGTAAGCCGTGGGCGCGGCCAATCCCAGGAGCAATACCAGTGCGCCCAAAACACATTGCCATTGACGTTCGTGCGTATTCATGAGTGACTGCTCCAGATTTCAGTGGGTACCAAGGTATGAGGATAATTGAGTCTGCGAGGTCTATGTTGAGAAGCGCTACTCGCATCATTACTAGCGGCTGTGAAGGTTACCTCGCTGCATTTTATTTGCCCGGAAATGACAGGGACAGTGCTGTTTCTGGTTAAAGTGTACGGGGAATTAAATCCGAATTTTGTCCGATTGAGGTGTGCCACCGCAAAGCGGACACTCGAAATTTTGTGAGCGTGCGCTAACTATCAATCCGGTAGGCACATAGGGGAAAGTTTATAACAATTTGTTTTTAAAGTATTTTTTAAATTTCACTACAGATGAAAAAATATGTACCTTGCCCAGCCTAAACGGATTGGGTATCTTTAGCCCCCTGCTGACCGCCGGTGTATTGGGTCGCTACGGTCTACTGGCCATGGGAAATGGCCACGCGCCCGGAACGGCAATCGGTTTAGGTGATGCGGGCGCATGAGTCGAGGTTATTGGATTTTGCGACTTCTGCGGATTGCGGCGCTGGACAGCAGGTTGAGTTGTTTTTTTCTTTGTTACTTTTTTCTTTGCTGCTTTTCTTACAGCCGGCTTCTTAGCCGGCTTTTTTTTGCCCGGCTTCGATACTGTTGCCGGCTTTTTCTTGGCCGGCTTTGTCTTTGATAGCACGGCTGATTTTTTGGCAGCTTTCTTGGCTGCCCTGGCCGCTGGCTTTGCGGCTGGCTTTTTCTTTCGCGCCGCGGATGTTCCGGTCACTTTGCGTTTGGCCGCATTAGTTGCCTTTTTTTTCGCCTTTGCTTTCGATTTTGTTTTCGATTTCGCCATCACCGCCCCCCGAATCTAGTGAGTTTCTTAATGTAGCGGCACGCCGCCCCGATTGGCCAGATTGCGATACAGCACATCCGGGTCAAGATGCACGCCCCCTTCCCACATAACAGCGTGGGAAATCGGATCGACCACCACCTTGAAAAAATCGCTTTCACCGACCTGGGCGCCATAGGCCGCCGTCGTCATTAAATCGCCCAGATAGACGTGCCCCTCAACCCCATCGTCAAACCGCAGCCACAGCATGTAGTCTCGCTCGGCGCGTAGCTCCATGACTGTCCGAAACCCTGACCTGCGACTGCGATAACGCCGATTCTTCAGGCTGTACGCCATGGAATTAGTCTCCTCGTTGATGGCATGTCATTACCTGGCCGATCCACACAAAAAAAGGCGGCGCCCATCCACCGCAAAGAACACGGTAGGGGGCGCCGACGGATTCGGGCGTGGGTGTTTTCGGAATAATGGCTAATGGGCTAATCCCAACTGAGTGCTCCACCCGTTTGATATTCTGTTACGCGGGTTTCGAAAAAATTCTTCTCTTTCTTCAGATCAATCATCTCGGCCATCCAGGGGAACGGATTGGTCGCGCCTTCAAACATCGGGTCAAGACCAATTTGCTGTGCCCGGCGGTTGGCGATGAAGCGCAGGTATTCCTTGAACATGGTGGCATTCAACCCCAGAACACCGCGCGGCATGGTGTCCTCGGCATATCGATACTCCAGTTCCACGCCCTTCTTGAATAACTCGCGAATCTCATCGCGGAACTCCGTCGTCCACAGATGCGGATTTTCGAGCTTGATGGTGTTGATGACATCAATGCCGAAATTGCAGTGCATCGACTCGTCGCGCAGGATGTACTGATATTGCTCGGCCGCGCCAGTCATCTTGTTTTGACGGCCCAAGGCGAGAATTTGCGTGAACCCCACGTAGAAGAACAACCCTTCCATCAGGCAGGCAAATACGATCAGGCTTTTTAGCAGCGCCTGATCGTTTTCCGGCGTGCCGGTCTTGAACATCGGATTGGTAAGCGTGTCGATAAACGGAATCAGGAATTCATCCTTGGCGCGAATCGAGGCAATCTCGTGATAAGCGTTAAAGACCTCGCCTTCGTTCAACCCCAGACTCTCGACGATGTACTGGTAGGCATGCGTGTGGATTGCCTCTTCGAAGGCTTGCCGCAACAGATACTGCCGGCACTCCGGCGCGGTAATATGGCGATAAGTGCCGAGCACGATGTTGTTCGCCGCCAGCGAATCGGCGGTGACAAAAAAACCCAGATTGCGCTTGACCAGGCGGCGCTCGTCTTCGGTGAGACCGTTCGGGTTTTTCCACAGCTCAATATCACGGGCCATCTGGATTTCCTGCGGCATCCAGTGGTTGGCGCAGGCGGAAAGATATTTGTCCCACGCCCATTTATACTTGAAAGGCACCAGCTGATTCACGTCGGTCTGGCCGTTGATGATGCGCTTGTCGGCCACGTTGACGCGGCGCATCTTGGCGGTATCCGTCAACACGCCGGGTTGTACTGCGCGCGCAGTATTAACCACCGGCGCCACGGACGCGCCCGCATCCGGCACCACATGCTGCAACCCCAAGCCTGCGCTGGCAGGCACTGCGTCTTCAAACTGCAACATCTTCAGTCTCCTTTATTGGCATTGTGGGTGGACACTATCCAATCCGGCTGCGCGACTTTATAAACTGGTATGGGTGCCGCGCCATCCGAACCGTTACTGCAAACCCTGAGCGTTCTTTTTCTCGATCAATCCAGCGCTACTGGCACGATTCACATTCGGGATTGTCGATGGAGCAAAACTGGGCATCGGTCGCGGGCGTATTGGATCCGCCCTCGGCATTCACCGCATTGAGCTGCCCGGCGCGCCCGGTGGATTTTTCCGCCGAGGTCGCACCCAGCGTGCGCAGGTAATACGTGGTCTTCAGGCCACGCAGCCAAGCGAGCTTATAGGTTTCATCGAGTTTCTTGCCAGACGCGCCCGCCATGTAAATATTCAGCGACTGCGATTGATCCACCCACTTCTGGCGCCGTGCCGCGCATTCGACCGCCCATTTGGGCTCCATTTCGAACGCGGTGGCATACAGATTGCGCACGTCTGGCGGAATGCGATCGATCTTCGCCAGCGATCCGTCGAAATATTTCAGATCGGCGATCATCACCTCGTCCCACAAATTAAGCTTCTTGAGATCACGCACCAGGAACTCGTTCACCACGGTGAATTCCCCCGACAGATTCGATTTCACATAGAGATTCTGGTAAGTCGGCTCGATGCATTGAGACAGGCCGGTGATGTTGGCAATAGTGGCCGTAGGCGCGATGGCGACACAATTCGAATTGCGCATGCCCACCTGCTTGATTCGTTTGCGTAACCCCTCCCAATCGAGCGTGGACGAAGTATCGCACTCCACGTAACCGCCGCGTTCCTCCGCCAGCAACTTCAGGCTGTCTTGCGGCAAAATACCGCGATCCCATAGCGACCCCTTAAAAGTCGAATACGGACCGCGTTCTTCCGCGAGGTCGGCCGACGCGCGATAAGCGGTGTAGCAAATCTGCTCCATCGAGCGGTCGGAAAACTCGACCGCCGCCTGCGAACCGTACGGTATACGCAGCATGTGCAGGCAATCCTGAAAGCCCATGATGCCGAGCCCCACCGGACGGTGCTTGAAATTGGAATTGCGCGCCTTGTTGACGTTGTAGAAATTGAGATCAATCACGTTATCCAACATGCGCATGGCGGTGCCGACGGTGCGCTTTAACTTGTCCATGTCGAGCCGCCCCGTCGCCATATCCAAGTGTGCCGGCATGTTGACCGAACCCAGATTGCACACGGCGATTTCATCGGGGCCGGTGTTCAGCGTGATCTCGGTGCACAGGTTGGAACTGTGAATCACGCCGACATGCTGTTGCGGCGAGCGCAAATTGCACGGATCCTTGAACGTGATCCACGGATGTCCGGTTTCAAATAGCATGGTGAGCATTTTGCGCCACAGCTGTTGCGCGGGAACCTTCTTGTAGAGCTTCATTTCACCGCGCGCGCAACGTGCTTCGTATTCGACGTAAGCCTTCTCGAAGGCCTTGCCAAATTTTTCGTGCAGATCGGGCACATCCGACGGCGAAAACAGCGTCCACTCGCCGGCTTCCATCACGCGTTTCATGAACAGGTCCGGAATCCAGTTGGAGGTGTTCATGTCGTGCGTGCGGCGCCGGTCATCGCCGGTGTTCTTACGCAGCTCGAGGAATTCTTCGATATCAAGGTGCCACGTTTCCAGATACGAACACACCGCGCCCTTGCGCTTGCCGCCCTGATTCACCGCCACGGCGGTATCGTTCACCACCTTCAGGAAAGGCACCACGCCCTGAGATTTGCCGTTGGTGCCCTTGATGTAGGCGCCCAGCGCGCGCACCGGCGTCCAGTCGTTGCCAATACCGCCGGCGTACTTTTGCAGCATGGCGTTTTCCTTGATGGCCTCGTAGATGCCATCGAGATCGTCCGCCACGGTGGTGAGATAGCAGCTTGCCAACTGCGAGCGCCGCGTGCCGCTGTTGAACAGCGTGGGCGTGGAACTCATAAAATCAAAGCTAGACAATACGTTGTAGAACTCAATCGCGCGCGCTTCGCGGCTGCCTTCGGGCTCATTCAACGCCAAGCCCATCGCCACGCGCATGTAGAACACTTGCGGCAGTTCAATGCGCTGGCCTTCGATGTGCAGGAAATAACGGTCATACAAAATCTGCAAACCCAGATAAGTGAATTTCAGATCGCGGCTGGCGTCGAGCGCCGCGCCGAGCGCTTTCAGGTCATACGCGCAAAGCCGCTCGTCCAGCAGTTCCGCGGCGATGCCCTTCTTGATGAATACCGGCAGATATTCGGCATATCGCGATTTCATGTCGGCTTGGGTGGCTTCGACGCCCAATGTCTCCATGCGCAGCGTATGCAACAGTAGCCGCGCCGTGACATAGGTGTAGCTCGGATCCTGTTCGATCAACGCGCGCGCCGCGAGTATCAGTGAACGGCGCACTTCCTCCATCGGCACGCCGTCATAGAGATCGCGCTGCATGCCTTCCATCACCGCTTGCGGATTCACTTCACGCCCCAGCCCTTCGCAGGCACTGGTCACCAAAGCGCCGAGGCGCACCACGTCCAGCGGCTTGGTCACGCCGTTTTCCGTCACATTAATCGTGGGCGGAACGATGGCCGCCAGCGCTTGCTGGGCTTCGCGCTGGCGCGCGCGCTCCTTTGTACGCTCTTCGCGATACAGCACGTAGGCACGAGCAACGTGATGCTCGCCGCCACGCATCATGGCAAGTTCAACTTGATCCTGAATATCTTCGATGTGAAAAGTGCCACCGGAAGGCTGGCGCCGCATCAAGGTGTTGACCACGTTATCGGTAAGCTGGGTAACCAGCTCTCGCACGCGCGCGGATGCGGCACCCTGACCGCCATTGACGGCTATAAATGCCTTGGTCATGGCGATCGCGATTTTCGGCGGCTCAAATCCGACCACCGCGCCATTGCGTCGAATGACCTTGTATTGCGCGTAAACCGCCTCTCGTTCGCCCCCTCCTTCGGCCACCGTGAATGTCGAGACGGGAACGGACTGTACGGTTTCGGTTGCCGGATTCACAGATAGCATAGGTTACCCCTTGATATTTATACGTTTTTTATCGGTTATGCGTTTATGCTTCACCCTACTGCACGCCATTAACACATCTTTAATTCTTATACTTCTTGGCACGTTATCTGGCACATCGCTGGCATTGCTGCCACGTTTATACGCTTTGCTGCATTCCCCGCCCTCTGTTGCAGACCTTTCCATGGAAGTGACCATTAACCACTACATGTTGTGGTTTCAACCGGGTTTCCAACGAATTCTAGTAGCGCGATTTTGAGAACGCAACAGGTTTTTACGGATTTCTAAAAAGCTCTTGAAAAACAGCAAGAACCAGCGCTAAGCGGCGGATTCATTGTGCATTTTTTAGGCAACAAAAAAGCTTGCTTTGTGCGAAAAAATCCGATCCAACGACCGCGGCTGGCCGTTTTTGTTGCACGAATCGACCATTCCCAAGCCAGGTACACTGGGAATATGTCGCGCGAAAGCAACATGACATCAGCGCAGCGTCGTGCAACCGTACATGCCCAATGCCGGGAGAATCGTAACTATATGTTTTTAAATATTATTTATACGGCGCCACTCAAACGCGGCACCCGGATCCGTCTTGCGGCCCGGCGCAATGTCGGAATGCCCGGTGACGTCCGCGATGGGATATCGATCCCTTAACGCAGTGATTAGACGCGCCAGGCACCCGTATTGCGCATCCTCGAAGGGAATTTCGTCCGTCCCTTCCAGCTCGATACCCACTGAAAAATCGTTGCAGCGTTCGCGCCCGCGCCACTGTGATGCACCCGCGTGCCAAGCTCGTTGCGCACACGACACAAATTGGATGAGGTCGCCGTTGCGACGAATCAGGAAATGTGCCGATACACGCAAATGCGCGATGCCGGCATAGTAGCCATGCGCCGCCGGATCGAGCCGATTCAGAAACAAATCAATGATGCCCGGACCGCCGAAGTCCCCTGGCGGCAGACTGATGTTATGAACGACGATGAGTTCCACTGCCACGCCCCCGGGGCGCGCATCGCTATTGGGGGACGCGATAAAGCACCCTCCTTCCAGCAAGCCGTCTTCCGAAATGCGCACTGCCGGTCAGCTCTTGCCGTCGAGCTCGTCTTTAATGCCGAGCCGGTCCATGCGATAGCGCAGGGCGCGAAAACTGACGCCCAGCAATTTCGCGGCCGCCGTGCGGTTGTAACGCGTTTTTTCCAGCGCCGACAAGATCGCCTGCCGCTCGATGTTTTCCAGCTTTTCCGGCAACGACAAATGCGACAAATCGGCGGCAACCGCGTCTTCGTCGTGCGATGCGTCGCTCAGACCCAGATCATCTTCGGCGATTTCATCATCATTCGCCAGCGCCAACGCCCGCTCGAGTATGTTTTCCAGTTCACGCACGTTGCCCGGAAAATCGTATTGGCGCAGCGCCGCCACCGCACCCGCTGATAACCGTGGCATGGCGCCGCCACCGCACTGACGCCTAAGCAACAAAGCCGCCAGCGTGGGAATATCGTCGCGCATCTCGCGCAAACTCGGCATGCGCAATTCGATCACGTTCAGACGGTAATACAAATCCTGCCGGAAAACACCGTTCTTGACCTCGTCACCCAAGTTGCGATGGGTCGCGCTGATAATACGCACGTCGACGTTTTCCTCGGTCGTGGATCCCACCTTGCGCACTCTTTTCTCTTGTATCGCGCGCAGCAACTTGACTTGCATGGGCAACGGCAGGTCGGCTACTTCGTCGAGAAACAGCGTGCCGGTGCTGGCGGCTTGGAAAAAACCGTCCCGATCCGCCGCGGCGCCCGTAAAGGCCCCTTTCCTGTAGCCGAAAAACTCCGACTCCATCAGATTTTCCGGGATGGCGCCGCAATTCACCGGCACAAATGGCGCGCTCTGACGCGATCCATTGCCATGTATCAGGCGCGCGGCCAATTCCTTCCCGCTGCCCGATTCGCCAGTAATATGCACCGGCGCCTGACTGCGCGCGAGCTTGTCAATCATGCGCCGCGCCTGCTGCATTAGGGGCGCATTGCCCACCAGCACCGGCCCCGCCGGGGCATCGACACTCTCGGCGCGCTTCGCGGAGCTCAATCCGTTACGCGGCAAATTAAGCGCCGACCGGATGAGCGCGCGCAACTGCTCGAGCGAAACGGGTTTGGCCAAGTAATCGAACGCGCCCGCCTTCAGCGCGGCCACGGCGTTTTCAGCACTGCCATGCGCGGTAATCACCGCCACGGGAATCTGCGGATGATTCTTCGCGACGTAGTCGAGCACCGCAAGACCATCACCGTCCGGCAGCCGCATATCGGTGAGGCATAAATCGTACGGATTGGCAGCGAGCAGCGCCAACGCCTCGCTCTTCGTCGCGGCGCTGTGTGACTCCACGCCCATGCGCGCAAGCGTCATGCCCAGCAGCTCGCGTATGTCGGACTCATCGTCCACCACCAGCACATGTCCCTTGGCAATCTGACTCTGGGTATTCATAGGATGCTCACTGCATTCTTCTTTATGTACGTTATCCCGCCGCTCTACAGGTCAATGTGAACTGCGCGCCAGCCGAACTCTCGACATAATCCAGGGTGGCGCCGTTGGCAACGCATAGTTCACGCGCGATGTACAATCCCAAGCCGGTACCGCCGGCCGTCGCGGTCACAAACGGCTCGAATAGTCCGCCGCGCACTTCGGGCGCAATGCCAGGCCCGTCGTCGATCACATCCAATTTTACAACACGGCTAGCCCGCACCCGCTGCGCTATGATGGTGACGCTGCCCGTCTTGCCACGGCAATGCCGCAGCGCGTTGCGGCACAAGTTCCACAAGATCTGGTTCAGGTGCGTGCGGTCAAACAGCACGGTCAGGGCCGCATCGCCACGGACGGCAAACACATCCGCGTCCGTGCGTTCAGTTTCCGCAAATTCACCGACGAATTGCCGCACAAATTCATCCACCTCGACCGCTTCCAGGTGCGCAACCTGCCCGCGATTTAGACCCAGCACGTCATTAACCATGCGATTCAGGCGTTGCGTGTTTTCGTGAATGATCCCCAGCAGGCGGCGCGTTGTCGCCGAACCGTCCGGTTCCTCGTGCAGCAATTGCGCGGCATGACTGATCGATCCGAGCGGATTGCGAATTTCGTGGGCGATGTTGGCGGTAAGACGTCCAATCGCCGCGAGCTTCATCTGTTGCGCTTCTTCCCGCACGCGGGTCAGGTCTTCCAGAAAAATCACGGTGCCCGCGTCCGCTCCACCGCTCACCGGCACGAAGCGCAATCCATGACGGTCGTCCATCGACGCCACGTACGCCGCAGTAACCCCCGCCGCGCCGGAGCGCCAGCGACCGAGATGTTCCGCCAGCCGGGGCGCATAGTCCGCCAGTAACAGGGTGTTGTGATCGCCCGCGGGCCCGAGCAACGTTTCCGCCTGACGGTTAATCTGGCGAATCATGCCAGCACCATCCACCACGATCACGCCGTCCGGCATATCCTGAATCACCAGGCGGTTGACTTCGGACAAATTCGCCAGATCGACCTCGCGTTGCGCCGCGATTCTTTCACTCTGCAACGTCAGCCGTGCCAGCGTATGCGCCACCAGCGCAGTGGCAAAATACCCGATCGACAAAAAGCCGGCCTGCACATATTGCGAAACGCCCTCCTGAAATACGATGACTTCGTAAGTATGTTCAAGCAGTACGGCTATGCTGGCGAGCGCGGCGTACAGCAACGTAAGCCGGCCGCGGCTAATCAATCCGGCACCCGCCAGTGTTGTCAGCAACAATAATCCCAGTCCGCTGGTGATCCCATTGCTCGCATAAATCAGCATCACGATAAAAACGATATCGGCAATAACCTGCAACGCAAGCTGCACATTAAACCGCCATCGTGTTCTGACCACGCCAACAAAAATTATCGTGAACAGCAAATACGTCAGCAGCACCTGAAAAAACAACGGGCGATCATACGATCCGAGCTGCGACGTGTTGTGGCCGAATATTGCACCCACGAGCAGAACCAGCCCGATCACCAATCGATAGACATTGAAGTACTGTAGCGAGCGCCAGTAAGGCTCCGGGTACCCAGCAGGAATCGCGGTGTCGTCTACATCCCTGCGCGTCTTTCGCTCCGCCAGCACCGCCATGGGCATCCTTGCTATATTGGGAACGTTCGACACGATAGGCGCCATTTCACGCGGGCAGCCGTGCGCAGGACATGTACATCGTACGCAGGGTGAACAGGGCGCACAGGACAAAGAAGGCACACATGGCGGCGCAATCAACCGCTGGCATCATGACGGCGTTGATGCTCCACGCTGCAATAAAATCGCCCACGCACCGTCAGACTTTCGCCGCGCGGCAAATGCACGCCGCAGTCGTCGCAGCGCACCATGTCTTCGGGCGCTGCTTTTTCGTGCTGTTGCGACAATTCCCGCTGGCGGCGACGAAGGCTCGCGCGCACGATCCAATAGACCAGCAAGGCGCCACCGATCAGCAGCAGATATTTGCCCATGATTTGCCTATAACGGCATCGCTTTCAGAAGTAGTTGGGAAGTGTGCCGGAATCCAGCGCTGGCGTCGAGTTCGCGCGGGATTGTCCGCGACGGGCGAACGCAGCAATTCGTCCGAAAAACCCGGCACTCGCCCGAAGGGCGAGTGCCGGACATTCCTGTGCGAACCCGCGTGGCCAACATTGCCAGCGCGACCAGCGTGAATTGGTCGGGGTGAGAGGGTTCGAACCTCCGACTCCTGCGTCCCGAACGCAGTACTCTACCAGGCTGAGCTACACCCCGAATGAAGGCAACCGGCACTGAATAACACACGACATAAAACCACAACAATGCCCGTAACCCACAGAAAAAAACACGCGGCAAGCCGCGTTTATAACCCATACAACCCATTACCTCGGCTCAACGTGCCTAACCCGAACTTCGGTAATTTTCAGCAACCAACTCATTGAAACTCAGCAAAAACTCAGTAATTGCGCGTTACCGAGTAATCTGCTAATTGTAGCAGATATTCACGTGGCCTGTTGTCGGCCACCCCCGCCAGTTCCGCACGTGCCAAACACGCTTCATCGCCCGCGCGTTTTCGCGCATAGTCCAGCGCACCGGTCTCGCGTATGGCGTCGAGCACCGCTGGCAATTCTTCCAAGCCGCCCGCCTCGATGGCACGCCGGACCGCAGCGACCTGCGCCGCACTCCCGGTACGCATCGCATAAATCAGTGGCAGGGTCGGTTTACCCTCGGCAAGATCGTCACCTACGTTCTTACCAATCACTGCTTGGTCGCCGCTGTAATCCAACACGTCGTCAATCAACTGAAATGCCGTCCCGAGGTGCGCGCCGTAACGCGCCATGGCAGCCTCGGCCTCCCGTCCTGCGCCGCCAAGCAACGCACCGATACGCGTGGCTGCCTCGAATAACTTGGCGGTTTTGCAACGAATGACCTGCAAGTAGCCATCCTCCTCGATATCGGGATTGTTGCAATTCATTAATTGCAATACTTCGCCTTCCGCGATGATATTGGTGGCGTCGGCCAGCACTTCAAGAATGCGCATGTTGCCGCCGTCCACCATCATCTGGAAGGCCCGCGAATAGACAAAATCGCCCACCAGCACGCTGGCAGCATTGCCGAATAACGAATTCGCGGTCGCCCGTCCGCGGCGCAATGCGGATTCATCGACCACATCATCATGCAGCAGCGTGGCCGTGTGGATAAACTCAATCACCGCCGCCAACTCATGGTGGCGGGTACCCTGATAACCAAAGGCCCCGGCCGAAAGTACCACCAGCGCAGGACGCAGGCGTTTACCGCCACCCCCGATGATATATTCCGCGACCTGCCGGATCAGCGGCACATCAGAATGCAGGCGGGATCGAATGACACGGTCTATTGCCTGCATATCTCCGGCAATAAACTCACGAATGGCTTCTATGGACACAAATGACACGACTCAAGACCGCGAAGGGCTTGAATGATACCGCAAGCCGGGGCACGTCGCGTGCATCCCGTAGCGCGCACCGCGGGATATGCCTTTGAAAACAGGGCGCTTTTCACCTTCCGCCACCAATTCAACAGTTTTGACTAAAACGCGGGGGTTTTGTATAATGCGCGGCTTTCCCGGTTACGGGGACAAACCAATCGATGCCGATGGGCGGGGTTTAACATGTATGCGGTCGTAAAAACAGGCGGTAAACAGTATCGGGTCAACAGCGGCCAAAAAGTCAAGGTAGAACAGCTACTTGCAGAAGTTGGCAGCGAAATTGTGCTCGATCAGGTGTTGGCCGTCGGCGAAGGCGCGGCAGTAAAACTGGGCAAGCCACTGGTGGCGGGTGCAGTCGTCAAGGCCAAGGTTTTGGCCCATGGACGGGGCGACAAAGTGCATATTTTCAAAATGCGCCGCCGCAAGCACTATCGCAAGCAACAAGGGCATCGTCAGAATTTCACCGAGATCGAAATTCTCGGCATTACCGAATAAGAAGGACACACCATGGCACACAAAAAAGCCGGCGGCAGTTCACGTAACGGTCGCGATTCCGAATCAAAACGCCTGGGCGTCAAGGCCTTTGGCGGCGAACTCATCCCGGCGGGCAGCATTATTGTCCGTCAACGCGGAACCCGCATGCACGCTGGCGACAATGTCGGCATGGGCCGCGATCACACGTTGTTCGCGAAAGTCAGCGGCCGCGTGGCGTTTGCCCAGAAGGGCGCGCAGGGCCGTACGATGGTTAACGTAGTTCCTGTAGTGACGGCGCAACCGGCCTGATTCCGCTTGCGCTCGGCAACAAGCCCTGTCGCCGACAGGGCTTTTTTGTTTCGGCATTCGATTGCGGTAAGCTGACACCATGAAATTCATCGACGAGTCGATAATCGAGGTTCATGCCGGCAAGGGCGGCGACGGCGTCGCGAGCTTCCGGCGCGAGAAGTTCATGCCTTTCGGGGGGCCGGACGGCGGTGACGGCGGCAAGGGCGGCAGCATCTATGCGATTGCCGATAGCAATATCAACACCCTGATCGATTATCGCTATGCCCGTATTCACCGGGCGAAAAAAGGCGAAAAAGGCCGCGGCGCGGATTGTTATGGCCGCGGTGCCGACGATATTGAGTTGCGCATGCCCGTTGGTACCGTTATCAGCGATTTTGAAACGGGCGAAGTGCTGGCCGATCTCACGCACAATCACGCACGCGCGCTGATCGCGCAAGGTGGCAAGGGCGGCATCGGCAATCTGCATTTCAAGTCCAGCACTAATCGCACGCCGCGTCAGTTTACGCGAGGCGAAGAAGGCGAAACGCGCAAACTCAAGCTCGAATTAAAAGTGCTCGCGGATGTCGGCCTGCTCGGCATGCCCAATGCCGGCAAGTCCACCTTGATCCGTGCCGTGTCCGCCGCCAAACCCAAGGTCGCCGATTATCCGTTTACCACGTTGCATCCGAACCTCGGTGTGGTACGCGCCAATATGAATCGCAGCTTCGTCATTGCCGATATCCCCGGCCTGATCGAGGGTGCCGCGGAGGGTGCCGGCCTGGGTCACCAGTTCTTGCGCCATCTGGCACGCACGAAATTACTGTTGCATCTGATCGACATCGCGCCGCCCGAAGAAGGCGCCGATCCAGTCAAGGACGCGCGCGCCATCGTGGCCGAATTGCGCAAGTATGACGAAGCCCTCTTTAAAAAATCACGCTGGTTGATCCTCAACAAAGCCGATCTGCTCGGAGCGGATGAGCGAGATAAACTCACCAAGAGCATCGTCCGGCGGCTACGCTGGAAAGGCCCAGTGTTTGTGATATCCGCGATTTCCGGCGCTGGTTGCAGTGAACTGGTCCACGCCATCATGAATTATCTGGACAGTCTGCCGGCGGTGGCGATCCACGCCGAGGACGAGGCGCACGCGGCCGCCTGATTCAACACGACCATGAGCACACCGCTAAAAACCGCCAAACGCTTCGTGGTCAAAGTGGGATCCAGCCTTGTCACCAATCAGGGACAAGGCCTCGATCACGCCGCGCTCGCACGCTGGGCCGCTCAGATCGCGCAATTGCGAAAATTAAATCGCGAAGTGGTGCTGGTTTCCAGCGGCGCGGTCGCCGAGGGCATGCAGCGGCTGGGATGGAAAAAGCGGCCGCGCGCAGTCCATGAATTACAAGCTGCGGCGGCCGTCGGCCAAATGGGATTAGTGCAGGTTTACGAATCATGTTTTCGGAAACACAATCTGCTCACCTCGCAAATTCTCTTGACGCATGATGATCTCGCAGACCGAAAACGTTATCTCAATGCGCGCACCACACTGCGCACCCTGCTGGCGCTTGGCGTAATTCCCATCATCAACGAAAACGACACCGTTGCCACAGACGAAATTCGCGTGGGTGACAACGACACACTCGGTTCGCTGGTCACCAATCTGATCGAAGCCGATGTCCTGGTGATTCTGACCGATCAAACCGGCCTCTTTGACGCCGACCCGCGCACCTATCCCGATGCCAAACTCGTCACCGAAGCCAATGCTACCGACCCGGCGCTCGAAAAAATGGCCGGCGGCGCTGGCAGTCACATCGGCTTGGGCGGCATGATTACCAAAGTGATCGCCGCGCAACGCGCGGCGCGCGGCGGCGCGCACACGCTGATTGCATCCGGTCACGAGCCCGATGTGCTGGTACGTCTCGCGCAAGGCGAGCGCATCGGCACGCTGCTGCGGGCAAAGTCCGCAACAATGGCCGCGCGCAAACAATGGCTCGCGGATCATCTGCAAACCCGCGGCAACCTCATGCTTGATGCAGGCGCGGCACGCGCGCTATTGGCGGACGGCAAGAGCCTGCTCCCGATCGGCGTCTACGAAGTCACCGGTGAATTCGAGCGCGGCGAAGCCGTCAGTTGTCGTGATGAATCGCACCGCGAAATTGCGCGCGGACTGGTTAACTACAGCGCGTCCGAGGCGCGCCGCATCCTGCGCACGCCCTCGAGTGAAATCGAGGCGAAGCTGGGTTACATCGACGAGCCGGAGTTGATACACCGGGACAATCTGGTGTTGTTGTAACTCGAAAACTCGGCTCTATCTCGTTGGCGGACCGAATTTCAGCGTGTTGAGTATTTGTGGCACGGTGGCGATAGTTTTTCGCGTCGGACAAAAATACTCGCGAAACAATGTCAGATGATGATTATTGATTTCACGAAATGCAATTTCCCGCCACTGGGTATCGCGGGCGCGCGACCATTCACCGCTGGGGCGGCCAAAGGCGTAAATTTTGAGTTCGCGCGTATCGCAACGTATGCCCTCAAATGACACATTGGTGGCGCCGCCCCCCGTCTTGACCATCAGCGTATAACGCACCACCCCGTCGTCGCCGACCGATATCGAAGCCGAGTCCAAATAAAATGTATTGGCCGTATTGGACCCGGCATCAAACTTCAATAAATTTTCCGACTTTGGATAGGGTGGAATCTGCGCCTGCAATTCTTGCCAGGACTTTTTTTCCTGATCAAGATCGTAGTCCCAGTCTTTCCACTGCGACATGGCTGGCACGGCAGCGAACAACGCACTGGCAGTCACCCACGCCAAAATCAACCTGTGGAATTTCGCCATTATCAATAATTTATATATAAAACAATATCTTACGACAAGTCCCGCAATAATGCCGCTACCGTCGACGACGGCACGGGGTCCAGCGACACCCGATATTGCGGATGGTCCACGCCAGCGGCCAATGTCACGCCCGCGCCGGCGGATGCTAGCGCCCGCTTCATGTCGTCGCTCAACTCAAAGCGCAGAAAATGTACTGCGGACGTTTTCTCATCGGTTGATCGATCAAGATCTTCGTCGGCTATCGCGAACACCGGGGAAAAGCCCGTCACGCGAATCCACACGCGATCTTCAACCCCCATCAGCCTGGCGAGCATGCGCTGCCGCTCGGCAACGTCTGGATACTCGATCATCATCGTCGCCTTCCAATTGCTGCCGTCGGGCACCATGGGGTTGTACGCATCGAGTTCATTCTGAATCCCCGACTCTTCAAAGATTTTTTCCACGCGCAGCATTTCCTGAATTTGATAGCGCATGGTGAGTTCGTCTTCAAATATCAGCGTGATGTGATCACCCAGCGCAACGGTACGCGCTTTTTTGTGTTCGATGACTTTGGCCCTGAATGCCACGCGCGCCCTAGCGTAGGCTTCGAGTGTCATCAGGCTCTCGCGGGTAATTTTCGACATGTCTACTTCTGGTTACAGTCCGTACGCCATGCGCAGCAACGTGACGGGATGCTGTTTTTCGGCCCGCTGATCGGCATTACTTTCCGTCATGCCTTGCTGAATATGCCGCCCCGCGATCGCGCAATCCGAACTGATGTAATCGGGCTTGGCATCCGCCATCTGCCTGAACACCGGGCGCCCGATCTTCATCGAGTTCTCGTAGTACTCGCGCTTGACACCCCAGGTGCCGTCATGTCCCGCACACCGTTCGACGGTCGTTACCGTGGTCTCCGGGATTTTTTCCAATAGCTCGCGTGTTTTTTGCCCTATGTTCTGCACCCGCAGATGACACGGGATGTGATACGACACGCGACCCAGCGGCTTTTTAAAATCCGTTTTCAGTAATCCGTCCCTGAGACGCAACATAAAATATTCGAACGGATCGAACATCGCCTCCGCCACCGCCTTCACGTCCTCGTCATCGGGAAACATCAGCGGCAATTCCTGCTTGAACATCAGCGCGCAGGACGGCACCGCAGCCAATAACGCATAACCTTCGCGCGCGAGCTTCGCCAGCACCGGAATATTGATCGCCTTATTACGCGCGACCGCCTCCAGATCGCCCAACTCCAGCTTGGGCATGCCGCAACACGCTTCCTTTTCGACGAGCTTCGCCGGGATTTCGTTGTGCGCCAGTATTTTTACCAGATCGTGCCCGATGCCCGGCTCGTTGTAATTAATGTAACACGTCGAATAAATGGCGACCTTTCCATGTGTCAAAGCGCCATCGCGCACCGGAAACGATTCATTAAGCCGCGCGGCGCCGCGAAATCTTGAGCTGTCGTATTCCGGCAATTGGCGATCTTTATGTACCCCCAACACGTTGTGCATCAGGCTTCGCGCGGCGCCATTCTTGTTAACCGCGTTTACCACCTGCACCACCACCGGTATCGACGCGAGCTTTCCCATTGCATCCGTGCTCGACAACAACTTGTCGCGAAAACCCGTACCGCCTTTTTTGAACTTGACGGTCTTGGCACGCAGCATCAAATGCGGAAAATCCACATTCCATTCGTGCGGCGGTACATACGGGCATTTCGTCATGTAGCACATGTCGCACAGATAACACTGATCCACCACTTTGCCGAAATCCGCTTTCGCCACCCCCTCGACTTCCATCGTCGGGTTGTCGTCTATCAGATCAAACAGCGTCGGAAACGCGGTGCAAAGACTCACGCAGCGGCGGCATGTGTGACAAATGTCGAATACCCGTTCGAGCTCCTGGTTGAGCGCAACCTCGTCGTAAAACGCCGGGGACTTCCAGTCCAGCGGATGCCGCGTGGGCTTTTCCAGACTGCCTTCTTTGACGGTAATAGCCATGGTGTTGTGAGGTGGTGGTGGTAAGGCGAAAAAAAAGAGTGAGGGTCAGGCTCGCGCCTCACGCCTCACTCCTTACGCCTCGTGATCGGTTAATCAGCGAGCGCGTCCAATGCTTTCTGGAACCGATTGGCATGCGAACGCTCGGCCTTCGCCAGCGTCTCGAACCAGTCGGCGATCTCGCCGAAGCCTTCGTCACGCGCGGTCTTGGCCATGCCCGGATACATATCCGTGTACTCGTGCGTCTCGCCCGCGACCGCAGCCTTCAGGTTGTTGCGCGAGCTGCCGATCGGCAGATCAGTTGCGGGATCGCCGCAAGCTTCCATGTGTTCCAGATGGCCGTGCGCGTGGCCGGTCTCGCCTTCCGCGGTGGAGCGGAACAGCGCCGCAACGTCGTTCTGCCCTTCCACGTCGGCTTTCGCTGCGAAGTACAGATAACGGCGGTTGGCTTGCGATTCGCCGGCGAAGGCTGCCTTCAAATTACCGTGGGTTTTCGATCCTTTGAGCTGCATAATATCTCCTTTATAAACATCCACTTAACTCAACACCTCCTAAGAGGGGGCGCACACCCGACAGCGATGCGCGAAATGCAAAACGAAAACGGTGAGCCCATCAGAATTGTGCGCCATCAGTACGATAGGCGCAAATAGAATAAATCAATGGCGGCGATAGTGTATCGCTATTTGCCGAGTGGGTGCTATCCGAACCATTGGCACTATTGCACTATGGGCGAACCCGCCCCTCAGGATTCCTGCCGTGCAGTCCCGGTTCTGTCCGCCGGCCGCCGCCGCATCGACGGATGATTATGCCGCTCGAGATAGCGCACCAGTTCCGTCAGCGCTTTCTGATACACGTCGCGCTTGAATTCCACCACTGACTCTGTCGGCACCCAATAGTCGTTCCACCGCCACGCGTCAAACTCCGGTTTCTCGGTGGCGCGAAGACACACGTCGGAATCGCGGCCAATCAGACGCAGCAAAAACCAGATTTGCTTTTGACCGCGATAATTGCCGCGCCATTCGCGGCGCAACCAACGCTCCGGCACCTCATAGCGCAGCCACTCGCGCGTGCGACCGAGAATACTGACGTGCTCCTGCCGCAGCCCGACTTCTTCGTGCAGCTCACGATACATGGCGGCCTCCGGCGACTCACCCGGATTAATACCACCCTGCGGAAACTGCCAAGAGTGCTCGCGCACCCGTTTGCCCCAGAAAACCTCGTTCTTCGAATTGCAAAGAATGATGCCTACATTGGGGCGGTACCCATCGCGGTCTATCACGATCACGACCCCATCAATGCGTTAATTGCGCTGATTCTTCCACAATTCCGGCGCGAATGAAAGCGCCGCAAACCGGCGAAATAATATCTAAATTAACAATTGTTTTTCGTCATGTTTATTCATGCGCCGCAGGCTTTCGACGAAGCGGGCGAAACCTAATTCATAGACCAGCTCCAGCGCCGCCGCGCGCCGATCCAGTTCAGTCCAATCGATATTACCGGGCGCGGAACGAAAGCCAAAAACGATAATATTGCCCGGCTTGTCGGCGGGCAGACATACCGTACCTGCCGGAAACGCCGCTTCAATGCGCTTCAAGGTATCGTGAAACTCGCGGTCGCCGCCCCACAGATTCACCACCAGCATGCCGCCGGGGTTCAGCCGGTCGTGACAATCGCGGTAAAACGCCACCGTCGCCAGCGCCTGCACATGCGACTCGCCGTCGTAGCCGTCCACCACCACCAGATCCGCGCATACTTGCGGCCGGCTGATAAATTCCACGCCATCGCCGATAATCACTTCAAAGCGTTCATCGTTCGGCGGCACTTCGAAATAACGTCGCGCCACCGTCAGCACGCGCTCGCGCAATTCAATCGCGCGGATTTTTGTCCACGGCATGCGGTGATAAATAAATTTGGCGACCGAGCCACCGCCGAAACCGATCATCAACACGGATTTCGGTTTGTCGTTAAACAGCAGAAAGCCCATCATGCTGCGCGTGTAAGACAACTCCAGATCGTTCGGTGCCGCAATGCGCATCGCGCTTTGCACCGTATCGCTGCCGATGTGCAGCGCGCGCACGCCGAATTTCTCGCTGATATAAACCGTTTCGGCGTCCACCGCCGGTTTCCTGATGCGCCAACCGCCTTGCATGCTCATGATGGAGTGAATGTCCCGAAAAATTTGCCTTGTCCGGTAGAATACGTTTTTTTTCGACAGTTGGCAGCCATGCGCGCATCCCGGTTCTTCATTTCCACGCTAAAAGAGGCCCCTTCCGAGGCCGAAGTCATCAGCCACAAACTGATGCTGCGCGCCGGCCTCATCAAACGCCTGACCAGCGGCGTTTACACCTGGATGCCATTGGGCCTGCGCGTTTTACGCAAGGTCGAGACCATCATACGCGAGGAGTTAAATCGTAGCGGCGCGATCGAGCTATCAATGCCCGCCGTGCAACCCGCCGAACTGTGGATCGAATCCGGCCGCTGGGAACAATACGGCCCCGAACTGCTGCGCATCAAGGACCGGCACGACCGCGAGTTCTGTTTCGGCCCCACGCACGAAGAAGTGATTTCCGATGTAGTTCGCCGCGAGGTCAAAAGCTACCGCCAGTTGCCGCTAAACTTCTATCAAATTCAAACCAAGTTTCGCGATGAAATTCGCCCGCGTTTTGGCGTAATGCGCGGGCGCGAGTTTGTGATGAAAGACGCGTATTCATTTCACGCCTCGTACGACGATCTGCAAAACACCTACCGCGAAATGTACGACTGCTACTCGCGCATTTTCACGCGACTGGGTTTGAAGTTTCGCGCAGTGGCCGCCGATACCGGCTCCATAGGCGGCACCGGCTCGCATGAGTTTCACGTGCTGGCAGATTCCGGCGAAGATGCGCTCGCGTATTGCCCGGATTCGGATTACGCAGCGAACGTTGAACTCGCCGAGGCCGTTGCTCCCGCAGCGCCGCGCCCCGCCGCCAGCCAGTCCCTGACAAAACTCCATACGCCCAACGTAAAAACCATTGCTGAACTCTGCGCGTTTTTGAAAATCCCCGCCGAAAAGACTGTCAAAGCCGTGGTCGTTGATGGCGCGGACCGCGAACCCGCGCTGCTCATGGTGCGTGGCGATCATGAATTAAACCTGATCAAAGCCGGAAAACTTTCTCAAATAAAACAACCAGTTACATTTTCTTCACCCGCGAGCATTCGAGACGCCTTCGGCGCCGATCCCGGATCGCTGGGGCCGGTGAACTTCAAGGGCACGGTGGTCGCGGATCGCACGGTGGCCGCGATGGCCGATTTTGTGATTGGCGCAAACGAAACAGATCACCATTACACGGGCGCTAACATTGCGCGCGATTTCCGCGAGCCCGTGGTTGCCGATATTCGAAACGTTGTCAGCGGCGATGCCTGTGCCGACGGTAAAGGCAAACTGGAGTTATGCCGCGGCATAGAAGTCGGCCATATTTTCCAGCTACGCACCAAGTATTCCAAGGCGCTGAACCTCGCGTTTCTTGACGAAGGCGGCAAATCGCAGATCATGGAGATGGGCTGCTACGGCATCGGCGTCACGCGCGTGGTGGCTGCCGCCATCGAGCAAAATCATGACGCGCGCGGCATTATGTTTCCGTCCAGCATTGCGCCCTTCGATGTCGCCATCGTGCCGATCGGCATGAAAAAAAGCGCGCAGGTCAAGGAAACGGCGGAAAAGCTGTACGCCGATTTACAGGCGGCCGGGCTCGATGTGTTGCTAGACGACCGCGAAGACCGACTTGGCTCCATGCTTGCGGATATCGAACTCATCGGCATTCCGCAACGCATCGTTGTCGGCGAGCGCGGCCTGAAGACGGGGCACGTCGAATACCAGCGCCGCACCGAAACCGGCGCCACCCAAATCGGCTTGAACGAAATAATAAGTCATGTAAAATCAAATACATGCAAGAAATAAATCGGATTATTGGCTGGATCGCGCTCGCGCTTGCCACCGGTCTGGCGCACGCGGGCAACCAGCTCGAAGAAAAAATGTCGGACAGCGTGCGGGCGGCGCTCCATAAAGCCATTTCCGATCAATCCGCGCCGTTTCTCGCGTTTGCAACACCGGCCGACGCGCGCACGTGGCTCGATGCAATGTCACACAAGCTCGAACGTCGCATGCCCGACAAAGCGCTGCGTGAAGATTTTCTGGTCACGGTGCACTACGAGGCCAAGCGTGCCGGCCTAGATCCGCAGCTGGTACTCGGGCTGATACAGGTCGAAAGCGCGTTTCGCAAATACGCGGTTTCCACGGCCGGCGCGCGCGGCTTGATGCAGGTAATGCCGTTCTGGGTCAAAGTCATCGGTGGCAACGACGACAACCTGTTTCACCTGCGCACCAACCTGCGGTTCGGCTGCGTGATACTGCGCCACTACATCGATATTGAAAAAGGCGACCTCTATCGCGCGCTGGGGCGCTACAACGGCAGCCTTGGCCAGCCGGAGTATCCGAACATGGTACTCGCGGCCTGGAAGCAGTGGGACTTTTCGCCAGCGGCGCCGGGCGTGATTAAGACCAAAAACTAAACTCAGTCCTGCGCCGCGATGACCCGTCCGGTCGGCGACGACGCCTCAAACAAATTCGCCACCGACATCTCCGCGCCATCGCCGATGCGATTGCCAAACGCCCGCGCCAGCGACACAAGTTCGGGTTGTTCTTCCGGACCCGGTACGGGCAGCGCTGGATCGAACACGAAAAGCCGGTACACATCCGCGACTGCGATGGTGGCGGGATTACGGTGCAACACCCAGCCCGACGGCAGCGCGCGACTGATCCACGATGCGCGCTGCATGGCTTCAAGAATGATTTCGATGCGCTCGTAGCGGATGTGCAGATTGGCGTGCAACTGCGGCACCGTCACCACATCGCCGCGCTGCTGCGCCTGCCAAAACATCTTGAGCACCTGCAGTGCATACACAAAATTGCTGCCGGGCGCGAGCCGACCCTGGATGGTTTGCTGGCGCCACTCTGGCAACGATGCCACCACCACCGCGCCGAACAGCACCACCAGCCACGAAATATACAACCACATCAAAAACACCGGCACCGCGGCAAAGGCGCCGTACACCAGCTTGTATGTCGGGAAATTGGTGATGTAAAAACCAAAGCCCTGTTTGGTCACCTCGAACACCACGCCGGCCAGCACGCCTCCGATCAACGCATCCTTTATACGGACCGGCCGATTGGGCATGGCAAAATACAGCAGCGCCAACGCCATCGAAGTCAACGCAATGGCTGAAAATTTGATCAGCGTGACATCCGCGTACGGTATATCGCGGATCCATCCAACTGAAGCGCTCATCAGAAGGGAGCTTAGCGACAGACTGCCGCCCATCAGCAGCGGCCCCACCGTTATCAACGCCCAGTAAATCAGCACGCGCTGCAGCATGGGACGCGCGCGCCGCACACGCCAGATATCGTTGAACGCGTCGTCTATCGTAATCAGCAACGTGATGGATGTCACCGCGAGAAACGCAATGCCCACCGCCGTCAGGTTGGCTGCGTTATCGACGAATTGTTCGGTGTACTTTTCTATGGCCTCGGCCGATTCCGGCACGATATTGTCGAAAATGAATTCTTCAATCACGCCGGACAAACCATGAAATACCGGGAATGCCGACATTAGCGTCAGCGCGACCGTAACGATGGGCACCAGCGACAGTAGTGTGGTGAACGTCAGACTGGATGCGGTCTGCAACCCATGATCTTCCTGAAAACGGCGGGCGACAACGCGCACCAACTCGTCAAGCCGTGAAAGCAGTTTACGCAAAATCGTTGTCCGTTCACGTAAGGCGATGTCGCTATAATACACAAGTGAGTACCCCCATGAGCGATACCCAGGAGATTCTCGTTCTCTACTACAGCCACCACGGCGCCGTTGGACAAATGGCGCGACTGGTGGCAAGGGGCATTGAGCAGCTGAATGGTATATCTGCGCGCGTACGCACCGTGCCGCGCGTATCCAGCGTCGCCGAAGCGAGTGAACCCCCGGTGCCGGACAGCGGCGCGCCATACGCGGACCTGAAAGATCTGGAGGAATGTATCGGCGTTGCCGTCGGCTCGCCGACGCGCTTCGGCAACATGGCCGCGCCGATGAAATATTTCTGGGATGGCACCGGCGGCCTGTGGCTGAAAGGTGCGTTATCAGGCAAGCCCGCAGCCGTGTTCACCTCCAGCGCGTCTATGCATGGCGGACAGGAAACCACGCTAGCGTCGATGATGCTGCCGCTATTGCATCACGGCATGGTGATCGTGGGATTACCTTATACGGAGCCCGATTTGCTGAACACCACGAGTGGCGGCACACCCTACGGCGCTAGCCACGTCGCCGGTGTGTCCAGCAACCAAGCCATCAGCGAACACGAGCGCAAACTGTGTATTGCGCTGGGGAAACGCCTGGCGCTCACCGCCGTTAAGCTGGCACGCCCCTGATGCGATCCGCTGGTTCGCGCGCACTCGTTCTGCTTAACACCGTCGCCAGCGCCAGCCTCATCGCGTTGATCGCGCTTTGTCTAACCTGGGAACTGTGGCTTGCGCCGCAGCGCGCGGGCGGCTCGTGGCTGGTGCTCAAGGTACTGCCACTATTGATCCCGCTGTTTGGCATCTTGCGCGGCAAACTTTATACCTATCGCTGGATGACGCTGTTCATCATCGCCTACTTTGTTGAAGGCGTGGTACGCGCCTACAGCGACAAGGGATTGTCAGCGCAGCTTGCCGCCGCAGAAATCGCTCTGACGGTGATACTCTTTGTCAGCGCGATACTCTACGTCCGGAAGATTAAATAATAATTTAAAAACAAATACTTATAACCCCTGCGGATTGACGCGCTCCAGCTTGGAATGCAACTTGTTAAGCGCGTTGATATACGCCTTGGCCGACGCCACCACGATGTCGGTATCCGCGCCCTGACCATTAACGATGCGGCCTTCCTTCGATAGCCGCACCGTTACCTCGCCCTGCGAATCGGTACCGCTGGTGATGTTGTTCACCGAATAAAGCAACAGCGATGCGCCGCTATTGGCGACTGACTCCACCGCCTTGAACGCTGCGTCCACCGGACCGCTGCCTTGCGATTCGCATCTGCGTTCCTTGCCATCCTCGGCCACCACGAGTTTCGCATAGGGCAATTCGCCGGTTTCGGAATGCGCGGTAAGGGACACCAGCCGCCAGCGCTCATTTTCAATATGTTCAATTTCTTCTTCGGTAATCAGCGCCTGAAGATCTTCGTCGAATATTTCGCGCTTTTTATCGGCCAGATCCTTAAAGCGCTTGAAAGCGGCGTTGAGCAGTTCCTCGGATTCGAGCTCGATGCCGATTTCCTGCAACCGCGTCTTGAACGCATTGCGACCCGAGAGTTTGCCCAGCGTGAGGCGATTGGTGGTCCAGCCCACCGATTCCGCGCTCATGATTTCGTAGGTTTCGCGATGTTTTAGCACACCATCCTGATGAATGCCGGATTCATGTGCGAAGGCATTGGCGCCGACCACGGCCTTGTTCGGCTGCACCGGATAGCCGGTGATGCCCGACACCAGTTTCGAAGCCGGCACGATCTGCGTGGCATCGATGCCGGTATCGCAGGCAAAAATGTCCTGCCGCGTGCGCACGGCCATGACGATTTCCTCGAGTGAGGCATTGCCCGCACGTTCGCCGAGACCATTTATGGTGCATTCGACCTGACGCGCGCCATTCATCACGGCAGACAATGAATTGGCCACTGCCAGCCCCAAATCATTGTGACAATGCACGGACCAGATCGCCTTGTCGGAGTTCGGAATGCGCTCGCGCAGCGTTCGGATCAAGCCGCCAAATTGTTCCGGCAGCGTATAGCCAACGGTATCGGGCACGTTAATGGTGGTGGCGCCGGCCTTGATGACGGCTTCAATGATGCGGCACAAAAAATCAATATCCGAGCGCCCGGCATCTTCCGGCGAGAACTCGATATTGTTGGTGTACTCGCTCGCCCAGCGAATAGCGCGCACGGCCTGATCAACCACTTGCGTCGGCTCCATACGCAGCTTTTTTTCCATGTGAATGGGAGAGGTGGCGATAAACGTATGCAGGCGCGGCGAATTCGCCACGCGCACTGCTTCGCCGCAGCGCCGCACGTCCTTTTCATTGGCGCGCGCCAGCCCGCAAATGGTGCTGTCCTTGATGATGCGCGCGACCGCCTGCACGGATTCAAAATCCCCGTCGCTCGACGCGGGAAATCCCGCCTCGATCACGTCCACATGCATGCGCTCCAGTTGCCGCGCAATGCGGATTTTTTCTTCCTTGGACATGGCTGCGCCGGGGCTCTGTTCGCCGTCGCGCATGGTGGTGTCAAATATGATGAGTTTTTCCTTGGCCATGATGTTCTCCGCTGCCTTCATTCATGCCCGGCGCTCGGCGCCAGGTCGAAAATCAAATATCTGGCGGTGAGCGCCAGCCCGGGGTACTGCAAATGTGGGATAAGTTTAGTTTGCGCTTGCGCGCAGCAACAGGCCGCCCAGCAGAAGGCTGGACAGAAGAAGCAGCGCGCTTGCCGGGGAGGCATGTGCCGCAATGGCCTGTGTCAAATAACTCATGCGTGGAAATATAAAGACTTTTCCGTAATCACGCAAGTCAGAGCCTTGTCCAACGTGGTATG